>CAYQCJ010000082.1:0-2106 GCA_964416025.1 uncultured Staphylococcaceae bacterium | reverse complement strand
CTGTTAATTTTGATGGAGCTTAAACAATTGGTAATTATTGTTAAATGATTAAGACCTAAAATATCGAACTTTAAAAAGCCTTGTTCTTCAAGATAATCTTTTTCAAATTGAGTGACTTGTTGAGGATCGTAAGTTAATGGCATTATTCCTGGTAAAGCGTCGTTGTTTAAAACGACACCAGCAGCATGTAAACCTTTTTGTCTAGGTAATCCTTCAATTAAATGAGCGTATTTAAAAATTATATCTTTATAATCAACTCTTCTAGATTCAATAACTTCTTTAAAAGCAGGAATATTATCATAAGCATAATTTAAATCGTATTTGCCAGCATTAAAGTTATTTGGAATAGTTTTACAAATTTCATCAGCTTGAGCCGTATTATAGCCAAAAACAGAAGTGGTGTCTCTTAATGCTTGTTTAGCTCCAAATGTTTGAAAAGCAACGATTCTAGCGACATGTTCGTAACCATATTTATCTGATAAATATGTGAAAATTTTATCTCGATAAATATCAGCAAAATCAACATCTATATCAGGCATAGAACGTCTTTCAGGATTTAAAAATCTTTCAAATAATAAGCCATATCGTAAAGGATCAACTTCGGTAATTCCTAATAAGTAGGAAATTAAACAACCGGCAGCCGAACCTCTTCCCGGACCAACCATTATATTGTTATTTTTAGCATACATTACATAATCTTGAACGATTAAAAAATAGTCGCAATAACCCATTTTTTCTATTGTTATAAATTCATAATTTAAACGATTGCGGTATTCAGGTTGTCTTTCTAAATTAATTTTTCTTACTTTTAAACCATTTAGAATTTTTGATTTTAATAGGTCTTTGCTGGGGATATTGAGTTCGCTAGGGAAATTGCTAAGCTCACCACGTTTAATAATAAAGGTGAAGTTAAGAGATTTAAAAAATTTAATAGTGTTAGATAATTCACTTGAAGTATAAAACTTTTTGATTTCTTCTTGGTTCTTAAAAAAATAATGAGAATCTTCTATAGGGTCATTGATATTAATGGTTTCTTGTTTCTCGACAGCATTAAGCATCTTAATGACGATTGCATCATCTTTTTTTAGATATTTATTAACTGGAAATGCTATGCAATTGTAACTATGGGTTTGCGCAAAATTTCGCACACCATCTGCAAAGTCGATTTGATCTTTAGTATATATTTCAATTCCGATTAAAAAAACTTTAAAATATGAAGCGATTTTTGCAAAATCATGCGCAAAATCCCCTTCTTTTAGATTTTTGAAGAGTTGATTTGTAATTGAGAACACACACAATAAACCTTGTGTGTGTTCTTTTAATTCATCTATTTCAACTTTGTTATTTTTTTGATATAGAGAAGATAAGAAAGAAAGATTTTTATATCCTTCCTCTGATTCTATAAATAAAGATAAGGTGTTTTCACCAACATCCAAATCCATACCAAAAATAGGTTTTACATTATTTTCTAAACAAATTTTGTTGAATTCTGCAAAACCATACATTACATTTTTATCGCAAATACCCAAAGAAGTGTATTCATCTTTCTTTGCTTCATTCACTAAACTGGAAATTTGAATTCCAGATTTTAAAAATGAATAACCGGTGTAAATATGTAATGGTAAAAAATTCATTATTTTTTGTTTGCTATAACGACAGCATCAAGTGCAGAAATAAACTTATCTAATTCTGTTAAGTCTTTAATTTGTGCACCAGCCGCTTGCGCATGTCCTCCGCCACCGAATTGAGCAGCAACATCATTAATTGAGTAATTTCTAGATCTGATTGAAATTCTATAGCATGGTTCAGTGATATCTTCAGTAATTGAGCACCAGATATTAATACCTTTATATGGAGCGAAGAAATTGACGTTGTCTTTTCCTTGTTCGCTAGCCATACCAAACTTATCTAAATCTTTTTGAGTAAATATATAGTAAGCGACACCTTCATTAGAAATTTTAAAATTATCTAAAATAAACTTAGTAACCTCTAAGTCTTTAATGTCTTTTTGGAACATCTCTTCATAAACATTTGGAATATCGATTCCAGTTGAAACTAAATTTTCAGCAACTTCAAAAGTCATTGGAGTAGTGGAATTGTATTTAA
>CAYQCJ010000081.1:0-2311 GCA_964416025.1 uncultured Staphylococcaceae bacterium | reverse complement strand
TGTTAGCTTGACACCGCAAAGCGGTGCTAAAAGAGAGAATTATGAAAATTGAAATTAGAAATTGTAACAATATCGATTCAGGTGAAATATCAATTGAAGAAAATATTCTCAATATAAAATATGCCATAAATGGTACAGGAAAAAGTAGTATTTCAAAAGCTATTTTGTATAAATCAAATGACATAAATCAAGGAACTTCTACTTTACAATTCTTAAAGCCTTTTAAATATCAAGATGACAAGACGGCTCTTTCTGAAATCTCAGGAATAGATAAATTCAAAACTGTAAAAATGTTCAGTGATGAATATATTAATGAATACATATTCAAGGAAGATGAATTAATTAAAGGAAGTTTTGATATTTTTGTTAAAAATGCTGATTATGATAAAGGGTTAAAAGAGATAGACGATTTAGTTCAAGAAATAAAGAATATCTTAAAAAATGACAAGGAAATAGAAGTCTTAAAAAACGATTTTGGAGCAATGATTAATGCTTTTGGAAGAGATGCAAAAAATGGATTACATGGTAGTAGTTTGTTAGCAAAAGCATTTAAGGATGGGAATAAAGTTGAGAACATTCCCGCTGGATTAGAAGTTTATAGCGATTACATTAAATCGCCAGAAAACTATAAATGGATAAAATGGCAAATGGAAGGAAAATCGTTCATAGATTTAACAGAAAATTGTCCATACTGTGTTTCTAATATTAAAGAGAAAAAAGAGACTATAAAAAAAGTAAGTGAGTCTTATGATTCCAAGACAATAGAAAATATGAATAAGATTGTTTCAGTTTTTCAAGAATTAAACGCTTATTTTTCTAACGAAACAAAAAACATAATAGATAAATTTGTAAAAAATATTGATGGTTATACTACTGACCAAGTCAATTTCTTAAAAGAAGTAAAAGTTCAAATTGAAAATCTACGCTCAAAATTTGAAAATGCTCAAAATATTGGCTTTTATAGTTTAAAAGACGTTGATAAAGTCGTTGATGGTCTTAAAGAATATTACATTGACTTAACTCTTTACAATCACTTAAAATCGGATAAAACCAAAGAAAAAGTAGATATCGTTAATAATGCTTTAGATGAAATTGCAAAAAAAGCAGGATTATTGCAAGGCTGTATTAAGAAACAACAAAGATTAATAGAGAATATTGTTAATTCAAACAAGCAAGAAATTAATTCTTTTCTACACAATGCAGGATATAAATACTCTGTAGATTTGGTAGAAGAAAACGATGGTATTCGTAAATTAAAGCTTGTTTTTAATGACACAAAAAATCAAATTACCAATGCTAAAACACATTTAAGTTTCGGTGAAAAAAATGCTATTTCTTTAATTCTTTTTATGTATGATGCATTAAGACTTAAATCAGACTTAATCATTCTTGATGACCCTATATCTTCATTCGATAAAAATAAAAAGTATGCCATTATCGATATGCTATTTAAGAAGGAAAAGTTTCTCAAAGGAAAAACAGTTTTAATGTTGACGCATGATATTGACCCCTTGGTTGATATTATGCTTGTACACGGTAGTAGATTTGATAAACCTTCTTCTGCATTTCTCGAAAATAATAATGGTGTGCTTAGTGAAAAAGAAATTACAAGAGAGAATATTAAAACATTCATTGATATTTGCAATGAAAATATGAGTTCTTCTCAGAGTAAACTAACCAAGCTTGTATATTTTAGACGTTTACTTGAATTAACCAATAAAGATTCTCTTGGGTACCAATTAGTCTCAAATTTATTTCATAAAAGAGATGTCCCAGAAATTCATAAAAACCAGACAACGATAAATATGACACAAGAAGAAATAAGAAAGGGTGAAGCAGAAATTAAAGAAAAGATAAACGAAGATTTTTCTTATACAGATTCGTTGTCCGTGGTTTTAGATAATGCTAAAATGATAGAGTTCTATCATCAATCTCAAAGTAATTATGAAAAATTGCATTTTTATCGAGTTATTTTTGATGATAAAGATTTAACATCAACCTCTGACGTAATTAAGAAGTTTATTAACGAATCATTCCATATTGAGAACAACTATATATATCAATTAAATCCATGTGAATATCAAGTTGTACCACAATATATTATTGAGGAATGTGATAAACATATTAAAGAATTAGAGGAAGAAAGCTAACAACAAGTTTAAGCAGACAAAACCTTTGTCATACTTTTTGCTAATTCGGGCGATACGAGAAGCAAAAAGTACGCCAAGCCTACGGCACGGTTTTGCAGCTTAACTTAATGTTATGTTCACGCTGCGAGGGGCGGAAAGAAGAGAATTTAATAACTTTCTAT
>CAYQCJ010000080.1:0-2383 GCA_964416025.1 uncultured Staphylococcaceae bacterium | reverse complement strand
ACTTCAATAAAAGCAACTGTAAACAGGTTATTCAACTTATCGAACGCAGCAGGTTTAAGCGTTACACCTTTATTCAACAAATCCATCCACAACATACTCTTGTTTATATAGGTAAGAGGATTCATATAAACAGACAAATCTTCCTGTTCGTTGTAGATCAAACCCTGATTCCTGGACTTTATCTTCATCGCCTCATTACATGCCCCTTTACAGCAATAATACGCTTTTTGATAAAATTCTTTCAGGTTGTAAGATTTGTGTTTAGTAGTCCAGGTCACAAATATTCCGGATGCCGGATCGGTAAGCAAGTCTTTTCCACAGTGTTCGCATAACAATTCGGTTTTGGAAATAAATTCTTTCACTTTCATGTTGATAATTTATTTGTTAAACTACACAAAGATGGCCCAAATATTCCAATTCCGCAACTAATTACTTATCTATCCCCCAAAACCCCAATAAATCATCAGTTTTCCAACACACTTCACCCGGCCCCTAAAAACTACAGGAGAAGTCGGGTAATTAAGTGGATTTTAGCGTATTATTTTAATAGAATATTTTTTCGGTTAATATTATATTAGTATTTTTGTAAAAATCTATACTTTTTATATTAAAAATAGGCTAATTCATAACAACAAAGCACTCTTTTCAACAACTTAACTCTTTATTAATTAAAGATATATATACTTTTATGGATAAAAGATACCAAGTTTTTATCAGCTCAACCTATTCGGATCTGAAAGAAGAGCGAAGTAAAGTAATGCAAACAATTATGTCGCTTGATTGCATTCCTGCAGGAATGGAGCTATTTCCAGCAAATGACACAGATCAATTTGATTTTATTAAGAAGATAATAGATGATTGTGACTATTATATTTTAATTGTTGGTGGCAGATATGGTACTATAAGTGATGATGGCATAAGTTATACCGAAAAGGAATTCGACTACGCAATTGATAAAAAAATACCTGTTTTAGCGTTCTTGCATGAAGATATAAACAACATTCCGGTTGGAAAATCAGATATAGAAACAATTAAAAGGGAAAAACTTATAGCGTTTAGAGAAAAGGTATCTAGTGGTAGATTAGTGAAGTTTTGGAATAATGCAGAAGATTTGAATGGTAAAGTTGCGGTAAGTTTAAATTACACTATTAAAGCTCAACCTGGCATTGGTTGGATTCGTGCTAACCTCCAAACTAATGCTGAATTTTTACAAGAAATGAACAATCTCCGTAAAGAGTTAGCTGAATTAAAAGATTATAAAGTAAAAACAGAACAAGATAAAGAGAAAGAAAAAATATTGGTAGATCAAGCAATAGCAGGAATTGACGAAGAATTTACGATAAATGGAAGTACACTTAATGGTAGCTATAAAGAAAAATGGACGATTCATATCACTTGGAAAGATTTGTTTGCGAAAATAGCACCAGATTTTATTAGTCCACAAAGGGATACATACGTAAGACAAATTATTATAAGAGCATTAGGATATAGTACTACAAGAGCATTTATAAATTCTCAAGATTTTCAAACCATTAAGATACAATTTATGGTAAATGAACTATTTGAGATTAAGTTACTAGAGTCTACAGAAGGGGTTAAAGATTTATTCTGGTGTTTAACGGATAAAGGAAATCGCTTAATGATAGAAACAAGGACAATAAAAACTGCAGTACAGCAATAATTTCAAATTTATTCCTAAGTATAATTAACAACTTAAATCTCAACAATAATAATGATAGATAAAATTAATGAAACTAAAGATAATATCCGTAATTTGATCACATTGTTAAATAATTATCTCCAAAGTAATTCTAAAATAATCAAATCAAATTTGATAAAAAATACCATTGATAAACTAATTAGAATTGATCAGATTATATATGTACAACAAAATAACTTGGCAATTTTTACTAACAATAAAATCATAAACTATTTAAACAAAATCAACAATATATATCATAAATTAAATATTGAATTAAACAATACAAAAAACAAAAATGATAGCATTGAACAATTTCATAATTTATTTTTTGATATAATTCTGGAAATCAATGATATTATTGACATACTTATACCTTATTTAGCTGAAACTAATTCCGATAAAGAAGTATTTTTTAACTCAACAGATTTTTACAAAAATAAAATCAAATCTATAGATGAGGAAAAGAAAAAACTTAAAGAACTAGTATATGAACTTGAAAACCAAACAAATCAATCAATTGAAATAAAAAAACAACTAGAGTTTTTACAAGCTGAATTAGAAAATGCAACCCATCTAATCGAATTTTACAAAAAAGAACTCGAATTAAGGGACAAACAAGAAGATGCTTATAATACTCCCCAAATCCTGGACCACTTGTACAGTCCAATAAAAAGGATTTAA
>CAYQCJ010000079.1:0-2391 GCA_964416025.1 uncultured Staphylococcaceae bacterium | reverse complement strand
TATGCTCAGGGTTTACACTAAAAAACAGTTAGGTTTTATCTGCGAAAGTTGAGTATATAATTTAAAAGCTCACTTTTTTTGTTCCATAATTCCATAAAGTTTATGGTATTTTACGTTTTTTACTTTTTGAACACTTTGAGGAACAAGGAAAACTCATTTGTGTGTTTTTTGTTCCAAAAGTAAGAGGTTGTGAAATATTAAAAATAAGCAAATAAACTGCTCTTAGGGTAATTTATTTGTTAGTCTTTATATCACTTATAAAACTAATCAAGTTAAATGTTTCCATTTTTCTTTTTTACTAAATAACTGGTTATTAAATAATGTATTATCTAAAATTTTATAGATTTTATTTGAGTTTATTAATCCTCCACACCATTTAGGTTCAGTTGCGATAGTCATACCTTCCATTCTTTTAAAAATCCATTGCATAAATTCTGAATCAATATTTAACAATGATAATATATCTTGGTCATCCATCAATGCCAAATCTTCACCACCTCCGCAGGAGTCATTACTTTCTGTAAAGTAATCAAGATCAATATCAAAATAAATCTCATTTATATTATTTTGTAAAAGTTCATTAAGTAGATTTTCTTTTGAATCAAAACATCTAATTTTATGTTCATTTCCCCAATGATCAATAAAGTTTTCATCTTCAGTACCATCTTGTTTACATAACACATAAATATCACTAATTAAATTTAAATATGCGGCTGCTAATATATGTCCATCGTTGAGTTGGTTTAATTTATCCCAAGAAAATAATGCAACTTCTTTATAGCTAGTTAGATTTAAATTTATCAAATCTTGTTTTTCAATTTCACAAGGAGCACATAAGTCTCTGTGCCAATCAAGAGTTATAAGCGATGGTGCTTTAATTATATTATTTTCAAGTTGTCTATTTGTGTCTTTCCACCATTTAAACCAAAAGTAAAAAACAAATCTATGGTCTCTTACTAATCCAATTTCTATAGAATCGTTTTGTCCATTGGGGTGTTCTATTATTGTATAATCAGCATTTGGAAGTTTTAGGTATTTATTATCGTTCATTATATTTCCTTCTTAGGATTTTACTATATTGTGTAAAAAATCTTGATTTAGTCACTAATTGTCTAACGACCGTGACACTTTTTATACTTTTTACCACTTTCACATGGACATGGGTCATTACGACCTATTTTTTGTTTGTGATTGATTTCTAATTTATTTTCTTTACCATCAGCAATTTTTAATTTTCTTTTCTGACTAATTATTTTTGCATCTTTAAATATATGTGTATTCTCTTCAGTTTCTTCAGTTGGAAAATTAATTTTAAAATGTTCTGCAGATTCATAGACACCTAGTTTACCAACTTTAATTAACACTCCTTTTAATTCTTTTGCATTAATAGATAAAGCAACAGCACTTGCTTTATCATTTAGTTTTTTCCATTCAACTTCATATTTTGAGTTTTGCATCCAAACAAATATTGCTTGATCTTCACCAGCAAAAGCGAAATAACGGGAAGGGTACTGACCTATTGTTTTCTCTATCTCAGAAAGATAGCTTGCAAAATTATTACGTGATTCTTCACCAAAATTTCGAATAATACTTTCAATAGAGAGCCATCCAGGCGTATGAGAAGTATCTAGTGCATTAAGTACCTTTGATACTATTGATGGAAAATTTTGAGTAGGTTTTGGTTTTATATCCCATTGTTCATCTTCAAAGGCTTTATCAACAATTTCGCTCATTTTATCGAAAATGATTAAATCAGATGTTCCCTCAATTGTCTGATCAATAATATCTAGATCAAAACGATTTTTAGTTAAATATGCTCCAAGATGATCAATTTCATCAAAGAGAAGACCTTGTTTAAGATTTGAAACAGCCTGTCTTACTTCCATATAATGTGCGAATACTCCTGTAGTAGGAAGCATACGTTTAAGAACAAAAAGATCATCTATTGAAATTGATACAAAACCATACTGTCCAAGAAGCGGCTTTATTTCAGGTAAATTTTTAGAGAATGCTGAAAAAGGGGAAAATGACTCAACTGTAAGTCCTATTGGGATCATAACACGGTAATCAGAATGACGGATTCGGCAGATTTCTTCATATCTCCCATCAATAAGATTGTATAGAGGAACTTCATCCTTAGATTTTATATATTCAAAGAAACGCTCACATTGTTTGTAAGCTTTTATAATCAATTCTTTAATAGATTGTGCATGGCGTTTAAAATCTAGTTCAGGAGAAGCTATAGTTGCAGCAGCTCCTGCTTTAGCCTCAATGAGATAAAGTACGTCATCGACCAAAACTAGAGTATCATTTTCAAACCATTGTTTAGTCTTAGAATCTCTATAGTAAACCTCTTGATATACAATTGCTCCAGTTAATTGATTAGAAAGT
>CAYQCJ010000078.1:0-2593 GCA_964416025.1 uncultured Staphylococcaceae bacterium | reverse complement strand
GTCACTGTTTGCCACATTCGAGCTAGGGTTAAAATTACATTACGCTCATCACCTTTTATCCCCTCAATTAGTTCTGGCAAAGAATCCTTAATTGCTCTTCGAATATCTGTCAAAGGTACGGAGACAAGTATACTTGAAGAATCAGGACCAAATAGAGAAATACTATTCTTTCTTGCTTGTGCTAAAACAATAGCCAAATCAGGATCATAGCTTGGTTCCTGAATTTGTCCATTCTCAAATTCACCCCTGAGCCACTCACCGTATATAAATTCTCTTTTTGGAGGATATTGCCAAGGGACAACTTCACTCCTATTTATAACCGTAACTTCAAGTGGTCTAACAGAATCCGTATTTCCAATCTTTCCTGATATAGTCATTAGTCTTTCTGTTAGTTTTTTTCGAGTTAATTGAGGTAAACTATGATTCACGACGACTAGAACATCTACATCGCTGTTAATGCGTAAACCACCATTTACTGCTGAACCAAATAGATATACTCCAACTATTGAACTTCCAAATAAATCTTTTACGATTTTTAATGTTTGAATCGCTTGATTTGGTATTTTTCCGTTAATCAAATTGCTCATGATTTCACCTCGTTGATTATGTTCATATAAAGTTTATATTGATACTCAATTTACTTACCCTAGATTGGACATATACTTAAATTACTGTTCAATAAAGCTGACCGTTAGCGTTTAAGTACATCCTTTCACAATTTGTCTACAGATTAATAATTATTCTTTATTATACAGATCTCCATATAATTTTTGAATTTGGTTCTGTAATTTTTTATTTTCTTTTTCTAATTCCATTACTCTTCTTTTTAAGGTTTTAATAAGGATTTCCTCCGAACGAGAACTTTTCTTGGGTTTTGAGACTACATTTGCTGTTATTTGACGCTCACGAAGGGATTCGATTCTTTGCCTAATATCGTGTTCCTTATAAAGCCATGATTTAGAAACATTAGCTTCCTTTGCTATTGAATTAAAATTAATAACTTTACCTTCAATCGAAAATTTAGAAATCGCTTTGTCTACTTTTTCCCTTGTCTTTTTTGATTTCTGCTTCGCCAAACGTACAATTTCTGTTGTATTTCTAACTTGTTTATCCATTGATAATTACCCCGTCAAACTTCCAATGATTTGTTCTAAACGCTCTTTAACACGGCTATTAGTCTCTACTTGTCTTTGCCATTGTTTATCCTTAGCTATGGCTAATAACTCTTCTGTACGCTCTAACTGTTCTTCGTGCTGTGGTAAGAATTGCTTACTGGTACAGAAGTGAGTGCAATCTAAGCATGCATTCGCATGTGGACAACCACCTGCTACTACTGGCAATCTACAATAACCATTTGGAAGCACTTGTGCATTTATATTTTTCTTGAACCATTGAAGCTCTACATCATCGACTTCATTATCTTCATCTAGATCAAGCACATCTCCATTATTGGTAACCAGTTTTTCCTGAAATTTAGTAAATTCATTTTTTAGAGTTTCATCAAAGATATGAGCGTATCTGCTTGTCATTTCTGGGCTTTCATGCCCCAAAAATTTCTGCACAATATGCTGGGGCATCCCGTTGTTAATCATTCTTGTTCCTACTGTATGGCGAAAGGCATGGGCATGGAATCTATAAATCTCACCTGATTTATCCACTATATTTTGCTCATAAGCTAATTTATTTAACTCACCTCTAAATGTTTCTTGTTTTAATGGCGATCCATCTTTTCTTGGAAAGAGGTATTCACTATCTGGAAACTCCCATGAAACTTTATCTTCCCGAACTTTAATCAATAAAGCTACCTCTTTTGATATTGGAACTATATGCTCCTTTTTCATTTTCCATTGATAATACTTTAAAAAGTAATCTCCATCTTTGTCCTCTAATAGACAACCTTTTTTCAAGGTGCACAATTCGCTTATCCTCATCCCACATTCTTGGACTATCATAGTCATCGTAGCTATATATTCGGGTAATTTATCAAGATGACTGTTCAATTGCTCTAGGACGAATTCATCTATAAAGCGTGGTTTTGCTCTTGGTATTTTCGGATAGTCCTCAGAATAAATTAATATTTTGGAAGGAACATCATCCCATTCTAGCCTAAGAAGGGTACTAAATAGTCCTTCCAATATAGAGATCCTCCCAGTTATTGTACTAGGTTTTATTCCCATCATGTTTAGTTCACTTAAATATGCTTCAATTTCCACTCTCGTTAATTGGTGTACTCTCTGAACTTGTTTAAATTTCATGTCCAGAAAATTAAAGAACTCTTTAAGTCTTTGGGCAATATCACTTACATAGGAAAAGCTATCCACGTTCAATCTCAACTTACAATATCTTTTTACAAGTTGTTTAAAATATGTATTCCGAAACCCTTTAAAGTTAATTGTATATTCATATTGTGTTGGGTTAACCTTATCATCTGGCAAAGGTAAGTTACGTCTATCCCAAACGTCTTTATCCCACTCCTCTCCATCAAAATAAAAGTTCTCATAAAACTCCATAAATTGTTTTAGATTAGTAACATAGTAGGAATTAGCTTTTACAGGTGTTTTTTCTTGATTAGCAGTAATCTTATAATTAGTAG
>CAYQCJ010000077.1:0-2708 GCA_964416025.1 uncultured Staphylococcaceae bacterium | reverse complement strand
AAAGGCGGAAATGCCATTACTTTCGTTCAGTATAGAGAAAATATCTCTTATATGGAGGCCTTAAAGAAGGTTTGTGATTTATCTGGAATTAAAGATGAACGTCTTGATTCGAACGTAAAAAGAGTCGAAATACCTGTTGAAATCAAAAATATTTATGATTGTTTAACAAACATTAATTCGTTTTATATGACCAGTTTATATCAAAATGTTAATGGTAGAAAAGCTCTAGAATATCTTACTCAACGTGGATTAAGCGAAGAAGTTATTAAGAATTTTAATATTGGTTATTCTCAAAGCGATGGTAAAAATATTGTTAAATATCTTAATGACAAGAATTATAGCTTAAAAACAATTGCTGAAACTGGAATCGTAAGAATTGACGAAACTCCTTTAAAAGATCTTAATGCAGGTAGAATTACCTTCGGTATTACCAATAAAGACAATAAAATCGTTGGTTTTAGCGCAAGAATATTTGGTGATATGCAAAGTAACTCAAAGTATATCAACACCAGAGAGACAAAATTATTTAATAAATCGGAAATACTTTATAACTATTATGCTGCAGTAAGTGAAGCAAGAAGAGTAGGTTATGTTTATGTTCTTGAAGGATTCATGGATGTAATTGCCTGTTATAGAGTTGGTATTAAGAGTGCAGTTGGTTTAATGGGCACAGCCTTTACAAAGCAACAACTCCAAATGCTTAGATATTTAAGATGTGAAATTCGTTTATGTTTGGATTTAGACGCTCCAGGTCAAGATAATATGGCAAAGATTATTGATGTTCTTGATCAAAACGGAATTAAATATAGATTGGTTAACAACAAAACAACTGCTAATGGCAAAGATAGTGATGAAATTCTTAAGAATGGTGGAGAAAAGGGCTTATTATCTTTCTTAGGCAATTTAATCAGTAAAGGTGAATGGTTAATCAATTATTATGCTAAATCCTTTGATTTAGGCACATTAGATGGAAGAAAAAAGATGTTGAAAGCTTTCATTCCTATCATTTCTCAAACAAATAGTCGCTTAGATAGGGAAGATTATATTAATCGAATTTCAAAATTAACCAATTTCAGCGTTAAAACTATCGTTGATATGGTAAATAATGTGCAAACAACCAACGAAAAGAATGATACCGATGCTTTTACTAAACGGTATAACTCCAATAAATTTGAAAGTAAGAAATTAGATCGTCTACAATTTGCCGAAAGACAAATGATGCGTTATATTATCGAAAACAAAGATGCTTACGACTCATATTCTGAAAAATTAGGATATTTCACTAATCAGGATTACCGTCAAATAATTAATGCAATTGATGAATATGTTAGTTCAGGCAATGTCGATCAGAGCAATTATTCATTATCAAATATTATTACATCATTAACTGCAAACGATTCTTTAGAACAAGAGACTAAAGATAAGATTGTAAATGAGATAACGACTGTTGCTTTGGATAAGTCTTGGTACTGCCCACCTTATAACGAAAAAAGCTTTTCAAATCTTGTTGAAACCATCAATACAGAAAGAGAGCAGAAGCGCTGTAAAGAGGCTTATGAGCAATCTATTGCTAATTCAAATGAGGATGAAAAGAAAAAACAAACTGTTAATTTTATTGAATCTTTAAAAGAAAATTTAGAAAGAGATAAAAATAAAAAGGGAGGTAAATAATGGAAGAAGTAAACAATAAGTGTAAATCTAGTAATAAATTAGTAGATAACACAAATACTGTATTAGAAGACATTATAAGACCGCTTAATTTGAATGATAGCAAAAAAGAACAATTTCTAAGTTCAATTAAATCTATCGAATCAAAAGCAAAGAAATCTAAAATCATTGACTCAGATAGTTTAGATATGCTGATAACTGAATATAATATTAATGATGATATTGCTGATAATTTGTTCAATTATTTCTTAAATAAAGGATATGCATGTAGCGACAACTCCGAAGATAACTCACAAGACAATGATGAAGAATTTATACATGCAAATGACGAAGATGACGATGAGGACGAAAGTGGAGATACGGTTGATCCATATATTGACGAAAGTTTTCCGAAAATAAATAACGCCAATCCAATCAAATCGTATCTAAATAACATCTCCACATATAAATTACTAACTAAAGATGAAGAAATTGCTTTGGCTAAGCGAATTGAACAAGGCGATGAAGAGGCTAAACAAGAATTAACTGAACACAACCTTAGGCTTGTTGTTAATTTAGCTAAATCTTTCATTGGACGAGGACTTTCATTACAAGATTTAATTCAAGACGGAAATATGGGGCTCATGAAAGCCGCCGATAAGTTCGATTATAGAAAGAATTGTCGTTTCTCGACTTATGCGACCTGGTGGATAAATCAAGCGCTCTCTGAGGCTGTAAAGTCAAATGGGCACACAATTCGTTTACCAGCCTATATAGTTCAAGCAGTTTCTAAAATAAATAGAACTACTAATGAATTAATTCTTAAATTGAATCGTGCACCATCTTATAAAGAGATAAGTGATGCATTAAATGGTGAATTCTCACCAGAAAAAATAGAGAGATTTCTATGGTACGCATCATCAACAGCCATCAGATCAACTGACGAAAAGCGTAATGATGACGAAAAAGGTGATTCTTTAATAGATATTATCCCTGATAACGAAGATTCGATTGAAGATTACTTAATTAACACCAATGATCACGAAAATGTTAATAAATTA
>CAYQCJ010000076.1:0-2717 GCA_964416025.1 uncultured Staphylococcaceae bacterium | reverse complement strand
TGTTTTCTTTTAAAGACTTGTTGAGGGTCTTATGAGCGCGAGCACTCATTTTAATTTTGAAAACTTCACCATTAATTTCAACTTTATATGTATGTAAATTGATATCCCATCTTCTACGAGTAGCAATTAATGAATGGCTTCTCTTATTTCCGGAAACAGGATGTTTACCTGTAAGTTGACATACTCTTGACATAACGTTTTATCCTCCTTAAATCAGCGTTTTTAATTTTAACACAAAAAATATAGAAATCAAAGTATTTTATAGCCTGATTTTAGGAAATCTAGCATGAAATTCTTCACGGCTAATTTGATTGTGTGAATTTTGTTCCATTAACTTCAATAATTCTTCGTTTTTATCCATTACAAGAAAGACATTTTTGCCTTTATTTGTGTAATATAAAAGCGTTTTATGCTTTTTTGTATAATATTCATCAATATAAAGAACATTAGCGAAATCATAGGTAACAACATTGGTAAAACGATGATGAATGATGGAAGTTTTTGTTACTTCATAATAGTTATTTTTGACAAGAATTATAGAAAATACGATGGTAACAATTAACCAAATAACAATTATTATTCCTAGTTTAACATAAGCAGAATTTAATTCATCTTGACTAGTTTGAGTTAAAAAACTTGGTAAACAGATGGTAGCAAAGAGTACAAAAAGTAAAATTATCATTACAATAAAGAAAGATATTAAAAGTTTGCTTTTCTTTGGAGTGATTTTCTTGATTCCCATAGATTTAATTATAAATTAAAAAACTCTAAAATAATATAGTAAATCCCTTATTTTTTGCTTTATGGTATTTATATAAAATGATATAATTTTCATGTTATTACAGTCTGGGGGATTTGGATGAATTTATTCGACATTATACCTGAAAATTTTTTCTCAATATTTCAAGGAAAAAATAGAGCAATTTACGCAGAAAGCCTGATCACTCTTTTTGACCTCTTACAAAACGATGAATCATTAATTAGTAAAAATGATTTTATAAAAACACTTAAAGACAAGAACAAAGATATTGAATCTTTTTCTTATGATGGTGAGGAGTTAGAAGACGAAGAAGACAGCTCATTACTCATGGATACTATATCTTCTAAAGCGGCTTTTATTTGTCGCCGATTAGAAGAAACTGGCTGGATCGATATTGCAATGGATCCTGATACATTCGATGAGACCATTATATTACCAGTTTATTCGATTATGATGGTTAGATCTTTTAAAGATATTATTAGCGATGAAGAATCGCCATACTTAAGTTTGGTTCACTCAACTTATAGTGAATTAAAACTTGAAGATGAAGACCAAGATGAGCTTCTTTATACAACTTTAGATAGATGCTATAACAACACTAAAAAACTTAAAGTCGAGCTTGTTACCTTGGTTCACTCAATTCGTATATTCCAAAATAAGTTAGGTAAAGTCTTTGTTACTAACAAGGTTTTACATGACTATTTTGATGTCTATAAAAATAAGATTAGTGACCGTTATTATCACCCATTAAAAACGTTTGATAGTGTCGCTAAATTTAGAAGACCAATTATCAAAATTTTGGATGGTTGGATCAAAGATAAAGATATTAGAAATCACCTTATTCAACAAGCCTGTATCCAAAACGGAACAGTTGATAAGAAAAAAGTTGAAAGCGATATTATTACCAAAATTAATTACATCACTGATACTTACGATACAATTAATACTCTCATTAGTTCTATCGATAAAGAACATAACTTATACACTAAAAATAGTGCTAATAAGATTTTGTATTTAAACAATACTGATAAAACCATTAAAGGTCATTTGGAGAACATTTTTAAGCATTACGGAGTTGCTTCTCAAAAAGCAGGTCGTGAACTTGGAAACATTCTTTCAAGTATGCAAAATTGTATTTCCTTCTACGACCAAGGCTATATTGATTCTAAATCTGTAACTTTACCAATTTTAAGAAAATATAGAAACGACGAAATTCCTCTTGAGATGGTCGATTTTACTGAAGTTGGCGATATAATGATGAAAAACTTCTTAAATGAAGCAATGAATATTTATACCGACGAAAAAGTTTATGAATTTATGGATAATGCCTTCGGTGAAGGTGATGAAGTTTATTCACAAGATATTCCGTTATTAGATTATGACGCCTTTGTCTTGTTGATTTTAGCAACTGTTAAAAAAGATGATGATGATTGTTTCTACACAATTGAAGAAGTGGATGATGAGAAGATTTATAACCATGGTTACATCATTCCAAACTTCTTGTTCAAGAAGAAACAAAATATGAGTAAAGGAGCTTAATTATGTTTAGTGAAGATTTTCAAAAATTAGAAACTGCTGATAAAAATAAATTTGCTGAAGTTTGTAACATCTTACTTTTAAAGGGATTTATTGTTCGTGATATTTTCGATGTTCGTGAAAAAGTTATTAGAATTAATCCTGATTTTCGTTTTATCGAAAGACATTACGAATTATTTGATGCCTATCTTCGTTTTAGTGGATGGAACGTCAATAAAGATTTAATTTTAGGTGTATTTTCTTTAACCAACGAATTTGAAGATAATCGTATTAGAATCGATAGAGAAACTTCTTTAATTTTATTTACTTTACGTTTAATTTACGAAGACGAAAAACAAGAAGGTGGAACAAGCGGAGGTTCTCAAGGAATTTATTTAACTACTCCAACTTTAATTAAAATGATGCTTGACCACGGAATTAC
>CAYQCJ010000075.1:0-2796 GCA_964416025.1 uncultured Staphylococcaceae bacterium | reverse complement strand
GCATCAATAATAATTAAATTGTTTTCGCTCTCTAAACAATATGTGTTCTTTCCGACCTCGCAAAGACCACCAAGAGCGTATATTCTAATTGAATTAGAAAATCTTTTCTCCATACCTACTCCTTTATAAATCACCTTATGATGTCTATTTAGTATTTATCAACTTTAAAATATTATAATAATAAATATTACTAATATCAATTCAAATCAACCTATAAAACGACAAATTTATTACTTTTTAGTTAAATAATTGTGGCATCTTCCTTTTTTTCAAAAGGATCTTTTTTATCGATATGATCATAGAATAAAACGCCTTTTAAATGATCGATTTCGTGTTGAACAACCATACTTCCAAAACCAGTGAAAACATAGGTCATGTCTTTGTTTTTAAGCAAATCATAGGCCTTAATTGTTACTTTATATGGACGATAAATATATCCTGGATGTGGTTTATCAACGCTTAAGCAACCTTCGCCAGATTCAATATAAGCAAGTTTACAAGATTCACTAATAATTTTTGGATTAATTAAGCAATATTCGTGATTAACATTTTTATCATCTTGATAAAAAATAGCGACCATATCTTTATTGATACCAATTTGTGGAGCAGCTAATCCAACGCCAGCTCTTACATTGTGTTTTTCAGCATATTCTTCATTTTGAGAAAGCTTTAGATATTCAAGCATATCTAAAAGTGTTTGTTTTAATTCCTCATCTACAGGGAATTCGATTGGTGTGCTTCTTTGTCTTAAAGAAGGCTTGTTGTCTTTTACAATTTTAAAATTTTTCATTGTGTCTATAATAGCAAAAATCCACGAGTTTTTAAATATTTATGCTATATTATTAAATATGAATATTGAATTAATTAACGATGTTAACAAAATAAAAGAATATCTTAAAAATTCTAAAGAATATTTAGATTTAAAAGAAGCAGAAAATAAGATGGATAATGATGACGAAGTCAAGGTTTTGTCTTATCAAAAAGATAAAGCAATGATGGTTTATAATGATGATTTAAAAATCTTTGATCGCAACAGCCCAGAAGCTTTAAAATCACATAAATATTTTAGTGATTCAGTTTATTTATTAAATCATCATCCTTTAGTCGAAAATTATGTTTCGAAACTTATGATTTATAACGAACTGTTAGAAAAAATAAATAAAGAGATTTTTGATTTATGATTAGAATAGTAGGTGGAGAATATCGTCATAGAACTCTTAATCAACCTGATTTAGAAACTACTAGATGTACAAAAGATAGTGTTAAAGAAGGTTTCTTTTCAAGTTTAGGTAGTGCAATTGATGGATCAATATTTTTAGATTTATTTAGTGGCTCTGGAGCAATCGGAATTGAGGCTTATAGTCGTGGTGCTAAATCTGTTTATTTAGTTGAAAAAGACAAGAGAGCTCAACAAGTAATTAAAGGTAATTTGTCATCATTAAAAATAACTGGCATCAATTTATTTTGTGGTGATTACGAAGACGCCTTGACACAGTTTGAGAAAGACGGAATTCAATTTAATATTGTATTTTTAGATCCTCCATACAAAATGGAAATGAACAAAGAATTCATAAATCACCTGCAAAGGTGCCATATTTTGTTACCAAAGCACATTATTATAATGGAAAAAGATAATAGGATAGAAACTAGTGAATTTGATGAATATAATATTAAAGAACTGAAATACGGAAAAACTTTCGTATATATATTAAGGAGTAAGTAAATGAAAATTGCAGTTTATCCAGGTAGTTTTGATCCAATTACAAACGGACATCTCGACATCATTAAAAGAGCTTCTAAAGTCTTTGATGAAATTATTGTTTTAGTAGCAATTAATGCTAAAAAGAAATCATGTTTTTCTAATGAAGATAAAATAATGATGATTAAAGAAGCAACCAAAGATTTAAAAAATATCGAAGTTGATTCTTATGATGGTTTAACTGTCGATTATGCTAAAAAACATGGAGCTGGAGTTTTAATCCGTGGTCTTCGCGTTGTTAGTGATTTTGAATATGAGTGGTCTTTAGCGGCTGCTAATGAATATATTGATCCAAATGTTGATATTGTTTTCTTTATGGCACACCAATCTACTTCATTTATTTCTAGTAGTACAATCCGTGAGATGTACGAAGGTGGAGTTGATATCTCTAGTCTTGTTCCGCCAATCGTTGTTAAAACATTTAAAAATAAAAAGAATTTAGATTAAAAAATGGATCGCAAAATGCGATCCATTTTAATTTGTTTAGATAAAACTAATTAGATAGTTTCTTTACCAGAATCTGAGAATTCGTAAAGTTTCTTCCAGCAATTAGCGATGTTAGAAGCTCTTTCGTATTTATCAGCACCTTGGAATCCATAAAGAATGTTGGAGATAATTGATTCAGAAGTGTTTGTATCGTTTAAATCAAATTCAACAATCATTGGAGTTTGGAAATCAGAACTTGGATTAGTGGAAGCGGAATCGCTAGCATTAAGTTTATTTAAGTTAGAAGAAATTGAACTTTGAATAGTGGCATCACTATAAACATAGTAATTACTTCTACTTCCAGCATAATAAGCGTTTTCAGAGAAAGTATTGAAATAGTTGCTGGTGAATAAATAATCAAATGGAGTGTACTTTTTATAAGAATCACCATCTAATGTTTGATCACAGAAAATTGATTGATAAGCGAATGAAGGATATGTTTTACCAGTGTTATTGATTAAAGCATCCCAGTTATTACTTAAATAGTTGAAAGCTTCTTGAGTTTCGTCACATCCAGTGCAATCTTCTTGAACAAAGAATAAGAAGAATTT
>CAYQCJ010000074.1:0-2986 GCA_964416025.1 uncultured Staphylococcaceae bacterium | reverse complement strand
CGCATTGGTGACCCTGAGGCGACTCGAACGCCTGACCCACAGCTTAGAAGGCTGTTGCTCTATCCAACTGAGCTACAGGGTCGTTGCTTGTATATAATATCACTAGAAACTCGGTTTAACAAGGAAATTTATTAGACTAAATTCAGCATTAGTGATATATTCTTTTACGTGAGGAATGATGTATGAATGATGTTAATAAATTGCTTGTGGAAGCAATAAAAAATGTCTTAAAAAGTGAGTTCAATTACGATGATGTTAACTCATTAATTATGCTTGAAATACCAAAAGAAAATAGTCATGGAGATTATAGTAGCAATATCGCAATGAGAATTTGCAAAATTGTTCATAAATCACCAGTTGATGTCGCTAATACTATTAAAGAAAAACTTGAAGGTAATGAAATTATTGAAAAAATTGAAGTTGCTGGACCTGGTTTTCTTAATTTTTTTGTTAAAAAAGAAAGTTTAAGTGGAATTATTAAAACAATTATCAATGATGGAGAGCACTTTGGTGCATCTAATTTTGGTAATGGCGAAAAAATAATGGTCGAATACGTAAGTGCCAATCCTACTGGCGATTTACATTTAGGTCATGCTAGAGGCGCTGCTTATGGCGATTCTTTAACTAGAGTACTTCGCTTTATGGGTTACGATTGCTTAAGAGAATATTATGTTAATGATGCCGGAAACCAAATTGAAGTTTTAGGTGAATCACTTTACCAAAGATATAGAGAAGTTTTAGGTAAAGATTTTGATATGACAAAAATTGGTTATCAAGGAAAAGACGTAATTAACCTTGCTAGCGATTTAGCTAAAGAATATGGCGATAAATATTTAGACGATGATAGTGAAGAAAGAAAAGATTTCTTCAAAAAACACGGAACAAAACTTGAATTAGATAAAATCAAAGTTGATTTAGATCTTTATAGAGTTGGTTTTGATCATTATCAATCAGAATTAGATTTATATAGAAGTGGTAAAGTTAAAACAACATTAGAAGCCCTTAAAAAGAGTGGTTACACTTATGAACTTGATGGTGCTTTATGGCTTAGAACTACAGATTTTGGCGATGATAAAGATAGAGTTTTAGTAAAAAGTGATGGCTCATTAACTTACTTAACTCCTGACCTTGCATATCATAAAGACAAATTCGACAGGGGATTTACAAGGCTTATTGATTTATTTGGTGCTGATCACCATGGTTACATTGCTCGTTTAAAAGCAGGATTAAAGATTTTAGGTTACAATCCAGACAATCTTGAAATTGAAATTATTCAAATTGTTAGATTGATGGAAAATGGTGAAGAAGTAAAGATGAGTAAACGTACTGGAAACGCCATTACAATTCGTGAATTATGTGAAGATGTTGGTGTTGATGTTGCTCGTTATTTCTTTATTTCAAAACCAATTGTTTCGCATCTTGATTTCGATTTAAATTTGGCTAGAAAACATAGTAATGAAAATCCTTCATATTACATTCAATATGCTTATGCTCGTACTTGTTCAATTTTAGCTAAAAACAACAATTATAAATTAGCTGATTCTTACGATTTATTAAATAGCGAAAAGGAAGCGCAATTGTTAAAGATTGTTGCTGCCTTTAAAGATACCTTAGTCGATGTTTGTAAGAATAGAGAAGTTAATATTCTTTCAAACTACTTAATTAAGTTAGCTCAAGCCTTCCATAGTTACTATAATGACTCGAAAGTTATTGATGAAACTAACCCAGAATTAACTAGCCAAAGATTAGCTTTAATTAAGGCTATAAATATCGTTTTAGAAAACGCTTTAAAACTTTTAGGAATTGAAGCAAGAAAATCGATGTAAATTTTGACGCATTTTTTGTATTAAAATATCATTAAATTTTACACAAAATTTTCTCAAGTATTTGTTCGATAAGACCGATTAAATCGCATTTTTCAAAAAATGCGATTTTTTATTGAAAAATGCGCCAAATATTTTGTTGTTTATTTTCTCAAAAAAAGAGTATATTATTTTCACAAGTTTTAGGGGGAATAAAACTTAAAATAAGGGGGACTTAAAAATGATCGAAAAAGAGCACATCATTGAACTTAAACATGTAAGCAAAATCTTTGATGATGACACAATTGCTGTCAACGACTTCAACCTATACGTTCGTAAGGGTGAGTTCGTTACATTTCTTGGGCCAAGTGGCTGTGGCAAATCTACTACTTTACGTATGATTGCTGGATTTGATTTTCCTACTAAGGGAGAAATTTTATTAAATGGTAAAGATATTTCATCTATGCCACCTAACAAAAGACCTATTAATATGGTTTTTCAACGTTATGCTTTATTTCCACATTTGGATGTTTTTGAAAACGTTGCTTTCGGATTACGTTTAAAGAAAGTACCAATTCAAAAAATGGATAAAAACGGTCAACCTATTTTAAAGATTAATAGTAAAAAGGTCTCTGACTTAAAAGATGATATTAAAGGTACTAAAAAGAACAAACATTTAACTGATGAAGAGAGAGCTGAAAAACTTGCTTCATTAAATAATTTATTACAAATTGCTAAAACTACACCTGAACCAACTTATTCTTATAGAAAATTAACGGCTAAGGAAATCTCTACTCGCGTTAGTAAAGGTTTAAAGATTGTTGACCTCGACAGTTTGGAAGATAGAGACGTTACTACTCTTAGTGGTGGACAACAACAAAGAGTCGCCATCGCTAGAGCTATCGTTAATGAACCAGAAATCTTACTTCTTGATGAACCTTTAGGTGCTCTCGATTTAAAGATGAGAAAAGATATGCAAATCGAATTAAAAGAAATGCACGAAAAACTTGGTATTACATTTATTTATGTTACTCATGACCAAGAAGAAGCTTTAACAATGTCCGATACTATCGTTGTTATGAAAGATGGTGTTATTCAACAAATCGGTACTCCAAAGAGTATTTATGATGAACCAAAAAATGCCTTCGTTGCTGACTTTATTGGTGAATCTAATATTTATAATG
>CAYQCJ010000073.1:0-3039 GCA_964416025.1 uncultured Staphylococcaceae bacterium | reverse complement strand
TTTGCAAAACAAAATCCAGAACTATTACTTGCAGATACTAACGGCGCTCTAATATTAAATCCTGGTGAACCAAGAGTCCAAGAATATTTAGGAAATGTTATTACAGAACTTGTTGAAAACTATAATATTGATGGAATTCACTTTGATGATTACTTCTATAGTTATGCAGGGACTCCAGCTGCTAATGATAAAGCAACCTATGATGCTAATAAATTAGCTGGTGAATCTCTAGATAACTGGAGAAGAAGAAATGTTAATATAGTTGTTGAAAATGTTTCTAAAATTGTTAGAAAAGCAAATATCGATCTAAATAAAAAAATCAAATATGGTATTTCACCATTTGGTATATGGAGAAATAAGGGAACAGACGGAACAGGTTCAGCAACCAACGGTATGCAAAGTTATGATACTCAATTTGCGGATTCTAAAAAGTGGGTAGAAGAAGGCTGGCTTGATTATGTTACACCACAACTTTACTGGCAATTTGATAACTTTAGAGCAAACGGTTCACCAATTGCTCCATTTGCTGACTTAGTTGACTGGTGGTATGATTTAACAGAGAAAAATGGTGTAGGTCTAGTTATTGGACAAGGATTCTATCGACTAAATGATAAGTCATGGAGTTATGAAAATGAAATGATTGAACAACTAAGATACTTAAGTACTTATGATAATTTACTAGGGATGTCCTTCTTTACTTATAGTACATTAGATAAAAAAGATGATCCAACAGTTAAAACGCTTGAATATTTAAATAATGAATACTGGACTAAATCAGTTGATTTCCCTTGGGAATCAGATGTAGATTATAGACTTGGCAATGGGTCTAAACCATTCTTGAGTAAAACAAGTGTCATTTTAATAGCGGCAGCATCAGTTCTTTTATTAAGTGGAATAACTATAATAGTAATCAAGAAGAAAAGAAAATGATTGATAAAATAAAAGAAATTTTAAATGAAGGTGTTTTAAATAATGATTTTCCAGGAGCAACTTTTTGCTTAGTTGAAAATGGAGAAATAAAGTGTTCTAGTGTCGGCTCGATTAGTCTTTTGCCTGAGAAAAAACCAAATTCAGATAACACAATTTATGATATTGCATCCCTCAGTAAAGTAGTTTCAACAACGACTTTAATTTTACAAGCTATAAGCGAGGGTAGAATTGATTTCAACACAAAAGTTTGCGATATTTTAGCAGCGTATAAACACAAAAATACAACAATCCAAGATCTCTTGTTTCATACATCAGGTCTTGGCCCTGTTGTTAAAAATGCAAGTAAGATAGATACGAAAGAAAAATTAATTAAACAAATTTATAAAGAAGAATTAAATTATGAACCAAAAAGTAGTATAACTTATTCTGATACAGGTTTTATGCTTTTAGGTTTTATTATTGAAAAAATATATAGTAAAAAAATCGATGAAATTGCATCTGAAAAGATCTTTACTAAAATCAAAATGAATAATACTTCATACAAACCAAAATCAAGTATTATTGCTCCAACAGAAATTGATAGTAGCAACAATCAATTTTTAAATGGTATAGTTCATGATGAAAGAGCAAGATTGTTAGACGGTTTATCAGGACATGCTGGAGTTTTTTCTACATCTTATGATTTAGCATTATTTATTAAAAGTATTTTAGAAGATGAAGAATTATTATCTAATAAAATAAAAGATTTAATTTTTAATACTAAATATGTTAACAAAGATTTAAAGGGTAATACATTAGCAAGAACTTATGGATATAATTTATATTCTGATAAAATTTTAGCAAACGATGAATTAATTATGCATACAGGATTTACTGGTTGTAATTTATGGATTGATCGGAAAGAAAATCGAGGTTTTGTTCTCTTATCTAATGCCGTACATCCACTTAGAGATAAAAATAACATATTTGAATCAAGAAAGAAAATATTAAAACTTTTCTATGAATAAATAGTCTGTTTAGTGAATTAATAAATTTTCAAAGAAAGTTATGTCTGCTTTTTGAAGCAGTTAAACTAATACTAAATAAGTAATTAATTAAGAAATTAAGATCATAAGTAATATAAACATATTAAATATTGAAACTTTTTTCTCAATATTGAAAAAATAGCGATAACTAGTGAATAAACACATTGAAAAGACCATAAATAAACATATGTAAGCGTTACAATGTTATAATAATTATGAAGAAAAAAATTAGGAGGGAATTAAATAATATGAAAAAAACATTTGCAAGTATTTTTGTTTTACTATTAGCATTAGTTTTAGTTTCTTGTAAACCAGGAAAAGATTCCGGTAAACAAACAATAAAAATTATGCATGGTGCATTAAATGAAATTGATCCATTCCATGAGTCTTATAGTGGACAAAATCAAGAAGAAAGACAAGAATTACAAAGAGAAGTTGAAGAGCGTTTAAACATTAAAGTAGAATATGTTGCTTATCCAACTGATGCAGGATGGGGACCATCAAGAGTTGCTAAAATTATTGAAGAACACAAAAATAAATCACCAATGGCTGATATTTACTGGACAACAACAAGTTGGACAAGTCAGTTAGCAAATGAATTTGCAATTGCTCCAGTAGATCAATGGATGAGTACACATGGTAAAAACATTGATTCATCAGTTAGAGAAATTGGAACATACAAAGGTCAATTATATGCATTTACTAATACAAAACCGACAGGTGAATTAGGTCTTTATTTTAATGAGGATTTATTAAAGGATAGGGGTCTTGAAAATCCGGCTGAAATCTTCAAAAGAGGAGAATGGACTTGGTCAAAATTTGATGATTGGTCAAGAAAAGCTCAAGCTGTTTTGAGTAAAGATGGTGAAAATAGTGAATATGTTCTGGGTGGAGCATTTCCTACTTGGGCACAATCACTTGTACCTTTGAATGGTGGTAATTTGATAAATCTAAAGGCTTCACGTGTAGGATTTGACTCAACACAGGCAATTGAAACATATAATGAAATTATTAAATGGGTTGGTAAAGGTTACTTTGAACCAAATGGAACATATGATGCAGGTAGCCCAGAATGGCAAGCAGG
>CAYQCJ010000072.1:0-3119 GCA_964416025.1 uncultured Staphylococcaceae bacterium | reverse complement strand
ACTGGTGCAGAAGCTCCATATTACTTCTTGTCAATTAAGAAACAATCTAACGGAAGTAAATAAGGATTTAAATATCTTTAAGAATATATAATAAAAAATAAAAATAAGGAGGAAATTATATATGATTATCAATGTAGGAACACCGTCTAATCACAGACAAATTGAGGTTACACCTGAAACAGTTAGTATTGCAGACTTAGGTCTTAGTGGAAGAGTTACTTTAAATGGGATCGAATTATTAAATTCAGGTCAAACAGTTCGCCAAGCTATTACAGCTACTGGTGCAGAAGCTCCATATTACTTCTTGTCAATTAAGAAACAATCTAACGGAATTAAATAATTAATATTTATAGATATACAAATACAGAATACTATTAAAAAGGGGATTAATAGTCCCCTTTTTGATTTTTAATAAACAAAACAACGATTACTTTTAACTTAATCTTTTGTGAAAACAAAAGTAAGAACAAACAACTTACTGAATGTAAGTTTGTCACTAAGGGAGAGACCTGAAACGTGTTATATTGAAGAGGATTTCGAAATTATTAGAAGACAGCTTATCTAACTGGTTTGGTGATTCTTGGTTTTTTAACCAGATGCAGACATTTGGGTGAGACTCTCTAATATTAGATTTGGAAAAATCTTCTATGATACTCGGTCACAATGTCGTTAATTTCCAACGATCTCATCGATAATTTATTTAAAAATTTAGGGCCACGGCTTTTTCATTTGGTTAATCGCCAATTTCTAGAAGAATTCTTAGAAGTTCGCAAGCTTAAATAAAATAAAAATAAACCCTGAGATGGGAATGACTGTCGGCGTCGACGTTTAAAAATTTAAAATTTAAATGAATGCATTCAACAGATAGAAGACGGAAGTTTAAAGATTTAAAATTAAAACAAACGCATGCTGAGGATTGAACTCGGGAATTTTATAAAATTTAACCGCCTACGTATACATACGTAGAGCTAATCCCGAAAAATTACACACAAAAACCATTAGTGTCCAACAAATTTTGTTCTTATTACCACTAACATCATCATTATGATTACATAAGTTAAAAAATAAATATTAAATATAGAAGGTGAAAAGCATGAGCAGAAAATATTATTATATTAAATCAAGATCAATTGCTGAAATGAATTGGTGAGCTTCTAACGGAACCACACCTTATAAGCATTATTTAGAATATGCACCAGTAACTAAATGGTCAAGATTTAAATTAAACAAAAACTATGATGCTCTTATCGATCGAGTATGGGGAATTCATGAAATGATTAAAGAATTAGAAGAATTCAGATTCCATAGATCCGATAGAGGAGAATATTATTTAAGAAATACACCTGCTAATACCTTTAGACTACCTAAACGTAAAGGTGGGTTCAGAGAAATCACAGTATTCTCTGAAGAATATAAACAAATACATTTAATGTTGATAGACTTACTCGAGGAATTTTTTCCTCATTTCCCAGATTCAACCGGAGCTTACATCAAAGGTAAATCACAATTGGATACTGTTAAAGCACATCAACATGCAAAAGCACATTTATCACTAGATTTAGAAAACTTCTATCCTTCTATTGAAACAGAAGGTTTAGAGAATGTATTAAAACAATTAGCTGTTGTTAAAGCCAATTTATCAGATGAATCAATTAGAAGATTATCTATAATGGCTACATACGGTGGTTCTTTGGCACAAGGTAGTTCTATTAGTCCGATATTATCTAATATATTTTCATTACCATTGGATTATGAATTGTATGAACTAGTTAAGAATACCAATGTGACATATACAAAATTTGCTGATGACATCAGTCTTTCAAGTCCGAATGTTATCGCATTACCAAGAAAAAGAGAATTGGAAAGTTATGTCGAAGGTATACAGAATCGATTAAACAGACTTTATAATAGAAAAGTAAAAATCAATAGTTCTAAAACGAAATTACAATTCGGTGATCAAATTAAAATCTTAGGGATTACAATCAGACAAACTGAAGACGGTCCTGCTTTCTCTGTTGGTAAAACAAGGAAGAACCAATACAGTAAAGAATTATTCGATTTCCTTTGTGATATAAACGATGGGAATATTGACGGTAGATTATTAGATTACCAAACAGTTAGAGGTAAGATCGAATATCTAAAACAATTCGAACCATCTTGGTTTGATAATCAACAAAAGAAATTAAGAAGAACATTCAGTTTTACGGGGGATGTTTGGAGTTATATTTTATCAGTAATTAATATAGAAACAGAATAGTAGAAACAGAATAAATTTTAATATAAAAAAACGATCTTTTGTGAAAACAAAAACGACCACAATACGCCTTACGGAATGTAAGATGAAAATAAGGGTCGAAGGATATAAGTTCCTCAGGTAAATATTTGTTAACAATCGAGATTTTTAATAATAAGAGAGGTCCATGATCATGAAAATTTAAAAATTTAAATTTTTCATCTGGCCAGGAATTTTATTAATTTAATCGATGGTCAAAGTCAAACTACAGTCACTTTTTAAAATCCAGGGGCACGTAAAAGGTCAAGATTTTGGAAGTATTCTTGGGATTTGGTTATTGACATTCCGTGTGCGACAATCTACGCGTTTTAGAACCTACTAGATTTAGGTTAGCTGGTTAATTATTAAATATCTTAACGCAGATGCTGCTCATAATAGTAACCACACAAAGTAATTAGTGTTTGGAAATTTGTGGGCAAGGTAGTACGGAAATTATAATGTTTGACAAATATTACTAGAAGTGAGATCAGGAATAGCTTTAAATTATAAATCTAGCGCTCCGGGTTTTTTAAAAAAATAAGTTCTTAGCAATTGGCTTAGTCAACTGACGTCGTTAATTTTAAAAAATACAGTCTCGAGACTTCTGCGAATTTGTAGATGGACACTGTTGACAACATGGCATTCGATGTAATTTAAAAAATCCAAATTTTGGAATCCAGATGTATTGCAAGAATTTTTAAAAATGTTTTCGCCGGCGGAAGAGAAATTTGTAATTTCGAAGCTAGTTATTTAATCCAAAAATTTAAGATAGTGGTCTCCTTTCTCTTAGCAGGTGAGATATCCGATTATTATGAGAAGGTATACGGGATCATTTTATTTTATTACA
>CAYQCJ010000071.1:0-3387 GCA_964416025.1 uncultured Staphylococcaceae bacterium | reverse complement strand
AAGCAGGATTAATTTTCATTGAGCAAACAACTTGTAAAACCATTCCACCGGTAGTTGAACCAATAGTTTGTGGTAAGCAAAGTGCTACGCCTGTAAGATTTTTTCCATATATATCAGGATTGTTTTGATCTGAGCAAACAACTTTTTTCTTTCCAGCTAATACTGAACTTTGAAATGTAGCTAAAGTATTGACACCATTATGAGAAACGACGGCTTTTCCCTTGTATTTTCCTTCAGCTAAAACTCTACCTTTAAATTCTTTCATGATATTCTCCTCCTATTTAGTTAACTCGTGCACAAGATCGTCAATTTTATAAAATCTTGCCATTGAGTATGTTCTTAATTTGTTTGAACAAGTCATTAAACGACGAGAATGTGTTAAAGGATTAGAAGTGTACATTAAAGGGCAAATACATGTTAAAGTGGCACCAGTTCCTAATAATTCTTGATATTTAGCTGTCTTAACGAATTCTTCTTTAACGGCAGGAGCAGTGCAAAGAACAGTTCTAACATTAAGTTTCTTTTTATTATTTTTCTTTAAGTTAGAAACTAAAATATCAGTCCACTCGTTAAGTTGAGCAAAAGACAAGTGTGGGCAACCAATAAATGCAAGTTGACCTTCTTTATCTTTTTTCTTCCACATAATTGGATAAGATTTATAAATTCTTTCCATTTCTTTATCATCGACAATGTACTCTTTATAATCTTTCTTTAATAATTTATCGCCCAATTCTTTTGCTTCAGGAGTTAAGTTTTCAACATGATATAATCCGACAGCTCCGTTTGATGCAGTGGCGGCTCCGAAATCTTTAAGATAAGAACAAACGTCGTCAGTTAATTCGTTGCCTAAATATTTATCTAAACCAACAATGTAAGGAACGTCTTCCATAACTTTGATTCCGATAACGCTACCTAAAATTTGTGGTTCTGGTTTTTTACTTGTTTTAATAATAACTTTCCAAGTTGCTTTACGTCCTTCATCGGTAAGAAGGCCAAATTTAGGAACATAGCCAATAATTGAACCCATAATATCAATCATTCCCGAATTACGGTTACATCTTGCTCCAAGAACGGAATTAGCGTAGTTAACAGCGCTACTTTCAGCCCATGAAAGGATGTCACCTTTCTTTGGTTTATTACCCACTTCATTGAAATAACATGCACAGGTAAAAGCATCTTTATTTTTAAGTCCAACTTTTGTTAATTGTTCTTCATATCTTCCTTGAGCACCATATAAAATCTTTTTATTAATTAACTTATCTAAGAGATTATAAGGAACATTTTCCATATCTAAAGGACGTGGATCCATCGTAAATCCTTCATCAACTTTTAGACCGGCATCAATAATTTGATCCATAACTCTATAAACTGGTTTAAGTAGTGAAAGTCCAAACGAAGTGACTAAATGTCCTTCTCCATGAGTTACTTTTACTAGTTCTGGAGCATCAAAAATATCGCCATAACGAACAATAGTCTCCATTATTTTTGCTTTGGTTTCACCTTGTTTTCCTTCAAGAATTGCCTCTTGTTCAGTGGTCAATTTCATCTTGGGTTTGTACATTATATACCTCCTATATATCGGCTTTTTTAAGTCTATAAAAATTATAGCACCTAGCTTATTAGATTTGGTAAATAATTACTGAATTTTGGATAATTTTAAAAAAGAGTAGGGATTGGCAAGTGTTTTTACTGAATTATGGTAAATATTAACCAAATTAAAATCCCACCGAAGTGGGATTTGTAATTTTAATTTTAGTATCTTTGCTTGATTATTTTTCTTCTGCTTTTGGAGCTTCTTCAGCAGCAGGAGCAGCAGTTTTCTTATCGGCGAAGAAATCATCTCTAGCTTGTTCCTTAATTTCTTTAGAAGTTGAGAAAGGAATTCTAGAAGTGTAACCAGCTTTAGCAGCAACAATCATCTTTACTGGCCATTGGAAAATAGCCTTGTTCCATTCTAAGACTGTGTCGTTATAAACTTCACGAGCAGCAGTGATTTCTCTTTGTAAATAAGAGTTTTGTTGCATAACATCTTTGAGTTCAGCATGTGACTCAAGATTTGGATAATTTTCCATAGCGATATTGATCTTACGAGCAACATTATCGATTTGTGAAGCAACAGCATTACGTTCAGAATCTGCATTTGGGTTTACTCCGCCTCTATATGCAGCAATCTTTGTTAATGTATCTTTATCTAAATCGATGGCTTTATCAAGTAAACTAGCGGCATTCTTAAGAATTACAACTCTTTGTTCAAGATAGTTATCAATTTGTGAAGCATTATGTTGAACCTTTTGTTGAAGTCCTCTTAAGTAGTTTTGAGCTTTAATTTTCATTCCAAGGAAAATAATTCCTGGAACAATTCCTAATACCCATAAAATAACCTCGAAAAATACTGAGCCGGCGCCTGTTTTTACAGCAATTTGCTTCTCAATAACGTTCGCATCACGGCCCTTTTCGTTAACTGGACCAGTCATCTCGTCTAATTCATTAGCCATATATAAAACCTCCGTTTTGACTATTATATATTATTTTTATTTTTTGTTAAATAATGTTTCCATATTTGCATCATCTATAGGAGAAATCATGCTAAGTAAGACAAAAGCCATCAAACCACGTTGGAACAAAGTGGATTGCGAATATTTACCCAAGAATGTTGAACATTGAACATTCGAATTAATATTATTATTTACATTACTTCTAGATTGATTGCAGCCTCTAACAGCTATATTAGTATTTTTAGTAACTGGGAAATATTCGACCCAATTAACTGGAACTTGGTGATTTCTACCATCGCCACCAAAAACTGTTACAAAATCAGTTCGATTTTCTCCGCGATATCCATAAGATTTAATATTAACAATATCGGAATTACCGACTTTTTGTTTTGAATCAACCTTTAATATCAAATCAGTAATACAATTCTTTGGTTGGAAGAAATCCCTTGAAAATCTATTGGCAAGAGCTTCATCTTCATAAGATGTTGTGTTGTATTCACTTAATCCACTATAAATGTATTTTTCGGCTTTATTTTGTTGATAAAGTGGAATTGTTAATAATGGAGCTAAATCGAAATACAAAGATTGAATAAATGTCGTATTGTAAGAAACAAATTGTTCTCTAGAAAGATCGACTGAATAAGACATATAGTTTGCAGGAGCGGCGTAGATATCTTGTCCTTGAGCATGAGTACTAGTTATGTAATTAATTGGTCCATCTTTTTGGAAAACAAAATCATCACCATAAGGTTGTCCATTAATTACTAAATCAATCATGCTATTTTGAGCAAGTGGAGTGAATAATAATCTAAATTCAGTTTCGTTGTCTCTATTAGTAGCTCCAAAAATTACATCAAAGTCTTCGTTACCCATTAAGGTAAAGTTGGTGGAA
>CAYQCJ010000070.1:0-3449 GCA_964416025.1 uncultured Staphylococcaceae bacterium | reverse complement strand
ACTAAATCAAAAGCCAATTATTTTGATTTTAATGCAATAGATTTGTCACCTATCGTATTATGCAATCATTAGACAACGCAAAAAACTACATCGAATTAAGTCTTTATGAGACTGGTAGAGAGGTTTGTATTCCAGAAAAAGCCATCGTTTTTTCTGAAAAGCAATATCATCTTTTCCATTATATTATAAGTGGAAAAGGGATTTTTGAAATTGATGGGAAGAGATATAACGTCCACAAAGGAATGATCTTTTATATTCCTCCTCAAACTGAAGCGAAATATGCTCCAGATAAAGACGATCCTTGGACTTATGAATGGTTAGGTTTTGATGGATCGAGCGTTAGAAGTTTCTTAATCCGTGCTGGTTTAAGTAAAAATAATCCAATCTTCACCGATAAAGATGGTTCATTAAGAAGATATTTCGATGAAATTAATCAAGAATTCAACGAAACATCCTATCTAAATATTGTCTGTTTAGGACTTGCTTACGAATTATTTGGCCAAATTCTCAAAAATAATGGCGGAACAAATAAAGAATACTCAACTACTGAATCTTATATTGTGATGGCTAAGGAATGTATCGAAAATAATTTCCAATTTGATGTCAAAGTTGAAGATATCGCAAATAGTATTGGTATTACTACGAATTACTTGGCAAATATATTTCAAAAGAATGTGAATATATCGCCAAAACAATACTTAATTGATACAAGAATGGCGAGAGCGAAATTATTGCTCAAAACTAAACAATATAAAATTAAAGATGTTTCGAGAATGGTTGGATACAAAAATCAATTGCATTTCTCAAATGAATTTAAAAGATATTATGGCGTTAGTCCATTAAATTATGAAAACAAGGAGCTAGATTAATTATGAAGAAAAGTATTTTATTATTAACTGTTTTAGCTGTTACTGGTAGTTTAGTTTCTTGTGGAAAAAGCGAAACATCAACCGATGTTAAGTTTTTTTATGATGATGTAACTTTTACTCCAACTTACGGAACTGCAAGTGACAACGCTGAAGTTCACGATTATTCTGGTATAAAGGTTCAAAAAACTACTAAAGATTTAAGAGAAGATTTTGCAATGGGTGTTGATGGCTCAATGATTTATAAAATTGAAGAATTAGGTGGTCAATATTTTAATAAAGAAGGAAAGAATCAAGATGTTTTTCAAATTTTAAAAGACAGTGGCGTTAATTTCTTTAGAGTTAGATTATGGAATGATCCAGAAAATAAATTCGGCAAAACTTATGGTGGTGGAGAAAACAATATTGATACCGACATTGCTTTAGCTAAAAGAGCAAAATCGGTTGGTATGAATGTATTGCTCGATTTCCATTATAGTGATTTCTGGGCTGATCCAGATGATCAACAATTACCAAAAGCTTGGAGATCTTTAGATAAAGATGAAATTCCTAATGCAGTTTATGAATATACTAAAGAAGCTTTGAATCAATTTAAAGATGCCGGTATTGAAATCGATGCTTGTCAAATTGGTAACGAAATTAATAACGGAATGTGCGGAGATTACGGTGCAATTGATTGGAATGATACCAATACTTCATTTGATTATATTGCTTCAATATTAATTGATGGAATTAAAGGAATGAAGGAAGTATTTCCTAATTCCTATTCAGTAATTCACTTGGCAAATGGCGGAAATAAGCAAGAATTCGAAACTTATTTTACCGCTCTTGATTCAAGAAAAGTTGATTATGATATTGTTGGTGCTTCTTATTATCCAAACCTTAGTGGTGGATTAAGTGAATTAGAAGCTAACTTAAATAATGTTGCAACTATTACTAATAAACCAGTTATGGTAACTGAAATTTCTTGGGGATTTACCGATGAATCCGTCGAAGGAATTACAGCTAATCAATATAATGGTGATACTTATGAAGATAAAGGTGGTTATTTAACTAGCGAACAAGCTCAAGCAACTTGTTTAAGAGATGTCATGAATATTCTTGCCAATGTTCCTAATAATTTAGGTTTAGGAATGTTCTATTGGGAACCAGGTTGGTTACCATTAAGTGGCGCAAGATGGGCGACAACTTATGGTCAATCCTATAAATATAGTGGAGTTGATACCAACGCAACATCTTACACAGATGGTTTAGCTACTTGGTGTAATCAAGGTCTCTTCTCTTATACTGGAAAAGCCTTAGCAAGTTTAAATGTCTTTAATCTTGTTAGAACTGGCTCAAGTGAAGTTGAAGAAACTTCCACAAAAATTAGAAGTAGTGAAGTTGATGTAACAATTAATATTGCTGCTAGCGAGACTTTACCTACTACAGTCTCTGTTGAAACAAATTATGATGCTATAAGACAAGCCAATGTAACTTGGAACAGTAGCGAAGCAAGTAGCGTCAATACTATTGGAAAACACGAAGTTAATGGAACTGTGACTTTAGGAAATGGCTCTACTGCTAGTGTCAAAGCCAATGTTACAACTATCGAAAACTTTGTCGTTGATCCTGGATTTGAAAATCAAGGTGAAACCGATATTATTAAGACTCCATGGTACTTAGAATCGACAACTCCTGCTGGAGACAAGGTTGCTAAATTAGATAGAAAAACTGATATTAGAAACGGAAAAACTGATTTTAACTGGTATCACTCAACTAAAGATTTTACTTTTAAATTATGTCAAGACATCATTTTAAGTGCTGGAACATACAACTTAGAAACTTATATTATGGCCGTTGCTCCAAGTGACAAGGCTCATACTAAATTAAATGTCTTTATGGATGTTAATGGAACTATATATTCGGCTGAGATGAAAGATGTAATTTCTGGATGGAATGATGGATATCATTCAACAAGCGAAGCAACTGATTCTACTTTAAACGGAATCGTGATTGATAGCGATAATACTAAAGTTACTATTGGTATTGATGGTGCCGCTGTTGCGGGAGCTTGGGGACATAATGATGATTGGTCTTTAGTGAAAGCTGGAGAATAAAATGAAAGATACTTTTATATTAAATTTAATTCATAGACCTGAATTGGCCCCTGAATACGCTGAAAAATTAGGTGGGCAAGGCAAGAAGGAAAATATTGGTGATAAAGGATTGCTTAGTGAATCTTTTGATATCTTTAAATTCCAACAAGATACTGCCCATAAAAACGGTTTAAAAACAACAATTCAAATGACATATGCCTCATTATTTAATGATGAAGCTGTCGAAATTGCTAAACATGATCACGAAGTTTATGGTGATGAAATCGCTCTTTCTTTACTTGGTTTACCATGCGAAGAATTTAGAAAAAAATACAACACCAAAGATTTCTGCATTTGGATGTTTTCAAAAGAAGATAAGATGAAGATTGTCGATGATGTCTTTGCTTTATTCTATAAAAAGTTTGGATTTTACCCAAAATCTACTGCTTCATATTGTTCACTTACAAACGGCCAAACCATACCAGGGTCTCCAAATGACGGGTTC
>CAYQCJ010000069.1:0-3606 GCA_964416025.1 uncultured Staphylococcaceae bacterium | reverse complement strand
AAATCTTTTCAGGTCTAACGCAACAATATATTGCATTAGCTTTGTTATTTAACATGAATAGTATAGTAATCGTCTAGAGAAAATGGTAATATAAAATGACATTAGTCGTTGAATCCCACCTCTTGGGACAACAAAGGGTTGTTGTGAAGGAGGAATATTTAATGACAGCTAAATATGACTATGAAAAATATGAAGGAATGGATCCTTGGATTTATGAATTAAGCAATGAACCTGAATTTTTTGGTATCCATAGTGTTGACGGAAGGATTGAAATCGATGTTTCTAGGTACATCGACGCTTGCAAGCTTGTAGGCATTGATGAATTTTTGCCTGAAGCGTTAAAAGAGAAAAAAGAAGGATACTATATTCCTACAAAAGTCAAGCATGGTGACTACATGGTTAACATTTACCATGACAGTATCGCTGAACTTATAAGCGATTGGAACAAGGAGTATAAGCCTCTTTTTGAAAAAATAAAAACTCCAAAACAAGTTAGAGAAGGATATAGGAATGAACAGATTTGCTATACTTCATGCAGCGACGATTATGATGAAATTAATTTCGAGGCAATGCTTGCTGCAATGAAAAGGCAGGGAAAATACGAAGAGATTATAAAAAAATTCTACTGCATGTTCATAAGCAAGATTTGTACTGAGATTGACAGAATTGCCTTGCTGGTAATGTATAAATCCGGATATACAGATTCTGATTTCTCATTTAAGCAGTTTAGGGCTTATTCCGAGGGGCTTTTAGCAGGAAACGATCATTTTAAGATCGAGAATCTAGAAAAATACAACGCTTACAATATGCTTCATAAAATGAATAACTTTTTGAAGCACAATTCCATCGATTCATATAACACGCTAAAGAAGTTTTATCCCGATAACGTAGCAAGTATTGAAAACAAAACATCGGATTGCGAGTATGAAAATGGAATGTTCGCTGCAGATTGGATAATAATCAAGCCCAATTATATAGATGACGTTTTGAAGAAAATCCGTATTTTCTTTGATGATTATTGTGAAAAATTCTACAAAGAAAACCTATCATATGCATCATGGGACTATGACGATTATTTCAAATATTCCGTTAGGCAGATGAGCTCCCCTAGAGATTATTTTGGTATTTAATGGTTTGAACGTAATGGAGGTTAAAATCAATGAAAGAAATCAGTGAAAGAATTAAATTGGTAAGAAAGTGTACACGCTTATCAAGAGAAGAATTTTCTTCTAAAGTAAATGTTAGTGCAGCCACTTTGGAAAAATGGGAAAGTGACTCCCTATCGCCATCGGTTGAAGATATTTTAAAAATTTCCAAAACTTATGGCATTTCTACAGATTTTTTGCTAAATGGCACTCCTACAAAATCTGATACGAGTTTTTTGGATAGAAAACTATCGAAAACTGATTTAGCAGATGAAATCAAAGAATTTATTTTGAGCAAATTAGAATTCGCTTCAAGTAAAAAGATGGTAGATAAACTATATGAATTCGTACAATTGATTGATGACATTTTTGCTAAATATATCAATCTGGAAGGTATAATTTCCTTTGATATAGGTGATTTGCTTGAAACTTGTGACTATGACGTTTATTTGGATGTTGTAAAGCATTTTCAAGTAAATGGCGACATTAAATTCGAGATGCTTAACCCTAATAAGCACTCTATAGGTTTTTATGAAGAAGCCTTAAAGAATGATGCCGAAAATCTGGAAGTTGCATTTTTGAACTATACCGTTAGAAAAGAATTATGGAACGATGAAATTTTGCTACGGATGATTAATCAAGGTGCTACATGTGTAGAGTTGGTTGATATTGAGGGACATGACAATCAAGATTTCTCAATGGATGGGTGTCGTAACGATAACACGACATACGAACCAGTCTATCGTGAAAACCTCGTATTAACTTTTTTGCTAAAGGGAGAATTGGAAAGAAGAATAAATAAAAAACGTAATATTTAATAAATTCCAAAATGATAATTTAGACTTTTTTGCATAAAAACATGAATAAATTTAGACGATTTCGAGACTGAGAGTTACAATAAGTTTGTGTGAAAACTAAAAAAGAGCAAAATAAAAGTCATAATCCTATAATTAGTTTGTTACAAATAAAAAAGGATTATGACTAATGTCTATTTTAGCACTTTTTGAAGGTTAAACACCTGAAGAAATTGGAGAACTTTTAAAAACAGATTTAAACGAATTTATTCGTTCTAAAACTGAAGAAACAATTAATGAACTTATGGAAGGTGAAATTGAGACGCTTTTAGATGAGGCTTTTAGAGCTAAAAATAATGACTTTAAGAATGATTGTTATTATCCACATTTACGTTCGAAATTTGGAATGATAGAAGTTAAAGTTCCTAGAGATAGATTAAATTTATTTAAAACACAGATCTTAAAACCATATCAACAAGTAACTGATGATATGGACTATGTTGTCCAATCTTTGTATTTTAAAGGTTTATCTCAAAACGAAATCGTTGATTATGTTTATAGTTCGATACATATTGAATTATCAAGAGAAACGATAGATACAATTGTTAAAAAAATAATGTTTGTTGCAGAGAACTTTCGAACTCGAAATCTTCCAAGATGTTCTATTGTATATCTAGATGGAACGTATGTCACGTTAAAGAGAGAATATGGTTTTAAACATTCTTATGTTGAGAAAGAATGTATCGAGATAGCAATAGGTATTACAGAAGAAGGACAGCGACAAATGCTTGGTTTTATCCGGTTCTTAACGAAGGAGCTTAAAGTTGGAAAACAACTTTAGAAGATCTAAGATCGAAAGGAATTGGTAACCCAAAACTATTTATTTCCGATGGATTAAGAGGCCTACTCGAGGCTATACAAAGCGTTTTTTCATCATCAAAACATCAGTCTTGTGTTGTTCATATTCAACGTAACGCAATGGTTGGAGTTCATTATCAAGAACAAAGAGAAATTTGTCATGATTTCAAAGAAATCTATTCTCAGTAAACAAAAGAAGATGTGTTATTTGAATTAGATAATTTTATAAAAAAATTGTCTCATTCATATCCAAAAGTTTGTAGAAATATTTTAGAAAATAAAGACATGTTAACATTTTATGATTTTCCTAAACCTATAAGACAATTTATAAGAACTTGTAATGATATTGAATCTTATAATTCGATACTTAAAAGATCTAGCAAAAAACGAATATTATTTAATGGCGAAGACAATGCTTCACTTGTAATAGTTCAAGTAATTGCAAAATATAACAATGATCAGAATAAAAGAATTGTTCCGTTTATAAACGAGTTAAGTGAGAAGGAACGAACAGAATTAGGATTTAATATTTATGTAAATTAAGAAGGTTGGATTATGACTTTCACACAAACTTCTTGTAAGTCTCGCCACAAATAATAACAATATATAGATTTTGTATCTTATTTAATTTTTCAATAGATGTATTGCTTGAAAACTCGCTTATTGTTAGATGACAAACTCAATGCAACGAAAAGCATTTATTTGATAGGTGCTAGTGTTTCATCACATTTTGTTGCATTCACTCTGTCAAAGTTTGTTAAGTTCAAACTCTAATGCAATAAAATACCGAAAATGATATAGTGTCGAAT
>CAYQCJ010000068.1:1719-3735 GCA_964416025.1 uncultured Staphylococcaceae bacterium | reverse complement strand
TTTTAATTGATCGTAATGAGTTGCTGATTTGGTGTAAGTTCTTATAAGCGACGGGCTGACATAAATTGAATTGCCCCAAGCTTCGCCATCTCTTTCAAACGCTGACGATTTATCAAATAAAAGATAATTACCACAATTTGACAAACTAGGTAAACTGATAATTTCATAAACATTTGATTTATCAAAAACGATTTTTCCATTTTTTATCGTTCCTATTTCTACTAAATCACCCACATTAAACATATATTTCTTTATTTCCTTTCATTTGTGTTTTAAGGTATTGCCACACTCATTTTATAGTTAAGTGGTGTATTTATACCTTTTTGCTATTCCCGTTTAAATTAGGGGCGTTATCGTTGAGTTATTGAGTAAATATACCCATTGAGCGTCATCGTGTTATCTAAATCAAGTGCTTTTTTCTTTTTCCACATTCTCGCTAATCTTCTTAAAGCGATATTTTCTTCGTGCTTGATAGTTTCTTTTAATTCTTCTTCATTTGGAAGTTTCAAATCGCCATTTGAATTAGTGATTACAACTTTTCCAAACTTTTCAACATTGTTATTAATATAATTCTTGCAAGTCCAGATATAAGTGCATAAATCGTGAACCTTTTCATTGTCATTTGCTTTAAATACATCTGGCAACTCTTCGCATATCTCTTTTTTAGTATAAAATCTATTTTCTTCTTCCAATAATTTCAATAAAATCATCGCATCTAATTTTAAGTCTTTCATTATTTTGCTCTCCTTTTAATTTCTGCTTCTAATAAATCAATTTTTATTCTTCTTTCATCAATTTCTTCAACTCTCTCTTTATGTTTGTAAAATAAATCACTTAATTTTGATTTTTCAACACTTAAAGAAAGTGCTAAATAGTTTATAGTCTTTTTACTTAAATCAATTTGTTTAAATCGTTCTAAATCAGTCATTTAATTTCTCCTATGTTTATTAATATTTATATATTATCTATGATTAGACTAGTTAGATATACTAACCTTCTAATCTATTCTTCTCTAATCTAATCTAATCTAATCTAATCTAATCTATGCTATTTTTTTGCTAACATTTTGCTAACATTTTTTAAAAAGGTTCGTTGTCATCGCTATTATCGCTTTCAAATTTCATTGGTTTTAATGGAATTCCCTTGCTTTTATCAATGCTATAAGACTTATTTGGCTTTAAAAACAATTTTGCTTTATCTTCAATGTATTCAGTTTCTTTATAGTGAGATGCTGGAAGTAAGTTGTTGTTTAATCGCCAATGTTTAATTACAAAGACACCATCTTTGAATGATATTAAAAAGTTTTTCATTACAAGTAATTTCAAATCATCTTCTTGACATCCGATCATTCGCATAATCGCTTTTGCATTTGCTACAAATCCATCATCATCAGCATTCATTCCTAATTGAAAGTAAAGTAATTGGCTGCTAGTTGGCATTGACAGAAACACATCGCTTTGGACTATATCTTTTGAGAACATCCTTTTTTTTGCCATATTTTAATCTCCTTTAAGGTGGTATATTTCAACCACCTTTTAATTTATTCTTCTGTTGGTGTTGTTGTATCAATGTCAACACTATCATCGTTATCAACATATTCGGTAGTGCCATCTTCTTTAATAACTGCTTGGTCTTTTGTAATTGCGTTTTGTAAATCAACTGACATTATTCCCCATTTGCTTATTAATTGCTTTAATACTGTTTTTAATGCCATAGTATCAAATTGAGTAGTCCAATTATCAGTTGATGAGCCATTACCATAACTTTTTGAATATTTTTTTGCGTGTTCTTTGCATTTTTCAACACTCCAATAAATTACTTTTGTGAACCCGTTGACTAGCTTTAAATAAGCATAATAACCGATTGTTTTTGCATTGACATCGACATTATCACTAAAATTAAATAGTGGTTCGCCAGTTGTTTTATCTCTTCCTACATATTCTCCTTCTTTAATCACATCGCATCCAATTGATGAATATTGACCTGACCTAATTGCTAATTGCACTAAGCCTTTCC
>CAYQCJ010000068.1:0-1619 GCA_964416025.1 uncultured Staphylococcaceae bacterium | reverse complement strand
CCATAAGGAATGACATAGCAAAACCCCAAAGTAGATGTTAATGGTAGTTTCAAACTGCTTGCTGTAAGTCCTGCACTAATAATTGACCCTGCATCGCATTTCTGCAAAGCATAGTTATTTGAAACCACACCACTAATATTTGCTATAAACTCTCTTGCTAATTCCTTATCTCCTAGTGTGTTGTTTATTAAGTTTTTATAAGCGTCTTGTTTAATCGCAACACTGAATTTTGGTTTTTCTTTGTAATTGTTAATTTCCATATTTATTTCTCCTTAATTGTAAAATCAATTTTCTTACTTTTTAATAATTTAGTGATTTTTTCCCTTTCTTCTTCATTTTTTGCATTGATAATAAATTGGCAAATGGTTTTTTCTTTTTGCTCTTTATTCAATACTTTTTCTTCATACAATTTAGCTTCATTATCAAATTCATTACTTTTTTCTTTAATTAAATCGCAAATTGTTTTGCATTGATAAGTAATCGTTTCTGTTAAATCTTTGACATTTGCAATCTTAATATCGTTAATTTGCTTTGCCATTGAATTTAACTCAGCTCTTGTATCTTTAATACTTTTATAATCTTCTTTGTTTTGTGCTACAAACACATAATAAGTTGATAAGTTCTTTTTGATTTCTTCTAAAACATTATCAAATTTTTCAATTTCTAATGTTCCTGAATTGTCTTTTATAATTTTTAGTTCAAACATATTTTAATTTCCTTTCATTTTTATTTTTAAACTTGGTCTAACCTTTTGTTCGATATTATTTCTAATAAAATCGATTAATATTTTTTCTTGTTTCTCTATTTCTTTTTTTGCTCCTTTCCTATCTAATCGATATTCTCTTGTTTCAATATGATCCAATTCTCCTTTTTGATAAATCTTTAATCTTGCGAGTAATATCATATATTTCAAATCAGTTTTAACGATAAAGTATTGAATTAATTGACTGTAATAGTATGGTGGTATATTTCCGCTCAACCAATTTTCAATATCTTCTTTTTTTCTTAATTCAACATCTTTAATTTCAAGCCCACCATCATCATCAATTAGTCCATCGGGTGTAAGTGTTAGTAGTTGTTCATCATCTCTTCTAAATAGCCAATATTGATTATTTATAGGTGGCTCAATTACTTTCAAATTAGGATGTTCGATAATAAATAATTTTCTAATTAAATCTTCTGCATTTCTCCCTTCTTTCATCCTTTCGTTATCAAATGACTTATTTCGATTGAATACGATTGATGAATAAACATCGTTTGCTGTTTCCCATTTTGATACGCCTAGAATCGCTCCTGCGCTACTTCCACCAATTCCACGAGCGTTTAACCAATCTTCTTTATTGGTGTAAAGTTCTTGACTATAATTCTTTTTTGTCATTATTAATCATCTCTCTAATGTCTAATACTGATACTTTGCAACTCTTTGCAATCTTGTTAATTGTTTGGAATGTTAAACTGCCACCATATTGATTATTTTCAATATTAATTAAAGTGTTTCTTCCAATTTTTGATTGCTTACAAAAATCTTTTTGGTTCAAATTTCTAGCCAAACGATTTTGCTTTACAAACTCACTTAATTTCATCTCTTCTTTCTCCTTTCGGTTTTGCACCATACAAGG
>CAYQCJ010000067.1:0-3887 GCA_964416025.1 uncultured Staphylococcaceae bacterium | reverse complement strand
AAGCTTCAAGCCTTGTACCCTTTCCACCAGCCAGAATCATCGCCACAATTTTTCTTGACATTTATTTACCTCCTTTATTAGCAATAAATAGTCTTTATATAAGTAATGGTTGATTGTATTAATTTATATATATTAATTATATATCTTATTTTTCGTCCTTAGCATATAACTTAACAAAACTTCTATTCTTTTCGTGAAGAACAACTAAAGTCTCGTCAACTAATTCACTAATATCGCCGACTTCATCGCTTGGAGCGGATAAAATAACTTGTAAATTAAAGTGACGTAACAATTTAACAGCTTCTTTAATTCTTCCTCTATCCATCTTAGAGAAGGCTTCATCAAAGATGATAATACGAGTTGTATTACCTAATTCACCCTCATCATTGACGTGATATAATTGAGCAAACGAAGCTAAAACAGCAATATAGAAGGGAGTTTGTGTTTCTCCACCGGATTTCTTTTTGATCATCTTCGATAATCTTTGTTCATCGCCAGTTTCTTTGTTGTAAACAATTAAATCAAAGTCGAGATAAGATCTATAATCAGTAAATTTCTTGATGTTGTCGAGTAATTCTTGGTTGTGTGGATTAGTTCCATCACCAATATCGACCACTTGACGGAATAAATCTTCCATAACATCTTTATATTTATTAACGAATGCAGATTCGTCTTCATCTGTTTCAAGAATTGAGTCATCTTTAAGCATGTCGTAATATCTTCTATAAACAGTACTTGGTTTAACAGTAAATCTATATAAATCACGTCCGAAAGCAGATTGCTTAAGAGCTTCATTAAGACTTGAAATTTGATCCTCGACATCGTCGATTGCATTTCTAAGTTTAAAGATAAAGTCATCTTTAAATTGTTGAGTTGCTTTATGATAAGAATCTTGAATTTTTTCTTGATATTCAGGGAGTTTTACATCTCTAAAGTCTTTGAGTTCATTATCGAATAAATCATTATCTTTTGCTTCAACATCGTATGCAAGATGGTAAAGTGAGACATAATCTCTTCTTAATTTTGAAAGTTGATTTCCAATATTATTTAAGAGATATTGAAGTCTACTAAAACTCATATTGAATTCGCTATGGATTTCAAGAATATTCTTGCCATCAGCCAATTCTTTTTCAAAAATTGGAAGAGCTTGGTCATTGATTAAGAATGGATCATAAGAATTTTCTAAATGATTCTCTCTTTCTTTAATAGCCGCTTCTTCTTGAGCATATTTTTCGTTTTTAATAGTTTCAATTTCTTGAGTTAAATTACCTTTTTCTAAGTAAGATTTATTTTTATCTTCGTTAATACGGGCAATATCATCCTCAACATCTTTAATTCTTCTATTCATAGATTCAATTAAAGTTGTGTCGTGTTCTTTAAGTTGTGATTCGATATAATCGAGCGTTTTTTGTAATCCAGCTAAAGAACCAACCTTATTAATAAAGATGAAACTACTATCAATTTCGCTAGTTGATAAAACTTCTAAGACATTAGCTTCGTTAATAATATTTTGTAAATTTTTATAGTTATTTAAAGTGACAAGGTTAGCTTGAAGTTGCTTGCTCTTTTCATTAAAGAAACGATCATCGACCGCTCTACCGATAAATGATTCTTGATACAATCTTGGATTCATTTTTGATAAAGCAAAATTACGATATAAATCGCACTCTTTAGTAATACCATTTCCAAAACCTCTAGCTTCTTCTGGGTTTCTGGATTTATATAATCTACCAATTAAGAAATTGGCATAAGCTTGTGCACCTTCATCATCAGTGACAATTTCTTCAGCTAAAGAACCGTTTTCAGCAGCATATCCTCTTTCAATAATTCTTTCTTGATCGATTAAAGCTGTTCCGTAGAATTGATATTCACTAAGAAGTCTTCTTAAAATTTGATAAGCATCAAAATAATATTTAGGAGCGACAAATAAATTAAATTTTTGACTAGCTAAATAACCTTCGATAGCATTGGACCAACTTAAGTCGCGAATATCGATTAAATCAGCAAAAATATTGACTTCAATTGGTTTATTAAACTTTTCTTGAAGACCTTTTTGTAATTCATTTTTAATTTGAACTAAACGAGAATTGTAAGGTTTTACACCTTTCTTCATCGAAATTTCTTCTTCTCTTAAACTAGAAATCTTCTTTTGAATTTGTTGAGTAGTTCTAGTTAAACTAACTGCTAAAGAAGAAACTTTATTCTTAAATGAAGTCATATCTAAACGTAATGAGTTCATAATTTCTTTAGTTAAAGAAGGAAGATTTTCACAATAATTTCCTTTAAATTCACGGCAAACACTATTTATTTTTTTACTTTCGAGTAGTAAATCTTGAATTTCTTCAGCTTTATCTTCATCAAGAGTAGTTAAATCGAGTCCGCTCAAATTATGCAAAAGTTCATCACTTGCTTGAATATAAGAATCGCAATATTTATTAAGTGAGTCACTAACAACATCGCCATTGCTCTTAATTTGAGCCATTTTAGCGAGAGTATCTTTCTTTTGGTCGTAAAGTTCCGCAGTTAATTTTGCAGTGTTATCGTTGGCTTTATCTTGGATTAAAGCGACTTTACGTCTATCTAAATCAGCTAAATTTTCGTTAAAATCAGCAACTTCTAAATCAATTTGATTAATTCTAGATTGAGACTTAGCAATTTGGTCTTTATATAAAGTTAATTTATTTTTAGATTGCTCAAGTTCACACTTTTCAACGATATATTGTGAAATTGTGTAATTATCTTGATTTTGTTTATAAATATTATAAGTTTTATCAATTTCTTCAAGTTTTCCAATACGATCACTAATAGCTTGAGCTTCAACTTCGAGACGTTTATATTCCAAAATATTATCTTGTAAAGTATCAATCTTAATATCGGCTTGTGGATCACAAACATATTCAGTAATGAATGTGGTGATATCAGTAATTGGTGAAAAAGAAGTCGCTTTCTTTAATAAACTAAAGTATTTATCTTTTAAACCACCAAATTTTTTCTTCAAGAAATCTTGATAAGATCTATTTGATTCAAAGAATTGGTACATTCCAGCGTAATTATCGCTAAAGTATTTACTCAAAACTTTATATTCCATTGGTACTTTTTCAATAATAAATCCATTATCCGGAATTTTATTCTCTAAGCAGAAATAACGGTGTTCGTTACTGCCATCGGCAAAAGAATCAAAAACAATACCCATTGTAAAATAGGAATTATTTAAATCATCAAAGAATTCAAGAGCAATATAAGAAGTAAATCTAGCTTCACGAAGACATTTAAATCCACCATCTAAAGTATCGCCAAGTTCGCCTTTTAAATAACCACGTAAAGTACGGTCAGATTTATCCATTGCGGCTTTATTAAAGAATCTACCGGTTGTATCACCAAGTAAAATAATTTGTAAAGCATCGATTAAGGTTGATTTACCACTACCATTGACACCAGTAAGAAAAACAATTGGTTTAACTTCAATTGTTTCGTTCCAAAAATAATGCCAGTTTATAATTCTAATTTTAGTTAATGTTTTCATTATTGTTCATCTCCCCCGACATTATCGCTACTGACTTCCGTATCATCTTTTGAAGAATCAGCACCATCTTTAGTGTCTTTTAATAAATCTACTTGATTTGGATCAACACTTGCGTTGTTAATTTGGTCAAGAGCTGTGCTCATAGCGACAATTTTATCGTTATCAATTGCATAAATAATTGATGGAAGAATATAGAAAGAAACATTTCCTTCATCGTAACTTCCACTAACTTTACAAATAATATTGTGATTGGCTAAAAATCTTAAACTACGGCAAACTAATCTACCAGTAATTTTTTTACCAGGCATCGTAATTCCGTGGTCAAGCATCATTTTAATTAAAGTTGGAGTAGTTAAATAAATTC
>CAYQCJ010000066.1:0-4064 GCA_964416025.1 uncultured Staphylococcaceae bacterium | reverse complement strand
GTATCGCAACCACCCATATACTTCATAGCACCTTCACTAACTCCAAGAATAACTGGAGCCTTAAGCTCTTGACACTCATCAAGAATGGCGCTTACCCATTCAAGATTGTTAATGTTAAATTGTCCAACGGCATAATGGCCTTCATGGGCTTTCTTTAACATTTCGCACATATTGACTAATTTATTCATATTTTCTCCTTTTTAGATAAATTATAAATTCTTATCGTCACTATCGGAAGTTTCTTCATCAGTGGCTTCATCATCATCATCGCTATCTTCAACACCGAGAGCTTCTTTTTCTTCGTTACTATCGATTTCTTCCTTATCGTAATTACCATAAGTATCGTTATCGATATCGTTATAAACATCGTTCATATCAATACGAACTTTGTCATAGGTTTGGTTCTTTCTAAGATCCCACATATTGTTTCCAAGTGTAACAAATCTCCCATCAAGAGATAAATTTGTATAAAATCTTGAAATATTGTTTTTCTTTTCTTCGTCAGTAAATTCTAACTTATTGCAAACGTCATCATATAATTCGCTAAAACTAACAACTTTACCAAATTGAACTAATGCGGAATAAGCAACATCTACCATCGATTCATTCTTATAATTTTCTTCCATAAAAACTCCTTTATGCGTCAATAATTATACATTAATTATAAATAAAATACTATAAACGATTAATGACTTCTTGCTTGCCTAAAATATCGATAATATTAAACATTTCGATTCCATGCATACTACCAGTCAATTTAATTCTGATAGGCATATATAAATCTTTTCCTTTGATGCCAGTTTCAGCTTGAATTTCTTTAAATAAAGCTTTGACTGTATCTGGGTTAAGGATTTCTAATTTTTGTAGTTTTTCTTTAAAGGCTTTAATAACAATTGGTGCGGTATTAGCGGTTAAAATTGCTTTTTCCTCATCAGTATTTTCAGTTTTAGGACTAATAATTGCATTCATCATTTCAACAATTTCAGAGCCAGTATTAATCTCATTTTTGAAGATTAATGAAATCTTATTTAATTCTTCTTGAGTATAAGCCTTTTCAAATTTAATTTGCTTTAAAAATGGAGCAATAAATTCAAAATATTTTTCATCGCTTAAATGTTTAATATAGTAAGCATTTGTGTATAAAAGTCTCTTATTATCGAAAATTGATGGCGAACTAGATAATCTTGAAGGATCAAACACTTTAATAGCTTCTTCTAAAGAGAATATTTCGCGATTATCAGGGCTGGTCCAGCCTAATAAGAATAAGAAATTTACGATAGCTTCAGGTAAATATCCGAGTTCACGGTATTGAGACATAAATTGTAAAATATTGTGATCTCTCTTTGATAATTTCTTACCGTTTGGATTACAAATAATGGTCATATGTCCAAATTGTGGAGCATCCCAACCAAAATATTTATAAATTTGTAATTGTTTTGGAGTGTTGCTTAAATGTTCTTCACCTCTTAAAACGTGTGTAATTTCCATTAAGTGATCATCAACAACAACAGCAAAATTGTAAGTAGGAATTCCACTGCTTTTCATGATAACAAAATCGCCGATATCATCGCTATTAAAGGAAACTTCCCCTCTAACTAAATCGTTAAATTTAAAGGTAATTCCACTTTCCATTTTGATTCTGATAGTTGGTTTTCTGCCTTCTTTAAGATATTTAGCTTTGTCTTCTTCAGTTAAATTTAAACAATGTCTATTATATTTAAAAGATTTTACTCCATTAGCAAGTTGTTCTTCTTTCATTTCAGCTAATTCATCTTCAGAACAATAGCAATAATAGGCATAACCTTTATCAACCAATTCTTGAGCATATTTTTGATAAACATCTAACTTTTCCATTTGACGATATGGAGCATATTTTGGATTTGGTTTTTCTGGTGATTCATCAGGAACAATGCCAAGCCAAATTAAGTCATGTAATTGACTTTCTTCGGCACCGGGAATATTTCTTTCAACATCAGTATCCTCTACTCTAAAAACAAAATCTCCGTTATATCTTTTTGCAAATAAGTAATTAAATAAAGCGCTTCTTGCGCCACCAATATGTAAAAATCCTGTAGGAGAAGGTGTATATCTAACTCTAACTTTTTTATTCATTTTCTTTTCCCTCCAAAGAACATATACAATAGCAAACAATTGCTTTTTCTTCACCAACTGCACCAAAACCTTCATTTGTTCCGGCTTTAACGCTAACTTGATTAAGATTTAAATGTAACACATTGGCCAAATTACTTTTTATTAAATTTTTGTATTGGGAAATGTGTGGTTTTTCTAACGAAATAAAACAATCAATATTATTGATGGAAAAACCATGATCAACAATACTTTTATAAACAATATCTAACATTTCTATCGATGATCTACCAGAATTCTTTGGATCTTTATCACTAAACATTTCACCAATGTCTTGTTCACCAACTGCTCCTAATAAAGCATCAATAATCGAGTGAGTTAAGCAATCGCCATCACTATAAGAAACGGCTCCTTTAACACTAGGAATTTTTATTCCACCAATAATTAAAGGATAATTTTCCCTTAATTCGTGAATATCCTTTGCAAATCCCACCTTATTCATAATTAAACATTAAACCTAAAGAAGAAAATGTCTCCATCTTTAGCGACATAATCTTTTCCTTCAATTCTTAATTTTCCGGCATCTTTAAGAGCTTGTTCTGTTTTATAAACCATAATATCATCATAACTATAAACTTCAGCTCTAATAAAACCCTTCTTAAAATCTGTATGAATAATTCCAGCACAATCTGGAGCTAACATTCCATTTTGAAAAGTCCATGCTCTAACTTCATCAGCACCGACAGTAAAAAATGTCGATAAATTTAATAATTTATAAGCTGATTGAACAAGTGAATCGAGTCCACTTTCTTTTGCACCAATAGATGCTAAAAATTCTTCTTTTTCTTGAGGAGAATAGCATGAAAGTTCAGCTTCAATTTCACAGCAAATTGGAATACATTGTGCATGTTCTTTACTTGCGAAATCTTTAACTTTTAAATAATTCTCACAAGAATCAATATTTTGTAAATCTTCATCACTGACATTAGCAACATAAATAATAGGTTTAATTGTCAATAAATTGTAGCTTTTAACAATTCTATTTTCTTCATCACTAAATTGAAGCGATCTAGCCGATAATTCTTTGTTCAAATGTTCTTTCAATTTTAACAAAATACTCATTTCAGCCATAGCTTCTTTATCTTTCGAAATTTTTGCTTTATTTTCAACTTTAGCAAGTCTATTTTGAACTGTGTCTAAATCAGAAAAAATAAGTTCAAGATTAATTGTTCCAATATCTCTAATTGGATCAACGGAATTTTCAACGTGAACAATATCACTATTAGTAAAGCATCTAACAACTTCGATGATAGCGTCAGTTTCTCTAATTTTGCTTAAAAATTGATTACCTAAACCTTCACCTTTACTTGCGCCTTTAACTAATCCTGCAATATCATAAAATTCGAATGTTGTGTAAATAGTCTTTTTTGGATTGAACATCTTCGAAAGGTTATCAACTCTTTTGTCTTTCACAAAAACTGAGCCAACATTTGGATTAATTGTTGCGAATGGATAATTTGCAGCCTCCACATGGCTATTTGTTATTGCATTAAAAAGTGTTGATTTGCCAACATTTGGAAGTCCAACTATACCTGCTTTTAAACCCATAATTAATACCACCTTAAATCGATTACATATTATATATAATTTTTAATACTTTTTCATTAAAAAAAGCCACTATAAAGTGGCTTTTGAAGTATCAATAAATAAATACTATATTATTTAGCTTCTTCTTTTGGAGCTTTGTTAGCATCTGTGACGTTGATATCAGCAGCTCTAGGACCACGTTCACCTTCTTGTGGTTCGAACTCGACAGCAGCACCGACGTTAACAGTCTTGAAACCTTCAACATTTAAAGCAGAGTAATGAAAGAAATAATCTTTTCCATCATCACCGGTAATAAAACCAAAGCCTTTGTCTTTGTTGAACTTCTTGACTTTTCCAGTTATCTTTGCCATATTAATCTACCCTTCCTA
>CAYQCJ010000065.1:0-4175 GCA_964416025.1 uncultured Staphylococcaceae bacterium | reverse complement strand
ATAATACTAACGAGATGGTATCTTCTAAATGTTGCACATCATATGTTAATTAACATTTTTGAATTGTTAAATTTCATTATATTATCGATAAAACTATTGTTTTAGTATATAATTAACAAGATTAAAGGAGATTTTTTATGTTTTGTCCTAAATGTGGTCAACAAGTAGATGATGATGCAAAATTCTGCCCTAATTGTGGAGCAGCAATTAACAACGAAATGAGTTCAAAAGACATTCGCCATGATGAAACGATTAATTATTCGACAGATATGTTGAATCAAGCTCCTAAAGATAACTATTATCAACAAAGTGCTAATTCACCTGTTTACAATAACAATGTTTCAAGCGACAAAAATGACGGAATGTGTATGGCTTCTTTCATTTTAAGTTTGGTTGGACTTGGTATTCTTCCTATAATTTTTGGAGTAATTGGACTTAACAATACTTCAAAAAACGGAACTAAAGGAAGAGGATTTGCTATTGCTGGTATAGTAATAGGATGTGTTGAATTAGTCGCATATTTAATTTCATTTGCAATAAGAATTAATTTAACTATTAGGTAATATTTTAAGGAGAAAAATATGGATGAGAAATTAAACGATCAAGAGTTAGCTAGAAGAGAGAAACTCAACAAATTAAAGGAACTTGGTGTCGATCCTTGGGGCCATGCCTTTGTTCGTACCGATACAAGCGAAACTTGTAGAGAAAAATCCAACGGAAAAACAAACGAAGAACTTGAAGCAAACGAGATTAATGTAATCGTTGCTGGAAGAATTATGTTCTTAAGAAAAATGGGAAAAGCTTCATTTGTAACTATTCAAGATAAATTTGGAAAAATCCAAGCTTATATTTCAATTGATACAGTTGGTGAAGAATCTTACAACGTTTTTAAAGTCTGTGATGTTGGAGATATCGTTGGTCTTGAAGGAAGATTAATGCTTACTAGAACTGGTGAATTAACCATTAGAACAAGCAAATTTACATTCTTAACCAAATCACTTAAACCATTACCAGAAAAATTCCATGGTTTAACCGATATTGAAGAGAGATATAGACATAGATATGTCGATTTAATCATGAACGATGACGCAAAACGTGTCGCTTTACTTAGACCAAAGATGTTAAGAAGTATGCAACATTATTTCGATTCATTGGGCTTTGTTGAAGTTGAAACCAGTGTTCTTCAACCAATTCTTGGTGGTGCTAATGCTAAACCATTCATCACTCACCATAATGCTCTCGATAAAGATTTCTATTTACGTATTGCTACTGAGTTACCTCTTAAGAAATTAATTGTTGGTGGACTCGAAAAAGTCTATGAATTCGGTAGATTATTTAGAAACGAAGGAATGGATACACGTCACAATCCTGAGTTTACTACTGTTGAATTATATGAAGCTTATGGCGACCTTGAATCAATGAGAAAAATTTGTGAAGGTGTCATTAGAAATACTGCCCAAGAATGTTTAGGAAAAACTAAAATTGATTATCAAGGAACTGAAATTGATTTTGGGCCTGAATTTAGATGGGTTTCAATGGCTGAACTTGTTAAAGAGAAGTACGGAATCGACTTTGAAAGAAAAGATCTTTCGATGGAAGAAGCTACTGAATTTGCTAAAAAACAAGGCATAAAGATTGAAAATCACTGGACTTCTACCGGTTACATTCTCAACGCTTTATTTGAAGCCGGATGTGAAGAAGGCTTAATCCAACCAACATTTGTTCATGGACATCCAATTGAGATTTCTCCATTAACAAAGAAGAGTGAAGATCCAAGATTTACTGAAAGATTTGAGCTTTATATCAACAGTACAGAATTTGCTAATGCTTATTCCGAATTGAACGATCCAATCGATCAAAAAGAGAGATTCTTAGCTCAATTAAAAGCTAAAGAATTAGGTGATGACGAAGCTAACGAAATGGATTACAATTTCTTAGATTCATTAAATTATGGTATGCCACCTACTGGTGGAATCGGTATGGGATTTGATAGATTTGTTATGTTATTAACAAACGAACCATCAATTAGTGAAGTCATTTTATTCCCAACAATGAGAGATGAATAAATAATTTTAAAAATTTAGTTCTTAATTTTCGCCTTATACAGACATCTTGTATGTGTAAGGCGTTTTTCTTTCTTTACTTTTTGCCTAATTTTTAATAGTATATAAAAGCATTATATTTATATATTAATATTATGCATTCTTCTCTCCTCAAACATTATTGATTTGAGGCAGATAGTCCAAAGGGAGGTAAAAGGTTATGAAAAAGTACGAAATTATGTACATTCTTAAAGCTGACCTTGATGATGCTAGTAGAAAGGCTGAAATCGAAAAGATTCACGGTTATCTTACTAAAGCAGATGCAAAAATCGCTAAAGTAGATGAATGGGGATTAAAAGATTTAGCTTATCCTATTAAGAAACAAAACAAAGGTTATTATGTTGTCATCAAGCTTACTTGCGAAAGTGCAGACTCAATTAAAGAATTTGATCGTCTTACAAAGATCGACAACAATGTTCTTAGAACTTTAACTGTTGTTGATCATGATTAATTCTTATATAGGAGGAAATTAATATGGTTAATCGTGTTATTATTGTTGGTCGTTTAACTCGCGATCCAGAACTTAGGAGAACTAACTCTGGTAAAGCAGTCACTTCGTTTACGCTTGCGTTTAACAACAGGATGAAAAATCCTGATGGAACAAATTCATCAAGTTTTGTTAATTGCACAGCATGGAATGGTTTAGCAGAAAATATTGCTAACTTTTGTAAGAAAGGTAGTCAAGTTGCTGTTGACGGACACCTTCAAGAAAGAAAATATACACGTCGTGACGGAACAAATGCTTCCGTAGTTGAAATCATATTAGACAATATTGAATTTTTAGGCGGCAAGAGCTCAAATGCTATTGCCACAAATAATAGTGATGATAATGGATTTAGTCCAGACGCTTCAGAACCACAAGAAGATGAGAAGACTTCAAATGGCGTTGAATCATCCGATGACGATCTTCCATTCTAGTCGCTGAAAGGAAATCATATGGCTTATTTAAAGAAAAGAATGAGAAAAAAGGTTTGTTATTTTACTAAAAACAAAATCAATTATATTGATTACAAGGACTTAGATTTATTAAAGAAATTTATAGCACCTAATGGTAAAATTTCACCTCGTAGATTAACAGGAACAAGTGCTAAGTATCAAAGACAATTAGCAATTGCTGTTAAAAGAGCTAGATATATGGCATTATTACCATATATTGGTGAGTAGTTTACAAAATTAAAACGAGCATCCTTGCGGATGCTCTTTTTTATGAAAATAATGGGGATTGGCAGGGGTTTTTGAAATTTGAAATATGATTTTCTGAATTTCATTGTTAAAAATTAGTTTTTTAGCCTTTTCTATTATATAATAGAAAAGAAATAAGGAATTTTATGAACGAGAAAATAAGCAAATTTAAAAGAATAACTTTATTTTTAACACTAATCGAAATTGTATTGGTGGGAGCTTTTTTAACCCTCTATCTACTTAATGTTTGGAACCTTTACAATATCGTTAAAGTTGAATATCTTGTATATGCTTTTTTTGGATTAGTTTTTATCGATTGTGTTTACATTTGGGCAATGCTTTCCCGAATTAATAAATACAGACAAATGAGCGATATAAGAACTAGTGAAATCATTGGTTCCGATATTAAAGAAGCATATTTATTCGGAAAATTAGCTTTCGTTGTTTGTGATGAAAAGGGAGTTGTTCTTTGGGAGTCAGATTTATTGCTTGAAAGACAAATCAACATTGTTAACCTTAATATTTACGAATGGTGTCCAAAACTTAAAGATTTCTTAGAGAAAGATGTTGGAAATACCTTAAAAATAACTCAAGAAGGCGTCCAATACCAAGTTGAATATTTAAGAAGCGCTGGATTATTTTTGTTTAAAGATATCAGTGAATATGAGACTTTAAGTAAATATGCTAAAGATCAAGCAACATGTATTGGTTTAATTACAATCGATAATTATGTTGATGTCATGGGCAATGGTGGTGACGACAATAACGATATTATCGCTAAAGTTAGAAATGAAATTTATAATTATGCCAAAACATTTAATGTTGTTCTTAGACACATTAGAAATGATGCATATTTTGCTGTTTGTAATTTTTCTTCATTAGATAAAATGA
>CAYQCJ010000064.1:0-4393 GCA_964416025.1 uncultured Staphylococcaceae bacterium | reverse complement strand
GATAAACTACTTGATGAAATACTATCTTCAACAACAACAATATAGTATTTTCCTGAACTTTCCCAAATGATTGAGTCAACATCACTTGTAGAAGCATAGTTGTCTCTCTTTAAGAAGGTTGGTCCGTTTGGAACGAATGACTTTAAGTATTGTTTATCAATAGCTTTTGAACTGTCAGCTTTGTAATCGTTAACTTCTTTAATAATACCATAGTTGAATAATTTGTCGGTGATATCACTTGGAAGTCCACTAAAATCGGATTTAGCACCCCATTTTGAAACGATTGTGCTTGAAGCTTTTAAGGTATCGGTCTTAATTTGTAAACCTTCAGCTGGTTTATAATATTTAGAATCGATTTCAGTAAAGCTTGTGTATAAACTTGAATCGTTAGTGGTTGGGTTGTTTGTTAATTTACTATAATCCTTAATAATATCGAAATAACTGGTTTGTGGATAATATTTATAATCATTTTTACCATCGATATATTTTCCGCTCTTAATTTGAGAGTTTGGATTAGTGGTTGAAGCATCGCCGAAAGTCTTAATAGTTAAAGCTTTTGTTGTTGCATCAGCATCGATTGTCTCAGGAATACCTTTCCAAGCATTTTGAGCAATAGTGAAATCAACATTGGTATGAGTATCATCAGGAGTGAATGTCTTGACGTAATCATTAGCGAAGTTGGTTAATAAGTTTCTAGCTTGTTTATAGTTACTATCGGTAATTTCAACATAACTAACTTTTCTTTGTTGAGTTCTACCAACAGCTGTATAAGCATTATCGAAAATGTATTGTTCTGTTAATAATGCATTTTGGATTGTTGGAAGAATAGTGGCATTGATGTAATCGACATAGTGATATAAATGTAATAATTTATTTTCGCCTAAGTAGATATTCTTGCTTCCTTTAGTTGTGTAAGGGTCGTATGAACCATCAATAAGCATCTTGTAAGAGAATTCGTTAATTGTTTTAACAGTTCCGGTAGTGTCAAGTGTTGTCTTTTCGGAATTTGCAGCATTGCTTAAGGAATAATCTGGATCAAGATAAAGCGAATATAAGGAAACTTCACCATCGGTGGTAGCTTTATCGTTAGAGATAGTGCTGCCATCTTTGTTTTGAAGAACATAAAGTTGGTTAGCAACGTTTCTAGCAAATAATGTTTCATAGAAACGGTTGTGTTTAGTATAACTTGAAGAATTAGCGGAAGTATAAATACTCTTAATTACTTGAGTTTTAACTAAAGAAGTAATGCTATCAATTCTTGCTTCATATTTGCTTAATTTGGTTGCATCGTAACTTGTTTCGTATTGAACGTTAATTCCAGTATCAATCCAATTCCAATAAGCTTTATGGTTAGCAATGAACGAACCTTTTTGATCGTTTGTAGCATTTTTCCAATAATATGTAGTGTCGCCTTCGCTCCATTTAATATCAACATAATATGGATCTTCTGCAGTGGAATCTTTATCGAAACCAAAGTAATATTCACCAAGGTTAGAAATAGAGACTTCGCGGTTTAACATTTCTTTAATATCGCTAGAGAATGATGAACCGGAGTAAATTGTGTTAAATAAAGCTTTTAAAGTATCGTTATCAACACCTTCAACGGTTGTATCGGTTAATTTATCAGAACCGTTACTTAAACTTGTTTGAGCAGTAGTACAACTAGCAAGAAGTACAGTAGAAGCAGTTAATACAAGTAAATTTAATAATTTTGTCTTTTTCATGTTCTATTTCCTCCTTATTGATTGATGCTGCCTGTGTTGTAACAAGCTCCGCCTTTTTCGTATAATCCGTTACCATTTGGATCATCAACATCTGTTCTACCATAATTAAGAGCGCATGTAACAGGAATTAATCCGGTACTTCTTGAATTTTCTTGTTTATCAAGTGTTTGGTAATAACTATCCCAAGCAGTAATTAATGTATCGCTGTTGGTTTTGTTTGTTGTAACAGTTTGGTTGACTTCATACATATCAATTAAGTTTTGAGCGGTTGTATCTTTTGCCTTAATGTTGGCATTAGCTTTTAACCATTTATATTGATTAACAGTTTGAAGTGATGATGCATAACTTCCGTCGATATCTTTTTGTAAGGTATTTGTAAGGTAATCATCATAATTTGATTTATTCATAACAACATCGTTGTACATGAATGTTCTCTTTGGAACATTTTTACCTTCGACCATAGGAATCTTATCTGAGTTATAAAGTGGATTTCCTTGAGAGTCGACACCATTATTGGTGATTGGGACTTCATTAGCATAATATTCACTTTGTGAAACAGTGTAAGTAGTGCCATCACTTAATTTTTCTTCGGTAACATACTCACCACTTGTAGTATTTAAAGTTCCATCAAAGAAACCTCTATCGAGAGTCATGATGTGGACTCCACCGCTACTAGAAGCGTTTAGAGCAAGCATAATTGGTTTTCCATTATCATCGCAAAGAACGTTTTTGGTTTGTCCATCGATAGTGACTTCTTTAAAGTGTGTTTTTTGAATAGTTGTTAAGCCAGAATATGTTGTTCCGCTTGTTCTAATTTTTCCGTTAGCATCAAGATCGTTCCAATAAGTTTCACCAGTATCGTCAAATGTATGAGCATCAGATGCTTGTAAGTTTGCATTAATACTTTCGTCAGTGATAAAGGAAATATTGTGATTATTAAAATATTCATTAAAAATAATATTACGTGGATAATAACTTTCGTTTCCGTTATTAACCTTTAATCCGTTGTAAGATGTGACATTGCTTAAAGAACTTAATAAATCAACAGCTTCATACGGAATGAAGTTAACGCCGATTTTGCTAATATCATTCTTTGTTGAATCAGTCAAATTAAATCCAGTAAATGTAGTTGAAGCAGCTTTTGAAGTAAGATAATCATTATATTTTGTAACTTCAGATTGTTTATAAATTGCTTCGTAGGTATAGACACCAAGTTTAAATTCGTTGACGAAACTTGTTGCTGTACTCATTGCGTAAAGTCCACCTTGAGTAGCGGAACCAGTATCATCAGTTTCAGTTGTTGCGATGGTAGCAAAAGTTGTATCTTTTCCATCGGTTTGAGTTAATTTTTTGAGAACACGGCTTAATTTTAAAGCAGCATCTTCAGTAATTTTACTTCCAGTGAAGTTATCGCTAGAATCTCCAGCTTTAACAAGAATATGTCTAACTGCAAATGGCATATTTTCTTTTATATAGCCATCATCACCCCAAATAAGGTTATATTTGCTAGCATTTTCATCTGTACTATCTTTTTTCCAAGTGTTAAAAGAATCTTTGAATTGGCTCTTAACTTTGGCTTCCATTTTTGTTAAAGAAGTATCTAAGTAAAGTTCATGTTCCTTTTCATCGGTTGACATATTTGAGTCGGTGTAACCTAAAGATGTAAGATAATCATCCCAATCGGTTCCTTCCTCATCCGCTTTATTTTTATCAGTTGTGATAACTTGTTGAGTAGCGTCTTCAATTTCTGTCTTATATTTGGCAAGTGTACCGCCATCCATGAATGCTACACGGACTGCAACTTCATTAATTGCATCATAATAAGCCTTAGCATGATCTTTTGGATTGGATTTTAAGTATCTTTGATACACATCCTCAGCATTAATGCTTTTTTCGGTCTTAACGCCGTCACCATTAGTGTAGGTGTAGGTTAAAACTAGGTCGTCTTTAGCAGTGATAGAGCAACTTGCAATCGACATTGTTGCGATAGCTGTTAAACCGAGCACTAAACATTTCTTAAATTTCTTCATAAATAACTCCCTTTCATCTAAGCAATACTTTGTGTCTAAACAATAGCGTTTTATATTTTATACTAAAGTATAAATAAAAACAACTTTAAAAACATACACTTTGCCGGCCAAAAGTTAATTATTTGAAATATCGAAAAAATACTTAAAAATTTTAAATAATCGTCTTTATTGTTATGTGATTAAAAAAGATATAAAATAGACAAGCAAAAAGGTGAATTATGGAAGAACTAGTTATTAAAGATTTACACGTTGAAGTTGAAAAAAAGGAAATATTGAAAGGTGTTTCTCTCACTATTAAGAAAGGTGAAATTGTTGCTCTTTTAGGTCCAAATGGACACGGAAAATCAACTTTATTTGCCGCTATAATGGGAAATCCACATTATAAAGTTACTCAAGGATCAATTTTATTTGATGGTAAAGATGTCCTAAAAATGGGCGTTGATGAAAGAAGTAAAGTTGGTATCTTTTTGGGCTTTCAAAATCCTGCAGAAATTCCTGGTGTTATAAGCGCTGATTTTTATAAGACAGCTATCAACGCCCGCAATGAAAATAAGATTTCGCTTTATAAATTTTATAAAATTTTAGAAGATTCTTGTAAAGAAGTTGAAATGCCATTTGAGATGGTAAATCGTAGTTTAA
>CAYQCJ010000063.1:0-4645 GCA_964416025.1 uncultured Staphylococcaceae bacterium | reverse complement strand
GCAGGTGTAGTTCAGTGGTAGAACGTAACCTTGCCAAGGTTAATATGCGGGTTCGATTCCCGTCACTTGCTCCATTTGGCAACATAAACTCTCCAAGATTGGGGAGTTTTTATTTATCTTTTTTATCATCATCTTTTGAATTTTCATTTTTATCACCATCATTTGTATTCTCGTCATCTCTTTCTTTATCAAGAATATTTTGTTTTAATTCGTTAAGTCTTGATTCCGCAAAATTAATTTGATTCTTTTCTTCATCGCTACGAGCTTGTTGTTTGGCTCGATTGATTTCGTCATCCATTCCACCGATAAAATAAAATGTCAGTTTTTGTCTTTCTTCTTTCCGAACAATTCCAAAATAATTAAAAATTAAAGGAAGAAATGGAAAACAAACAACAAGAGATAATGTAATACTAGTTGCACCTATTAAATATAAATTAATAAATTGCGAGCCAGAATAATATAATCCAAGATAAATCCCTAAATAACTTCCAAAGAAGACAACTATAAAAGTAATAGTCATTGGCAAAGTATAATAATTGAATCCTTTATTAAAATTTTTACGATCGGTTTGAAAACCATATTTATAAATATTAGAAATCATTCTATTTGGCAATCCTAAAAATGTCGAAACCAAATAATATTTAAATGTATTGTAAACCATTTGACGGCAAAAATAGAAACTTGCAAAAAACAACGCAAACATCATGGAGTATGCTTTAACAGGTTCCAACAAAGCCTGATTTTCATAAATCAATTCAAATGCTGAATTAGTATCATTATTATTAATTGCTTCAACGACAGAAGTTAAAAGTTTCTGAAATTCTGTATTCACTCCCGAATAAATAACAGTTACTACAATTTCTAATATCGTAAAAGCAAAAACAAAAATTAAGATACTCCACAAGATGTTGATAGTAATACTTAAAGCGCCACGTATTGGTTTATTTAAGCCAAATTTAAAAGTTTTTAGAAAAGACGTAAATTTTACATCGTCAGATCTTTTAGAATTTAAAATTGTGTTACAAGCGAAATAACTATAATAAAAAGGAGACAGAATTCCTAAAATCAAGGCAAGAAAAAGAACCATCAATAAAATAGAATAAATTGAGCCATAACTTCCATTAAAAACATCAGGAAAATTAATAATAAAAAGCGAAACAAACAAAAACAATACAAAAGCAATAATGCCTATAAAACCTGCAAAAGACGAAGTCGTAGCAAAATTTGTTTTTGTTTGTTCTTTTACTTTCTTTTTAAAATCTGTATCTAATCTAATCATTTTCACCCTCATCTTCCGAACCTTGACCGTATAATTTTGAAATATCTTCAACTGCAAATTTCAATTGATTTTCATCGATTTTTTGTACATCTCTTTGTTCGATTGCTTTAACTAATTTTTGAAACTTCGAAGATGAAATAATAAAACTACTTTCATTATTTAAATCTTTCATCTTTTTAATAACGCAATCATCATTAATAATGACAACACTAATGAAAAACGATTTATCAATTTGAGTAAGTAAACTCAATTTCTCAATACGTAATTCATTATTCTTCATTGGGTTATCCATTTCACTCTTGTTACCCTTTTTATCGTAGAAAAACCAGGTTGAATCTTCTTTTTCACCCTTAATTCCACCACGATAATAGCGATCCTTTATAACATAAATATATTTATCTCCAAACAAGACGTGATCAATTTTACAAACCATTTTTCCGTTTTGTTTTAAAGTTAAATTATTAATCAAATAATAATCGCGGATATCAGCAACCTTACGGATTTTTTTATAATAAATAATCTTAAAATTATTAAAAATGTGTTTTTTTCTAATGATTGGATAAATAATAAAAAACACCAAAAGAATTGCTGTCACAACAATTAAAATAATAACCAATATACGAATTTGTTCAGTTGTCATTTTATTCCTATTCTAAAATCTATTCAGCCATTGTCATAGCTAATTCAAACATGCTATTTAATTTTTCTTGTCTCTCTTTTTGAGTTAATTCTTTTTCATCTTTATTAACAAAAGTATCGCTGACAGTCAAAATACAAAGAGCTTTCTTATGAAGTCTCATAGCATTTAAGAATAAACCATAAGATTCCATTTCAACGCCTAAAATTCCCATATCAGCATATTTTTTATAATAATTTGGATCTACATCATAGAAAACATCACTGCTAAAAATAGGACCAACGTGAACTTTAATTCCCATGGTATTAGCATTATTGTATGCCTTTAATATTAATCCGAAATCACTGCATGGTGATAAAACACCACCTTTTAAATCAAATTGATAAGCAAAGTTAGAAGAACTTGAAGCGCTGGTTGAAATAATAACATCACCAACGTGGCATTCTTTTTGATATCCGCCACAAGTTCCAATTCTTATAATATTTTCAACGCCATAGAAAGCGTACAATTCATAAGAATAAATTCCGATTGATGGAATTCCCATTCCGCTAGCCATAACACTAATTTCTTTGCCAGCTTTTGTGTGACCTGTAAAACCTAAAATTCCACGAACACTGGTAACTTCCTTGTAATCGACCAAAAAATTCTCAGCGATGTATTTCGCTCTTAAAGGATCTCCTGGCATCAAAACCGTCTTTGCAAATTTTGCATCATTATTAATGTGAGTTGACATATTTTTACCTCCTAATCACAAAAATGTATTTTATTTCTAGCAGCTTTAACTGCTTTTAACCATAATTCTTTATCGCCACACTTATAACTAAGTTCTGGCAAGGCATCTAAACTAAAATATTTAACATCATCTGTCTCAAAAGTCTTGTAGGTTACATGACTTGCAACATCAGCTCTAAATAAAATCGAATAATAAGGAGTTGAGACATAACAATCTTTATCGCCCTTCTTTAAATGTGTTCCTAGACTAGAAATACCAATTAATTCAACGTTTTTAATTGAAACATTAGCTTCTCGGATACATTCGTTATTAGCTGCCTCTATTGGTGAATCATACAAATCACACCAACCTCCAGGCAAATCATATTTACCTTCATTTTTTTCACGAACTAATAATATTTCATTTTTTTCATTAAAAATACAAGTTCTAACGCTAACATTTGGTGTTGGATAGACCGCTCGAGAAAAATAATTAGAACGATCAAATTTATAATTGGTAAATTTATCTAAAGCTTCCATCGAAACTTTTTGAAGTTTTTCGTAATTTTTTAATGCATAAGGATCTTTTGAAAAAACTAATCCAATTTTTGCAATCGATAATACTTGAATTATATAATCGTAAAAATAAAGTTGGTTCGCTTCATTTAATTCTTCTTTATTCATTAATTTCTTTACCTTTTACAGCAGAATCAGCACTTAAAATATCAGTAGCAGACATGATATTTTCAAAGGCTTTATAGAAATTATCTGGGGAATAACTTTCGATTTCTCCATTGTAAGCAATTGATATTCTTCCAGTTTCTTCGCTAACAACAACTGTAACTGCATCACAAATTTCACTTATTCCAATTGCAGCTCTATGGCGGCTACCAAACTTTCCAATTAAAGGCTTTGTTGTTGGTGTGTAATAAACGCTAGCAGCGATTATTTTATTCCCTCTAATAACAACAGCACCATCATGTAATCTGGTTCCAGGATAGAAAATTGTAATTAATAAATCATAAGTAACAGGAGCATCAATCATTGAGCCATTTTTAATAACATCTTCAAGTCTATCTTTTCTTTCGAATGTAATAATTGCACCAATTTTATGCTTACTTAAATACAAAGTTGTTTCGTTAATCGTTTTATACAAAGAATCGTGATCAAATATTTTTTCAATTTCGCCAACTTTCTTATTGGTAATTTTATTGTTTTTAACAAATCGATTAGCAAATAAATTTCTAATTTCAGCCATATTAATGAATAAAGATATAGAAGCAAACAATAAATCAAGTCCAAAGCAAATAAGAGTAAAACCTTTAAGTTCAAAAATATATGCCACAACACCTAAAACCGAAAAAGTGACTAAAGAAATTCTTGCAAACCATCTTTTGTTAAAAAATTCTACAAAAATTAAGAAAGCAACAGTCCCTAAACAAATTAATATAAAATCTATAATTGAATTTAATTCTGGTGAATCAAATATTGTTGGCATCACTTCATTCCTCCTAAAATATGTGTTCTTCAAGCATCTCGAAACTGTTATTTATTATACTCGAAATATGTATTTAATTAAATACATAAAGAACCAAATTGTTTTGCTATATCATATTTAATATCATAATATGAAATATTGATACGAACTAAAGAGGTTTAATTATTTTCGTAAAACAATTTCGTTTTTAAAAGCTCTACGGATTATTTTTAAATAATGAAATTTAAAATGATGGGTCGATATTCTGCTTCCGGTAAAAATATAGAGATTTATTTGCCAAATGGTCCATTTGGTCGACAAAATATATCTTTTTTCTTTTTAACTAACAAAACCAAATTTGCAAAAAAAAGACACCAATTAAGGTGTCTAATATTTCGTGATTGTGTGTACTTTACATAAGTGATACAGTTTAACAGTTTTTACAAGGGGCGTTCAATATAAGTGATACACTTTATGGATTTTTTACTGTGGAGGCAGGATTCGGATTTGAAACCAAATCATAATTCTCCTAAGCAAAAAT
>CAYQCJ010000062.1:0-4762 GCA_964416025.1 uncultured Staphylococcaceae bacterium | reverse complement strand
AATCCATTAGTCAAATGTGATTCTTTAATTCCAGTTCAAGCTGCTTCGAGTGAATTATTAACTCACTTACCAACTTTGAGCAATAAAGAAGTAATGGTTTTCTTAGAGCATAAAGATCCAATTTTCTTTGGCGTCATCATGAAATACTCTGAAGAGAACAAGATTTGTTTAATAAATAAATATCCTCAAAAAACTTATAGTTTAGTTGAAAGAATTAAAAAATGTCCAATCAGAGATTTTAAAAATTACGAAACTGACGAAAAAGGAATTGTAACTTATATTGATTCACTTCAAGATTTGATTATTTATTTCCCAGAAACTAGTTCACTTGATTACGTTAGAAGAAGACCAGAATATGGAATTATTTTTGATACAAATACACTAGATTCTTTAATTGAAAATCAAAATAAAACAATTGATGAATTAAGTAAAAGAGTCGAGCTTGACGGACGTTTAGTCTATGCTTGCAATACGATGAATGTTAAAGAAACTGTTTTAGTTGTTTATAAATTTTTGGAAAAACACAAGGAATTTAAGGAAGAATTTTCACAAAGTTCTTTCCCATGTGATCCAAACAATTCAATTTATTACTATTCAGTTCTCAGGAGAATTAAATGATAAATTTATACTCATTTAGTTTACCAAAACTTGAAGAAAAGATGCTTGAGATGGGTCAAAAGAAGTATCGTGCTACTCAACTTTTTAAGTGGATTTATGAAAAAGGTGCGACAACTTTTGATGAGATGAGTGATGTCTCACTTTCTTTTAGAGAAGTTTTGAATAGAGATTTTTGCTTAGTTATTCCTAAAATCTTTAAGAAACAAGTTAGTAATGATGGAACTATTAAATTACTTTTAGAATTAGAAGATGGCAATAAAATTGAAACTGTTTTAATGAGATACAACTATGGAAATGTAGCTTGTGTTTCAAGCGAAGTCGGTTGCAATATGGGTTGCTGTTTTTGTGCTTCTGGATTATTGAAGAAAAAAAGAAGCCTTACGGTTGATGAATTAATCGGACAAATTTTAGTTTTGAATAATATATTAAAAGAAGAAAACTCTAAGATTTCTCATGTTGTTGTTATGGGAACTGGAGAACCTTTTGATAATTATGATAATGTTATGGATTTTATTCGAATTCTTAATCATCCTTACGGATTAGCGATTGGAGCACGTCATATTACTGTTTCCACTTGCGGATTAGTCGAAGGAATTAGGAAATATGCTAACGAGGGATTACAAATTAATTTAGCGATCTCTTTACATGCTCCTAATGATGAAATTCGTAATAAGATTATGCCAATAAGTTTAAAATATCCTCTTCCTGAACTTATGGATGCAGTTAAATATTATGAAAAAACTGCTGGAAGAAGGGTTACTTTCGAATATATTTTATTAGCTGGAATGAACGATTCTCGAGAAAATGCGGTTGAATTAGCACATCTAATTCATGGTACATTAGCTTACGTGAATTTGATTCCTTACAATCCAGTAGAAGAAATGAAATATCAAAGAAGCAGCGGAAATAGAGTTCATGATTTTCTCGATATTTTAATGAAAAATGGTGTTACGGCTACTATAAGAAAAGAATTTGGCACAGACATCGATGCTGCTTGTGGCCAATTGAGGGCAAAAAATGAAAAAATTAATTAATGGTGTTTTCTCTTTCAAGAAGAATCTTGGAAAAACTAGAGTTACTAACGAAGATGATTGTCAAGTTGTCGTCAACAGTCGTGGTAACGTTTTACTTATTGTATGTGACGGAATGGGGGGTCACTTGAAGGGTGACTTTGCTAGTTCACAAACTGTCAAATTTATTTGTGATGAATTCAAAAATAAATCAGGATTTTTAAGTGCTAGTAATGCTCGTGTTTGGTTAACAAGCAAGATAAAAAAGATCAATGCAAAATTATTTGAACAACAAGATAGTGATAGTTCGTATCGCGGTATGGGAACAACTTTGGTTTGTGCCCTTATTATCAACAATAAATTAATTATTGTGAACTGTGGTGATTCTCGTTGCTATTTATTAGAAAATAATTTACTTAATGCTGTTACTGAAGATGATTCGTATGTTAATTATCTCCATAATATCGGACAAATTAGTGAAAAAGAAATGTCTACTAGTAAAGATAGACACATCATTACCAATGCAATTGGATTATTTCCAAGTGCCTCATTTGAAGTTAAAACTTTAGCTTACAATGGTGAAACTATTTTCTTATGTAGTGATGGACTTTATAACGAAGTTAGTTTAAGTGATATGCAAAATATTCTTAAAACTAATGACGCTCCAGAAGTCAAAGTCTCTAGTTTAATTCAATTAGCCAACTTTAATGGTGGAAGTGATAATATTTCTTGCTGTTTATGGGAATCAATTCATGATTAAAATTGGTGATTTAATTAATGAAAGATATAAAATAATTGGCTCAGTCGGCCATGGCGGAATGAGTGATGTTTACGAAGCACGAGACATAATTTTTAAAAGAAATGTTGCTGTTAAAATTATAAAACCAGACTTTGCAAACAACATCGAAAACCTCATTCGTTTTCAAAATGAAGCAAAAATTAGTGCTTGTTTAAATCATCCTAATATTATAAAAATTTACGATTATGGCGAAATTGATAATTTACCTTACATTGTAAATGAATTTGTTAAAGATCAAACAGTTAGAGATGTTCTTGATTTTAAAAGAAATCTTTCGGCTTTAGAGAGTACTGCTGTCATGATTCAACTTTGTCAAGCAATCATGTATTGTCACTCAAAACATGTAATTCATCGTGATATTAAGCCTCAAAACGTATTTTATGGTGCTGATGGAAGTGTAAAATTATCGGATTTCGGAATCAGTGTTGTTTTAGGTTCAGCCATGAATGTTAACGAAAATAATAAGATTGTTGGAACTGCTCAATATTTAGCTCCAGAACTTATAACTGGCGGCAAACCAAGCTTTCAAAGCGATATTTTTGCCCTTGGAATTGTATACTACGAATTATTGACTGGTAGGGTTCCCTTTGATGGAAAAACAGCTGCTGAAGTTGCTAAAAAACAAATTAGTGAAGTTATGCCTTCTCCTTTAAAATATATGCCTAATTTACAAGTCGATTTAGTTAGCATAATTATGAAAGCTACTAACAAGGATTTAAACGTTAGATATAAGACAGTTGAAGAAATGTATCAAGATATTCTTGATATTTATCACAATAAAAAGAAAATGCACAAGGGAACGAACTTATTCTCCCGAATATTTGGACTTTCAAATGATTAGAAGTTATAATAAAAATATGAAAAATATTAAGATATCATCGTCAATTTTAAGTGCTGATTTTGCTCGCTTAGGTGAGGAAATTATATCAGTTGAAAATGCAGGTTCTGAATACCTTCATTTTGATGTTATGGATGGCCATTTTGTACCAAATATTTCATTTGGCGCTCCAGTATTAAAGTGTATTTCGCACAAACACCATATGGTTAATGATGTTCACTTGATGATCGATGATCCAAAACTTTACGTTTTAGATTTTCTTGAAGCAGGAGCTGATATTATTACAGTTCATGAAGAAACTTTAAAAGGTGAAGATTTTGAAGAATTATATACAACAATTAAAGAACAGAAAAAACAAATTGGATTATGTATAAAACCAAAAACCCCTGTAAAGACCCTCTTAAAATACTTAGATCGTATTGATTTAGTATTGGTGATGAGTGTTGAACCTGGTTTTGGTGGCCAAAAATTTATGCCCGAAGCTTTAGATAAAATTAAGCAATTAAAAGAGTTAAGAGAAGAAAATAATTATAATTTTTTGATAGAAGTTGATGGTGGAATTAATAGTGAAACCAGCAAATTATGTATTGAAGCCGGAGTTGATATTTTGGTCGCTGGTTCTTACATTTTCAAAAATGATTATAAAAAAGCAATCGATTCATTAAGGGGATAAATTATGGGAGATTTAAAGTATTACGCATTCATTTCGTTTGTATTAGCAATTATTGCTATTATTTTGTATTTAAGTTATGAAATTAATGCTTTCAATCGAACAGGTGCAAACAAATATTCTTTTTTAAGAAATTATCCTTATGAGGCAAATTGTTTTAGAAAAAATCAAAAATCTTCTTGGGTTTTAGTAACTACAAAAATTTTAATGCTTCTCCTTCTTATAATACCTTTTGTTTTCTATGTTATTAGTAAAGGCCAACAAGATTTAGCTTTTAATATTGTTTTATTAGTGGTGGCAACTGCCGCTGTAGTCGTATTTTTCTTCTTATCATTTACAAAATTATCAAATTTAAAACTTCATTTAGGACTTATGGTATCGTTCACAATGTTGGTTTTTCTAATTAACATTTTAGAATTAATGTTTTTAGGTGCTAAAGATAAAATGAATTATAATCGCAATCCACAAGTTGCGATTGTTATTGCTACCGTCGTTTTGTTTTTATTTCAATGTTTTCTTTTACTCAATCCAAGTTACAAAACTTGGGATAAGATGCAAAAGGTTGGATCAGACAATTATATCCGTCCAAAGTTCTGCTATTTATGTATTCTCGAGTGGGGTGATGGACTCGTCTTCTTACTTGAATATGTGAGTTTATTTATTGCTTTCTTCTTCGGAATTTAATAAATAATTACTTATTAATAACAATAAAAAAATGCGCTAGAAGCGCATTTTTAATTACATGTTTAAAGGAAAGATTATTCAGCGACTGTGTTTTCTTTTAAAGACTTGTTGAGGGTCTTATGAGCGCGAGCACTCATTTTAAT
>CAYQCJ010000061.1:0-4766 GCA_964416025.1 uncultured Staphylococcaceae bacterium | reverse complement strand
TTCCAGTTATTTGATTGTTCTTGGTCACTTACTCCACCAACAACGTATTCTTTTTTTCTTTCTTTACGACTGACATAATGAAGATTTACGTTTTGTTCTTCGTTATAGCCCTCGTTTAAAGTACCGAGATTAGCATCTTGATAAGTAAGTGGTTTTTTAATGTCAAGTTGAGTTACATTATTTTCCATTTCTTATACCTACTTCACGTAAATTCTTTCTTCTGTCTTAACGTTGAATAAGAACATCTTGTTTGGATTTACTTTAAGTGCGATTTCTCCAGTTAAGTTCTCTTCATCAGCACTAATAATTACTCTAAATGTTTCTTTTAAACAATTTGGATGTTTAGCGATAATTGAGATATCACGTCCTAAAATTTGAAGTTGATCGACTGTACATTTTAAGAAATCTTTATCTTTTTCAGTTGCTTTAATGAAACCTTCTGGTCTAATTGCAACATAAACATCTTGATCAGCAACGCCTTTAGCTTCGTTGATGCAAGAATCACCTAAATAAACTTTTCCACCTTTGACATTTCCTTTGAAGACGTTAATTTGTGGGTTTCCTAAGAATTGTGCAACGAATAAGTTCTTTGGATTGTTATAAACATTTTGTGGGCTATCAATTTGTTGTTGAACACCAGCTTTCATAACAAGGATTTGATCGCTGATTGACATAGCTTCTTCTTGGTCGTGGGTAACGAAAACAGTAGTAATTCCAGTTTCTTTTTGGATTCTTCTGATTTCTTCACGAGTTTGAAGTCTTAAACGAGCATCGAGGTTACTTAAAGGTTCATCAAGAAGTAAAACTTTTGGCTTCTTAACTAAAGCTCTAGCAATAGCGACTCTTTGTTGTTGTCCACCAGATAATTGTGATGGCTTTCTTTGAAGATAATCTTCGATTTGAACTAATTTAGCGCAATCGTAGACGATATCTTTTCTTTCGGTGGCATTAAGTTTTCTATAAGCAACACTGTTTGTTGTTCTAATATTTTCGTTAATAACTTTAAATTCAGCCTTTAAAATCTTAGTGATGCCTTCAACTTGAGCAGTTGAGCATTTTTTAATCTTAAAGAATAAAGTTGGAACACCATGATCATCAAAAGCTTTGAAGTCAACTAAGTTTTTACCAGAAACGCCAAGTTCTTTGCCGTTTAATGTTAAAACTTTCTTTGCTTGAGCTTCATATCCATCAAGGAAAATTTTTCCAGGCTTAAGATCAACTGTAGCATTGATGCTATTTGCGCTCATAATTTCAGGAATCTTTTCTTCAACTAAAGCTAAATTTGTTTTCTTATATTCACCTAAAATATGTTCATTACCTTTATTATTGTAAATACTTAAACTTACTAAATTAATTCCGGCTTTCTTGAATTGACTGACTAATTCTTGTCTAACACTCTCTTGAATGTCGATAGTTCCGCAATCAATATCGAACATACCACTAGTAATTTCATCTTTTTTCTCAATCTTCATATTGAAACGAATAACAGCATCATATAAAGCATCATGTGATTGAACTTTTTCGATATTTGTTGTTAAAGGAGCAATAATTCTTGGGAAATTGAGTTCAAAAACTTCACCATCTTTTTCACTGATGTCGTTAAGATGAACTTTAATATTGAGCTTACCATCGACATTTTCAATTTCGACAGCAGCATGCTTTTTATTAATACCAATTTTGTTAACTAAAGTAAGAATTGATTTATTAATTCCATCGACATCATCATCTTTATTCATTACATAAGTGTATGTAAAAACAAAATTGAAGAATGTGACTAATGGGACTTCAACCTTTAAGTTAGTTAAAGGGAATTCAACGTTCTTAAAAATGGTCATATGAGGATAAAGAGCATAGTTTTGGAAAACTAAGCCAATTCCTCTCTTTTCTGGTGAAAGGTTAGTGACTTCTTCTTCGCCAAACCAAACTTCACCGCTTGTTGGAACTTGTAAACCTGAAATCATATAAAGAGTTGTTGATTTACCACATCCAGAAGGTCCTAATAAACCCATGAGTTTCCCATCAGGTACAGTTAAATTTAAATTACTAACTGCGATTGTATCCTTAATATGTTTCTTAGGATTTCCTGGGAAGATTTTTGTTAAACCTTTTAATTTAATTTCCATAATATTCTCCTTTTATTTACTGCTTGATGGAATTTGAAGAGTTCCATCATCGATACTGTTATTGCCTTCTTTGTTGAGTTTATCATTTCTCTTTTTCTCAACGTTTGACTTAATTTGGACAAAGAAATAACGAACGAAATATCCAAATAAGATGATTCCCATAACTGAGAAGATCACAATTAAAATATCTACTGGATTAAATACAGCAAATGTTCCATTTAAAATTGTGCTTCTAAAAACAATCGACATCACCGATAAAGTGATCGACATAATTGCTAAATAACCCATGATAGAAGTTCTAACATAAGGCTTTGTTCTTACTCTCTTAAATTCATTATTAATGTATTTTTTCTTTAAAATGAAGTATGCAGCAATATCAGCACCAGCATAAACTAAAGTTAAAATAACTGTAACAAGAACATAGATAAGATCGGCCGAAATTGTATATTGAGGAGCAACTTTTTCGTAGCCTTCAACAACGTCGCCATTGCTATCTAAAACATCGTTCATTCTTGAAGGAAGATTATTAAAACGAGCCGAATAATTTGATTGTGTGACACCTTTAAAGATTAAACTATCGTATAAATCGGTATAAACATAGAAATTAGATAAAGCAAAATCTTTAATATTATTTCCGTTTAAATTATAAGTGACACCATCAATGGTATATTCATTATTCATTAAGAACTCAACAGATTTTCCTTTGGTAACATCGATTGTATCGACACCATCGTTATTTGGAACAGTAACAACAGTTCCATCATTTAAAGTATAAATATAAGACGTATCAGCACCAAAATATAATCTGGTTCTAATCCATTTTGTTCCAGCTTCAACACTTTCAATGTTAGTGTTATAAATTCTCTTAATTGTTGAGCTTGTTGAAATGTATAAATCGGTATCAACTAAATTTGATACATCAAAAGCTAAACTTGTATAGCCAGTAAATGTTGAATAACCCTTATAAGTGAATTCAACAAATTGATTAGATTTGAATTCTCTATAAGTGGCAATCTTAGTTCCTGTAACATAATAACTTGTATCTGGAACGACTGACCAAACTCCATCAACTTTTTGACCTAAATAAATGTTCTTAAGACTAATTTCATCGGTCAATAAGGTTTCATCTGGAGTCAAAACAATATCACAAGAAGTTTGTAATTGTGAATCTCCAGTTTCTCCAAGTCCATCATAAACTTGATTAGTGTTGTACTTGGTAATCTTAGTTTCTCTTTCTTCGGTAACGTTGTTACTCTTTTTCACTTTATAAACCAAAACAGCTGGTTTAAGAGTTCCATTATCGTAACCAATGTAATACGAATTTGTAACGCTATCATTTAATGTAACGTTGAACGAAACAGATGCTGAAGTCGATGTTGTATTGATGTTTCTGATTTTAAAAAGAACCTCATTAGTCTCAGTGGAGCTATCTAACGAGCTCACCCTTAAAACTTCCGAGGTTCTTCCATTGTTCATTACATCATTTTTTGCAACACCAAAACATTCACCATTGTTGGTTTGAGTGGCACCTCCACTCAATACTAATGTGCCTGTGGCTAGTCCAATTATTGAGAAAAATAAGGACTTTAAAATGTAAAATTTTTTCATAGTCAAATTATATTAAAATTTTTCCTCCAATTCAATGTTATAAGATACTTAATATTATAAATATATAAATAGTACCCTATTTTTGCCTGAAATCCGGCGCTTTTTTTGTTTGTGCTCCGCTTGCCTCCTCCATATTTAAGAAGATTTTTGATTCACTAAAATCAACTTCTTCGATACCTAACATATAGTCATGAAAATTTTGCTTTTTCTTCGTGAATGCCATCATGGTAAAAGAAATGATCAATGGGATTCCAAAAGTAAAAATGCTTAAAACAATTTCACCGAAAAACATAATACAGAAACGTATTAAATATCGCTTCCAAGAGACACTTAATACGCGTGAATCGACTAGTCCAGTCTTAAATAAAAGCCTTCCTAGTGTCAACTTTCCTCTCTTAAAAATTAGAGGAATTGCTAAATAGTAGAGAGAATAACTAACTACTAAAGCGATTGGACATTCTACAAAAAACAGCATGTTTGAAAGATATTTATTAATTTCTAAAACATTTGGTGTTTTTTGAAGAAAGTAACCTTGAGCATAATTGTCGATATAGTACTTATAAACGTTCTCGTTATATTGCTTTATCGTAAAATTAGCTGTCGTATTCTCCACGATTTCGCCAAAATCGTTTTTTACAAAGTAATTAAGATTGTCAGTTTTAACACTGAGACGAAAGGTGTCATATTCAGTACGAATTTTTTGTTCCGTGGTATCGTCAGTAACACTACCAACATAGGTGAAAAATTGTTCAATTCCCTTTTTTAAGCCAAGACGCTCAACACTTGAAGCGACATCGCTAGAATTGTAGAAAGAAACAATATCGACGTATCTCTTTTGATTAGAATCGTAGACAAAGATTCCTGATTCACCTTTTCTTTGATCCAATAAAGCCACATTATCTTTGTAAGTTTGACTATTTTGCACAATCGAACGGCAGCCAATAAATAAACCTAAACAAATAAGAGCCCAAATTAAACCATCAAAAACGATTATAGAAACACGCTTCCAAAAAGCTGGATGATAATATTCAAATA
>CAYQCJ010000060.1:0-5155 GCA_964416025.1 uncultured Staphylococcaceae bacterium | reverse complement strand
TTTAGCTCTTTTTAAGTCCTTTTCATCAACATCATCTCTATTGAATTCAGTTCTCATTGGGTTGCCACTTGCTTTAATTGCAAAATCAACTCCAAATACTTCTGTCTTACCTATTTTAAAATCCATTTTTTATATGCCTCCATTAAATTTATTGTTAGCGCTAAACGCGTTAATAATCCTACACCACCAGGAACTGGAGATTGATATCCAACATTTAAATTTGGTACACAATCACCCTCAAGTTTACCTTCCTCATTACGGTTGATTCCAACATCCATAACAATTGCGTCTTTTTTAAAATTATATTCATTAGTAAGAAAATGTGATTTACCAACTGCAACGACTATCAAATCAGCATGTTCTATATAAAATTTCATATCTGCTTTTGATGTATGAGAATGCAAGATTATAACATTCATATTATGAGAAAGAAGTACCCTTTGCATAGGTTTTCCAACAATATTGCTTCTACCAATGATAACTGCATTCTTTCCATCAAGCTCAATTCCTTGATCAATTAAATATGTTTCAATACCTTTTGGAGTGGCTGGAACAAATGATGATAAAGCGTTAAAACCATCAACATCTTTCTCAGGAATAACACTTCTTTTTATTAATTCTTCATCGATTCCTTTAGGCAGAGGAAGTTGCACAATAAAACCAGTTACAGTTTTATCTTTATTTAAACGATCCACTACTTTTAGTAATTCTTCTTGAGAAGTTTCGATTGGTAGTTTAATTAATTCGCCATTAGCACCAATTTCATCTAAATCTTTCAATTTTCCGCGAATATAAGCATTGCTTGCGGGATCGTCATTGACTTGAACGATGACCAATTTTGGTCGAATCGATAAAGAAGAAACAATTTTCTTGTAGCCTTCTTTTTTCTCGATTGTATAACTCTTTATATCTTCCATATTTATAATTCTATCATTATTCTTATTTTTAAAAAGCAGGAATAACAATTATAGTTTGACAAAGTAAAATTTTTTTAAAGAAATTTAAATCTTAGAATTTATGAGAAACAAAAATTTCTTATTATCTATGGTATAATTTAAAAAAGGAGTTTCCTATATGCACTCAGTTAGATTATTTAGCATTATGTCTTTTATTGTATTTGATGTGGCTTCTCCACTTAGTGGCTGCAACCGAACCCACAATTATAATTATATTCGATTTCACGGCGAAAGTGTTTTTTATGAAGGGCTTAATTCTTTTAAGGAAGTTGAAGGCGAAACTATTTTAAATGGTTACGATGATTATATAAGCAATTACATTGCTGAGCTTGATACAACTAACATTAATTTGCCTGACGGAATTCCAGAAGCATATAAAGGATATACTTTTGAAGGTTGGTATTTAATGAAACACTGTCCTGTGTCCGACTATAGCAGCAGTTTTTCTATCAACAAAAAAGTTGAATTCCCCTACACTTACACAAAAGAAGACTTAATTAACACCGAATTTGTTACAGATTCCTTAATTTTTGCTCAAAGATGGACTAAAAACGTCTAAATAATATGTCTACTATTAAGACTGTTCTTTTTTCATTAATGCATTTAGTTGTCGATGGTATTTGTGGATTTGTTATTTTTGCCTCTTTATATCCTTTTTTAAATACTAACGATGCCTTTATAATTTTTATTTTATATAATTCATGTGCTTTTGTCCTTCAACCTTTGACAGGCTTTTTGGTTGATAAATTCAATTACGATAAATTAATTTTGATCGCTTTAACATTTGTTTTAACTTTATGTTTATGTGTCAATATAAATCCATATTTATCATGCATTTTAATTGGAATTTCTAACGCCTTCTTTCACACAATTGGTGGGAAGTATGTTCTTAAAAATAAACAAAATAGCATGTCTTTGCAGGGGATTTTCGTTTCTTTAGGTGCAATTGGCCTTGTTTTGGGATCGTATTTTTATGGCAATATTTTAAAAATAATTTTTTTGTTTTTGGTCTTTATTCTTCTTACTTTACTTGTTTTCTTAAAGGATGATTCAGATAAAGAACAAACCATAAAAACAGAAAACACAGAAGCAAAAACAAAAAAATTATTACCAAAAGAAACCATAATTATAATTATACTTTTATTAATCGTTACATTTGTTAGAGCTTTTTGGAATAAAGGCACCACTTATGTTTGGAACACTAGCAAAAACACAATTTTATTAGTTAGTGTAATAACAGCATTAGGAAAGATTTTAGGCGGAATTCTTGGAGATAAATTCGGGATTAGAAACACTATCATCATTTCTTTTGCAATTAGCTTCGTTTCTATTTTCTTAACTGGACAAAATATGTTTTTAGATTTGGTTTCAATATTAGCAATCAATTTTTCGATGCCAATCACCTTATATTTATTAAATAAATCTTTTCCAAATCACGAAGGATTTAATTTCGGTTTATTAGCTGCCGTTCTCTTCCCTGGTTATTTATTAGGAATGAATGAATTTGTATCTAAAAACATCATAATATTTGCTCCTATCGCCATTATTATTTCGACTGCAGCAATAATTTATGTTAATTATAAGGAAAAGAAAAATGGAATTATTTAGTAACATTCTTTATGCATATTTCTTAACTATAATCATTGAAATAATTCCAATTTCTATTTTTTATAAAGATAATCCAAAAATTATATATCTTTCATTTTTAATTAATGCTTTAACCAACATTCCGCTTACGATAATTATGTATTTTTTACCAACTTCAATTCCTCAATACGCTCTTCTTATTCCTTTAGAAATTCTAATTTTCGTAATTGAAGCTTTATTTTATTCATTTTTAGACAATAAGGCATACAAAAAGGGATTTTTAGTATCCCTTATTGCAAACTCATCTAGTTTTATTATTGGATTATTATTTAATTTAATAATCTTTATTGTTTAAGGCCTTCCGCCTCCGCCACCGCCACTAGGACCGCCTCCGCCTTGGTTACCAGTATTGGTTGTTCCAATGGATGTTAAGATCGAAGATATAGTTGCATCAGTAGTTTTAGTATCACCTAAATAGATTCCATATGTGGATCCATTTTTTATCTCTGGACAAGAAATAATGACGGATTGGCTAGTCTTTTTGGTTGTCATACTAACTAATGAAGTACTAGAACTATCTTTTAAATCAATATAAGTGTTGGCACTAATTGTTGAACTTTGTGCGTAAGAAATAACATATTGGGTAGAAGAGACTGAAGGAGTTTCAACCATTCCTAAAGCACCTACAGCGACTAAATATCCACCATTACATAAAATACCACCATTACTATCAAGCGAAGCATTTCCGCCATTAGTAGGTCCATTTACGTATGTTTTACCACCACTAAATAATAATGTTCCGTTACTATCAATTCCATCGCCATCAGCATTAACAACAATTTCTCCACCATTAATTATAATGTGGCAATTGGTATTATTGGCGTTTCCTTGACTATTAGTTCCATCAGCTGCATTGATACCATCATCAACACTATATAAATCAATGCTTCCGCCTTGGATCTCTACTTTAGCACCTTCAATTCCTTCGTAACATTTACTGATTGTAATTGTTCCGCCACTAATTTCATTGAGGGTTTCCGCATGAATTCCATCGTCACCAGTACTAATTGTAAAGGTACCACCACTAATAATAGATTCACCATTTGAATGAACTGCATCATCGTTTGAATTAATATCGATAGTTCCGCCTTTTATTAATACACAATATTTTTCAGAGGTTAATTCAAGCTCAGTGGTACTATCGCCAACTGTGTAATCGATACAACCAGCTTTAATTCCCTTACCATCAACGGCATCAGAACTCGCTTCAGTAATATTACTGGTGGCTCCACCATTAGTTTTAATAGTGATTGTTCCACTAATAATATCAACAAAAGTATCTCCTTGAATTCCATCACCAGTTCCGCTTGAAGTTAATTTTAATGTGGAAGATTCAACATAAACAAAGCCTTTTTCATAAGTAAAGACTACTTCATCAGCAGATGTTACAGCATCATAATTAATCTCAGCATGAACTACATCGCTATCTACGGTTGTTCCGGTGATGTTTGCATTCTTTAAAATTATAGATTCAGCATTTAAAGCACATCCACCAGTCGAATTAGCAATGATTGTACCACCTAAAATCTTTAAAGTGCCATCACAACTAATGCAATCATCAGTGGCATTAAGATTTAATGTTCCACTTCCTTGAATAGTAACATTACCATCTCCGCCAATTGCATCACAATCCGTATATGTCGTGGTTATTGTATTTGTTGTTCCGCTAACCAAAACAATCGTAATATCAGATTTTGCATTAATTACTTTCTTATCAGTTGCTTTCATTAAAGTTACGCCATTAAGATATAACACAACATCAGTTAAACTTTTAGCAACCTTTAATTGATAATCTCCTAAATCAATATTTCCACTAATTTTATAAGAACCATTGCTCTTAATTTGAATATCAGCACTCACTGCTCCAGCAGGTGAAATATCTGTTGCTCCAGCAACATCTTCAGTAATTAAATCTGTGGTTATAGTTCCAATTTGGGTGTCGATAGCACTCGAACTTACACTATTAGATTCAGTTGGAACATCATCGACCACTTCTCCTCCACCTAAATTATCTCCAGGATTTTCATAAGAACTGTTACTACAGCCAATTAAATTACAACTCATTAACGCTAATGTCATTGATAGACACAGAATAGTACGATTTTTCTTCATATAGAAAATTCTCCTTATTCTATCTTTCATTATAAATAGGAGATGAAAAAAGTAAATAAAAAAGTTGGAAGCTAATCCAACTTTATATATATGAATGTAAACCTACTACTTAATTAACAATGCTAAGTAATTAACTGCATTGACAATTGCGGCAGCTGTATCTCCAGATGTTGTACCATCTGTAGTTGAATCAGCAGGAGCTTTAGTTAAAGCGTTACTAAGTAATGCTAAGAATAAAAATACAATACCGAATCCAAGGGTTAGATAACTAATGATCAACTCACTACCTCTTTCCTTGGTTTTAACGAAGACATTTAATCCGCCGCCTGTAATAGCACCAGAAGCACCTTCGCTCTTTCCACCTTGGAGTAAACCTAAAATAATGATAATAACAGCAACAAACCAAAATATATAATCGTACCATTGAAGCATATTACGTT
>CAYQCJ010000059.1:0-5317 GCA_964416025.1 uncultured Staphylococcaceae bacterium | reverse complement strand
TATACCAAAAAGAGGGCGACCACTATTAATGGCGATGTAATTGCCCTCTTTTAGTAATTTATTAAGTAAAACGGCAGTTTTAGTGTCTATAAAAGTATTGGATTCAAATAATGTGTCATCTAAATCAAATACAAATAAATACATAATTACTTAATTTTAATTGCGCCGTCGCAAATCCTCTTTCCACTTATTCTATCAAATAATGAGATCTCTTTTCCAATAAATGATAAGTGACATTTAGAACCAATCTTATAATCAACTCCACCGAAGATAACACCAGTTAAAACATATTCACCAATTCTAATTTTAACAGTTGTTTCCATACCTGATGGAAGAGCATTATAAATTTCGCCTTCGATATCACCATCATCAGCAATTTTAATAAATTCTGGACGAATACCAATTACATATTCATTTGCAGAAACATTTTTCTCATCTTTGCTATCGGTGTTACCACTAATTTTTTGAACATGGAAATTAAAAGCTTTATCTTTATTTCCTTTTTCAACAAAACCTTTAGTATTCTTTTCAGTTTCGTAAGCATCTTTCGCTTCTTGAAGTTTTTTATCGCGGATTGAACGTAATTCTTCAAGATTAATTTTTTCGTTTGGTACGAATTTAGCATCGACTGTATCGAACAATTTTATGCTAACTTCATTACCAGCAGCTTTTTGAGCCGCATTTGTTTCGACAAAATTAATAGCAGGATTTCCAACGAAATCAGCGACAAATAAATTAGCTGGTTTCTTGTAAACATCTAATGGAGCATCATATTGTTGCAAAACACCATTATCAATTAAACAAATCTTAGTCGCTAAAGTCATAGCTTCAAGTTGATCATGAGTAACATAGATAAATGTTGAATTGGTATCAAGATGTAAACGTTTTAACTCACCACGCATTTCAAGACGTAATTTAGCATCAAGATTTGAAAGTGGTTCATCCATAAATAAGACTTTTGGTCCAGGTGCTAAAGTTCTTGCAATAGCAACTCTTTGTTGTTGACCACCGCTAAGTTCGTTTGGATATCTATCCATGAATTCGCCAATTTTAACAACTCTAGAAACATGTCTTAAACGTAAATCAATTTCTTCGTTATCAAGTTTTCTATCTTTGATGACGTGAACAAGTTTGTGATCCCATTCTTTATCTTCAAAGTCGATGTTTGGAATTTTATTTCCTTTTTCATCGATTTGATAACCATTAATATTTTCGACTCTTTTAAGTTCGACAAGATTTTCGTTCTCAATTTCGACACTTTCTTTAACTTTATTAATTAATTCATCACCACTTAAATTTTGAAGTTTTAAATTAATTAATTTTCGAGCAGTGTCTTTAGAAATTTTGAGTTTTGAACTGACAAAATCAACAACGTTTTCTTTATTTGCTTCCGCTTCAGAAATTAATTCGATTAACTTTTGAGGATTCTTCAAAATATTAATAACAATTTGACTCGAAACATATTCGTTACAAATCTCAGGAAGTCCAAGAAGATCGCCTTTTTCGTTGAGACTAAAACCTTTTTGCTCGTATTTATCAGTAATATTTTTCATATTTTCTGTAAATTCTTCAATCTTTTTAGAAATAATAGTTTCGTCTTTTTCACTTAAATTACTAATCTTATAAAGATCTTTTGCAGTGTACATTGAAACTTTATAATTATCAATAATTCCGATTAAAGCGTTGTTTTCAACAACTAAACCATCTTTATTAACAAAACTTTTAATTAAATTATTTAAAGCTTTTGGTTCATTTAAAATTTCAATTTTTCTCTTATTTGCATAAAAATCAGTTGCAACAAGAGGCATTTCATCTTTAAGATTTTGTAATCCGAAAGTAATGTTCTTTTTAATAGTCATATGTGGCCATAAAGCATAGTTTTGAAATAAGAAACCAACATGTCTTTTATTAGCTGGAATATTGATTCCTAAATCACTATCAAAGACTGGAATGCCATTTATTAAGATTTTTCCAGAAGTTGGAGTTTCAAGACCAGCAATCATTCTTAATGTAGTAGTTTTACCACATCCAGAAGGGCCAAGTAATGTAATGAATGAACGATCATCGATAACTAAATTTAAATTATCAACAGCGTAGAAATCACCCCATCTTTTAACAATATTTATTAATTCAATTTTAGGCATAAATTAACCTCCGATACCTTTATCAAGACTTGCACCAGTTACCTTATTAATAATTGTGTTAAAAACAAGGATGACTACAACAAGTATCAAGTTTGCTCCATTTTGAAGAGCAGTAATTCCTGTTTCTTGAAGTTGGAACATTAATGTTGTAAGAATCATTCCGGTTGGAGCGATAAATACGAATAATGACAACTCTCTCATACAGCTGATGAATGGTAATAAATAACCGCTCAAGAACGATGATTTTTGAATTGGGAATATAATTCTCGTCATACGTTTCCACCATGGGACATTTTGAATTACAGCGGCTTCTTCAATTTCTCCACTAAGTTGAAGCATCGCATTAAGCGAACTTCTACTCGCAAACGGAATATATTTAAGAACACCAATAATAATACAAACTAAGAATGGTGAAGCATATAACCAAGAAACTTTAAGCGATAACATGAAGAAGATAGCACTTAAAGAAATAGAAGGAAGTAAGTAAGGTAAGAAAGCTAATCCATTAACAAATTGTGCTCCCTTACTCTTTCTATTTTTACTGACAGCGTATCCAATTAATAATCCGCAAGTTCCAGCTAATAATGCACAAACCACAGATAATGCAATTGATCCACCGAGAGCTGACCATATTTCCGGACTATAGAACAATCCTTTATAACCGTTACGTATTTCAACTTTTGACGTCCACCAGATTGTCGTTAATCCACTACTGAAATCTCCAGTATTTGGTAGTAGCGATTCAAGTAAGAATGATAACATTGGTCCGATGCAGAAGAATACAACAACAACGCACATAATTCCACTGACGATCCATTTGTTGACTTTTCCTAAATTTTGTTTAGAAACTTGTCCGCTCTTACCACTGACTGTAGTGTAAGATTTACGTGTACCAGTCGACATTTGATTGAATAAAAGAATAAGTAAACCAATAACAATTAAGACTATTGAGGTAATCGATCCGACACCAGCATAAGCAGAATATTTACCTTCTTGAAGGAAGATTTGTAATTGCGTTGCTAGAACTTCGAAGTTTACCGGCTTACCCAGCGTTACTGCGACCGGATAAGAACTCATTGCACTACTAAATACCAATAAAATAGTACTTAAAATTGCTGGCTTAACAATTGGAAGAGTGACATGAGTAAATGTCTTCCATTTTGGAATATTAAGAATTGTAGCTGCTTCTTCTAAGTTAGCATCCATATTTCTTAAAATACCACCAATTAAAATATATGCGAATGGAGCATAGTGAAGACCTAAAATTAAAGAGACTGGGAACATACCATAAACTAACCATTCAGGAGCGGCCAAACCAGTTAAAGCTTGGAACTCACCTACATAACCACCGGTACAAGCGGTACTTATGAATAAGTTTTTCCAGAATAAAGCTAAAGTCCATTGTGGCATGATGTATGGGAAAATAAAGACAGAAGATATAAATTTCTTTGCAGGCATATTTGTTCTAGTGATCAAAAATGCGACTGTTCCACCGAATAAAACGGCAAAACAGCAAGATATAATCGAGACTGCAAAGGAATTTAATAATGGCTTATAAAACATTCCCCAACAATTTGGTCCAGCAAATAATTCGACATAATGGGCAAAAGTATAACTTCCAACAGTTAATACTCCATTAGCTTCCATTAAATGAACTGTAAAACTATCTAAAACAACTGAAATTAATGGAATAAAATTTAAAACAACTAATAAAATTCCAAAAATTATCAATATATTATTGGCTGGAACACCAAAAAAGGTTTTTTGTTTGTTAAAAAACCTTTTTGCTTTAATTTTAAAGGAGTCTTCATGACTGTTTTGCATAACATTTTCCATAATTTTTCTCCTTTAATATTTTTAATTTGAATGGGCTGGAAACCCAGCCCATTCATTTTTTTTAACTATTTGTTAGAAATGACTGAATCGATGAAGGCTCTAACAGCGTTATATTGAGTAACAATGTAAGCTGGATCTTCAATAACAACATTTCCACCAGTCTTTGATTCCCACCATGATGATTTTGGATCATTTAATGCAGAGAATACATTATCTTTAGTAGCATCTTTTGTAAATGTATAAGGTGTTGTACTTGTATCTAATGTTCCGTGTCCGTATTTAGTTCTATCAACGTTGATTGAAGGAAGAGATGGATAATCTCCAATATCTTGACCCCAAGCAGCATAACCAGTTTCGGTTGTACTTAAATAATTGATGAAAGCGCAAACTGTATATGGATGTGTTGTAGTCTTCATAACTTGAAGATAGTGTTTATACATAAATCCGCCGAATCCTTTAATATGACTTGTAGCAGTATTACCATCAGTATTATCTTTTCCTAAAGCAGAAACTGTGATATTGCCAACACTGACATTTTCACTCTCTTTAATACTTCCGATCTTACTATAAACAATCCATCCACCATTTCCAGCAGCTGTTTTGTTGGTAATGTTATCTCTAGCAGCACCATCATCAGCATTGAATACTGAATTTGTTAAATAACCATCAATAAATGCATAAGCATACTTTTTCTTCTCACCATAACTTGCATATTTTGTTAAATCTAATGATTTATTATCATTTGATGAATCTTCGAAAGCAGTCTTCAATTCATCGCACCAACTATCTTTAGTTAAAGTGATTAACCAATCCATGTTGACGTTTTCGTTACGTGGATCCATAGTTTGAAGTTTGCCTTTCCAAGCACTGGCTGTAATATCCCAAACATTATCAATTGTGGTTGTATTGCCATTAGCATTATTAACCATCCAAGTCTTCATATTATATTGAAGAGCAAATGGATTACCATTTAATTCCTTATTGGTGTTTGGATCGTCATTCCATTCCTTAGGTATATAATTGTAGAAATATCCGGTATTAATACCTTTCATTTGTAATTGATAACCATCTTGAACAAGAGCGCCATCATAACCATTCTTAACTCCAGCTTCAATTTCACCTAATAATTTGGTGTAAATTTGACCATCAACTGTTGAATCTTTAGTGATTGACATATTGGCACAATCTGGATTATATTTTGCCAACTCAGCTTTGAATGGATCAATAGAGTTCTTAAATCTTGAAGAAGTACCTACGAACTTTAATGTTCCTGCTCCAATTTCCTCTGCAGCTTTCTTAAATAGGTCATCACGACTCAAAGATTCTGCATCGGCAAT
>CAYQCJ010000058.1:0-5674 GCA_964416025.1 uncultured Staphylococcaceae bacterium | reverse complement strand
CCTGTTCCGTTTGCAGCATCAATAATTTCGTTGCAAAGTTTATCTTCCATTGATTTTTCTTTTCTTAATCTAGCATAATTAACTAACCATCTAAGACCTAAAGTGACTTTTCTTTCTTTAGAAACTTCAGTTGGAACTTGGAAGTTAGCAGCACCAATACGTTTAGCCTTAAGTTCAACTTCTGGCATAATGTTATTGATAGCAGTAGCAAAGACATCCATTGCTGGCTTCTTTGTGATTTTTTCTATCTTGTTGAAAGCACCATATAAAATTTGTTGAGCGGTACTTTTTTTACCATCAAGCATAATCTTATTGATTAATCTTGTAACAAGCATTGAATTATAAATTGGATCTGGTAAAAGTTCTCTTTTACTTACATTTCCCTTACGTGGCATATTCTATTCAACCTCCTAATCGTTAGACTCTTTTGGTTTCTTAGTACCATAAAGAGATCTTCCTTGTCTACGGCTTTCGATACCGGCACAGTCTAATGTACCTCTAATAATATGGTATCTAACACCTGGGAGGTCTTTAACTCTTCCTCCACGAATCATGACGGTAGAGTGCTCTTGTAAATTGTGGCCCTCACCTCCAATATAAGCAGTGACTTCATAGCCGTTGCTTAACTTAACTCTTGCGTACTTTCTTAAAGCAGAGTTTGGCTTTTTAGGGGTCATTGTACCGACACGGGTACAAACACCTCTCTTTTGTGCACTATTTTGATCAGATTCAACTTTTCTTAATGAATCAAATCTCTTTAATAATGCAGGTGCCTTTGACTTAAAAGTAGGTTTCTTTCTACCTTGTCTGACTAATTGATTAATAGTTGGCATCTTAGTTCTCCTTTCGATTTTGATTTACACATTACCCGGTGTATCACAATACACCAAATAAAAATTGCTTTTAATAGCGTGTATATAATAGCAAAACGAAATATGACTAGTCAAGCAGTTTTTAACTATCTTTTTAAATATTTTTAGCTAAATAATTTAAAGGAAGATTATTGAAAAAATAGGCTTTTACTATACACTCGGTTTTACATTTAATTTTTAATATTTATATCACACCTAGCAATATTTTTTAGATTAAAGATTGTAAATGTCAATTATTTAAGTAATTTTTACTTAATAACATGACATTTACATAAAACATTGTAAAAATTTGCGATTTAGTCTTTATTTCTCAAAATATTCATATACAATAAAAATTATAGAAATTTCTAAAAACATAACAAATTATAGGAGTTACAACATGAGTAATAATGTCGCTTTTATGTGTGAATTTCATCATTTTTACGACGACAATTTTTTATTAGATCCTTCTATTTATTGTTTTCTTAAAACCAATAAAAATATTAAGAAAAAAATAATTAAAGAATACCAAACATTAGACAATTTTAAACTTGATTTCATCATCTATGTTTATAAGAAGATGGCTAGTCCAGATTATGGAGTTGATCTTCATCCAGATTTTAAAGAATTTGCTTCTTATTCATTAAATTATGAATTAAATCTAATTTACGACCACGAAGCACAACTTAAAAAGATGAGCTTTAACGATTTTGAATATTTCACTTTATATAATAGGATGAGTTGGGATAAATTCATCAATTCATTTTATGAAGAAGATGAAATACTTTACGAAGGTAAAAAAGTAAATAAAAATATGGTTGTTTCGATGTTTTATAATGTTTATCAATCAATTATTATTGCAATTAGGAATGCCAATGGCTTATTATCAAAGAGTTACATCCGAGATTGCGCCGAAAATTTATTACATATTAAACTACATAAAAAGACCCCTTATTAAGGGGCCTTTTATTAAATTAGATTAATAACTAATCAATTTTTGAATCTTCAGCACTTGGGACATCATCATAGTCGCCACTATCACTAACTGTAGTGGCATCACTGATGCCTTCAATCTTTCTAACTTCAGCTTCTTCTTCAGGAGTTCTTTCAGTTATAAGACTTTCCATACTTTGGATCTTTTCGTCTTCGTATTGTTCATCATAATTGACATCGTGAACACCGATGTATTGTTTCTTAACTTCAGCCATTCTCTTAGAAACATCGAAGTTATCGACGATAACATCTCTTTCGACTTGGTTGAGTAAGCCTCTACCAGCAGGAATTAACTTACCAGTAATGACATTTTCTTTAAGTCCGTGGAGTGTATCAGTCTTACCTTTAATAGCAGCATCTGTAAGAACACGTGTTGTTTCTTGGAAAGATGCAGCTGATAAGAAGGATTCAGTTTCAAGAGCAGCTTTAGTAATACCAAGGATTAATGGTCTAGCAGCAGCTGGATGTTTTCCTTGAAGTAATACTTCGTTATTAGCATTTGAGAATGTGTTGAGAGTAACTCTTGTTCCAGGAATAAGAGCTGTGTCTCCTCCATCAATAATGACGACTTTACGTAACATTTGACGGACAATAACCTCAATATGCTTATCGCTGATGTTAATACCAGCATCTTTATAAACTTTGTGAATTTCTTGAACAATATAGGCTTCAGTATTAGCATTGTCGGAACATTCGAGTAATTTCTTTGGAGAAACAGCACCTTCAGTAAGTTGACTTCCGTTAACTACTTCATCACCTTTAGCGACGATTAAACGTGCACCGAAGTTGGTTTCATAGGTTTTGGTTTCAAGATCATTTTTAACAATGATAGTGTAAATACCGTTCTTTTCAGAGATTTCATCGACAACACCGACGATTTCACTGATTGTAGCCTCACCTTTAGGATTACGAGCTTCAAGAAGCTCAGTAACTCTTGGAAGACCTTTAGTAATATCTTCAGCACTAGCGACACCGCCAGAGTGGAAGTTTTTAAGAGTTAATTGTGTACCAGGTTCACCGATTGATTGAGCAGCCATAATACCGACAGCTTCACCAATTTCAACTGGTTTACCACTAGCAAGGTTGGTTCCGTAACAATGTTGACAGACACCATCTTTGGTTTCACAACCGAATAAAGATCTAATCTCAACTGATTTAATACCATGAGCAACGATGTTCTTGGCATCATCAAGTGTGATTAAGGTGTTTGCTTTAACAATAATTTCTCCAGTAGTTGGATCAACTACGTTGTGGCAAGCATATCTTCCTTCAAGTCTATCTTCAAGTCCAACAACAGTGAATTTTTGGACTGGATCGTAAATTTCGCTAACAATTGTACCATGATCAGAATGGCAATCAATTTCACGAACAATAACATCTTGAGAGACATCGACAAGTCTACGAGTTAAGTAACCAGCATCTGCAGTCTTTAAAGCGGTATCACAACCAGTTTTTCTTGCAGAGTGAGTACCTGTATAGAATTCAGAAATGTTCATACCCTCACGGAATGAAGATTTAACTGGTAATTCAATTTCACCAGTAGTTGAAGTCATAACACCTCTAAAGCCAATTAATTGGGTAAAGTTATCAGAGCTTCCACGAGCACCAGAGTGCCACATAATGTAAAGTGGGTTTCTAGTTTCGCTTTCAAGTTTCTTGTTAACATCATCTTTAACTTCTTTATAAGCATTCTTCCAAAGATTAACAACTTGCTTATGACGCTCATCTTCAGTTAAGAAGCCTTCGTCAAATAATTCATTGATTTGAGTAATTCCAGCATCGCCTCTATCGACAATTTCTTTCTTTTCAGCAAGAACATTAATATCGCTAAGAGCAATACTTAAACCGCTGATTGTTGAATACTTATAGCCTTGATCCTTAATCTTATCAAGAATTGCACTGGTTTTTTCAGTGCCATATTTATGATAAACAGCATTAATAATCATGGTAATATCACCTTTAACAACTGGTTCTTTAAGTGGTAAAGTTGAGATATATTCAGCAATATTTGTTCCTTTTGGTACAAAATATTGAATTAAATCATGGTTAAGGTTGTCTTTGATTAATTTCTTATCACCAGTATTGATGTAAGGGAAATCACTTGGGAAAGCAAAGTTGAAGATAACTTTACCAACAGTAGTGATTAAATAACTATTCATCATTTCAGGTGTGAAGGATTTCTTCTTCATACTTGAACCACGAAGAGCAATTCTATCATGAAGATGGATTAAGCCAGATTCATAAACTTTAACGACTTCATCCATATCTTTGAAGACTTTTCCTTCAAGATCGGCATAATTTCTATATTTTTGAGCTTCATCATTATCACCAGCAACTTCAAAAGTTTTGGCTTTTTCGATGAAATCCTTTTTATCAGCTTCCATTGTTAAATAATAGTTACCGATAAGAATATCTTGTCCAGGAGTAACGATTGGTTTTCCATCTCTTGGTGCAAGAATGTTGTTACTTGCAAGCATTAAATCAACAGCTTCTTCTTGAGCAGCTTTTCCGACTGGCACGTGGACAGCCATTTGGTCGCCATCGAAGTCAGCGTTAAATCCGGTACAAACAAGAGGATGTAATCTAATTGCTCTACCTTCAACAAGAACTGGTTGGAAAGCTTGAATACCTAATCTGTGAAGAGTAGGAGCACGGTTTAAAAGAACTGGGTGTTCACTAATGATTTGTTCGACAACATCGTAAACATCGCTATCTTTTGCATCAATCTTTCTATCAGCTTGTTTATGTAATAAGCATTTTCCACTACTAATTAAAATAGCAGCGATAAATGGTCTAAGTAAGTTAATGGCCATTTCACGAGGAATACCACATTGATACATCTTTAAATCTGGTCCGATAGCAATAACTGAACGGCCAGAGTAATCAACTCTCTTACCGAGAAGGTTTTGTCTAAATCTGCCTTGCTTGCCTTTTAAAGCACCACTTAAGGACTTTAATGGACGGCCACTCACACCAGTGACTGGTTTTCCATTACGTCTTCCGTTATCGATTAAAGCATCGACAGCTTCTTGAAGCATTCTCTTTTCATTAGAAATAATGATTCGAGCAGCTCCGGCAGCAATAAATCCTTTAAGACGGTTATTACGAGTAATAATACGTCTATATAAATCGTTTAAATCACTAGCAGCAAATCTTCCGCCATCAAGTTGAAGCATTGGTCTAAGATCTGGAGGTATAACTGGTATTGCGTCAAGAATCATCCATTCTGGTTTATTTCCAGATTTGATGAAACTAGCTAAAACTTCAAGTTTCTTTGTAGCTTTAGTTAACTTTTGACCAGTAGCACCCTTAATTTCAGCATCAGTTGCTTCAAATTCGGCTTTAAGATCGACTTCTTTTAATAATCTCTTAATAGCTTCAGCACCTTCACCGAATTCGGCTCCAGTTCTTTCGCTAATATAACTTGCACAAGCGTAGAAATTAAAGATTGAACCATTTGTAGTAAGACCTTCTAATAAGTTTTTGCCTTGAACATAATCGTAACTTTCTTTATTCTCAACACCTTCAAGAATTTCAGAAATAGCAGCAGTGAAAGCTTCACGACCAGCGCTATTATCGAGGAATTGCTTGTAAGCTAATGCCTTACTAGTTCCTGGATTAAGACAGACGTGAGCACTAAAATAGATAATTTCTTCAAGTTGTTTAGCACTTAAACCAAGTACTAATCCCATTCTTGAAGGAATACCTTTTAAATACCAAATGTGTGAACATGGACTAGCAAGTTCAATGTGTCCCATTCTCTCTCTTCTAACTTCTTTAGAAATAACTTCGACACCACATCTTTCACAAACAACACCAGCATATCTAAT
>CAYQCJ010000057.1:0-5738 GCA_964416025.1 uncultured Staphylococcaceae bacterium | reverse complement strand
TTAGAGACGGTGAAACACTTGATGAAGCTTTAAGAAGATTTAAAAGACAAGTCAATAAAGCTGGAACCATCCAAGAATGCCGTAAGAGAGAATGTTTCTATAAGAAAAATCTTAAAAGAAAGATGAAATCTGAAGCAGCTAGAAAAAAATATAGATAAATTTATCAAAAATTAAAGACAGTTTGTAAAAAAACTGTCTTTTTTTATTTTCTCTTCTTAATTTTTGAAGTTAATAGACATCTTGTATGTGAAGGGCAAGAAAATTTAATATATTCCTTTATCCCCCAATAAAAAATCTCTTGGTTTTCTTGCCCTGATTATAAAGGAGTCTTATATGTCTTATTTTATTAAACAGATTATGAGCAAAGATTGTGGTTTTACTTGTCTTAAGATGTTATTAGCCACCAAAAGAAAGAACGAAAACTATCTTTATTTGGACCAGGATTGCGCAGATAAGCCGTACACTTACGAAGATTTAATTGAAATAGCTAAGAATGAAGGCTGCACATTAAAAGCCTTTAAATTAACAACGAAAGACGAAATTTTTGAAGCCAAAAATCTCCCTTTAATGGTGACTTTTGCTCAAGATAAGAAACTTCATATGGTTTTATTAACTAAAATTAATAAGAAAAGTGTAGAAATTAACGATCCAGCAAATGGCGAGATTCAAATATCAAAAGAAGAATTTTTAGAAAGATTCAATGGTGATTTTTTAGAATGTGAAGAAATCGATAAACGAAAATACAAAGCTAAAAAATTCGAATATTTTAGAAATAAACATCTTTGGATCGCTTTATTTATGGAATTTATTAGCTTTGTTTTATTGGTATGCGGATTATATTTTAGTAGCGGAGCAAATATCATAATTCCGGTACTTTTATTTTCTGGATTTATTTTGACAAGTTTCATTTATCGAAGAGTTTTAACTGCTGGAATGAAAGATTTTGATAAAAACATCATAGAGCCGTGTTATTCACGAAGGAAAAAAGACTTAAAAACAGTTTTATTAAATATGACAATGTTTAAAAAGAACTATTTCGTATTACCAATTGAATTGCTTTCAAGCATATTAATTCTTATCTTTGGTAGTACATTGTTGGCTTTTAATAGCGTAATCAGTCTAACAAATATTGTAATAATCACTTTATGTGAGTTGGTATTGTATCTTTTATTTAATAAAAAAATAAACGCTAAAAAGGCAAAAATACAAGAAAAGGAAGGTGTTTTAAATGAAAACAAAAATGAACAATTGGTCAAGAAGGCGATGGATGAAGCGACATCAGAAGCGTATTCAATATCTAATTTCAATGACTCCAAAAGATATATTATTATTTTTCTTATCTTAATAATGACTTTGATATACATGTACTTGTCAAATCAAATTAGTATCAATTTCTTAATCTTTCACTTTTTCTTTTATTCTTTCTTAGATGAATCAATAGTGAAAATAATTGATTATATCGATTCGATCAATGAATATAGATTTCATAAGTGCCTTTATCTAAATTATTGCAAAGAAGAGTAAATAGACCACAATAAACCGCATTTATTTTAATGATTTCCTATAAATATGATATAATTATGAAACGATGGAATTCTCATTTAATAACGAAACGAATAACGCCCTCGATGAATACGCTGAACTTTACGAAAAATTGTTTTTAAAAACCTTAAAAACATTAGATTTAAAGTCCAACTATATCGTCAGTGTTACAATTGTTTCCAAAGAAGAAATACATCGAATCAATCGAGAATATCGACACATTGATCGTCCTACAGATGTAATTAGTTTTGCATTTTTAGATGATAAAACCGAGATAGTTAAAGGTGGAGATGTTCCTATCGATTTAGGAGAAATCTACATTTGCTATGATGTAGCCGAAGAAAATGCTAAAAAATACGGAAATACTCTCAAAAGAGAATTATGTTTCCTTAGTGTCCACGGATACTTGCATCTTCTTGGATATGATCATATGACAAAGGAAGATGAAACTGTAATGTTCGGTCTTCAGGATGTAATTCTCCCACCAAATAAGGAGATTATTCTATGATTAAAGAAGAATTATTGGCACAAGCTAAAGAAGCTATGGATTATTCATATTCCCCATACTCAAAATTTAAAGTGGGTGCAGCGTTACTTACAAAAGATGGAAGAGTATTTTTAGGAGCGAATATTGAAAACGCTTCATACGGTTTATCAATGTGCGGTGAAAGAAACGCAATATACAATGCATATTGTCATGGTGTTGAATACGATGATATCGATGCTTTAGCCATTATTGGTAACACAGAAAACCCAATTTCTCCATGTGGTGCATGTAGACAAGTATTTAGTGAATTATTACCTAAGAATACAAGAATTTATTTAGGGAACTTAGATGGTGATATTAAAGAGACTACTGTAGCTGAGTTGCTTCCTTATTCCTTCTCTGGCGAAGATTTATAATATGAAAAGTGGATTTGTAAGCATAATCGGCAAACCAAATGTCGGTAAATCAACTCTTATTAATGATATTGTTGGTTCAAAAATATCAATTGTTACTCCAAAAGGACAAACAACCAGAAATTCAATTACTGGAATTTATAACGATGAAGACTCTCAAATAGTATTCATCGATACTCCTGGGATTCATAAACCTTTTAATGAATTAGGCGTTGCTCTTGATAAGATTTCTTATAGCACAATTAGAGATTGTGATATAGCTCTTTTAGTAGTGGATGCGGGTCGTGAATACGATGAAAGCGATGCATTCTTATGTGAAAAACTTAAATTTGATTGCAAATTAATCGTAGTTTTTAACAAAATTGATACAACAAGAATCGAATTGATTACTAATATTAAAGAAAAATATAAAACATTATTTCCAGACGCTTTAACTTGTGAAATTTGCGCAAAAGATGGTTTTGGAGTTGATGATCTCATTAAACTAATTAAAGAAAATTTAGAAGAAGGACCAGCATATTATGATGTTACTCAAATTACTGATCGTGATTTATCATTCAGAGTTCAAGAAATAATTCGTGAGAAATTATTAATTCTTTTAGATAAAGAAGTTCCTCACGGAGTATTAGTGATAACTGAAAAAGTAGCTAAAGAAAGTGGTCGTTTATCTATTTATTGCAAGATCATTTGCGAGAAAGAAAGCCAAAAAGGCATCATCATAGGTAAGGGCGGAAAGATGATTAAAAAGATTGGAACATACTCTCGTCAAGACATTGAAAAGATGCTTGGACAACATATTAATCTTGAATTAGTAGTGCAAGTAGTTGAAAATTGGCGTAATTCTAGTAGATTTTTAGTAAAAGCAGGATATAAGATTTAAAATGGAACAATTTGTTGGTTTAATCATTTCAGTCAACAAATATAAAGATTCAAATGCAATTATTAACATACTAACTGAAAACGGAATAGTATCGGTTTTAGGTCGAGGCATTTTTAAGGATGATAGCAAAAACCATTTATTTACAAATAAATTTATATATGCAAATTTTGATGTCTATAAAGGCAAAGTTGGCGGATATAAATTAAGAACTGCTAAAATTATAAAGTTTTATACTTCTGCAATTAGTTCATTAGATTATTTGGTGGCTTTGGATTATTTGAGTGAAGCAATCATTAAAACAATTGATAATGTTATTTCAGAAGAAGATTTAGGTGTAAGAAGCAATTTGCTATCTTATGTAACCAAAACACTTGACTACATGGTAGAATCGAGAAGAATTTATGCTTCTTTAGCCCGTTTCGCTTCTTTATTAGTAAAAGAATTGGGAATAAAACCAAATTTAACAAATGTAATTAATAAAGCTAGTCAAAACTATTCATTTGCCGATGGATCAATAGTGGATTTGGATAGAAATGAGTTAAATAAAGGCGTCATTTTATCAAACGATGACATTAATAATATTAATAAGTTTTTAAATTGTGATAATGTCGATAATATCGTAATAAACGAGAACGATTCCAAAAATGTTTTCGTGTTTTTAAATAGGCAAATCGAAGTATCTTTTTCGATAAAATTAAACTCATTAGATTTAATGATCTAACTACACTTATAATAGGTTGACAAAAAGTATTCGTAAATTATAATTTAAGAGTATTTGAATGGAGATTTTTATGGAATTTAAAAATAAATTTGAAACCGTTGCTACACATTTACAAACAACTGGTTATGTCTTTCAAGGTTCACAAATCTATGGTGGATTAAGCAACACTTGGGATTACGGACCATTAGGAAGTGAATTAAAGAACAATATTCGCCAATTATGGCTTAAAAAGTATGTTCACGAATCACCATATAACGTATGTATCGATTCTGCAATTTTAATGAACTCAAAAGTTTGGCAAGCCACAGGACATGTCACAACTTTTAACGACCCATTAATTGATTGTAAGGCTTGCAAGAGCAGATTTAGAGCTGACGAATTAATTGAACAACAATATAAAGATGTCGATGTAAACGGCATGAATCAAGATGATATGAATAATTTTATGCATGATCATAAATTGGTTTGCCCAACATGTGGAAAGAGTGATTTTACCGATATTCGCCAATTTAATATGATGTTCAAAACTCATATTGGCGTTACTGATGATAACAAGAGTGAAGTATATTTAAGACCAGAAACAGCTCAAGGCGTTTTTGTTAATTTTAAAAACGTACAAAGAGCAACAAGAAAGAAAATTCCATTCGGCATTTGTAATACTGGAAAAGTTTTTAGAAATGAAATTACTCCAGGGAATTTTACCTTTAGAACAAGAGAATTCGAGCAAATGGAATTAGAATTCTTCTGCAAACCAGGAACAGATCTTGATTGGCAAAAGTATTGGAAAGATTTTTCTTTAAAATTTATCGAAACATTAGGTATTAAAGATGAAAATCTTAGATATAGAGATCATGAACCTGAAGAATTAGCCTTCTATTCTAAAGCTACAACCGATATTGAATACAATTTTAGCTTTGGTTGGGGTGAAATTATGGGTGTTGCTGATCGTACTGACTATGATTTAAATAGACATGCCAAATTTTCAGGCGAACCTTTAGATTATTTAGATCCAGATACTAACGAAAAGTATGTTCCATACTGCATCGAACCAAGTATCGGTCTTGATAGAATGTTTTTGATGATTGTTAACGATGCATATGACGAAGAAACTTTACCAAATGGTGAAATTAGAAAAGTTATGCATCTTAAACCATTTTTAGCGCCATATAAAGCTGCAATTTTACCATTAAGCAAGCAATTAGGTGAACAAGCTGAAAAAATTTATCAAGATTTAGCTCCATATCTTACTATTAGTTATGATGTTACCGGTTCAATCGGAAAGAGATATAGAAGAAACGATGAAATTGGTACTCCATATTGTGTTACTGTCGATTTTGAAACTCAAAACGACAATTGCGTTACAGTCAGAGAAAGAGATTCAATGGTTCAAGAAAGAATTAATATCTCTGCTCTTAAAGACTATTTAATGGAGAAATGTTTTTATAAATAGTGGATATTAAACAATTAACCGAAGACATATTAAAACAAGTAAATATCGTAGATATTATTTCTCACTATACGCAAGTTCAAAAAGCCGGTAGAAATTATACATGTCTATGTCCTTTTCATGATGATAAAAAACTAGGAAATTTTTATATCAATCCTGATAAACAAATATTTAAGTGCTTTTCTTGTGGAACGAGTGGTAATGTTTTTGATTTTGTAATGGATTATGAAAATATCGGTTTTAAAGAT
>CAYQCJ010000056.1:0-5850 GCA_964416025.1 uncultured Staphylococcaceae bacterium | reverse complement strand
ATCGGCAATAGCAGTTTTAACGGCATCATTCTCACCCTCATTGGTGTTTCCGCATGATGCAAGACCACCTGTAGCTAAAACGGATATAGCGACAAGTGTACAAATTTTAGATTTTTTCATATTAATGTTTCCTCCATAAAAAATCATTACCCATATTCTAATTTGAAAGCGCTTACATATCAAACATTAATTTACATTTTACTATTTTTTACTTTTTACAATTGCTTATTATATCGATTTAGTCAATGTTTTACTTAATTGTAAAATTGTAAAAGTAATTATTGAATTTTAATTTTAAACTCCGTTCCTTTAGTGTACTCAGAATTGACCTTAATTTGAAAATCGTAGTAGTTACAAATGTATTTAACTATGGATAAACCTAAGCCAGTTCCGCCATTTTCAACGCTACGAGCTTTATCGACACGATAGAATCTTTCGAAGATTCTTTGTTGATCTTCAATCTTAAGACCAATACCTGTATCTTTAATCGAAATGGTTTTATCATTTGAATTAATAGTTATATAAATGTTTCCGCCATCGCGATTATACTTAATAGCATTATCAATAAGATTTCTAAATAATTTATCGCAATCTTCAGTATTCATTGAGAAAAGGAAATTGTCATAAGACTTAACAACAATTAAATGTTTCTTGGCAATTTGTGGTTCTAAAGAAGATAAAATATTATCAATAAAGTCTTGAGGATTAATTTTTTCAATTGGTCTAAGGTTGTTATTCTCTAAAGATGAAATATCAAGCATATCCATCAATAATTTTTTCATTCTTAGAGATTCTTTAATGCATCTTTCGTTAGCTTGAGCAAGTTGATCTGGTTTTGTAATAATTCCCTCAGATATCATTTGTTGATAGCCAAGAATACTAGTCAATGGCGATTTTAATTCATGACTTGCATTTGCAAAGAAGTCATTTTTCATCTTTTGAGAATTGTATTGATCGGTAATATCAACCATTAATAAAGAAGCACCATTCTTTTCGTTAGCAGTACTCCACGAATAATCAATTAAGTTGATATCACATTCATAAATTCTTCCATTTATATCCTTATTAAATGTCATCGATCTTCCTAATTGAGTAACTATATACATATTTTTTTCAATTTCGGCAAAATTATTCAATATTTTAATATCTGGTATGTTTCCGTTTTCAACATGGACACCAAAAATTTCACACGCTTTCTTATTTATTAATATGATTTTTTCGTTTCCATCAAGAACCAACAAACCTTGAGCGATTGAATCAAGAATAAAATTCATTTTTTGCTCAGATATCGAATTAACATTTAATTCATCTTGAAGTTTTCTTCGAGTATCTTTAACAATGTTGGTCAAATTAACAATGTCATCATTATATTCAACTAATTTATCGGTATAAGTTAAATTACGCAGTTTTCTAACCTGCAACTTAAGTTCTTTAACCATTTTAAAACAATATACATCACATCGACAAAAACTAATGCAATAGTCCCGTAAATCATTGCATTTGATAAAACATCGATTGCTGGATCTTCCTTTTTACCAACTCTTAAATATAAATCGTAATCATCAACAAAAGTGACATAATATCCCATTTTATAATTATAGGTATTGCTAAATTTGTAATAAATTTTGTCATTATTTTTACTAATTATATTAAATGAATCTTCTGGAACTGGCGAAGAACTAGTGTCATATTTTGGTTCTGTTTTATCTTTTTCAAAAAATGATAATTGAATATCGTCATAAATTTTATAATCACCTATTACACTTTGAGGAGTTTCGGATATATTTTGCAATTTAAAAACAACTGCATCACTAATATTCTTGACACTTGTTTCAAAATTATTTTTTACGGAATAATAAGACGTTATTAAGACAATAATAAAAACTGCAAAAGTTAAAATGCAAAAAATTAATGAATTTAAGACGTACTTTTTTCTATCCATAAACTTAGTTTAGTCTATTTTATATCCTCCGCCATATATGGATTTAATAAACTTTTTGTTCTTGTCTTGTAGTTTTTCACGCAAAGTTTTAATGTGCATATCGATTGTTCTTGAAGCAAAAGCCTCATCTTCACCCCATATTTCATTAAATAATTCGTGTCTAGTAACTATTTTTCCTTCATTTTTAAATAAATATGAAAGAATTTTGAATTGAACTTTAGTTAAAGGAATTTCCGCATCCTTCTTATAAAGTTTAGCATCAACTACTACTAATTTGTAATCATCAATAATAATAACACCATTATCATTAACATATTTTCTATATTGAACATTTACTCTACTCACAAATTCCTGTAAATCGAAAGGCTTTTCAATATAATCGTCAGCGCCTAAATCTAAGCCGTCAATTTTGTCACTAACCAAACTTTTTGCACTGATAATTACAATGGCAACTTTATTATTTTCTTTATCGTCCCTAATGTATTTAACAATATCCCTTCCTTGAATGCCAGGCAACATTAAATCAAGCAAAATTAAATTTGGCTTTTGGACTTTAAACTGGTCTAAGAATTTTTCTCCATCTGGAAATGTAACAACATTGTAACCCTTATTAGTTAAGGTTAAATTTATTATCGATGCAATGCTCTCATCATCCTCCACGGAGTATATAAGATAATTTTCCATAAGTTTATTCTACACTATCAAAAAGAAATATTTAAGTATTAAATAACAATTTTGTAAATAATATTAACAATTCCGTATTTTTTTGTGATATCAACATTCAGTCGGATATTTAAAACCCCAGATTTTCCTTAAATTGTCATAAAATTCCATGTTTTTTACAATTTCTTTATGTGTGTATTCAGGAGTTTCCACCTTGCCTTCTTCAATAGCTTTTATTGAAGATAAAAATTCATAAGCATACCTATCGTAAGGATCATTAATCTTAATTGTTTTAGTTAATGCAACATTATGATAACCAGGTTGAATTGTATAAACCTTAATTTCTTCAGGACTATTTATATTAGTTACTTCAATATATCCATCGCTCCCATAAACATATCCATGACGATCAGTTTGACCATTCATAGTAGCAAAAATATCGACAGATAAATTATTTTTATAAGTTAAATTAATAAAATCGCTTTCATCAACACCGGTCTTGGTAAAAGTACAATGGGTATCTACTTTCTCATAATCAGTTCCACAAATATTAAAAGCAAAATTTATAGGATAAACTGCAACATCAAGTAAGATTCCTCCACCCATCGAAGGAGTAAATATACGCTTTCTATCGAATATTTTATAACCTAAATTAGCGGAAATTTGATATGGTTTTCCAATAATTCCGCTGTCAATTAAATCTCTAAGTTTTTGAACATAAGGAGTAAATTTTATTAATAAAGCTTCTGTTAAAAATAAATGTTTCTTCTCTGATAATTCAACCAGTTCTTTAGCTTCGGAAGCGTTAATAGTAAATGCTTTTTCACAAATAACATTTCTTCCATTATTCAAACACAATTTAACAGTTTCGTAATGATCGCTAATTAAATTAGCAACATAAACTAAATCAACATCGTTATCTTTTACGAGTTCTTCATAAGTTTTATAAGCTTTTTTAAAATTATGTTTATTTTTAAAATTTGTAGCTTTTAAAAAATCTGAAGCACTAGCACAAGCATAAAGTTCGATGCCAGGTACATTTTCTAAGATTGAAACCACTGTTTCTGCAATACCACCTAAGCCAAGAACACCAAGTTTTATCATATATTTAACCTCTTTTATTCATTATATGATAAAACCATTTATTTTTTAAATTAATTGCTACTCCTATTTAAAGAAATTTCTAAACTGTTGTTAACATTTACTTTCATATTTGGGAACGATATCAAAATAGCAATAATCGATGTTAAGAATTCTGAAATTATAAATGTTATCCAAACTAATTTTGAAACATCAGCAGACAATGTAAATAACCAAGCAATTGGAAGAGTCAAAATTATCAATCTCAAAGCAGATAAAATTAATGGTTTTAAAGAAGATCTTAAGCCTTGTAAGATTCCTTGAATTCCTACGGTTATTCCCATAAAAACATAGGAAATCGAAGCAATTCGAATTGCATATACACATGTATCAACAATTTCAGTCGATGAGTTTCCGCTAGCAAGACCAAATAAAGTAGCGATGGGTTCAGCAAAAATTTCAAATAAACCAGCAATTACTAAAGGAACGATAATCGAGGCAATTAATCCATATTTATATACTTCCTTTAATCTATTATTATCATTTAATTCTTTAGTGTAAGAAGTTAATGTAATTAAAGCGTTAGTTAAACCAAAACTAGCAAATAACGGAATTTGTTGAATTTTATAATAAATTCCAAACACTCCTTGTAAAAGCAATGGATTAAAACTCGATGTTCCTAAAATCATATTCATTCCAAACATCATAAACGATAACAATGCTTGCATAATTGCCGCACTTCCACCAATAAAATATATTTCTTTAATTGTTTTTAAGTTTGGAATGATTGATTTAATCGAATTTTCCAATTCTTTATTACAAAAATAATGGAAAAACATAGCAACTAATAAAGATAAAACTTGTCCAATAATTGTTGCATAAGCAGCACCGGCTATACCAAAATTACATATATAAATAAAAACATAATCCAAAACAATATTTGTTAATGCCCCAGTAATTTGAGAGATCATTGAATGCACTGTCTTTCCGGTGGCTTGTAAAAATCTTTCATAAATTGTGTAACCAATAGATCCGAAAGACAAACAGCAAACAATCTGCAAATATGATGTTCCCATTTCAAGAACTTCATTTTCATTTCCACATTGCATAGCAATAAATGGTTTTGCACCAAATAATCCGAACAAAAGAAACAAAATATAAATAACTAAACCTAAAAATATTCCGTTCCCAACAGTCTTTTTAATTCCCTCTTTATCGCCTTTTCCAAGACTTTTAGATAATAATGCGTTTATACCAACACCGGTTCCAACCCCAACAGCAATCATTAATATTTGAATCGGAAAAACATAAGTTAAAGCCAGATTTGCTTTTACACCAATTTCTTCACCCATATTAATAACGAATGCAGTATCTACAATATTATATAAAGCTTGTAAAACCATCGATATAATCATCGGAATCCCTAACATCCATACTAATTTTGAAACTTTTTTAGTTTTTAATTTGTTTTCTTTTTCCATAAAATATCTCCAAAAAAAATAGCATAAACCCACAAAGCTGGATTTACGCTATTACGCAACACGCGACAATATTATTAACACATCTTAAAAATTTTTGTAAATGTTTTTGAAAATATTTTTTCTAAATGTCTTAATGCAAATAAATTTTGATACAATTGATACAATTTTTAAGACTTTAAAAATAAAAAAGTCCGATAAAATCGAACTATTTTGACTATTGGTGACCTGTACGGGATTCGAACCCATGAATGTATGCGTGAAAGGCATATGAGTTAAGCCACTTCTCCAACAGGCCATGGCGCTGACTATAGGGCTCGAACCTACAACCGATCGGTTAACAGCCGATTGCTCTACCATTGAGCTAAGTCAGCAAGACTTATTTAAACGCCTTAAAAGCGCTTAAATAATATATCACAATTACGATGGCCTCTTCAACCAAAAATTAATAAATTATTTAACTTTTGAACAAATTAAATTTATCAACTCGCCAACTGTTTTAATATCCTTAGTTTCTTCCGCTTCAAAAGATATTCCATATTTGTCTTCGACATCTAAAACAAACTCAACTACATCTAAAGAATCTAATCCATATGTTGCTAAAGTTGCATTATCATCAATTGTGCTAACATTTAATTTTTGTTTAAGAGCATTCTCGATTTCTTGTCTAATGTTTTCCATAAACTT
>CAYQCJ010000055.1:0-6015 GCA_964416025.1 uncultured Staphylococcaceae bacterium | reverse complement strand
ACGATAGTAGTCATTTGAAGGGTGGAGGCGCCAAGTAAAATAAATTCAACAGCATCGATCCAAGTTTCAATTCCGCCAATTCCAGAAATTGGTAAATCATGTAAATCTTTATCATTACGGAGTTGAGAAATAAAACGAAGAGCGATTGGTTTTACAGCTTTTCCGCTATATCCACTTATCGATGATTTTCCATCAATAATTGGCATACCAACAAAACGGTTAATATCTAAATTTGCAATGGATTTTATAGTGTTAATAGCCGCAATTCCGTCAGCTCCGCCGGCAAGAGAAGCCTTTGCAACAGGAACCATATCGGTAATATTTGGTGTCATTTTAGCTAATATTGGAAGTTTTGATCCGCGTCTTACGGCTTCACAATATTTTTTACATAATTCTGGAGAAGTTCCGACGTCGCTTCCCATGGCGTGACTTGTCATTTGTGGACAAGAGAAATTAAGTTCGAGCATATCAGCACCAGCTTCTTCAGCTTTATGAGCCAAATCTTCCCAAGTAGCTTCATCATTTCCCATAATTGAAGCAATCAAAACTTTATTAGGAAACTCTTCTTTTAATTTACGAATATCAGCAAGATTTTCTTCTAATGGATGTTCGGCGATTTGCTCCATGTTTTTAAAACCAACAAAAGTGGTGGATTCTTTATCTAACTTATCGAATCTTGGTGAAACTTCATCAATATAATAAGATTTAGGACCGATGGTTTTAAAAACAACGCCACCGAATCCAGATAAATAGGCTTTACGGCACATATCATAACAATTACCAACTGGAGAAGATGATAAACAGAAAGGGTTTTCGAATTTAACTCCTAAAAAATCTATCGATAAATCTTTATTAATCATATTATTTGCCCTCCAAATACTTTGTTAATTCAACAACTAATTCTTTAGCGCTACGAACTGCACCAACAACTGATTTTTCTTTAGTTTTTGCAATATCACCAGCAACAAAAAGGTTCGTGCCTTTTATATTGTAAGTGTCGGTTTTAGCTTCGTTTTTCTCAAATTCAACATTTATATTGGTGCTATCGACTTCTTGACCAATTGCTAAGACAATTAAATTAGCTTTCATCTTAATCTCGCTATCAATTTTTCTATGTTTGAAAGTTAATTCGTTATCATTAACTGATAAAGGAATATAACCATCATAAATTGAGACGCCTAAATCACGAGCACCTTGCAATTCTTTTTCACTAGCTTTAAATTCGGAGAATTCTTCGTAAACAACGCAAGTAACATTCTTTGAACCTAATATTTTTAAACTTGAAGCAACGTCCATTGCGACATCTCCTCCGCCAACAATAATGACGTTTTGTGGAACCTTGACATTGCCTTTATTTTCTTTAATGTCTTTTAGTAAAGAAATAGAAGAAACGACATGAGGATTGTTTAAAAACATTGGAAGTGTTTTTGCTTTAGTTAAGCCAATGCCTAAAATAACGGCATCATATTTCTTCTCAATTTCTTCAAGAGTAATATCTTTTCCAACTTGAGTATTGCAAAATACTTTTGCCCCTAAAGAAACGATACGATCAACTTCTTTATCAACAACGGAATTTGGTAAACGATATTCAGGTATTCCATACCTTAAATATCCGCCCAATTCCTTCTCTTTTTCATAAATATCGACTTTATATCCTTTGAGTAAAAGATAACCGGCAGCAGCTAATCCGCTTGGGCCGCTTCCAATGATAGCGATATGTTCTTTCTTATTTAATTCAACTTTATGGAGAACATTCATATGAAGTTCATCTTCCATATCGGTGATGTACTTTTGAATCCTTCCAATATCAATCGCTTTATCGATTCCTGATCTTGAGCAACCTTTTTGGCAATATTTTTCAGTTGGACAAACTCTAGCGCAAATTCCACCTAAAATATTGTTTTCTCTAACGGTTTCAATAGCGCCTTTAATATTCTTAAAGCGAACACTACGAATAAATTTTGCTGGATCTGTTCCGGCAGGACAAGCCTTTGAACAAGGCGCATCTAAACAAAGAAGACATCTAGAAGCTTCTTCATTTAGAGTAATAGGGGTAAAACTATCCTCTATTTCTTCTGTGTATTTTTTGGTCATCAAATAGACCTCCTATTTCTAATAGCAATAATAATTATGTATTGCTGTAATTTAATTATTAATATGATAATAGAAAATGAGTCCGTTTAATAGTTAAAAAGCATTATGTAGTCGAAAAAATCGAATATTATTAATAATACTTATGTTTTCTTCAAAAATTACTTTAAATACGATAATAAATACTTAATTTAACGTTTTTTTGAGCTTAATTTATAAAAATAACAAAATAAATTATTGTAGATAAAAACATCATTTTTAAAAATTTATTTAAGTTTATTTATTTCTTTTCCATTATAATAAATACAAAGGAAGACGCATTTATGGATATATTTTTTCAAGTTTTAGGCTATATTGCAGCTACTTCGACAACAATCGCTTTTGTTCCGCAAATGATTAGCATTTTCAAAACAAGAGACACAAGAAGTATTTCTTTAGGGATGTATTTGATTTTCGTATTTGGGGTTATTTGTTGGCTTGCTTATGGAATTTATAAAGTTGATTGGCCAATAATTGTTGCTAATGCTGTTTCAGTTGTTTTATCTTCAATAATTTTAGTATTCAAGATTGTTAATGTTGCTAAAGGTGAAAAATCTATTAATAAACTTAAAGTAAATAAAGATAATACTGAAAATAAATAATTATTTTTGTTTGTTTATATAATCCAAAATTAAGTTTTTATAGTTCTTTCATTTTGTTTAAGAATGTTTAGATAAAATCGTATATAATTATGCCTTGTAGGAAGGCATTTTTATGGATACATTTTTTCAAATCTTAGGTTATGTTGCAGCGACTTTATCGACTATTGCGTTTGTTCCACAAATAATAAATATTTTTAAAACCAGAGATACAAGAAGTATTTCTTTAGGAATGTATATTATTTTTGTTTTAGGAATTATTTGTTGGTTATCTTATGGAATTTATAAAATGGATTTACCAATAATCATTGCTAATTCTGTCTCTTTAGTCTTTTCTTCAATAATTTTGATTGCTAAGATCATTAATGTTGTTAAAGGTGAAAGAGCAGTTAATAAAAAAGAAGTTATAGAAAAGGACGAATAAATTATTACTTTATTTCGTCTCTTCTTTATCCTTTGTATAAAAGGACTATAATAAAAATCGAGGTTATTTATTATGAAAAGAAAGTTATTTTTAGGTATGTTGAGTTGTTTATTTTGTACCACAATTATGTCTTGTAATAATGGTGAAGATGTAATTTATGAAGCGACAAAATATAAGGTTTCAGTTGTAAACACAAATGATTACACTATAAATGTTGATAAGAGCGAAGGAACAGTAAATACATTAATTACTGTTGATATCGATTTAAATAATACAAATATTTATTTGACTGATGTGCTTTATAACGGAATATCTTTTTTTAATGATAATGCTACTTCGTATTCGTTTTTTATGCCTGAATCAGATGTTTCAATAACAGCAACAACTGCAAATTATAAAGAAAAATTAGTGTCAGATTCGACTTCAAAACCATTTGCAACATTTAGATCAACTGATTCAAAAACCCTTGCAAAGGGTACCGGAAATGCTGTTTTTCATATTGATTTTAACGGCTCTTATATGACTATTTTAAAGTGCGATATTACGTCAACAAATATAAACATTCTCTCTAATTCAGACATTGCTATATCCTATGAATATGCTTCAACGAGTAACTTAATCGTTACTGCTGATTTCGCAATTAATACTACAAATTTAAAAAATAGTGGATCAACTTGGTTAATCTTTAGCCTTGAAAATGGAAATGTTTCTTCTCGAAAAGGAACACTAAATATTCCGGTTACTGTTGAATAAAATCTAGCATGTTAGTAGTCTTTATTTTTGGTTTGGTTTATTATATTCAATAATATTATGAAAGAATTAATCACGATTAGAAAAGCTACTAAAAACGATATCGATGCAATTGATGTCGTTTTTGAATATGCCCGTCAAACGATGATAAAAGATAATAATCCAACTCAATGGAGTACATTTCATCCTTCCAAAGAATTTTTGCTAGAGGATATTGAGCAAGAAATGCTTTATGTAGTTATTAGTAATGGAAAAATATGCGGGGCCTTTGCGCTTGTTTTTGGAGAAGATGAGCCTTATAAGCATATAAAAGGCAAATGGATTGATGATTCTCCATATATTACAATTCACTCACTTGCTAGTAATGGTGAGGTTAAAAACATGTTTAAAATCGTTTTAGACTATGCAACAAGTTTTAATCCGCACATCCGCATTGATACCCATAGAAACAATACAATTATGCTTCATTTATTAAAAAAATATGGTTTTATTGAAACTGGTTTATGTTATGTTGGAATGCCTTTTGATAATGAAAGGATTACATTTGAATTAGTTGGAAATAAGAAATGATTTTCGAAGATTTAATCCATGATTTAACAATTTTTTATTCTAAAGATCATTCTGGACATGGTATAGAACACACTTTAAGAGTTTATTCTTTAGCTTTAGATTTTGCTAAAAAAGAGAAATGCAATCTTGAAATAGTTGCTCTAGCAAGTTTATTGCATGATTGTGATGATTATAAAATTGTAGGCTTAGAAAAAGCAAAATCCCTTGTTAATACCCATTATTTTTTAAATAAATACAATATTACTAAAGATGTTCAAGTTAGAGTTATAGAGATAATTCAGACAATGGGTTATTCAAATTGTTTAAAGGGAATTAGATGTAAAACCATAGAAGGAATGATAGTTTCAGATTCAGATATGTGTGACGCCATAGGAAGTATAGGAATTGTGAGGACTATTGAATATAGTGCCTCGGTTAATAGACCTTTCTTTGATCCTGATATTTTTCCAGAAATTAATCAAACTAAAGAATCCTATCAAAATAAAAACAAATCTACTTGTGTTAATCATTTTTTCGAAAAACTGTTATTGATCAAAAAATATATGTTAACAAGCGAAGGAAAGATTGAATCTCAAAAAAGATTTCAAGTGATGGTTGATTTTTTGATGCAATATTTTATAGAAAATAATCAACAAAATTGGGTCGATTATCTTAATAATTTTATAAAAACTAATGATTTATAGAAAAAGAATGGCGATTGGCAGCGATTTTTAAAATCAATATAATTTTTTATGTCTCGATGATAGAATAATAAGAAGAAAATCAAAGTTAAAATTTGGGGGACAAGCCTATGATTTTAAGAAAAGAAGTTAATGTTTTTATTTTTGGTATTTTAGCTGGTTTATCGATTGCCTTAGGAGCTGCAGCTTATACTGCTTGTACTTATTATGGGCAACCAATTATGGGATCAATTTTCTTTGCATGTGGCTTGTTAATGGTTTGTGCCTTTGGTTTTAAATTATTTACTGGTCAAATTGGTAAAGTTTTTGAAAATAAACCTATATTTTTATTGGATTTAGTTGTGATGTATGTAGGAAATTTTGTTGGAGCTGCTGGAGCGGGTCTATTAGCTAGTTTAATCGTTCCTAACGACGCTTATCAAGAAACAATTAATAATATTTCAAACGGGAAATTGTGCTTAGTGGGCGATATAGGGTGCTCTTGGTATAAATTACTTATTAGTTCGATATTTTGTGGAATTCTTGTTTATTTAGCGGTCGAAATATTTAAGAAGGCTGAACATGGTGTAGTTAAAGTTACTGGTTTAATTTTATGTGTTGCCGTTTTTGTTATTTGTGGTTTTCAACACTGCGTCGCTAATATGTTTTATTTAGGAAATTCATTATATTTATTTAAGTATCCATTAGAGAGTTTCTTATCTTTATTAATATGTACTTTCGGAAATTCAATTGGTGCAATAGTGATTTGGCTTGGATTTTATATAGTCCAAAGAAATACAAATAAGATACAAAAAAACGAAACCAAATTGATATGTACCCCTAATCCTGGACAAAAACAGGAAAGGGGTATTTTTCATGAAAT
>CAYQCJ010000054.1:0-6656 GCA_964416025.1 uncultured Staphylococcaceae bacterium | reverse complement strand
CTTGAGTTTCGTCACATCCAGTGCAATCTTCTTGAACAAAGAATAAGAAGAATTTGCCACCATCAGCATATTTTTTCATAGTATTTTTAGCAGCAACTTTGTCGTTTTCGCTCCATTGAGTTTGAGCGGTGGAAAAATCTGCAAAGAAATCATTAGCGACACTCTTATCATTATCGACATTCTCAAGACTTAATTGTTTTTGAGAATACCATTCAATACTGGTACTTTGTTGGCTATCTTGAATAGCCTTTGTGATTGATGGAATACAGAAAATGATGGCAAAAATAACACCAACAATAAGTAATGGTTGAACCCAAGCAGTTTCTTTAATCCAACGACCTACTGCTACAAATGGAGTAGCAATCTTTTTTAATACATTTTTTACATTCATAAAATAACTTCACCTCGCGAATAAGCATTTAAAAATATACCATTAAATGTCTTTTATGACAAGTTATAAATATTATTAATAATAATATTATAAAAAAATTACTTTTAGATAATAACCCGAATAATGCTTTAAAAATTGGATAAAATCATTAGTTTAGGCAAGTTTTTGTGGTTAAAAACTAAATATTAATGTGTAAACGGTAAGTAACGCTACTGTAATCATCGTGAGTTGATTTAATAACTAAATTAGTAGCAGCAGTTGGAGCACTAATAATTGAAACTAAACCAGTAGTTGAATCATAAGTTGCAATATCGGTTGAGAAAGGCCTACCTTTATCGGTAACTAATGTAATTGTAGTTCCGGAAGTAGCCGCTTCTTCGCTTAAAGTTGAATCGCCAACAATTTTGATATCACTTACTTTAAATGTATCGCCAACCTTACATTCATAAATGTCTGGAAGGGCATTAGCATATGTATCGCTTGGTAACGAAACTTTAAAATTAGCATAGGATTTGAAATCAGTTAAATTTGCTGAATCTTTAAATGGTTGAGAAGAAACATATGATTCAGATTCTGGATTATTCATATCATTAATGAAATTGTGATAGGTAATTAAATCTTTTTCAAAAGCAGTGCCAAGATTAATTGCATCATATAGCGAATGACTCTTTTCAGGAGAAGTACTATCGTAAACTTTACTTTCATCCATTATAAATTTGGTAGATAGTAAATCAGATTTAACTTTCTCTTTGTAAGATAAAACTTGATCAATTAAGACAGTTTCGTGGCTTGAAATTTCAATTGCTGAATGAAGATTTGTGAAGAAATCACTTGCCAATCCCCCTTCTTTTCTTGAAAAGTCGAGATTTATATACTTATATTCAATACCATCTTTTTTGTCTTTAATGACGAAATTAACTTTATCTGGAGAACCATCTTCTTTAAATGTATAAGTGGTTCTAATATCTTGAATATTGTCTGGGAATAATTCTTTAATAATGCTTCCGTATAACATGTATTCAGAAGAATCCTCTCCGTAAGTGTCAATAAGTTTTTGAACTGTACTTGTTTTAGCTTTATCGACAAACTTTTGGATTGTACTTAAGTAACTCGAATAAACATAAATTCCTTTACTTGGATCAGTATCAAAAACTAACACTGAGTTAAGAAGTGGCGCATATGATGGAAGATCTAATCCATCAAGCCCTTTTTCAGAAACATTTTGTAAAATATCAGTAAATGTATTTGAACTTCCGTCGTAATTAGAGATTAAATTATAAATTTGGTTAGTTAAATAAGGAGCGATATCTTTATCAATGCTTAACTCTTTATAGTAATAAACAATATCATGATTTTCTCCACCAATTCCATAAAGTGAAATAACATCGTTTCCAAAATAACTAATTCCTAATCTATTAACATTGTAGAAATTATTGTTTCCGGATAATAATGCTAAAGCCATAGTAATAATGGTGCAGTTTGAAACTAAATCAAGGTGGAAATCGATAGCTACTGGCCATTCTTCGCCATTAGTCATTGAAAATGCATAATTTAGCACATGAGCACTGCTTTCAGGATTGTCTCCGGTAGATGGATTGTAGCAATATTTCAATTGACCTTCATAAACTACTCCATCTTCAAGGTTATCTTTTTCATAAACAGATTTATATTTAGAAATGTAATCTGGTTCGATAAAGAACCGAGCAGAATCAGTTGCTGGATTATAAATGCTTGAACCAGTAGCGGTTGCAGTTACTGAAACAAATCCGGCTTTTTTAGCTGTGACAAGTCCATTAGCATCAACTCTCGCTAAATTTGGATCGCTAATAAAATAAGAAACGCTTTGGTCGGGACCGTAAACAGTGGTTTCAAGTTGCATTGTGCTACCAATTGCCATACTGTTTGCACAACTTAATTCAATTTTATAATCATTGTTTTCGGCTTCGATTGGTAAAAACACTGCATTAACAATGTAATTAATTGCTTCAGTTGGAGTAAAAGTAAAGGTTGAAATTATATCTTTTCCATTAACTAATAAACTGTCTAATTCATAATTTGGAAGGGGATTGGCCGTGACTTTTAAAGCAACGTTAAGATCTGCTAAGCCGTCACTTGCTAAATTTTCAATAGAAATTGTTCCGTTATTGTTAGTTGAAAATTCAATAGTAGCTTTCTTAGCTTCAGTATTGTTGCAAGATCCTAAACATGGAACACATAAACTTAAAGCAACGATTGGAATTATTTTATTCATATGTAAATTTTTCATATTATACTCCTTAATTTAATTAGTAAGGTTTTTTAACCTCAGTAATATCTGAATGATTAAAAGTGGTTGGATCGCTTGGTAAATTGATTATTTTGTAACCCACCATATCGGCATCACAATAATTCATATTTGAACTCTTTAAGCCAAATGACATAACCATATGATTATCATCATCAAAATAGTCTATATCGATATCATTTCGATGGCTATGACCAACGAATGAACCAATAATTCCTGCTTCTTTCATGCAAGTATAGGCGCCATTATTCATATAGCCGTATCCAGCATTTTCTCTCATTTCTCCGCTTGCTTTGTATTTATCAGGATTATCAAGATGTGCTTCATAGGCATTAACATATTCTCTAACAGGAATATGATAAAATGCGAAACCAGCGGCGTTATCGCCTTCATCTGTATTTATATTTTGAATGTGTTCAAGTTGATTAAGGTGAATAACATCGTAAACGCTATCACCTAAATTTCCGGCTTCTTTAGTGGAATTGCTATCAATAATGTAGAAACGATAAAGATTTTTATTATCTTTTTTAACATTAATATAGTAATTAGCTAATCCATCAATTCCGTCGTCTTTATAATCGATAAACAAGGAATTCTTAGCTGCCATAATTTTTGTATTGATGTAATATGGATCTTCAATTTTGTTGGAAGGGTCGTGGTTTCCATAAGTGAAAACCCATTTAATATTGAACGAATCAATAAATGTAATGAATGTGTCGACTTGTTCAGTGGTTGCAGCATCGAATGTATCTCCAGTTAAAACGATCAAATCAGGGTTATTTGCCTCTTCAATCATTGTTTTTAAATGAGCGTATTGAGTGGTTTCGTTATAAACAGCGGTGTTATAAGGATCTCCAAAATGAAGGTCGGTTAACCATAGAATACGGAACCCTTCTTTATAGTTGATACTTAATCCATACTTTGTAGTGGCGTTTGTGGCTTCTAAAGCTACATTATTTGTATTTGCAAATGAATTACAAGAAGATAATGCAAGCATAACGACAGCCATACTAGCCAGACGTTTAATGTTTTTCATAATGACCTCTTAAGTCTTTAGACTTAATTAAATTATTTCACTAGAAACCCGAAATTACAATAAAATACAACGCTTTTAACATTATGTTCTTGTATTTCTAAGTTATTTTAATTAACATTTATTATCATGGGATTTAGAGTAAAAAAACTAAAGGAAAAGATTGTAAACCACTTCTTCGATCACCCTATTCAAAGGGAGGTTGGTAAGAATAGTTATTACGTGCTTATTACTGCGTTAAGTGCGATGATTTTTGCTTTTGGATTCAACTTATTTATTCATCCAAATTATTCTTCATTTAACCCTAACTTTGTCGGTGTTTCAGTCGCTAGTGTTAACGTAAAAGTTTTTGCTAGCTGCGGCGCAAGCGGACTTGCTCAATCGCTAGCTACAATTTTAGCTTTGTGTGGTTTTCCTGGACTTGATAGTCAAGCAAATTTACAAATTGCAATTTGGATTTTTTACTTTGTTGTAAATATTCCTCTTTGTATTTTTAGTTTTATGAAAATTGGCAAAAAATTTACTATTTATACCATTTTAAATGTTGCTTTAGTTTCTTTATTTGGTATTTTATTTCAACAAATTGGCTTCTTTAACGATATTGCTTCTTATGTTTTTAATGAACCAATTTCTCGTGTTTTGTTTGCTGGTTTATGTACCGGAATCAGCAGTTGTTTAGCTTATTCAATTGATACAAGTGCTGGTGGAATCGATATTATCGCTTATTATGTTAGCGAAAAGAAATCAAGTCAAATCGGCGTTTTCTCAGCTGCTTTTAATTTTGTTGTTATTGTAATTTTCTGTGTTGTCGCTTTATTTAGCGGTGGTTATGTCATTAGTTATGCTGATGTTATTACAACTGGTGGAACTGTTACAATTCCTGATGGATATTCAGCTATGTCTGTTGAACCTGCTCTGTCGCTAATTATGCTACTTTATACCTTCTTATATATGATTATTGCTTCGATGATTGTTAACCTTCTTAATGTTCAAAACAAAAAGGAATGTGTTCAAATTATTACAAACAATATTAATTTAGCTCAAGTTATATTAGCTAATATTCCTCATGGTTGTACTATCATTGAAGGAAGAGGCGGATACTTAGGCGATAAGAAATATATGATCTATATGAGTGTTCGTAAAAAAGAAGCTAAGAAAGTTGTTCGTGTCGCTAAAGAAGCTGATCCTCTTTGCTTCATTAATGAGTTCCCTGTTACTCAAGTATTTGGTAAGTTCTATAGAAAGCCAATTGAATAAAATAAGGGGTCTTTACAAGGGATTTTGAAAAAAATTCAAATAATATAATTAAAAAATATAAGCGATGATCTATATAGATTGTCGCTTTTTCTTTGAATTTTACTTTATAAAATGAGGAAGTTGAATTTAAAAAATATCTTATCATTAATTATTGAAAAATGATAAGATAAATGATAAGATAAAATTAGAATTATTATGGAGGTTATATCATGAAAAAAGAATCTGAAACTTTAGAACTTAAAAAGTCTTTGTCGCAATTAAAAGAAGGAATTATTTCTTTAAGTTCAATGCTTAATAAACAAAAGAAAGGCGAACTTTATTTTGGAATTAACGATGAAGGTAAGGTGTGCGGTATCGAGATTGGAAAGAAAACCATTGCTGATATAACTCATGAAATTAGAACTTGTCTTAAACCTCTACCAACTAAAGTGCTAGTTAATGAAATAGTTGAAGAAGAAAAATCAATAATAAAAGTTGTGGTTGAAGGCAGCGATACACCGTATTCTGCTTACGGTAGGTATTACATAAGAATAAATGATTCCGATATTTTAATGACATCTAATCAACTGGAAAAATATTTTGCTGAAAAAGATGATACATATTCCGGATGGGAATTAACTGAAACCGATAATGATGTAACTGATATTGATGAAGAACTGCTTATTGATTGCATTAGAATTGCCAATGATAATGGAAGGTTGAATTATGTTTATAGAAATGCAAAAGAGGCTTTGAATAAGCTTGGATTATTAACTAAAAACAATAAACTCAATAATGCTGGAAGATTTTTATTTGGAAACGACAAGCCTCTTACAATAAAAGAGGCTACTTATCCAACTGATGACAGAACAAATTTTGGTGAAATTAAAGAATTTTCCGGAAATATAATCGAATGTATCAAAGAATCTGTCTCTTATATTCAAAATCACATCTCGTATAAATCGCAAATTGTTGGGATCCAAAGGGTTGAAACTCCGGAAATTCCTCTTAGGGCAATTAGAGAGATTGTTGTAAATTCCTTTGCCCATTGTTCTTATGCGAAAAAAGGCGATTTTAATCAATATGTTATCTATAAATCATCTATAAGAATTTATAACCCTGGATCAATAATAAAAGGAACAGATCCAATAGAGTTTGCATCTGGAAGAGTTGGAAGCAAAATCAGAAATTTATTAATAGCTTCGGTTTTATATAAGTATGGATATATCGATGCTTTTGGAACTGGTTTTGATAGAACTTTTACATTATGTGCACAAAGTAAAATAAATTATAACTATTTAGAAGATGATTTTGGATTTACGTTTGTATTTGAAAGGAAAAAAGATTTTTTGAATGATAAGATAAATGATAAGAAAAATGATAAGATAAAGTCAAATAAGAATAACGTAGATGCAAAGATTGTGACTTTATTGAAACTTAATAAATATATGACGATTCCTGAAGTTGCTGAAATGATAAAAAAATCAGAACCAACAATTCATAGACATTTAGACTCTTTGGTATCGAAAAAAATGATAAAAAGAGTCGGTTCTAGAAAAACTGGTTTTTGGGAAATCCTATAATTATTAATAAATTGTTTCGTATTTATGGGTGTTTTATAAGTGAATGTTTATTTTGCAAACATATAATTTCAAATTGGCGGAGAAAGGGGGATTTGAACCCCCGCAGGTATTAGCCTCTATCAGTTTTCG
>CAYQCJ010000053.1:0-7067 GCA_964416025.1 uncultured Staphylococcaceae bacterium | reverse complement strand
CGCTGCCCGAAATCGTGTTTACGAGAACGACATTGTCAAAAATAAGATTAAAATTCTTAATAAATATGTTTTAAATTCAAAAACTCTTCTTGTTTTTGATGAGATACATAAACTTAAATCATTGACAGGAATTACTTCTAGAAATTTTGTAAAAATGTTAGAAATTTCTAACGATAAGCCTTTATATAGAATGGTATTAACAGGAACTCCTTTGCCAAATTCTTTTGCTGATGTATTAAATTATATGAAAATTTTATATCCTAATGACATTTACGATACTTTTTCAAATATAAACGAAAATAAACTAAAATTAGCGAATAATAACAAAAGAATTGCTGACGAAGTTATAAATACTCTATTACCAACATTCGTTAGAACTACAAAAAAGGATTTGAATGTTCCTGCCCCTGATTTGGATGATTTCGACACTCTTTGTGTTGCTCCATCCGATAAAGAAAAACAATTATACGAATTAATTTGGAAAGACAAAGGAAATTCATTAGTTAAATATATTCGATTAATTCAAGCTTCTTCCAATCCTGCTTTATTACAAAAGAATATAAATTTTGATGACTTAAAAAACCTTTATGATGAAGATGATGAAGCGTTAAAATTTGGTTATGAAAGCGAGCAATCAATTTATTCTGAAGAAAAAGCGAAACTTATTAAAGAAATTGGAATTTCATCTAAAATGACAGCAACAATAAAAAAGATAGAAGAAATGGTAAAAGATGGTAAAAAAATTCTTGTTTGGTGTCTTTTTGTAGATTCTATTGAATTTGTTAAACAATGCTTAAAATCAAAAAATATAGATTGTGATTCTATATACGGAATTGATGATTTGGATGTTAGAGAGAAAAAAATAGAAAGATTTAAGACTGGAAATTCAATGGTGCTTATTACAAATCCTAACACATTAGCGGAATCAATTTCTCTTCACATGGTTTGTCATGATGCAATTTATTTAGAATATGGTTTCAATTTAACATATATGCTTCAATCAAAAGATCGTATTAATAGGGTTGGCCTCTCACAAGATACTCATACTCATTATTATTACGCAATTACACGTAAAAACATTTTCGGATTTGGATCTATTGATGAACTTATACTTGAAAGATTAAATGTTAAGGCAGCACGAATGTTGGACGCTATTGAATCAAATAGACTATCTATAATTAACGATGGTTCTAGCGAAATTGATGATATCAAATTTATATTAAAAAAGGGCAGTTTGAAGTCGTAATTTTTCCTTAAAATTCTTCGGTGGAATCTCACTTTGTTATGTGATATAGTTTAACAACAATGAAAAAAACATTTTTAGCGCTTTTATCGATAATTCCACTTGGATTAACGTCGTGCGTATCAACACCAAACGATAATGTTGAAACGCCTCCAATTGTTGACGATTCAGGCGACCAAGACGACTCTAACGACGATAACAATGATGATAAGGATGATGGATCTCAAGATCAAGATAATGACTCAGTTAAAATCCTTCCTTCTTATACATTTAAAGTAAAAACCGAGACTTTAACTGATGAATATAAAACCACTTTTACAGTTATCGATTTAGAAGACAAAGTAGTGGAAACTACCACAGTTACTAATCCTTTAACTAACCCTTATTTAGACATTGATACCAATGTTGAAAAAGCAGCTTTCTATAAGACTTATACAGTTGCTAATTCACCTCTTGATGCTAAATATCGTACTGAAGCGGGATTATTATCTGGAAAGAATACTGAAGACAAATATATGCCTTTAGATAATTCACGAATCGATAATTCTAAAGTTAATAATTATCGTTCAACTACCATGAATTATATTCTCGATGAAGATAGTGAAGAGCAAGTTGCTTATTTATTGTTCTCTTTAGATGGAAAATACACCCCAATTTATAAAGATGGTGCTTATTTTACTATGAACGAATTAGCAAGTTATACCGTCGGTTTTGGTGCCTTGCCTGCTAACCAAAATTACGATAAAAACGAAAAAATGCAAGACAAAGCTAGTTCAACCTGGTGGAAATATGGACGTGTTAACCGCGGACCATTTAGTGGACCAGTTAAAGCTTCTTATAAACATGAATCTTGGTTTGTTGGAATGAAAGAAAATGATATTAAATATACCGAAACCGATTTTGGTAATTCTACTTACTATAATTCCACCGAATACGATTCACAATATAAAACAATGCCTTACATTAAAGACCAAAAAGATGGTTCTTTTGTAATAAATAGTGGAACAGAAGGAGATCGTGGAGTCTTACGTTTTGTTTTTACTTCTGAATATGAAAATAATCAAAATAAAAAGAATTCTTCTGCAACTACTAAAAAGAATTATAAAAACCAATATTATCGCCGTTGTTACTACACCTTTAACCATTATAATGATTGGCACGAATACCTAAATTATGAAGATGGTTGGGGAAAAGTCTTTGGTAATATGACACTTGGCAATGGATATGGCGAAAATTTCCCACATAGTGAAGAAAAATTTGCTCCAATTCCTGAAGATTCATCACTTGATGAAATTATTACTAAATTTAATAAATAATTATTAATCAAAACAATAAAATCTTACCTATTTAACGGTAAGATTTTTATTTTTATAAATATATTTTATTACTGGATAAAGCATGATTAAATCAGCAAAAACCCACGCAATTGGATCAGCAAAACAAAGAGCGATGTAACTAGCTTCACTAGCAGCACTTGTAATGCTTCCTCCATTAATTAATGCTGGAAGAAAGAAACAAACTAAGCAACGAGCAACTAATTCACCAACACCCGCTAAAAATGGCCATAAAGATTTCTCAATTCCTTGACAAGCGTTTCTCATAATAAATAAGAACATTAAAGTAATTTCAAAAGGTAACATGACAAACATGTAATCATTACCATATCTTATTGTTTCGCTTGTTATTTTATCTTTACTTAAGAAAATATATAGATAAGCGCCATTAATTGTGAATAATAAACCAATAATAAAAACTGCTCCAAAACATACTAAACCGATTATCATACTGGCATTAAAGCCATCTTTTATACGTTTATGGTCTTTAGCTCCTAAATTTTGACCCATAAAGGAAAGCATCGAAGTACCTAAAGCCATCAAAGGACACATCAATAGATTAGAGAGCTTATAAGCGGCACCAATCCCGTTTTCTGCAGGGTAGGATGAAATAGTAGGGTTGATATCAAAAGCGATAATTCCGGCTTGCATTACGATGATTCCGATTCCTAAAATTGAGAATTGAAAAGCTAATGGTAAACCTAATTTTAAGTGTTCCATAATGTAATCGAATGTCATCTTAAAATCTTCTTTATGAAGACGAAAATCTTTATAACGAACAAATAAATATATGAAACATAAAATAGAAGCAATAAATTGAGATGCCACAGTGGCCGCTGCAGCCCCAATTACTCCCCAATCAAATACAATAATGAACAATAAATCTAAGCAGATATTTAAGAGGGTTGAGAAAACTAAAAATAAGAAAGGAGTTAAGGAATCGCCTAAACTTCTTAAGGCTCCAACAGCAATATTATAAAAAAGCATCGTAATTGAGCCTGTAGCAATGATTAAAGTGTAATAAAACGCGGCATTATATTTAATTGGATCGCTTTCGTAATTGATACTTAAGACGCTTAAGAGGGGTTTAACAAGGAGGCCGAAGATTATGGAAAATATAATGCCAATTATTAAACCTAAAAAGAGTTGAATCAATAAAGATTGACGAGCACCAATTTTATCGTTAGCACCTATCTTTTTAGCGATTACGACAGAAAAACCACTCGCTAAACCGATGAAGAATTCAGTAAACATAAAAGTGATAGCGTAAGCATCGTTTATTCCAGATACTTCACTATGATTTAAATTTTGTCCGATTATAATAGCGTCACTTATCGAATAAATTTGTTGAAATAATAGACTTAAAAGAATTGGAATCGTGAAGATGATAATTGTTTTATAAATTGATCCTTTAGTGAGGTCAATTGGTTCAAATAATTTCTTAAATCTTTGGGCTAAATTCATACCATATAATGATACACTTTATAATTCTATTGTCTATCAAATGAGACGAGCGATTTAAGAAATTATTTACTGAATTTTAAGGATAATTCCTTAATTAGAATTAAAAATTTTCAATGTGGATAATATGACAAAAAATTAAGAGAATTTTCGAGTCTTTTTAATAACATCTTTACAAATAATTATTTATAATAGTAAAGGAAAGAATAGGAGCAAATTCATAAATGAATAAAATTGACTTATCTAAATACGGTATTAAAGACGTTAAAGAAATCATTTATAACCCTTCATATGAAGAATTATTTAATGATGAAACAGATCCTGAGTTAACTGGCTACGAAATCGGTCAAGTTAGTGAGTTAGGTGCTGTTAATGTTATGACTGGTATTTATACTGGTAGATCTCCAAAAGACAAATTTCTTGTCAAAGATTCTACAAGCGAAAATACAGTCTGGTGGACTAGTGATGGCTATAAAAACGACAATCACCCAGCCTCTAAAGAAGCTTGGAATGCGGTTAAAGAAATCGCTAAGAAAGAATTATCTAACAAGAAATTATATGTTGTTGATGCCTTCTGCGGTGCTAATAAAGACACAAGAATGGCTGTTAGGTTTATCATGGAAGTCGCTTGGCAAGCTCATTTTGTCAAGAATATGTTTATTAGACCAACTGAAGAAGAACTTAAGAATTTCCAACCTGACTTTGTAGTTTACAATGCTAGTAAAGCAAAAGTAGAAAATTATAAAGAATTAGGTTTAAATTCTGAAACCTGTGTTATGTTTAATTTAACCAGCAGAGAGCAAGTAATTCTTAATACATGGTATGGTGGAGAGATGAAGAAAGGTATGTTCTCAATGATGAACTATTTCTTACCTCTTAGAGGAATTGCTTCAATGCACTGTTCAGCTAATACTGATTTAAATGGCAAGAATACTGCTATTTTCTTCGGATTAAGCGGAACTGGTAAAACCACTTTATCAACTGATCCAAAGAGATTATTAATTGGTGATGATGAACACGGATGGGATGATAATGGTGTCTTCAATTTTGAAGGTGGCTGTTACGCTAAAGTTATCAATCTTGATAAAGATAGCGAACCAGATATTTATAACGCTATTGTTCGTGACGCTTTACTTGAAAACGTTACCTTAGATAAAGATGGAAAGATTGATTTTGCTGATAAGAGTGTTACTGAAAATACTAGAGTATCTTACCCAATCGATCATATTAAGAATATTGTTAAACCAATCTCCTCAGCCCCAGCTGCTAAGAACGTTATCTTCTTAAGTGCTGATGCTTTCGGAGTTTTACCTCCAGTATCAATTCTTACTCCTGAACAAACTAAATATTATTTCTTATCAGGATTTACTGCTAAACTTGCTGGAACTGAAAGAGGAATTACTGAACCAACCCCAACATTCTCTGCTTGCTTTGGCCAAGCTTTCCTTGAATTACACCCAACAAAATACGCTCTCGAATTAGTTAGAAAGATGGAAATGAGTGGTGCAAAAGCTTATTTAGTTAATACTGGATGGAACGGAACTGGAAAACGTATCTCTATTAAAGATACTCGTGGTATTATTGATGCCATTCTTGATGGTTCAATTCTTAAATCAGAAACTAAGAAGATTCCATATTTTAATTTTGAAGTTCCAACTTCACTTCATGGTGTTGCTACCAACATCCTTGATCCTCGCGATACTTATGCTAATCCAAAAGATTGGGATGAGAAGGCTGAAAAATTAGCTGGAATGTTCGTCAAGAATTTTGTTAAATACGAAACTAACGACGAAGGAAAAGCCTTAGTTGCTGCTGGACCAAAAGTCACTAAATAATTTAGTTTAGTTTTAAATAAAAGCCTATAAATCCGAGTAATTTATAGGCTTTTTAATTTGACTAAAAAATTTTTAAATTTTCTTCTTAATTTTGAGAGTTAATGAGCATCTTGTATGTAGGAGGATGTTTATGGATATTTAAAATATCCGTTGTTCTTTGAAAATTTAAAAAGATAATAAAAACTCAAAAGTAAAAAAGTGCACGACACAAATAATATTTGCTATTTATGACTTTAAATTTAAATATGGAATGTGGGGTCAATTCTTACTATAATTAGCGGTATGGCTATTATTTCTTTTACAAATGTAACTAAGTATTATGTTAATGATTTGATTCTAGATCATGTCTCTTTTAGCATAAATAAAGGCGAAAAAGTTGCTTTAATTGGAAATAATGGAGTTGGCAAAACAACAATCTTTAAATTAATTTTAAAGGAAGAAGAAGCGAGTTTAGTTAGTAAAGAAGATAAACCAGGAGATATTTCAGTTTTAAACGGAACTTCGATTGGTTATCTTGATCAAAATGCTATTAGAAATGTAAATAATACTGTTTTAGATGAATTACTTGAACCTTTTAAAAAAACTATCGAAATCGAAAAAAAGATTGGTTTAGTTAGTGAAAAAATTAAACATGATCCAAATAATGAAAGTTTATTAAATAAATATGATGATTTACTTAAACAATATGAGGATAATCGTGGATACACTTATTTGAATGAAATAGACGATATGATTTTTCGTTTCGGATTTAATAACGATACCAAATCACGAGTTATAAAAGAACTTAGTGGTGGCGAAAGAATGAAAGTTGCTTTTATTAAAATTCTTTTATTTAAATATAATGTTTTACTTCTCGACGAACCTACAAATCACCTCGATATTTCAACCATTGAATGGTTAGAAAACTTCCTTAAAACATACAAAGGAACAATCTTTTTTATCTCACATGACCGTTATTTTTTAGAAACTCTGTCAGATAAAATAATTGAATTAGAGAATCATAAATGTACGGAATATAACATGGATTATGATCATTATTTGATTGAAAAAGAGAGAAATTACAATTCTTTATTAAAACTTGCAACCAAAGAAGATAAAGAAATCGAAAGATTAAGAAGATTTATCGAATACTATAAACCTAAACCAAGATTTACAAGTAGAGCTAAGGATAAAGAGCATAAATTGGCAAGAATT
>CAYQCJ010000052.1:0-7123 GCA_964416025.1 uncultured Staphylococcaceae bacterium | reverse complement strand
TTCTCAGTTAACGCAGTTACTGGCAATCTTCCCTTGTTTTTATGGGAAAAAGCCTCAATATTGCCTTGTTTTACATTTTCAATGTACTTCTCAAGAGTCTTAGAGGAGCACCCAATTGCAGTTTGAGCTCTTTTTTTAGCCACATAATCTAAGCCTTCATTAACAGCTTTTGCAATAATCTCATATTTACGCTTCTCTTCGTCCCGTAAATCAGTTATTTCCATACAGTTCTCCTTTCTCTTATCCAGGATCTTTCTTTTCTTCCCTTTTTAAGAGGTTTGCAGCCTTCTTAGACACAGTTAGCTGACTATGAGAACAATGTATATTGGAAATTTTATCAGAGGCGCAAAAGCTGTTAAATGGAGTATAAAATAAATCAAGGATTAATCTTAACCAATCCTCTTTATTGGTTTTTATGTACTCTTGAAGCTTTAAAAGAATAAAGGGTTCACTAATTTTATATTTGTAAAGTTTAGTTATTTTCTGACATATTGAAATTAGCATGTCTTTTACCCAAGCTTTCCAGTAGCCAATTGTTCTTTCACAGGCTTCAACGCTATATCCATTTAAAGCTTGTTGTATTACATCAAAGCAATACTGTTTGTGAGGGACTACACCATCAGAATAGTTGGTTGTGTATTTCAAGCAAGAAGAGCAACGGGAAATTATTAGTAAGGTTAAGGGACTATTTTCATCCACTCCTTTTAAATTGCGCTCTCTAGTAAAGGTCTTTTCATTTATTGAATCGCATCCATTACTACACCGGAATATCCCGTTGCTCTTATTCACGGGATTACTAAAAGATAATCCTTGCTTAAACTATGGATGAACTGTAATATTGACATATCGGTTCGGCTCTCCTTTTTGGTCGGTTGGATTGTGGTAAGGAAAGAGTCTTTTGTCAGTCAAAACAAAATGGGGGCTCTTTTCTTTTTGTTAGGTAATAGTAAGATGATAATCTTGAATCTCCTAACACTTTCTATAGCTATTGGAAAAAATCATATTTGACTACTTCGGGAATATTCATATTTGAGCTACTCAATTTTTTTTGCATAAAAAAAATGCTTGACAGCTCTAGGAAACAATTATAGTATGAAATTACCGAAACGTTTCGGTAAAGGAATAAAATGAGTAATATTACCATTGCAGATGTAGCTAGAAAAGCAAAAGTTTCTTTAAGCACCGCAAGCTACGCCTTGAATAATAAGCCTGGCGTTGGTGAAAAGACTAAAGCACGCATTTTGAAAATCGCTAAAGAATTGAATTATTCTCCCAATACTATGGCCTCCACCTTAAAACGCTCATCTTTTAATATTCTCATTTCCTTACCCTCCTTAACGGAAGGCTATCAATACTTCTTTTCCTATATCTATGAAGGTATTAAAGCCTATATTAAGGAGCTTTCTGAATATAAAATCAATTTGATTTTTACCCCATATAACCCATCTGTATATCAAGATCAAAGTAAAACTATTGAGCAAGTAATTATGGATAATAACATTGATGGAATTATTACTAACGATCAAAGTGATGAGAGTGCTAAAGAGCTACTCTCCTCTCTTTATTTGAAAGGAATTGAAATCGTATATATGGGAGGAAATAATGAAGAGATAAACAAACTTGCATTTGTTGCACCTCATTATTTCATTACAGGAACCACTATCGCTCAATTAATAACCAGCAATATTAAAGAGATGGATAAGATATTAATCCTTTGTGGATACAAGAATGATATCTCCCACTATCAAGTAGTGGATGGTTTTAAGCATTATCTAGCGCAATACAATTATAACAACCCAATAGTCCAACTCTATTCAGATGATGGGGAAGATGATCAACTTTTACGCCTTTTAGCAACAGGTGAAAGCATCAAAGCTTGCTGTTCGGTTGGAGCGCGTGTTACAAACAAATTAGGTAAAGTATTATCAAATCTTGATAGAAAACTCTATGCAGTAGGCTCTGACTTATTCACAGAAAGCCGTCACTTCTTAGAAGAAGGTATCTTTGATGCTATCATCCAAAAAAATCCGTACAAGGCAGCCTACTTTGCAACCCAAATACTATGTAACAAGATTATCAAGAACCAGAAGCCAAAGCAGAGCACTTATTACACTGCGGCAGAAATTATTATTAAATCTAATCTCCCTTTATATTTAGAGGGTCCAGATAAAGTTATTTTCTAGGAGGAACTTATGAAAAATATATCAGAAATCACACAAACAATTAAAAGACCTATCAAAGTCGTACAATTTGGCGAAGGCAACTTTTTAAGAGCTTTCATCGATTACCAAATCGACATCATGAATGAAAAAGCTAACTTCAACGGCAACGTTGCTGTTGTTCAACCTCTTGAAAGAGGCATGGCTGACATGATCAACGACCAAAAAGGTCTCTACACCACCGTATTAAGAGGAGTTCAAGAAGGAAAAACCGTATCTGAATTTCGAAAGATTACTAGCATTGATAGCTGTATCAACCCGTATCATCAATTTGAAGAGTATATGGCACTCTCAACTATTGAGTCTGTTCGTTTTGTAATTTCAAATACCACAGAGGCTGGTATTGCTTACAATGAAGAAGACAAACTTGAAGATAAACCACAAGCATCTTTTCCTGGTAAAGTTACTGCTTTCTTATACAACAGATTTAAACATTTTAATGGTGATAACTCTAAAGGTATTATCTTTATCCCTTGTGAGTTAATTGACAAAAATGGTGACAACCTTAAAAAATATGTTTATAAATATGCAAAAGAGTGGAAGCTTGAAAAAGAATTCATCACTTGGCTAGATAACGCTTGTGATTTTTGTAACAGCTTAGTAGACAGAATTGTTCCGGGTTACCCAAGAGCAGAAGCAAAAGAATTAGAAGAGAAACTTGGCTATACAGATAACCTCTTAGATGCTGCAGAAATCTTCCTTCTTTGGGTAATTGAATGCCACAACAAAACTCACCAAGATGAACTACCAACTGATAAAGCAGGACTTAATGTAGTTTGGACTGATGATATGAGCTTTTATAGAACTCGTAAAGTAAGAATTCTTAATGGTGCTCATACCATGACTGTTCTTGCAGCTCATGCTTATGGTCTCGATACTGTCGAAGAATGTACTAAAGATCCTATCATCTCAAAATTCATGCACCAAGGCATCTTTAATGAAATTATTCCAAGCATGGATGGCGATAAAGCTGAACTGGAATACTATGCAAACGCAGTACTTGAAAGATTCCAAAACCCGTACATCAAGCACTTCTTGATGTCTATCAGTCTAAACTCTACAAGTAAATTCAAGACGAGAGATTTACCATCTCTTCTCGGTTTCTACAGCAAGACAGGAAACCTTCCAAAGCATTTAGTATTCTCACTTGCCGCTTTAATTAACTTCTACAAAGGAACTACTATTGCAGATGGCGCTCTTATAGGCCACAGAGGAAACGAAGAATATAAGATTCAAGACAGTCCTGAAGTACTTGAAACCTTTAAAGCTATTTACTCTGAGAAAAAACCAGTGGCAAACACTGTTCTTGCACAAGTTGCTTGGTGGGGACAAGATCTTAATAAGATACCTGGCTTAACAGGCTTAGTAGATTACTATCTTAACAAGATTGAAAGCATTGGTATTAAAGAGACTTTAATTGAGGTAATTAATGGATAAGACCTTTATAATAAATCCAGAAGATAATGTCGCTGTTTTATTAGAAAGCCAAAATGATATCCCAGCGGGGCATAAAATTGCCCTAAAGGATATCAAGTGTGGTGAAAAGATTATCAAATATGGATATCCCATTGGACGAGCAACTAAGGACATCAAGAAAGGTGAATGGGTTCATACTAACAACTTGAAGACTCTTTTAAGTGAGAAAATTGAGTATCACTACAGCGAGAGTGAAGTTGAAAAGTATAAAAAAATAGCCTCTTCTTTAAAAGCAAAACTTAAGGATAAGAACTATACCATCCAAGCTTATAAAAGAGAGGATGGTAAGGTTGGAGTTCGTAATGAACTTTGGATTATCCCAACCGTTGGTTGTGTTAACAAAATAGCAGAAAAGCTCTCTTCTTGGGCTGAGGATGAATTTCCTTTTATCGACAGAACAGAAGCTTGGACTCATCCTTTTGGGTGCTCCCAACTTGGAGAAGACCATGAGAATACCAAAAAGATTCTCTCTTCTTTAGTTCATCATCCAAACGCTGGTGGTGTACTTGTTTTAGGCTTAGGTTGTGAGAACAACACAATGAGTGAGTTTAAAAAGCTTGTTGGGACTGTTGATGATAAAAGAATTAAATTCCTAGTTTGCCAAGACGTGGATGATGAACTTGTAAGCGCTAAAGCTCTTTTAACCGAAATTGCAAAGGAAATGAAAGAAGATGTGAGAACAACACTACCTCTTTCCTCCCTTTCTTTTGGTTTTAAGTGTGGCGGAAGTGACGGGTTATCCGGAATTACTGCAAATGCTTTAGTTGGTAAATTCTGTGATTTCATCACTGCAATTGATGGAAAAGCTATCTTAACTGAAGTTCCTGAAATGTTTGGCGCTGAGCAAATGTTGATGAACAGAGCTCAAGATGAAGCTACCTATGAGAATATTGTTGCTTTAATTAATAACTTTAAAGATTACTTTATCAAGCATGACCAAGTGGTATATGAAAACCCCTCTCCTGGCAACAAGAATGGTGGTATCAGTACCTTAGAAGATAAGTCGCTTGGATGTGTTCAAAAAGGCGGTAAAGCAATTGTAACTGATGTTATCAAGTACGGTGAGCAACTTAAAGAGAAGGGTTTAACCCTACTCTCAGGACCTGGAAACGATATTGTATCAACTACAGCGTTATCTGCAGCGGGGGTAAATATGATTTTATTTACCACAGGAAGAGGAACACCACTTGGTTCTCCTGTTCCAACGCTAAAGCTTGCAACTAATCATCCGTTGGCAGTTAAAAAGGCTAATTGGATAGATTTTGATGCGTCCATTGTTTTAGATAAAGGGTTTGATATTGCCTTAGAGGAGTTGATTGACCTAATCATAAAAACTGCTAATGGTGAATATTTGACAAAGAATGAAAAGAATGGATATTCTGAAATATCTATTTTTAAAGAAGGAGTAATATTATGAAAGAATTCATGGGAAAAGATTTCCTCTTAGACACACAAACTGCTAGTGACCTATTTTACAACTATGCCAAAGATATGCCTATCTTTGATTATCACTGTCACTTAAGCCCAAAAGAAATTGCAGAAAATAAAAGATTTAGTACTATAACCGAAGCTTGGCTTGGTGGCGACCACTACAAGTGGAGACAGATGAGAACTTATGGTATTGATGAAAAGTATATTACAGGTGACGCTGAGCCTTTTGATAAGTTCTATGCATGGGCTGAAACTATGGAAAACCTTATTGGGAACCCTCTTTATCACTGGACCCATCTGGAATTAAAACGCTATTTTGGTATCGATTTAGTTCTTAATCGCAAGAATGCAAGAGCTATCTATGATATGGCTAATGAAAAGCTTAAATCTGATCCAGAGCTAGATGTATTAGGTATTATGAAGAAATTCAAAGTTGATACCGTTGGTACTACTGATGATCCTACCGATGATTTACATTATCACAAGGTAATTAGAGAAGATGCAGCTTTTACAACTAAAGTTATTCCTTCTTTTAGACCTGATAAAGCTATCAACATTGAAAAAGCTACCTTTACTGACTATCTACAAAAGCTTGAAGAAGTAAGTGGCGTTAAGATTAACAAAGCAAGTAATGTTGTAGAGGCCCTTGAAAAACGTCTTGTTTACTTCATTGAAAATGGTTGTAAAGCAACAGACCATGGTATTGAAGGTCCTTATGCTGTCTTTGTAGCAGAAAGCACTGTTGATTCCATTCTAGCAAAAAGATTTGCTAAAGTTGAACTTACTAGCTATGAAATTGAAGCTTATAAGACTTTTATCCTAACCTCTTTAGCTAAAATGTATCACAAGCACAATGTAGTTATGCAACTTCACATGGCAGCAATTAGAGATAATAACCAGAATGCTTTTGAAACTATGGGCCCAGATACAGGATTTGATGCTTCACACGATTTACTTATTGCAGAAAAACTATCAAGCTTTATGAAAAATCTTTCATCTCTTAATTCTGTTCCTAAAACAATCTTATATTCCCTTAATCCTAAAGATTATTACACCTTAGGCACTCTTATGGGTTGCTATCAAGGAGACGGAATTAAAGGTAAGATTCAATTAGGTTCCGGTTGGTGGTTCTGTGATCATAAAGATGGTATGGAAGAGCAAATGAAAGTACTAGCTAACTTAGGTATGCTTCCACTCTTTGTTGGTATGCTTACCGACAGCCGTTCTTTCTTATCTTATTCCAGACATGAGTATTTTAGAAGAATCATGTGTAACCTATTAGGCAACTGGATTGAAAATGGAGAAATTCCTGCCGATATCGAAGCAGTTGGTAAAATTGCACAAAATATCAGCTTCAATAACGCTAAAAACTATTTCTAATACAATTATTTGATTAATAAAAATCCTAAATTTAAGGAAATTTATATTTTAAGATGCTTTATTTTAGAATATTCATCCAAAATTTAGGATTTTTTTACATTAATTTGTACTACTAACTAACAAATTACTTGCCTTAAAATGCAAATAAAACCTAATATAGTTATATGGAAAAATATACTCTGTCAAAAAAAATGTTGAACATTATTAAGCTCTCTCAGCGTTTTACAGAACAAAATGTTGAAAAGCTTACACCAGAACTCATTCGTTCATTAAATCAGAAGGCAATTCCAAATAATCGCATAACTAGAAAACTATTAAATAAACCTGTAAAAGATATATCTGAATCTTCCTATGTAATCCCTGTTGATAACGGTGCAATTACAGGGTACTTATATTCTAACTTCCGTCATCAAGCCGCTTCTGGCTTAACCCCATTAATCATTTTCTACCATGGTGGTGGTTGGATTTGGGGTAATATGGATTTATATGCTTTCTTTTGCCAACGCTTAGCACAAATTACAAATAGTTGTGTACTCTCTGTAGATTACAGACTTGCTCCACAATATAAATTCCCTACCGCAATTGAAGATTGCTATGATGCTTTTTTGTGGGCGTCT
>CAYQCJ010000051.1:0-7417 GCA_964416025.1 uncultured Staphylococcaceae bacterium | reverse complement strand
ATTTTTTATTTTACTCTAATTACTTAACTAAATGCGATGGCTTTGTCACTTATCATAATAAATAATTCTATTTGAATTTTAATATTTATGTAGATATAATCTTTGCAATGTATTAAAATAACAATCATCTATGAGAAAGAAAATTATTTTAATATGCTCGGAATGCTTATCTAGGAATTACACTACTACAAGAAAGGTAGAAGATTCTCAAAATCGCTTTGAGATCAAAAAATTCTGCCCACATTGTAATAAGATGACAATTCACAAAGAAAGCAAATAGGAGGGAAGATTATGAAAAAAAGTCCAATTACTTATTTTAAGGGCGTTAATCGCGAAGCTAAAAGAATTAGATGGCCTAAGAAGGAACAATTTTTTCCTGCATTAGGTGTCGTTCTTTCAATTATGGTTTTTGCTGCGCTTTTCTTATTTATTGAGGACTCAGCTGCTAGAACGATAATCGACACTCTTAAGAGCGCATTTGAGAGTTTATTGTAAAGTAAAGTGAGGTAACGTTATGGATGAGAAGAAAAATGATAAGCAATGGTATGTTGCAACTACCTATGCTGGAAACGAAAACAAAGTTAAAGAAAATATTTTGAACCGTGTTCAAAGTATGAATCTTCAAGATTACGTTTTTAGAGTGATCGTTGCTGAAGAATCTGAACCTGATATTGATAAAAAGACCGGTCTTCAAAAGATGGTCAAAAACAAAGAAACTGGCGAAAAAGAACCAAAATTTAAAATCAAAAACATTACTCCAGGATATGTCTATGTCGAAATGATTATGACAGATGAATCTTGGTTTATGATTAGAAATACACCACTTGTTACTGGTATTGCTGGATCAAGTGGTGGTGGTCAAAAACCTACTCCAGTTACTGGTAGAGAAATGGAAACTGTCTTGAAGAAGATGGGTGTTGTTGATAGCTCTATGTATGATCAATATCACGTTGGAGATTTAGTTAAAATTATCCATGGAACCTTTAATGGTATCGATGGTAAGATTACTTCCATCAACAAAGAAAATGGCCAAGTCACAATTGATGCTATTTTCTTCGGAAGACACACTCCAGTCGATGTCGATTTCGGCGAAATCATTAGAGTTTAGTCTTTAAAAAAGCAAAAAATATTTAGCCTCCAGAAAAATTTCTGGAGGCTTTTGTTTTTTATGACAAAAACAAAAAAGAAGGGGGATTGGCAGGGGTTTTTGGAAAATAAATTTCGCAAAACCCCTTCTTTTAAAAATTTAAAAAAGTTAATAAGAAACCTAATATATATAATATATAAAATAAACTTGCAAAAAGCTGGTGTCTTTGATATCCTAAATAGGCATATTGAAAATATGTTAATACTATTAAGTATTAGGTGGAAGAAGTCGCGAATTACTTCAGACCACTAAGTATGATGAAAGGAGAAAAAATCATATGGCAAAAAAAGTCGCAAAAGTTGTCAAGATGGAACTTCCTGGCGGAGAAGCTAAACCAGGACCAAAACTTGCAAGTGCCGGTGTTGTTATGCCTAAGTTCTGTACAGAATTTAACGCTAAAACCGCTGACAGAAAGGGACAAGTTGTCCCAGTCATTATTACCGCATACGAGGATAAAACATTCTCTATGGATATTAAGACATCTCCAGTTACAGGCTTAATTCTTAAGGCTGCTGGAATCAAAAAAGGTAGTGCTAACCAAAAGACTATGGTTGGTAAAATTACCAAGGCTCAATGTAAGGAAATTGCTGAATACAAGTTACCAGATTTAAACACTGAAGACATTGAACAAGCAATCAAAATCGTTGAGGGTAGTTGCCGCAACATGGGAATCACTGTTGTTGATTAATTTAGGGGGAAAAATTCATGAATAAACACGGAAAAAAATATGAAGCCGCTGCTAAATTAGTCGATCACAAGAAAGTCTATAGTGTCGCTGAAGCTGCTGAATTAATTAAGAAAACTTCAATTACAAAGTTTGATGGCTCAGTTGGTATCTCATTTAGCTTAAATATTGATACTAAACAAGCTGATCAACAAATCAGAGGAACAGTTGTCCTTCCAGAAGGAACTGGTAAAAATGTTAGAGTTCTTGCTCTTACCAACACAAAAGTTGATGATGCTAAGAACGCTGGTGCTGATTTCGTTGGTGGAAAAGAATTATTAGAGAAAGTCGTTAACGAAAAATGGTTCGATTTCGATGTTATCTGTGCTACTCCAGATATGATGGGTGAGATTGGTAAAGCTGGTAGAGTTTTAGGTCCAAAAGGACTTATGCCAAACCCAAAGACTGGAACTGTTGGTCCTGATATCGCTAAGATGGTCAAGGAACTTAAAGCAGGTAAAGTTGAATATCGTGCTGATAAAGATGGAAACGTCAATGTTGCAATCGGAAAAGTTTCATTTGAAACTGAAAAGCTTGTCAACAATATAAACGTTATCATCAAACAAATCTTAAAAGTAAGACCTCAAACAGTTAAAGGTGTTTACGTTAAGACATGCCGTATCCATACATGTATGGGTCCAGCAATTCACGTTGTTTGCGGTGAATAGAATAAACGCAACAAATTAAATAGTTTTGATTGGCAAAATATACCATAGACAGTAACGGACGATTGGATAGTCTTAATAATGTTACCGAGGTAGATGTATAGAATCCTCATTCCAATGTATATTTAGCCTCAAAAATATATAGGAGGTAAATCGATGAACAAAGACGTTTTGAAAGAGAAAGAGTCTATTGTTAAGGAAGTTAGCGATTTAGTTTCTTCTAATGGTGCAACTGTTGTTTGCGAATATCGTGGATTAACAGTTAAAGAAATTAGTGACTTAAAGAAAATCTTAAAGGACAAAGAAGCAAAAGCTACTGTCTATAAGAATTCCTTAGTCTCTAGAGCAACTGAAGAAAATGCTAAAGAGTTTGACCAATACTTATCTGGACCAAATCTATTCGTGTTTTGTAAGGATGCTACCGACGGAAGCTTAAAAGCTCTTGCTAAATTTAGCAGATTAAATGAAGCTCTTAAGATCAAAGGTGGAATCGTTGATGGAAAAGTTGTTGACGAGAATTACGTCAAGACACTTGCAAGCTTACCATCAAAAGAGGGTATGATCAGTATGTTATTAAGCGTATTCCAAGCCCCAATGAGAAATTTAGCTTATAGCCTTTCTCAAGTTGCAAGTAAAAAGTAGTCATTACACATTAAATGGAGGAATTTAAAAATGGCAAAATTAACAAATGAAGAAATTATCGCTTCTGTAAAAGAAATGTCAGTTGTCGAACTTAACGAATTAGTTAAGGCTATCGAGGCTGAATTTGGCGTCACCGCCGCTGCTCCAACTGCTGCTGCTGCTCCAGCTGAAGAAGAAGGTGCTAAGAAGGGACCAAGTGAGGTCTCATTAATCTTAAAGGCCTGTGGTATGAACAAGGTTGCTTGTATTAAAGCAGTCCAAGCTATTACCGGTTTAGGACTTATGGATGCTAAGAAATTAGTTGATGCTGCTCCAAGCGCAATCAAAGAGCACATCTCACCAGTTGAAGCTGAAGAACACAAGAAGGCTCTTGTTGCTGCTGGTGCTGAAGTTGAAATTAAGTAATTTAATTTAAACTTATAAAACCTGCCTTTTACGTGCAAAAGTATAAGGGCAGGTTTTTGCCTTAAATAGAGGAGTATTATGGATCACTATTTTGTTTATGATAAAGACCAAAAAGTTAAACTGCGTACTATTAGTTTTTCTTTCGATGGTATCGACATAAATCTCGAAACTGACACCAATACTTTCTCGAATAAACGCTTAGATGATGGTACAAGAATTTTAATAAAAAATTTGCTTGAAACACATCCAAGCGGCTCGTTTCTCGATTTAGGAAGCGGATATGGACCTATTGGTTTAACTCTAAAACTTCTATACAAAGATTTAGACGTAACCTTAAGCGACGTCAACGAACATGCGGTTGAATTATGCAAAATTAATGCTAAAAACCTTGGTGTTATAGTTGAATGTATCGCTAGTGATTCCTACTCAAACATTCATAAATCATTCGATATAGTGGCTTTAAATTCACCTATATCTTGTGGAAAAGAAATTTGCTATAAGATGTATCGCGATACTTTAGAACACTTAAAGAATAACGGTTTATTTTACTTAGTAATAAGAAAGGACAAGGGTGCCTTGTCGCATATGAAATATCTTTCTTCCTTATTCCCTACCGTACGCGTTATATATAAGGAAAAAGGATATTTAGTAATCTTAGCTAATAAAAATGAAATCAATATAAAGGAGCAATAAATGAAAACTTATAGAGATTATCCAAAAATTAATAACGATCGTATTAATTTCTCTAAAATCAGTGGAGACTTACCTCTCCCTTACTTAGTAGAGATTCAAACTGAATCTTATACTAGCTTCTTAAAAGATGGTATTAGTGAAATTTTCAAGGATGTATTTCCAATCGAAAACTTCGCTAAAAACATTAATATAGAATATGTTTCTCATAGACTTGAGAAACCAAAATATACTTTCCTTGAGTGCCGTGAAAAAGCTTTAACCTACAGTGCCCCATTAATGGTCACTTTAAGATTAAATAATAAAAACACTGGCCAAATCACTGATAGTGATGTGTTCATGGGCGATATCCCAATCATGAGCGAATCAGGTACCTTTATTGTTAATGGTGCAGAGCGTGTCATTGTTAGCCAAATCGTCAGATCACCTGGTGCTTACATCAGCAAAACTTTCGATAACAAATTAGGAAAGTATGTATATAACGCGGATTTAATTCCATCCCGTGGAACATGGCTCGAATTTGAGAGCGATGTCAAAAATTTCCTTTGGGTTAGAATTGATAGACAAAGAAAGATGTATTCTCCAGTTATTCTTAAAGCTTTAGGCTTCGAGAAAAACGAAACAATCATCGATTTATTCGGTGATAGAGAATCAATCAGACAAACATTAGAAAAAGATACAACTAAAACCTCTTTTGAAGCTTTAGAGACTATCTTTAAGAAATTAAGACCTGGTGAACCATGTACTGAATCTGGTGTCACTACTTTCTTAGTTCAAAAATTCTTTGATGTAAAAAGATACGATTTAGGTCGTGCTGGTAGATTTAAATTTAACAGCAAATTAGGAATCTACAATCGTCTTCCTGGAAGAGTTCTTGCTGAAAATTTAGCTGATTGCAATGGTGAAATTAGATTCAAAAAAGGAACCTATTTAACTAAGCAAATGGTTGAAGAACTTAAAGATGAAGAATTCTTCGAAAAAGGTGCTCACCAAAACGATCTTACTAAACATATTAATAAGAGTTTACTTGAAGCAATTGCTTTAGCTAACTTTGGCGATAAAGCCAGTGTTAAAAATGTTATTGTTAACATGGTTAAAGTTTATGCTGATGAGGGCCAAAAAGTTGTTAGTAACATAATTGGAACTGATTTAAACTGCACAACTCCTTGTGTCACAATCAGTGATTTTGTTGCTATTTATTCATACTTTATGAACTTATTAGATGGATTCGGAAATACCGATGATATCGACCATTTAAGCAATAGACGTATTAGATGCGTCGGCGAACTTTTACAAAATCAATTCCGTATTGGTTTAACAAAGTTAGTCAAGAATGCTACTGGTAAAATGAGTACAACTGGTAACGCTGAGAATAAAGAAATTACTATTAAAGGTGTTATTAACATTAAGCCTTTAATCAGCTCAATTAAAGAATTCTTCGCCAGTTCCCAATTATCACAATTTATGGACCAAGTTAATCCTCTTGCTGAACTTTCTAATAAACGTAGAATTTCTGCTTTAGGACCTGGCGGTATCACTAGAGATAGAGCCAGTATGGAAGTCCGTGACGTTCACTATACTCACTATGGAAGAATCTGTCCAATCGAAACACCTGAAGGTGGAAACATCGGTCTTATCAGCAACTTAGCTACTTACGCTAAAGTTGATAAGTATGGATTTATTCAAACTCCTTATAGATTAGTTGATTCCGCCACCGGAAAAATTAGTGATGAATATATTTATTTAAGTGCAAGTGATGAGAATGATCACATTATCGCTCAAGCTACACGTGATAACATTAAAGATGGCTACTTAGTTGGCGATTATTGTGTTGCTCGTGTTAAGGGTGAAACTACTTTAGCCAAGAGAACTGATGTTGATTTAGTTGATGAATCACCAATCCAAGTTGTCTCTGTCGCTTCTGGATGTATTCCATTCCTTGAGAACGATGATAACCACCGTGCTATGATGGGTGCTAACATGCAACGTCAAGCTCTTCCTTTACTTAGACCACATGCTCCATATGTTGGAACTGGTCTTGAACACAAGATTGCTCACGACTGTGGTTTAGCTGTCAATGCTGTCGATAATGGTATTGTTACCTATACCGATAGTAGAACAATTAGAATTCAAGAAGCCGATGCTGAAAGAACTTATAATTTAATTAAGTTTGAAGGCAGTAACCAAGGAACTTGTTTAAATCAAATTTCTATCGTTAAAGTCGGTCAAAAAGTTAAAAAAGGTCAAATTATTGCTGATGGTCCATGTATGGAAAACGGCGATTTAGCCTTAGGTCAAAACGTGACTGTTGCTTTCATGACTTGGGAAGGTCTTAACTACGAAGATGCTGTCATTATGTCAGATCGTTTAGTTAAAGAAGATGTTTATACAACAATTCACATTGAACCATATGAAGTTGAATGCCGTAATACTAAAAACGGTGATGAATCAATTACTCCAGATGTTCCAAACATTGGTATTGATCAAAAAGCAAGTCTCGACGAAAGAGGTATTATTATTCCTGGAACAGATGTTAAGGAAGGTGATATTCTCGTTGGTAAAGTTACTCCAAAAGGACAAACTGAGCCAAGTCCAGATCAAAAATTATTAGATGCTATCTTCGGAGATAAATCCAAAGATGGTAAAGATACTTCTCTTAGAATTCCTCATGGTGGAGCTGGAACAGTTTTAGCTACCAAAGTTTTCACTCGTGAAAACGGCGATGAACTTAACGCTGGTGTCATCATGAAAGTTAAAGTTTATGTTGTTCAAAAGAGAAAAATTAGTGAAGGTGATAAGATGTCAGGCCGTCACGGTAACAAGGGTGTTATTTCCCGTATCGTCCCAGCTGCTGATATGCCATATTTAGCTGATGGTACTCCAGTTGATATCATTCTTAACCCACAAGGTGTTCCTTCACGTATGAATATCGGACAACTTCTTGAAGTCCACTTAGGTATGGCTTGTAAGAATTTGGGCGGTATTAAAATTGCAACTCCTGTTTTTGACGGAATCAGCAATGATGAAATCAAAGAAATGATGGATGAAGCCAAGATGCCAAATGATGGTAAATATACTGTTTATGATGGTAGAACTGGTGAAAAATTCGATGATAGAGTCAACGTTGGTGTCATGTATATGATT
>CAYQCJ010000050.1:0-7447 GCA_964416025.1 uncultured Staphylococcaceae bacterium | reverse complement strand
ATTTCATGAAAAATACCCCTTTCCTGTTTTTGTCCAGGATTAGGGGTACATATCACTGTGCGTTGTTTTTTGCTTTTTATAAAATATGTTTTATTTTTCTTCTGATGTATCAGTTTCTTTTTCTTCAACTTTTTCACAACAACATTGACCATTAATCAATAATGTTTTTATTAAATAGAGGACTCCAAAAGAAAGAATTGCAAATATAGCGATGGTTGCAAAACCTGTTCCTGTTGTACTTCCGAGTGAAAATATAGTGTAAATTAAGAATCCAATAAATAAACTTGAAGATATAATGTCAAATAATTTCTTGTTATTATTTAAATTTACAAAGGATAAAATTCCTAATACCAAAATTGAGATACACCATAAAATGTCGATAATTAAATTAAATATTGAAGATGCGGTTATTGTATTAATATAAAACGATATTGATAAGATAGAAATAAAAGCAAAAGCTGATGGTATTGTAACCAATCCTAATCTCAAAAATTTCTCAGGACATTCACCTTTTGATAACTTTACAAAAGTTAAAATTCCGAAAGTAATTAAAGCGCCACATAATAAAAGAAAAACGATAGCTTGAAGCGAAGAAAAGATTATTTCTTTTTGTTCTGTTAAAGATTCAAGAGACGTAAATGTACTAATTGAAACATAAAAATAATAAACACCAACAAACATCAAGATTATAGCCATAGCGATAACTATTGGCTTTAAACAGCCTTTTTTACAACATTGATTTTCCATAAATGATAAATCTCCTTGCCTTTATTATATTTAAATAACGCTTAAAAACAAATAATTTGTGTGTATTCTTCGAATAAAAGCGTTTTTAGGAGCATTTTGTATTTATTGTCAAAATCTCTTATACAATTTCTAATAAATAAAATATAATTAAATAAGATTAAAACATTTTTGGAGGCAATAATTATGTCTGATGCAAAACAAGAAGTTAAAGTAGTTGAAAAACCTGTTAAGGTTAGAAAGAAACATTATTGGTGGAAATATTTAATATTTTTCCTTTTGGGAACAATTACTCCTGCTGGAGTTGTTGTTGGCGCTTCTTTTGTTGTAACACCTTCACAATTGATGTCAGTTGTTGGTATCAATTCAAGTGACTATATAACAGATGAATATAACGGAATGAGTATTATGACACTCATTTCTTCAATCGCTAAGGGAGACATTACATTTAACAATCTTGAAGATGTTAGTAAATTTACCCCATTAGCCGATAAAGTTCTTGATATGGTCAATACTTCATTAGAATCATCTTTAGGTTGTACGATTGATATGTCTACAATTAAAAGTGCTTCTTGGAGCGATATTGGCACTGCAGTTTTAAATGCTGCAAAAAGTAGTATCACTTTAGCTGATGTATTAAAAGTTAATGATTCTAGCGAAAAAGTTCTTCAATATTTATGTTTCGCAGATGACGGAACAAAATATAATCTTGATTTTCTTATGAAAAATATGAATTCATTAATTTCAAACATTACTCTTGATGATGTAGTCAATGTTGGAACAAGTGGTATTTTATTTGAATTGAAAGATACAAAGATTGGTGACATGGAATCTAAAATTAAAACTATTCAATTGAAGGATATTTTAACAATTGATGAATCTTCACCAAAAGCTTTGCAATATTTAGCTGATATGACTATTAGTTCTGATTTTAATAAAAAAATCAATGACGCTACTTTAGGTGATCTTATCGACGTTGGAACTAGTGGTATTTTATATAATTTAAAGGATTCGAATATTAATAGCATTGCGACTGATGTTCAAACTTTACCTTTAAATAAATTAATTACAATCAATTCATCTTCTCCAAAAGCTTTGCAATATTTAGCAGATATGACGATTTCTGGAGATTTCAATACAAAAATTGATAATGCGACTATTGGCGATTTAGTTGATGTCGGAACTGACACAACTTCTATGCTTTATTCATTAAAAGATAAAAAACTTAAGGATTTAAACGGAACTTTAACATTAGGCGAGGTTTTAGGAGATCAAGTAAATAGTAATAAGATTTTAATCGCTTTAAAAGATACTCAAATTAATTCTTTAGCAACAAAAATTGATACATTAGCACTTGGCGATGTTATGGATATAACAGACGATACAACTGATCCAAATTATTCTCCTATTCTTTCCGCTTTAAAAACTAAGGGCGCAACCTTAACTAATATTGGTTCAAAGATTAATGAATTAACTATTAATGATTGTATTGCTGAAGCTGATAGAACTGCCTATATTTTTAACGCTATTGGTACTTGTACCTTAGGTAATCTTGGTAGTACAGTCGAAAACTTAACTTTAGGCGATATAATCGAAGTTACTGGTACTTCAAATTCAATTGTTCAACAATTAAAAGATGTAAAAATAACTTCAACAGATTTATCGAATGCGATAAATAATTTAACATTAGAATCTATCCTTGGATTAAATTCTTCTTCTCCAAAGATTTTATTAGCCTTAAAAGATAAAAAATTAAGTGATTTAAACGATACTACAATTAATTCAATTACCTTAGAGTCCGTTTTCTCAGACGAACAAATTGCTGGTTCTAAGATTTTAGGCGCGTTAGTAACTAAGGGCGCAACAAGTGGAACTATTACTACAATGATGGATGATCTTACAATTGGTGAGATGGTCGACGTTCCTAATGAAGGTGAAACAAATTATTCTCCTATTTTATATGCTTTAAAAGATAAGAAAATTAATGAATTATCTTCAGCAATCGCTAGTTTAACAGTTGCTGATGTTTTCACATCAACAGAACTTTCTAGTTCATCATTCTTAGCTGCTTTAGATCCAACCACTCCAATTAGTAGTATTGGTACTGCCGTTGAAGCTTTACCTATAGTAAAAGTATTTAAAGATAGTGTTTACGAATCTGACGGAACCACTTTAAAATCTATGTGGAAATATCTTCTTGATGATCCTGATGATAGCACTGACACTGTTGAAACTTATACTATGAATTCTGCATCATTTAATAGAATGAACTCTAATTTTACAAAAAATATTAATAAAGCAACTTTAGGTGCTCTTGTTGATGATGGATTTATGACAATTAGTGAAACAACTTTAAATAAGTCTGTTCTTATTGGCGGAGAATTAAAATTAGTTAAGAATCTTACTTTACAAGAATTCTTTGATTATACTTCCGCATTAATCGTATAATAATTTATTGCAAAATTTATTTGATATGAAGATTGTTATTGCCTCTGATTCGTTCAAAGGAACATTTAATAGTGTAGAAATTACGAGACTTATTGGCGATTCTTTTAAAGCTGCAATTCCGAATTTAAATTTAGTTTCTGTTCCATTAACTGATGGCGGAGATGGAAGTATTAATGTTATTAAACATAATGATTTAAGTGCTTCTGATGTTGATGTTTTGATTCACAATCCGCTTTTCAAAATTGTTAAGTCTCAATACTTAAAAATTGATAACGAAACATGTTACATAGAAGTAGCTAAAGCATGCGGATTATCATTGATTGAATTTAAGGGTGGTAATGGTGAGATTACTACCTCTTTTGGTATTGGAGATATGATAATTGATGCTTTAAATAAAGGTTTTAAACATGTAATTATAGGTTTAGGTGGCAGTGCGACTAATGACGCCGGAATCGGCATGTTAATTTCTTTAGGTGCTAAAATATACGATAAAAACGATGAATTAATAAAAATTGGTAATGCTGATGATTTAATAAATATCAAAAAAATTAATTTAAATGGTCTTGATAAAAGGCTTTTTGACACAAAGTTCACTATACTTAGCGATGTAAAAAATTATTTACTCGGTGATTATGGTGCTACATATATTTTTGGTCCACAAAAAGGAATTAATCCTGAGAAAATTGCTTTGATTGAAAACGGTATGGAAAATTATCGAAATATATTTTTGAAAACCTTTAATTTCGATTTAAACACGGTTGTTGGTGGTGGAGCAGCTGGAGGAATTGGAGCAACTTTAAGTTTTATAACGAAGACGAAAATTGACAGTGGCATTAATTTTTTCATTCAATTTTCGAATTTAAAAGAAAAACTTAAAGATGCCGATTATTTAATTCTTGGAGAAGGAATGTTAGATAAGTCGTCTTTTTATGGAAAAACAATTGGTGGAATCTGCAAAAGTATTGAAGATAATACGAAAATTCATATTTTAGTAATTTGCGGACAAATTAATATCGATTTAGGCATCTTAAGCAATTTCAATATTTCAAAAGTGTATCCTTTATTTAAAGAAAAAATGACTTTGGATGAATATAGAAGATTTACTCCAACTTGCATTGAGAAAGTAGTAAAGACGATTTCAAAAGAAATTTTGAAATAGTTTTAGGCATAATCTCTCATTTTTAATAAAAGTTATTTAGTGCTATTATATAGGACAAAGAGGTAATTTTATGATCGAATTTAGATATGATACTCAATTATTAATACAAGGTGAAAACCTTAGCGAAGATGTTATTAGCGAATATTTTAATAAAAATTTTAAAGGTGATTGTTTACTTGCTTGTGGTGATGAAAATTTAATTAAGATTCATTTTCATACAAATGAACCATGGGAAGTACTTAAATATTGTTCTTCAATAGGAGAAATATTCGATATTGTTATCGAAGATATGGATCGTCAATCTCGCGGATTAAAAGGTTAATTGATGAAATTAATTTCTTGGAATGTTAATGGCTTAAGAGCCTGTATTTCCAAAGGATTTTATGATTTTTTAGAAAAGGAATTACCTGATTTCTTTTGTATTCAAGAATCTAAAATGCAACAAGGACAAATTATTATGAAAGATTTGCCTTATAACATTTTTTATAATGATGCAGTGAAAAAAGGTTATTCTGGAACAATGATTTTCGCTAAAGAAAAACCATTAAATGTTTTTTATGGAATTGATGAAAAGTATAGTGATGAGGGTAGATTGATCACTCTTGAATATGAGAATTTTTATTTGGTTACAATTTATACTCCAAACTCTAAAGAAGAGTTGAAGAGATTGGATTATCGAATGATTTTTGAAGATGATTTAAGAGCTTATTTAAATGAATTAAAGTCTAAAAAATCTGTTATTGTTTGTGGAGATTTAAATGTTGCTCATGAAGAGATAGATATTAAAAATCCAAAGACAAATGTTCGTAATGCTGGTTTCACAATTGAAGAAAGAAATAAAATGACTGAGTTGTTAAATACAGGTTTTATTGATTCCTTTAGATACCTTTATCCAACGACTGTTTTATATTCGTGGTGGAGTTATCGTTTTAGTGCTCGTGAACATAATGCTGGGTGGAGAATTGATTATTTTTTAGTTTCGGATGACCTTAAAAATAAGTTAATCGACTCAAAAATTCACACTGAAATTTATGGCAGTGATCATTGTCCTGTCGAACTTGATATAAACTTATAATTCTTTAAAAATAAGGGGTATTTGCAGGGGATTTTCAACAAAATCTCCTTTTTAGTAACATTAATTAAGGTAGTGTTGTTTTTTAATAGAAACTAAAATAAAAGAGTATATAATGATAGTTCTATGAGGAAATCTTTTTTTGGAAGTGAAATTGATTTAACGACCGGAAACCTATTCAAAAAATTGGTTCTTTTTACGGTTCCTTTAATACTAACAACTATCTTACAATTGCTTTATACATCAGCAGATCTTTTTGTTGTTTCTAACTTTGGTGGTGGCGACAACTCAATGGGCGCTGTTGGAGCAAATGGCAGTTTAATTAACTTACTTGTGGGTACATTTTTAGGCTTAAGTGTTGGTGCAAATGTTGTTGTGGCATCAAGTAAAGGTGCTAACAACCAAGAAAAAGCCAGTAGAGCAATGTATAGTGCATTAATAATCTCAGTAATTTCTGGTTTCTTTGTTGGTTTTGTTGGCTTTTTCTGTTCAAAATATTTCCTTGAATGGATGAATACTCCTGCTAATATTATTGATTTAGCTAGTCAATATTTAAAAATTTACTTTTTAGGTATGCCTTTCCTTCTTGTGTATAATTTTGGTGCCTCAATTCTTCGTGGATTAGGCGATTCTAAAAGACCTTTTTATACCTTAGTTATTACCGGAATTGTAAATGTAGGGTTAAACTTTTTATTTGTTATTGTCTTTCAAATGGATGTTGTTGGTGTTGCCTTAGCAACTGTAATTAGTGAAGCCGTTTCGGCTTGTGCGGTCATTTTCTTTTTACGGCACAACAAAAAAGCATATGTTAGATTTGAATTTAAAAAATTAAAAATTCATAAAGAAGAGACTTTAGAAATACTTAAAATTGGAATTCCTAGCGGATTACAATCTTTGGTGTTTTCGATTTCGAATGTTTTTATTCAAGCTCAAACTAATTCGTTTGGTGAAATAGCGGTCGATGCTAACTCTGCAAGTAGCAATATTGAAGGATATTTATATACAATTTTAAATTCATTTAGTGTCGCGGTTGTTGCGATGGTAGCACAAAATTACGGCGCAAAAAATAAAGAGAACATCAAAAAGATTCTTAAATATTCGTTGATAGCTGTTACGGCTGTCGGAGTGGTTTGTGGAATATTTTTTACGCTTTTAAGGACACCTTTATTGAATATTTTGATCAGTAAAAAGAGCGAATTTTATGAGCAAGAAATGGATATTGCAAAAACTAGATACACGATTATTTGTTTAACATATTTTACATGCGGAATTATGGACGTTTTGAGTGCTTATTTAAGAGGCATTAAATTCTCAGTTACACCAACAATAATTACATTCTTTGGTTGTACTGTTTTACGTCTTGTTTTCATTTACACTTTGTTCCGTTATGTCGATTATTTCCACACATTAGGCTGGTTGTATGGGACTTATCCAATAAGTTGGGTTTTAACAATCATCCTCTATATTTGTGTTTTGCCTCATTACACTAAAAAAGCTTTTGGGGTTATTGATAAAGATTTAGATTTAGAAAAAAGATCATTATCAACAACAAAAATCTAATCTTTATATATACATATATAAATATAAAATAAATTTTAATATAATATTAAAATTTTTAACTTTATAAAAATTAAAATTATTTTTAGTTTATTATTTAGAAACTGAAGGTAACTCTTATGAAAATTAGAAAAAATTTATTAATTGGCTCTATTTTATTATCAAGTATGATACTTGTTAGTTGTAATACCGAAACAACAACAGATCCAGTTATTGAAGCAATTGCTCATAAAATTGAAGTAAATATTCCTGAAAACGGAACAGTTACAGTTGATAAGACGGAAGCTAAAGAAGGCGAAACTGTTAATATTGAAGTTTCTAGTAATGAAAATTGTAAATTTGATAGTATAGAAGTAACAAACTGCAATGTAGTAATGGTTTTGGAAGGTAGCAAATATTCTTTTGTTATGCCTGAGATTGAAACAAGCGCTGCTAATAGTAATCTTTATTTTGGTTTTGCTACATCT
>CAYQCJ010000049.1:0-7731 GCA_964416025.1 uncultured Staphylococcaceae bacterium | reverse complement strand
TCAAATTTTCAAAAATACCGCCTCGCATTTTTTAAAGGCCCCCCATGCGGTACCCATCGCCACTTGCTAAAAGCTTATGAGGGGGGTATGGTGCTTTAAATTTTTCAAAACCCTATAAATTTGTTGTAATAGTTAACCACTTTTTAGAGTTTTTAGGATTTTTGGTTTAGAAAAAAGGCAAGGGCTGACGTTGATGCATTTGTTTGGGATAGGGCAAACTCGAAAGCCCTATCCTACAAACTACATGAGTCAGCAGTGAAGGAACTTCATATATATAAGGCCTTTCTTCACTCTTCACTCAATTTTGAACATAGGGATTATTTTCCTTTCTTCACTTCACTCAATTTTAGGTGTGAAGCATCATTTTTCCCTTTCTTCACTCATGTGTTTTCACTGCAATTCACAGCATCTTTTATTTCAAATTCACTATCAAATTTAATTAACTTTTTTGGATTTTAAGTTTTTTGATTTGGAATAAAGGCAATTGCTGATCGATGGTGTATTTGTTTGGGATAGGGCAGGCTTAAAAGCCCTATCCTACAAACGACATACGACAGCGGATGGAGGAACATCTATATATATAAGCCCTATTATCCGTTTCCTTAATTTTTGATGGATTTACGGATTTTTCCCCTATTATCCATGCTTCCGTTTACCCAATATCTTTTATAAAAATAATCATTCCCAACACCCTCCTTTTAATAAAATTCTTCTCTTCTTCATAGGTTAATGGCAAGCAAGTTATGAAATTACCGGTTTTTTAAGAAAATTGTTAGTTTTTTATACTTTTATTAGCTAAAACTGATAATTTTACTTCCTCCTCAATGGTTAATGGCATGGAGATTGTTGTTTTGCCAAGATTTTGTGAATTTTCTTATTTTTTTATACCCAAACAAAAAAAAGCGACCAAATCGGCCGCCTTCATTAATTATTATTAAATTCCTTTTTTTACCACAACATTGGATTTTCAAAGCATTCAAGAGTGCTATCTATATCAGCAGTATCCTTAAAATCTTTATATGTTCTCATAGAACTATCGTATATTTTTCCTTCTTTAACAAATAATGGTTGACTCCATATATTATTGTATTCGTCAAATAACCATAGTGTTGCTTCTGCACTAATAAAACTTGCTGCAACAAAATTCTTATGATAATTAATTTTAATCGTTATTTCTTTGTTAGTTTCTATCGTTTCATCTAATATAACACTATAATTTAAAGCCTCAAACTTTATAAAATGAACATACTCTGAATGCTTAACATCAAAAAGAGAGGTGTTTTTAGGTGAATTCCATGAAATATACATATTATTAATTTCAGTTTTTCCTACATTTTTTAATTTGAGTTTGACATTAACCCAGTCTTGTTGGTTTAATAGCGATTCTTCATATTTGAAATTCTGTTTATTGTTTTCCTTTTTATATTCTTTTATAAAAGAAACCAGACAATCTATATCGTCGTTTTCATCAACATATCCAGGATTTTCCATATTAATTTCATGACCAGTTATTTTAAATCTTGGTCTTAAATTAAATTCGCTTATTGCATCTTTCCTTTTTTGTCTTAAGAATTCGTCTTTTCTCATTCTATGGTTTTGCACAGTTATTCTAAGATTCCAAAGTCCAAATAACACTGTAACTACTATACTTATAATACTTAATGTTAAAGCATCAATCAAAATAGAGCACCTTCCTTTCGTTTATATTTTCTTGTTTAAATTGAATTCCTTACTAGTATCCATTAACTATTGTCATTCCCTGTACAGCTTTATCAATCAATAAAGTTAATATGTAATCCGTTTTAATATTAAAAAATTCTTTGTCATAAGACTCTGGAAGGTCTAAATCAAGTGAATCAATAATTGCAGTTTTAACCTTAGATGTAGTTCTTTCATCTTTATACCAATCAACTACTAACAATTCATTTTTTTCTTGTAATAGTTTATTCAATAAATTTTTAGCCGCAAGTTTTACCATTTGTTCTTCTTTTTGAGTAAGTTTTTTATCTTTTATAAGTAGATCATATATTTCCAACTCTCTCTCAGTTAATCCTTCCAACGATGGTCTTTCTTGTTCTTTCTTTAATTCTTCTATTAAAACAAGCAGTTGATCATAATAATCCTCATTACTTGTTCCACCTGCATTGTATCTATCAATAATACTTCTATATCTTTCAGAAAATTTAATCCTTCCTTGATTTCTATTGATCATTTGTATTAATGCTTTTTCGATAAAATCTTTTAGTCCATCTACTTCGATTGCCTTATATGGTGCTTCTCTAATTCTTCTTTTGATATCACCAACATCTAATTTTGTTAAATCTATTACTTTGGTTCCTTTAATTGTATATTCGCTTTGATCAGTAGCCTCAGCAGAAGTTACTGAAGTGTCAAGGATTTGTTGCATTCTATTTTTTGCTCTATTCACCTTTTCATCATCTATTAAATTGTAAAAAAGCCCATTTATATAATTTATAGGTGCAAACTTTTCATTGATCCAGTCTATCTCAAATATTTCTGGCTTAGAAGCTTCATAAAGATTAATCATTGTATTTGAAAGCACTTTAAACTTATTTTTACTATCATCATATTCAACAATTTTATTTAAAGCTTGTCTTAGAAATTCAAGCTGTTCGAGCTTATCTGTTTCTAAAATGACATCATCTAAACTTACATTTAGCTTAATTAAAAACTCGTCAATTTGATCTATAGTTGAATCAAGATTTATAATTAACTGTTCGATATCTTTAACAGGCATTTCTTTTCCGTCATCACCTGTTGCATAATCACTCAATGCTTGTCTCATGAATTTAAAAACATTTACATAATCAACGATCAGCCCATTAGTTTTATTTGGATAAACTCTATTAGCACGAGCGATAGCTTGCATTAATGTGTGTGATTTCATTGGTTTATCTAAATATAATGTTGATAGATTTGGAACGTCAAAACCTGTTAACCACATTGCACAAATGAAAACTAATTGTAATTTATTGTTTGGATCTTTAAACTGATCTTCAATATCATTTCCATCAGAATCAACTTTTTTCATTCTTTCTCTATGAATAGCTATATCTAATCCTACTTTTGCGAATTTTTCAACTTCGTCTGCCTCTTCTGAAATAACCACAGCCATTTCTACTTCATTCATATAATTAATGATTCTTGTGATTTCATCCCGCTCTTCTTTTGTTTCTGCATTGTTTCTTTCTAAAATAAAGTTCTGTTTTTCTAACTTCCAATAATGTTGAACTTTATTAAACATTTTAACTGTCGTATACTTATCAACAGAAATAACCATTCCTTTTCCTAAGAAACCTCTTCTTGGGAAATGATATGCTATATCTTTTGCTATTTTATCTAATCTATCTTCTCTCTTAATAACTTCAAGTATTTGTGAAGATGAATTTTCTAAAAGTTTGGTTTCAGTTTCATTTAAGTTTTCTTCTTCTATAATGTCGACAATATCATCATCTAAGAAGTTGTTTTGTAGTGCAACTTCTGGTACTCGTCTAGAATAAAAAAGAGGTACTGTTGAACCATCTTCAACTGATTGTGCAAAATTATATTCTGAAACATAATCCCCAAACCACTGATTAGTTAATCTTTTAGAACCCAACAATGGTGTTCCCGTAAAAGCAATATAATTGGCGTTAGGAAGCCCTGTTCTCATGTTTTCTGCTAAATCTTTATATTGTGTTCTATGAGCTTCATCGACTAAGACAATGATGTCATTTCTTTTTGAAAGAATAGGATATTTTTTTGTTTTATCATATCTAAATTTGTGTATTAATGTAAAAATAAATTCTTTATTCAAACTCAAAAACTTTCTTAATTGCTTACTATCTTTTGGTTGTGTTTCATCTTGGTTACCAATAACCTCAGTTCTGACAAAGTTTTTATGAATTTGAGTATCTAAATCATCTCTGTCAGTAATGATTAAAAATGTGAAATTACCACTAATCTTTCTTCTTACTTTTCGTGTAAACATAACCATAGAGTATGATTTACCTGAGCCCTGTGTATGCCAAAAAACACCTAATTTCCCACTTAGTTCTTCTTTTTTACTAAATGATTCCATTAAGTTATTAACACCTAAATACTGGTGGTTTTTCGCAATTATTTTTACTCTTTGGTTTTCAAACAGAATAAAATTCTCAATATAATCTATAAGATTTTCTTTTTTTAACAACCCGTTAATAAAATAATTAATAGAAACACCATCTTCTGAGATTTGCTGTCTATCTAAATTTTCTTCTTCATGCTCTTTAAACCATTCAAAGAAATAATCATAAGAAGCATTAAAAGCTCCTAATCTTGTCTCAAGCCCATTTGAAAGTACACAAATTTGATTAAATGAAAATAGATTAGGAACATCTTTTATATACGATTTCAAATTTTTATTATAAGCTTCTTCTACTTTTATTATGCTGTTTTTTAGTTCAATAAATACTAAAGGAAGACCATTAACAAAAATAAGAACATCTGGTCTTCTATAGTTATACTTGCCCTGAACCCACATTTGAGAAACAGCTGTGAATGTGTTATTGAGAGGATTATCGAAATCTATTAATTTTATAAAATCAAAATCTTCTTTATTATTACGATTAACAATGATTTTTATAGATTCTCTTATTTTTTTATAAAATTTGTAATTCGTGTCGATGATATCAGTTTCAGTATAATCCTTTGTTAATTTAGAGATTTCTTCATTTATTTTATCTCTTGGTATGGTTGGATTTATTCGATATAACGATTCTTTTAAAATATCGGGTAAAACAGTTTGTCTTTTAGAACTCCTACCCGTGCCATCATTTAAATCATCTTTTTTAAAGGGAGAAGGATCACAAATCAAAATATCATAATCAAAGATTGGATTTTGAAGCTTTTTTATTATTTCTTGTTCAATGTCATCTTCTGAAATAAAGTTTTTTATCATAAAACTCTCCTCCTATTTTATATCCATTTTTCCACTCAATAATTTTAATAACACAAGCGAAATTTGATTTTCTTTATTTTCTACTTGTTTTTTCAATAGATCTAAGTGTTTGTGATAATTTTTCAGTAATTCATTTATTGAGATTAATACATCATGTGGTGGAATAACAATCTTTATTCTATTTATATCTTTAGCGTAAACATGTGGTTGTGCTGATCCGCGTTGTAAGTTTGTGATAATTGGTTGTATAAAATGGAGCATTTCGTATAAATAAAATATATAATTTGAATCATTGCAATAGGAACAATCTGCAGCCCAAATGTTCTCCAGCCAGAAAGATACAAATCCTGCATTAGCACCTGAGGCACTTATACATATTGATGGTCCATCAACATTGTAATCATTATGGTAGCCTGATGGCTCTAATCCTGCAGAAACAACCGGAACTTCCCCTTCTATCATTTCAGCTGCGGTAATATTTTTACCTCGTTTGAATACTCCAAGTTCACTTACTCTCCCAATATGCCACCCATCGTGTGAAAATTCAGTGTACATAAGTTCCTCTGTTTTTTTAACAATAAGTTCATGTATTTTTTCTATTTGTTTAACACTTGTATTATATTCTTCTAAAAGATTTTTGTTGTTTTCAATAAAACCTTGTAAAGATATTCTATGATTATCTAAAGAAACTCCAATATATCTTCCTGTATTTAATGACCAATCTTGATCTTGAATACCGTCTTCTCCTTCAATTGTCACAGCTTTACACAAACCAATAACGTCCTGATATATGCCATCAGGGAATCTTTCTTTTAACCATTCAATTTGGGATTGCCAATATTCTTTATCTTCTAGATTTTCGTAATTGTATTTATATTCATCTATTAAATCTTGAAAGGCTTGTTCGTTACCATCATATAATTTTGTAATAATACCTAAATTTTTGATTTGTTCTTCACTAAATTTTCTTTGTGCTCTATCTACTTGTGTGAATACATTTCTAGCATCAATAAAAAGTATTTCATTTTTTTTGTCGCTAAATTCTTTTTGTTTGTCAAAAAACCATAATGTAGCCGGAAGCGTAACCGTCGAAAACATATTCGAGGGTAATGTAACCATTTGTTTAATTATCCCTCTGTTAATCATGTTTTTTCTTATTTCAAGTTCTGCTCCTCCAGAATCTGATGCTGAGTTTGCCATGACAAATGCCGCTTTTCCATTATCATTTAGTGCTGTTGCAAAATAACTTATCCACAAATAATTTGCATTTGGAACAGTCTCTTTTTTATCTCCATCTTTTCTAGAAGCTTTTGATTTTCTTGAAGGAACTCCAAACTCATTAAATCTTGGTTGATCCTTGACTCTTTCTAAAATAACTTCATCAACATTAAAGGGAGGATTGGCCATAACATAGTCAAATTTACCGTATGCATCATATGGGTCTGCGTAAAATGAGTTAGCTTCATTTATTTCTCCACGAACATTATTTAATAATAAATTCATCTTAGCTAATTTTACTGTATCAGGTTCTTTTTCGACACCATAGCATCTAAATTTCATCATCTCTGATTCGGAAGCATTATGATTATGCATGTATCTTGCTGCTTGTACAAACATTCCACCTGACCCACAAGAAGGATCTAAAAACTGTTTATCACCAGGTTTTGGTTCTAAAACATCAACCATATACCTAACAACCGTCGATGGCGTATAGAATGTTCCACCATCTTTACCTTCACTTAGTGCAAAGTTACCAAGAAAAAACTCATAAATTTCACCGAACAAGTCGACTGATATGTCTTCGGGAATGTCTCTAAATATTCTTATAATTCTAGATAATAATTCTGGTTCTTCATCTGGTACTAATGCTCCATATACCTCTTTGGGTAACACATTATTCAAAAAGGGATTTTCGTTTTCAAAAGCTTCCATTGCATTCTTTACCAAATTTGCTTTCTCTGCAGTGTCTGGTGCGTTATTTATATCATCAAAATAAGCAACCTTTGGAAGATAGAATCCACATTTTTCAATTGAAATTTGCTTGATTGATCGTTCAGCACGAGTACCTTTTCTTTTATTATATTCCTCTATAATTTCTTCTTTATGTTGTTTATATTTTATATCTGCATATCTTAAAAAAATCAATCCTAAAATAGGTTGTCCATATTTGTTAGCTGCTAGATGTGCGCCTTGTCTCAAAATATCAGCTGAATGCCATAAATTATCCTTTAATTCTTTTAATTCAATATCTGTCATTATAATCCTCCTCAAATTTAAGATTGTTTATTTTAAATAGCTCAACAAGTTTTCTTTTTATTTTAATAGTTGGCTCGAATTTTCCTGTTTCCCAGCGATTTACAGTTACAATTGAAACACCTAAAAGATCAGCCAATTCTTGCTGTGTTAATAGTAAAACTTCTCTTAACTTTTTAATTTTCTGAGCGTAAGTCATTAATTTCACTCCTGTTAACATATTATTAACACTATTTTATCATGTTTTATAAAATTTTTGAAGAGTCTTATAATAATATATATAAATCTTTATTTTTTTATCAAAGCACTTAATAGAATCCGCCAATTACCACCATGAAGGGGTTTCAGCCTGGCACTTAAATATTAAAAAGTAATCGTTAAATTGTAATAGCCAAAAATAAAAAAACTCTAAAAAAGAGCTTAATTTTGTGTTTTTAAAGATTTGTTAAATTTGTGTCGCCCGAGATAATGTGATAGTAATCACGTTTTATAAATAAAAAAAGTTTGACACAAATTGTATCAAACAAATTTCTAATTTG
>CAYQCJ010000048.1:0-7753 GCA_964416025.1 uncultured Staphylococcaceae bacterium | reverse complement strand
CCAATGTACATACCAGGTCTTAATCTAACAGCTTGTAAGCCTTCCAAAACCTCAAGGTCACTGGCGTTATACTTCTCGTTACCTTTTTCCATCTCTTTTTCGTTAATGTTTGTGATAATTTCAGAACCGATCTTATTATCAACATTAGCTTCTTGAGCATCAAATCCTTCATTTTTAGAAACTTTTAAATCAATCTCTTGTCCGGATTCAACGTTATTCTTCTTTTCTTCTTCCATTTTTAGGCTCCTTTTATAATTTTTCCACCACTTACCTGGTAATAAGTAGCGTTGTTTATCTCATATTTTTTAGTAGATGTTATAAATACTTGATCGATACTATTCAAGAATGTTAATAACAATCTTTCGTGGTTTTTATCAAGTTCACTTAGCACATCATCTAAAATTACAACCGGTTTTAGTTTGTCGTCATCAATCAGGAAATAAGGACACATCTTTAATGCAAGTACCGCCATTCTATTCTCTCCTTGAGAACCAAATTTAGCTAAATTCTTGCCATTCATTACTACAAAAAAATCTTCTTTATGTATGCCAATCCCTGTTATTTTGTTCTTTAAATCGTTTTCTAGACTATTTTTATACGCTTCCTTAGCAAGAGACTCATAATTAGTAAAATCTTTAATAAAGGGCATATAAATCATCTTTACATTGTCACTATTTCCAGAGATCTGATTATAGATATCTTTAAACTTCACATTAAGTTTATCGATATAGCTTTTTCTCTCGGAATAAATGTTTTTTGATAAAGTAATCATTTGATTCGTTAACACCTCAATCAAATTCATATTTACTTTTTCATTTTTTAAAAGATTATTTCTTTCTTTTAGTAATTTTTCATAACTTGACATTTCTTCTAAGTAACTTGAGTTTTCCTTTGAGACATTGACGTTCAAGAAGAATCTCCTGTCTTTTGGTGAATCTCGTAATAAATCAACATCTTTAGGTACGAAGTAAATACAATTTGTCATTTTATTTAATTCGCTGAGTTTAGAGACCTTTTTGCCCTCGATTGATATAGTTTTACTATTCTCGGATAAAATAATCTCTACGCATTTATTAGAGCCATTAAAATCAATTTTGGCTTTGATATATGCTTGTTGGTTTTTGTTATTTATTAAATTTGCAGTTATATTTGTACGGAAACTTCTCGCAATAGATAAACAATATATACTTTCGACTAAATTTGTTTTACCTGTCGCATTATCTCCATAAATAAAATTTATCCCTTTTTGAAATTCACACTCCAAATCGGAATAATTTCGAAAATTTACTAATTTTAACGATTTAATTATCATTTGATGATTTCAAAGAACAAAGAGTCATCAATTGCAATAGTTGTAGAAGGATACAATTTCTTACCTCTTTGGTTTGAAGGTTCACCGTTTACAATAATTTTATGATTTAAAACAAACGCTTTAGCTTCTGATCCATTCGAAATAACATTCTCAAACTTTAAGAGTTGACCTAAAGTAATGTAGTCTGTTGTGATTTGTACCTTTTTATTCATTTTGACCCCTTAACGACCCTTTAATATTATATATTAAAGGGCCTAATTTTGAAAGAGTTTAATATAATAATATATTTATATTAATAAACTATTATCATCAAAATTAGGCCGTTTAAAATCAAATTATAGGCACTAATAAAAAAAGACTTCTTTCGAAATCTTTAGTTTTACCTAATAAGTTCTAATTGGAGTAAGTAATTGAATGATGTTAGGATCGTTTTTATTACTGATTGTAAACGACTTCATAGCTCCATTAAAATTGAGAGAAACATCTTCACTATTTAAGGCTTTTATAGCGTTACTAACAAACTCACTATTTACCGAAATCTCTAGCGAATCCCCATTATATTTAAATAATTTGATAGATTCTTCAGCACTTCCAAGTTGTGAAGATCTACAAGAAAGAACGACCTTATTTTCATTCATAGAAATCTTAACAATGTTAGCTTTTTCGCCACTAAGAATCGAGACTCTATCCATAGCACTTAAGAATTCAAAAGCGTTAACTTCAAGAGTGTATTGGAATGACTTTGGAATAATATTTTTAGTATTTGGATAATCTCCACCAGTTAAAGTGGTCATCATAATTGTGTTCTTTAATTCAAACAAAGCTTTTTTATCGCTAATAAATATAACAACGTCTTCTTCATTAGTAATTGATTTAGTTAGTTCAATTAAGCTCTTAGCAGGGATATTAGCACTAAATCTTTCGCTAGTCATAACTTCAATATCTTTCTCAGCTAATCTTGCGCTATCAGTAGCTACAAAGGAAATGTGAGAGGAATCTGAAGTCATATTGATTGCTGTTAAAACTTGTCTAGTGCTTTTTACACAAGCAGCAAAACTTACTTGATTAACAGCATCTAAAAGTTCTTTAGCAGAAATATTAACTCTAACACCAGTTTCTCCAAAATCGATATCTTGATATTCTTCGCCTCTAATCGAATTTAATTTAAATGATGACTTTTCGTTATCAATTTCAACAATTGAATCTTCTAAAGCAACAAAAGAAATTTCTTTACCATCAACTCTTCTAACAATCTCGGTGATAATATGGTTATCAACTAAAATTGATCCAGTTTCAACGTCTCTAATAATTTCTTTATCGTCAAGAAAAAATGGAATTGTTGATTGAATAGAGATTTGACCATCACTACCAGTCAAAATTAATCCATCGTTGTTTAATTCGATTTTTATATTTGTTAATGTTGGATAAATTGCTTTAGTAGGAATAATCTTACCAACTTGTAATAAGCCTTTTAAGAATTCATCTTTGTTAATAGTAAATTTCATTTTTTATACCTCTTTAATTCTTTTTATATTAATATGCTATGTGGAAACTGTGGAAATCTTTTAATCTACACATAATTTTAACATTTTTAATCAGTTATTTTAAGCCTTTAGTCGATTTTTTATCTCATTTATAGCTATTTTAGTTTGCTGATCATTTTTCAACAATTCTTCAACTTTTGATACACTGTGCATAATCGTTGTGTGATCTCTATTGGAGAATATTTCACCAATTTGTTTTAGTGAGATATTAAGTAAGTTTCTCATTAAGTAAATTGCGACATGACGAGCATTAACTATTTGACCAGTTTTAAGTTTTCCAGTCATTTGGTTAATGCTGATATTGAAGTAACCACTGACGACATTCAATATTTTTTGTTCATTAACTTTACTGTGTGCATCACTCACATTTATCAAATTCGCTAGGGCTTCGCAGGTTAAATTGATATCAATGTGTTCTGCGTGCCTTAAGTTTTTAATAAATATAATTCTATTTAATGCGCCATTTAATTCTCGAATTGATGATTTAAATTTATCAGCAACGAAGACAATAACTTCTGGATCAAACTCTTCAACTTCAAGTCCAGCATCAATAATTTTCTTCTTTAAGATGTCTTGACACATCTCACTACTTGGACGCTCAATTTGAACAGTTAAACCATCCATAAATCTTGAAACTAATCGAGCATCGATACCATCTAATTCAGAAGGTAATCTATCACTAGTTAGAACGATTTGCTTGTGGTTTTGCAGGAGATATTGATAAATATCGAAGAAAAATTCTAATGTTTTTTTCTTATCTTTCATCATCTGAACATCATCTAAAAGTAACATATCAAAACCTTTAATAAATTTTGATAAACTTTCATCTTTATTAGCGCTATTTGCGTAATCGATGTATTGATAAATGAAATCTTGAGCTGTAACGTAAAGAATTTTCATGGTTGGTTGTCTTTCTTTAACATAATTACCAATCGCGTTAAGTAAATGTGTTTTACCTAAGCCACTCCCACCATAAATAAATAAAGGATTATAAAATTTTCCAGGGTTACTAGCTGCAATTAAAGCCGCTTGACTAGCTTCTCTATTACTTGGGCCCACAACAAAGGAATCAAAAGTGAATTGAGGGTCTAATTTTATGTTATTAAAAAACTTGTGTTCAGACTTGCTAACGAGTTCAGTTGCGTTCTTGTTTTTAAGCTTGTCGCTATTGACAAAAACAACAGTAAAATTGCTTCCGGTTTCTTTATTTACACGGACAACAATTGGATCTTTATATTGTTCATTTAAGACATTTTCGCTTAAATCACTATTACAACCAACAATGATTTTGTCGCCTTCTATCGAATAAATATAAGAATCTTTCAAGAAAGCGTCGAAGACCATTTTATCTAAATCTTTAGAAAGGCCTTCAAGAATACGTTGCCATAAGTTGGATATTTCACTTAGTGTAGCTAAACCCATAAAACTTATCCCCTTTCTAAATATCAGTATTTAGATTTTATCACTAAAAGGAATAGAAAAAAGTGGCAAATTTAGCAATTTTAAGTTTTCCACATTTACTATCCCTATTTTATGGCAAAAATCGTGGTTTTTTACCATTTCCACAAAATGAGATGTGGATAACTATGTGGAAAAGTGTTTGAAATGTGCAATTGTGAACTCATGTTTAAAGATTTCTTCATTTTGACATGGTAAAAAACCGCTAAAAATTCGCTAGTAACCGAATTATTTTGCGATTTTCACAAACAAACCCCATAAATCAACAAGAATGTGGAAAGATTAAAAAATGCTATAAAATCTTTATTATTGTGTGAATAAAAATTAAAAATTTACTTAAAATGGTTTAAAATGTGGCTAGTCCGTTTTTATTTGACATATATATGTATAAACATATATAATAAAACACGCTACTTAATCGGAGGTAATATATTATGGCAAGTAAGAAAACATATCAACCAAGTAAGGTTCACAAGTTTAGAACACATGGTTTCAGAGCAAGAATGGCTACTGGACACGGAAGAAAGATCTTAGCTTTAAGAAGAGCTAAGGGAAGAAAGAGTTTAACTGTTAGCGACTAATGAAAAAACAAAACGTCATTAAAAAGTATCGTGAGTTTCAAGAAATTATGAAACTCCATCACACTTATAGGTCGAATAGTTATACTGTTTACTATAGGAAAAAAGATGACGAATTTACGAGAATTGGAATTTTAGTAGGAAAGAGAAACGGAATAGCTGTTACAAGAAACAAAATTAAAAGACAAGTAAGAATGATTATTGATTCGGTTATAACATATAACGAAAAAATTGATGTCGTTGTTGCCATATCTAGCAATTACGATTGTAATAAGTTTGTCGAAAACAAAAACGAATTAACAAAACTACTAGAAAACCTTAAGGGAGACATTAATGAATAAAAAAGTCAAATATGCTTTAGGGATTGCGGGAGTTGTCGTTTGCGCAAGCGTCTTATCCAGTTGTAATTCCTTTTGTTCCACTAATGATTTAAACAATTATCGTTACGCATATGATTCTTTAAATATGCGTTTTTTTGCTAATGAAAATGATGTTAAAGACTATGTTTTGAAGACTTTTAGTCAACAAACTAATTATGATTCAGAAAAAACTGCAAGTTTTGCTAATGTCAAAAAGCTTAGTGCTGATGGCAAAACTTATGAAGCTTGCGATGATAGTATCTTTGGAACTTTTAACAATTTAACATACTTAAAACCAAACACTTATCGTTTTGAAGGTATGTCTACTGTTAAAAATGATGATGGAGTTTATGGCAATATTGATTATGAATTTGGTCTAAATAGTTTTACTAAATCAGTAATCACCACTGCTAAAACAAACGGAATCTACATTCCAAGTTATACTTATTTTGAAAAGTTTGATCTTAAAGTACTTGAAACATTTTTTGATGGTGAGAGTAATTTTTCATGGTTAAACGGAATTACCGTTGAAAACATGACAGCCGATCAACTCTATGGTTACACATATACAGATTATAAATCTTATGTAAATATGGAAGATGGCGAAGAAAAGACCGCTTTACTCAACAAAATGCTTGGTGAAAGCGAACCAACTTCAACTAGTACAACTTTAGGAAGAAATTATTCTGTTAATACATTATTAGGTTATAAAAAGTTTGATGGAACAACAACAAATGAAAAGAACGAAACAGTCGCTGCTCCTTATCAAAAAATTGAAGCTATCAACACTAAATTAGTTGCTGATGGTGTTATTAAAGCTGATGAAGCAATGAGTACTAACTATTTATCTTTATATGAACAAACACTTGAGACAAAAGTTAGCGCAATTAGAACATGTATCGCTTCAAATGATGGTTTATATGGCCACACAACTGAAGATTTATTAAATGATACTGTCTTTATTGAAGGAAAAGGCGAAGATTTCTGGGCTGGATGGGGAGAAGCTTTCTCACACGGACCACTTGAAGGATTATTAGTTTATCCAATCGGAATTTTAACTGATAATTTAGCACACGCTTTCGGTATGAATGGTTGGGGACAAATCTGGGCAATTATTGTTGTTACTTTAATTGTTAGATTATTATTCCAAGTCGTTACATTACCATCTACTATTTCTCAACAAAAACAACAATACTTACAACCAAAACTTGCTAAGTTACAAGAAAAATATCCAAATAGTAATACAAACAACTATGAAAAACAAAAAATGGCTCAAGAACAAATGGCTTTATATAAGAAGTATAAAGTACATCCATTCTTACCTTTATTATTAATGGTTGTTCAATTCCCACTATTTATTTGTGTTTGGAATGCATTACAAGGTGTCGCTGCTTTATCGATCGATGCTGTTCTTGGATTAAGACTTAGTGATACAATCTGGAATGTTTTAAGTAACTTCTCTGGTTGGCCAGGAAATCCTGGTTGGTGGACTGCTCTTGTTCTTATTATATTAATGAGTGCTGCTCAAGTATTTGCTATGCTTGTTCCACAATGGTTGAACAAGAAAAAGATGAAACAAGTTTCAAGAACTGGTGTCAATCCTACTCAAAATGAACAAACTAAGACTATGAAGTGGGTTCAATGGGGTATGATTATCTTTACAATTATCCTTGGATTTAGTCTTCCAAGTGCTATGGGTGTCTACTGGTTTATTGGAGCAATCATCAGCATTTTAACCTCGGTTATCATGCACCTCATTTTCTCTAAAAAGAAGGATTTAAACTAATATGAAAAAATTTACTGAAAAAACTTTAGAAGAAGCTATTGCTTCTGCTTGCAAGGAACTTAACGTTACTGAAGACAAACTTAACTACACCATCGAAGAAGAAAAGAAAGGTATATTCATCAAAAAATGTACCATTGCTGTTGCTGAAATCACCGATGTTGTCGAATTTGCTGAAACATATTTAACTGATGTTTGCCACGCTTTAGGTTTTGAAGTTTCTTTAAAATCATTCGTTAAAGACGATATTATTAAGATTTTACTTGAGACTAATCACAACTCAATTTTAATTGGTAAGAATGGTAATACATTACAATCATTAAATGAATTAACAAAATTAGCTGTCAGCGCTAAATTTAAGAAGAAATTCAGATTATTATTAGACATTGGCGACTATAAAGATAGAAAGTACAATAAAGTTATTCATATCGCAAAAGATGCTGCTAAAGAAGTTTTAAAGACTCACGCCAGCATTAAACTTGATTCAATGACACCAGATGAGAGAAAGAAAGTCCATAATGCTTTAGCTTCATGGAAGAATATTAAATCTGACTCGATTGGTGATGGCAAAGATAGAGCAATTGTTATTTCTTATGTTGGAAATGCAACTGTTTCTGAACCAGTTAAATCAACAAACAACGAAGAAACCAAGCAAGACTAATTATTCTTGCTATAATTATAGTATGTTTAAAACAATCGTCGCTTTAGCGACTCCTCCA
>CAYQCJ010000047.1:0-7837 GCA_964416025.1 uncultured Staphylococcaceae bacterium | reverse complement strand
TTGATCCATCAAGAAGTCCATCTTTTGTGAAGGCACTTGTTGGTAAATCATATCCGTCAAGAGAGTTGATAACATCGACATAATTATCGATATATTCATCACCAGTGGATTTTCTTTCTCTTAATGGAGGAAGTTTGCTCCATTCTGGATCAACTTTAACTTCTCTAAGACCTTCGGTTCCTTTATCGATGGCTTTATAGTTGAGTTGAACAACTTCGTCACCTTTCTTGGAATAAGTTTTCTTAGCAAGTTTCTTCATCCATTCGTTAGCATCAGCATATGGCATGATGTTTGGATTTAAGAAGAAGAAAGCTGATTGAAGAATAGTATTGGTGTGTCTACCCATACCAATTTCAAGAGCAATCTTATTAGCATCAATAACATAGAATTTAATATGTTTTGTAGCTAATTGATATTTAACTCTATTTGGAAGAACTTTAGCTAACATCTCATCACTCATATCAGTGTTAAGTAAGAAAGTTCCGTTGGCTTTAAGATTCTTTAACATATCGAATCTCATGACATAAGTATCAAGTGAACAGCTTAAGAAGTCAGCGTGTTCAACATAATATGTAGAATGAATTGGATCTTTTCCGAATCTAAGGTGAGATCTTGTAACACCTCCTGATTTCTTAGAATCATAAGCAAAATAAGCTTGAGCATATTGATGAGTTGCATCACCGATAATCTTAATTGAAGATTTATTGGCTCCGACAGTTCCATCACTTCCTAATCCGTAGAATAAGCAGCTGGTGTAACTATGTTTAATTTCATAATTCTCATCAACAGGAATACTTAAATGTGTGACATCATCATTGATTCCGACTGTGAAATCATGATGTTCATTACCACTAAGCATCCAATCAAAGACGGACTTAATATGTTTTGGTTGAGTATCTTTACTGCTTAAACCATATCTTCCACCGATGACATTAATCTTCTTTTTGCCCATAAAGTTAAGAGCACTGCAGACATCTTCATATAATCCTTCACCAACTGAACCAGATTCTTTAGTTCTATCTAAGACAACTAATTCTTTACAAGTTCTTGGTAAAGCTTTAACTAAATATTCAGCACTAAATGGTCTATAAAGGTGGACTCTAATCATACCAACCTTTTCGCCTTTAGCCATTAAATCAGTAACAACTTCATAAGCGGTTTCATTGACTGAACCCATAGCAATAATAACTTTAGTAGCATCTTTAGCACCATAATAAACAAATGGAGCATAATCTCTACCAGTCATTTTACTTACTTTCTTTAAATATTTGACAGCAACAGGAAGAACATTATTGAAATGTGCGTTTTGTGCTTCTCTACCTTGGAAGTAAATATCATCATTTTCAGCACCACCACGAGTAACAGCGTGTCCGTGTGGGTTTAAAGCGTTCTTTTTGAATTCAGCAACTTTATCCCATGGTACTAACTTCTTCCACTCTTCATCAGCGATGAATTCAACGTTTTGAATTTCGTGAGAAGTTCTAAAACCATCGAAATAGTGGCAAACAGGATACATTGCATCTAAAGCAATTAAGTGAGCAACTGATGATAAATCAGCAACTTCTTGAACAGAATCGCTGCATAACATTGCAATTCCAGTTTGTCTAATAGCAGCAACGTCTTGATGATCACCGAAAATTGATAATGATCTTGTTGCTAATGATCTAGCACTGACGTGCATGACGGCAGGTAATAATTCTCCACACCATTTATAGATGTTTGGAATCATAAGCAATAAACCTTGTGAAGCAGTATAAGTTGTTGCAAAAGCACCACCTTGCATAGCTCCATGAAGTGCGCCACTTGCGCCTCCTTCAGATTGCATTTCGCAGACCTTTACAGGGTTACCAAAGAAATTTTTCTTTCCTTGAGCTGCATAAATGTCGACGTAATTCGCCATAGGTGAGGATGGAGTAATAGGGAAAATAGCGGCGACTTCGGTGAAGTTATAACTCATCAAAGCAGCGGCAGTATTACCATCAACACTAAGCATAGTCTTTTTGATTTCAGCCATTGTTTTTATCTCCTTTAACAATACATAATAATTATATTATTATAGTTTCAAATTTCAATGCTTTTTTGCCAAAAAATTCATTATTTTTACTATCAAAATTAGGTAAAAAATAATGAATATGCATTTTTTTGGTATTTTTATTGTGCTAATTCCATACAAAAACTTTTAAATAACAAAAAAGATAGTCAAAAATCACTTTTTTAAACTATCTTCATCTCTTTTTAAAAGTTTCTTAAGCATTTTGATATCTTTTTTGTTTAATTTATATCCAAGATCCAACATACCACCAGCTATCGTCATCTTCTTATATATATAGTCGAGCAAACTTTTGTATTTATCGACTTCCGAACTTCTAACAACCATTCTTTTCTTTACAGGTTCAAGTTCAAAACTAGCCAAACAATTTTCTAAATCGCTCAAAATCCCATGCAAATCATAGTTTAAATCAAAATTTATAAGCGGATTGAAGGCAACTAAATTATCTCTAATAAGATCACTTTTTTCGCCAGTTTTCTTACTTACCTCATCCACTGTAACAACTTTTCTTTTAGAATTCTTAATTATTTGAATATATTTTTTTGTATTCGTTTTGTTTAGTGCCATGTTGCCTCCTAATGTTTAAATTTTATAATATCGGTACTTGTTGGGCCTTCTGCTTGTAAAGTTAAAGCCGCTAATTCGTTACCAAACGAAACAGCTTCTTTAATCGATTTATTTTGAATTAAATCATCAATAACACCACTTAATAAAGCGGCTCCACAACCTGAAGTTGATTTATATTCGGTGACTTTTTTAACTTCAACAAAACCAATATCTCTAGCATCGTTTCCACAATAAATATCTTCACTACTATTAGAAACAACAACATTTTTAACTCCACGAGCAAGTAATCCACCAACCAAATCTCTTTCTGATAAACTAATATTCATTAAGGTTTGAGCTTCACCAATATTACATTTCAATAAATAGATTTTATCTAAATATTTTTGAAAACGAAGGACCTTTGCAGGGGATATTGCTTCACACACGATATTTTTATTTGAAAAATTATTAAAAATGTAAGCAATTACTTCTTCGTTTAAGTTGCTATCTAAAACGATATAATCAAAAGTTTTTATTAATTCTTTATTACTTTCAATAAAAGGAACAGTGATTTCATCAATAATACGAGGATCACAAATTCCAGCAACAATTTTTCTATTCGAATCATTAATTACGAGGTTTGTTGCAGATGGTAAATTAGTATTTGGGAAAATTGTATTAATTCCCAAATTCTTTAAATATTCCTTCATCTGCATTCCGTATAAATCAGAACCGATTGCTGTAATAAAAGTACATTTATTACCTAATCTAGCAAGATTCTCGCAAACATTTTTCATAACACCGCCAAAAAAGACGTTGATTTTACCAGGATTAGATTGTTTTTTAATTAGGAATTCGTCGCTAATTCCTACAAAATCAACATTACTATTTCCGATAACTAAAACATTTGCCATAATTCTACCTCACTTATTTTTTACAATATTCAGCAGCTATTTGAGCACCTAATTTCGCATTATTAACAATTAAATGAATATTTGTTTCAAGACTCTTTCCGTCAGTTAATTCAACAATTCTCTTTAATAAATAAGGAGTTTCATCTTTTCCTTTAATACCTAAATTATCCATATCAAGAATAGCCTTATCGATTGCTTCGTTGATAACCTTTTCATCCATCGAAAATTGCTTTGGTACTGGATTACAAATTAAAACACCACCATCGAGATGATATTCTCTCTTAGCTTTAACAATTGAGGCCACTTCTGCAGGGGTTTTTGCATTATAATCAACTTTATATTTACTTGTTGGAGTATAAAAAGCTGGTAAAACATCACTATTATAAGCCACTACTGGAACGCCTTTTGTTTCAAGAACTTCCATAGTTAAACCTAAATCTAAAATCGCTTTTGGACCAGCACAAATTACCGTAACATTAGTTTTGCTTAATTCTTCTAAATCAGCACTAATATCAAAAGTTTCTTGTGCTCCACGTTGAACTCCGCCAATTCCTCCGGTAACAAAAAATTCAATACCAGCTAATGCAGCTAAAATCATGGTTGCACTAACAGTTGTAGCACCCCAAGATTTACTAGCAACAACAATAGGTAAATCCCTTCTTGAAACCTTCGCAATTCCTTTTTGCTTACCAAAAGCTTCGATTTCTTCAGGAGTCATACCAATAATAGGTTCTCCATTGATAATACCGATAGTTGCAGGAATTGCTCCATTATCTCTAATGGTTTTTTCAACCAACATGGCACATTCAACATTTTTTGGATATGGCATACCATGCGAAATAATTGTAGATTCTAATGCTACAACTGGTTGATGATTTTCGATTGCTTTTTTAATTTCATTATTTATTTTCATAATTACTCCCATAATAACACTTAAAATGTTACTTTTAAATAAAACGTTAACTCCTCATTTTTATATATATACATATAGTTTGCATCATCTTCTTCTAATAAGTAAACATGTAATATATCATTAACAAAACATTGTTTAACATACTCCGCTTGAATGGTTGAATAATTTCTTCCATGATTGTCACCAACAATATCAAAATAAATATCAAAATATTTAGTGTTGTTCATATGTTTATTAGTATCTGCATAAGAATAAGTTACTTCAACATCCTTAATATATTTAAGACTTTCTTTTGGAATTATTGGTAATTTTCTAATTCTTCCATCAATTAATGACTTACAATCACTTGCAAAATCATTGAGTGTTGGATCATTTACTACATGGCCATTTTTAAAGTCATAAACCATCCAAATTTCTTTAATAATACCGACTAATTCGCCATTTTGTCTCACTTCAATATCACGAGGATATTCAACAAATTGATTTTTATAAGCGTAAGTTGTGAGAGTTAATTTCTCAATATGAGTTGCAGGTTTAACTACTTTTAAATAGTTTCTTGCTACGACCCAATACCAACCTTTTTGGTAATAATCATTAAATCCTTTGCCCCATAAAGTAGCATGTTCCGCAGCTAATTCTTGTGCTAAATCAAAAGCTGCACTGGGTTTTATATTATCATTAAAATCTCTCATGTTTGTTGTAACACGAAAGGTTTCAGTAAGTCTTTTAATATCTTTATTTTCTTCCATTTAAAAAGCCCAATTTCCTTTTTTAAATATTTGGTACTTTTTTCCATCTTTATCGTAACCAACAACATCTAAATCTTCACTACCAATCATAAAATCAACGTGACTCATAGAATTATTGATGCCTTTAGCTCTAATTTCTTCTAAAGTCATCTTCTCATAACCGACAATTAAGTTTTCAAATCCACAACCTAAAGCGAGGTGACATGCGGCATTTTCATCATATAAAGTCGAAAAGAAGATTAACTTTGTGTCATTTATTGGTGAATGGAATGGAATTAATGCGCATTCACCGAGCATGGCGCTTCCTTCATCCATCTTAATTAATTCTTGTAAAAACTCTTCACCTTTCTTAGCATGAATTTCCTTTACTTTGCCATCTTCAAATCTAATTGAAAAATCTTCAATAATATTTGAATTATAACTTAATGGTTTAGTAGAAAATACGATACCTTCGCACTTTCCTTTCATTGGAGTTGTGAAGCATTCTTCACTAGGAATATTTGGTTGAAAATAAATACGACTTGTTTGGCCATATTCTCCACCAGCCGCCCAAAGACAATCTGGAATCATATGAACTGTAAAATCAGTTCCGTTCTTTGATTTATAAACTAATTTTTCAAGATGCATTTCATTTAATTTATTTTTCTTTTGTGCAAGATTAGCATCATGTTCTTCCCAATTTTTAATTGGATCACCTTCCCAGGCTCTACTAACTTTTAAAATTGCTTCCCATAAAGCTTCGATTGCTTCATCGCCATCTAACTCAGGAAAAACTTTTTTTGCCCATCCAATGCTAGGAACACCAGCGATACACCATTGAACATAATTATCAAATCTATCGCGAATTGGTTGAAATACTTTCCTTCTCATTTGCATTGCTTTACTGTATTTCTTAAAATCAACGCCTTTTAAAGCGTCTGGATCGTCTGATTCAATAAATAATCTACAAGCATAATGATCAGCAATATATTCTTGTTTATCTTTTTCAAAAGTTTCTACTTTTCCTAAATCTTCGACATTCTCATATTGAATATCTAATTTTGTTAATTCTGGGTCTGAATAAGTAACAAATACCTTTCTAGCACCACATTCATACAATTCTTTAACTAACATATGAATAAATTTTGGTTGATCTAAACCACATGTCAGCATTATATCCTGTCCTTTTTGAACATTTAAGCCAACTTTGGCTATTAATTTTGCATAATTAATTAAATGTTTATCATCCATAAATTTCTCCTTTGTATCTAGATATTATTATAAAATAAATATACAATTATTTTAAGCATTTTAGCCGAATGGAGGATTTTTATTTTATGAAAAAAGAAGAACAAATTTCTAGTATTATTAAAATCGTTGAAGGAATTGTTTTACTTGCTTTAGGAATCGTATTTTTATGTTTCTTCCAAAGCAAAGATTTTGGAAACGCAATTGGATATTGCATTGGAACTGTCGTATTAATTTTTGGTTTAGTTTCTATTTTGATGGCTTTCTTACTTGGAAAAGGAATTGTAAGCACATCAGTTATTACTGGATCATTTATGGTTGCTTTAGGTGTATTACTATTCGTAAATCCAGACATAGTAACTAACTATGTTGCTTTATTATTCTCAGTAATTTTAATTGTTTATTCCATATCAGTCGTTATGGAATGTGTTATTGCATTTGTAAGCAAGCCAAGAAGAACTGCAAAAGGTATTATTTTTGCAATCATTTCTGCTGTTTTATTAACTTTCGGTATCGTTATTTTAGTTTACTACTTCAATGACACTGATTTTGCTCGTGAATTCACATTAATTATTGTCGGTATCTGCTTCCTTGTTGGCGGTATCTTATTGGCAGTTACAAGTTCAAGAGAACTTATCATTTCTAATAAATCTAACGCTCCTAAGAAACCTACTAAGAAAGTTAAAAAAGACGTCGTTGCTGATGATTCAGTAGATAAGAAAATACCAGTTGTTGACGCCACCGATTCTAAAGATGTTAAGGCTATCGAAGATAAAAAAGACGAAGAAAAACCTGCTATCGATGCACCAGTTGAACCAACTGATGATAAGAAATAATATTCTATAAAACATCAAAAAGGCCTGCAAATCCCCAACGGATTGCAGGCCTTTATTTTTTTTACTTAGCTTCTTCAGGAGTCTTATCAAGACCAGTAAGTTCTAAGAAATGAGGTAATGTTTCACACCAAGCACAGAACTCATGCCATTCAATTAACTTATGCATTTTTCTTTGGCGATACATGGTTTTTAATTCTTGATAATTAGTAACCATAGTTGCACCTAAACAGAATCCACAAGGTAACGAAGCAACTAATTCTCTCCACTTAGCTCCTCTTAAAGCTATATCAGTCTCAGGAATTGCATTATATTCATCTTTTAAACGAGAGACAATTTTAAGAATTTCAGGATTAGTTTCTTTTACACATTGTTTTGTAACATCGAACTTAAGTAAACAGTGCATAGTAGATTGACTACTAACATAATCAAACCAATGATATCTTTGGGCTTGTTTCCACCAATATAAAGGAGCAGTAACATCAAACTCAACGACACAACCTTTTAAGAAACAATCGTGTCCCTCTCCACCTTTACATCCACCAAGCAATTTAGCTCTTTTTAAGTCCTTTTCATCAACATCATCTCTATTGAATTCAGTTCTC
>CAYQCJ010000046.1:0-7970 GCA_964416025.1 uncultured Staphylococcaceae bacterium | reverse complement strand
AATCAATGGAAGATAAACTTTGCAACGAAATTATTGATGCTGCAAACGGAACAGGTGCTTCTGTTAAGAAGAGAGAAGACGTTCATAAGATGGCTGAAGCTAACAAAGCTTATGCCCATTATAAATGGTAATTTAGGAGGAATATATGGCTAAAAGAGAATACGATTTAGAGCATACCAGAAATATAGGTATTATGGCCCATATTGATGCCGGAAAAACCACTACAACAGAGCGTATCCTTTTCTATACCCACAAAATTCACAAGATTGGTGAGACACACGAAGGTGCCGCTACGATGGACTGGATGGCCCAAGAGCAAGAAAGAGGTATCACAATTACTTCTGCTGCTACAACTTGTTTTTGGAAGGGTAATAGAATTAACATAATCGATACTCCAGGGCACGTCGACTTCACTGTTGAAGTTGAGCGTTCTTTAAGGGTTCTTGATGGTGCTGTTACTGTTCTTGATGGAAAAAACGGTGTTGAGCCACAAACTGAAACTGTTTGGAGACAAGCCAGTAAATATGGCGTCCCAAGAATTGTTTTTGTTAATAAACTTGATGCAATCGGTGCTGATTATGATATGTCAGTTGCTTCAATTCATGAAAAATTAGGTGTCGTTGCTAAAGCTGTCCAATATCCAATAGGAATTAGCAGTACTTTAAGTGGTGTTATTGATTTACTTAACATGGTTGGTTGGGATTATTCAAATTCTAATGAAACAAATCACCAAGATCCTGATCAAATTGAAATTCCAGCTGAATATCTTGAAAAATGTACAACTTTAAGAGCTGAATTAATTGAGACTTTAGCTAGCGCTCCATATGCACCTGAAGAATTTACAATGAAAATTCTTGAAGGTGAAGAGCCAACTGTTGATGAGATTAAATCTGTTATTAGAATTGGTGTTTTAAGAGGTGAGTTCTTTCCAGTTTTCTGTGGATCTGCTTATAAAAATAAAGGTGTTCAATTACTTCTTGATGGAGTTATTGATTATCTCCCAAGTCCTATTGAAATTCCAGAAGCAAAAGGATATTTACCAAATGGTAATGAATTCTTATGTAAACCAGATGATGATGAGAAGTTAGTTGCTCTTGCTTTCAAGATTGCTACTGATCCATTTATCGGAAGACTTGCTTATGTTAGAGTTTATAGCGGTGTCTTAAAATCAGGTTCTTATATTTTAAATAGCAATAAGAATAGTAAAGAAAGAATTGCTAGAGTCGTCTTAATGCACGCAAATCATAGAGAAGAAGTTGATGAACTTTATGCTGGTGATATCGGTGCTGTTATTGGACTTAAAAATACTACAACAGGTGAAACATTATGTGATGAGAGCCTTGATGTAGTTCTTGAAAAGATGGAATTCCCAGAGCCTGTTATTGAAGAAGCTGTCGAACCAAAGACAAAAGCTGATCAAGAAAAGATGAGCATTGCTCTTCAAAAACTTGCTGAAGAAGATCCTACATTTAAAGTTCATACCAACCAAGAAACAGGTCAAACTATTATCGCTGGTGTCGGTGAACTTCATCTTGATGTTCTTGTTGACCGTATGAGAAGAGAATTTAACGTTAATGTTAACGTTGGTAAACCTCAAGTCGGTTATAGAGAAACAATTAGAATTCCTGGCGATTGCGAAGGTAAGTATATTAAGCAATCTGGTGGTCGTGGACAATATGGACACGTTGTCATTAAATTCGAACCAAACCCAGGAAAAGGATTTGAATTCGTTAATGCTGTTGTTGGTGGAACAGTTCCAAAAGAATATATTAAACCAACTCAAGACGGACTTGTTGATGCTTTAGGTAGAGGCTTAATTGCTGGTTACCCTGTCATCGATATCAAAGCAACATTACATGATGGTAGTTATCATGAAGTTGATAGTAGTGAATCTGCTTATAAGATTGCTGCTAGTATGGCTTTAAAAGAGGCTGCTAGAAAATGTGATCCTGTAATTCTTGAACCTATAATGAAAATCGAGGTCACAGTACCTGATCAATATTATGGTGATGTTATCGGTGATATCTCTCGTAGAAGAGGAAATATGACTGGAGAATCTCAACGTGGTAACGCTAAAATTGTTGAAGCTGAAGTACCACTTGCAGAAATGTTCGGTTATGTTACCGATCTTCGTAGTTTCACACAAGGCCGTGGAATGTACACAATGACATTTGATCATTTCGGTCAAGTACCAAAGTATGTTCAAGAGAAGATTGTTGCTGATTCAGGAATGAGCAACAGATAATCTTAGTTATTAATTCAATGATTTGGTGCTAAAAATTAGCACCAAATCAAAAAAGTAACAAACTACGTTTCATTATATGAAAAGATTGAAACTTAGTATAAAATGCTTTAAAATAATTGCATTGCAACATGCAATATAATTAATTGGAGGAAAAAAATTTTATGGCAAAAGCAAAATTTGATAGAAGTAAGACCCACCTTAATATAGGTACAATCGGTCACGTTGATCACGGAAAAACAACCTTAACTGCAGCTATTACTCACGTTTTAGCAAAAGAAGGTTTAGCACAAGCTGAAGACTACAACCAAATTGATAGTGCTCCAGAAGAAAAGGCTAGAGGTATAACAATCAATACATCGCACATCGAGTATTTTACACAAAAGAGACACTACGCACACGTCGACTGCCCAGGGCACGCTGACTATGTCAAGAACATGATTACTGGTGCTGCTCAAATGGATGGTGCAATCCTTGTTGTTGCCGCTACTGATGGTGTTATGCCACAAACAAGAGAACACATTCTTCTTGCAAAGCAAGTCGGTGTTCCTTACATTATTGTTTTCTTAAACAAATGCGATCTTGTTGATGATCCAGAATTAATCGACTTAGTCGAAATGGATGTCAGAGATTTATTGAATAAGTACGGATTCCCAGGTGATGATGTCCCAGTTATCAGAGGTTCTGCAAAGAAAGCTCTTGAAGGAGACCCAGAAGCTGAGAAACAAATCATGGCCTTAATGGATGCTGTCGATTCATATTTCCCAGATCCAGTAAGAGACAATGATAAACCATTCTTAATGCCAATCGAAGACGTTCTTACCATTACCGGTCGTGGTACCGTTGTTACTGGTAGAGTCGAAAGAGGTGTTGTTAAGATGAATGATGAAGCCGAAATCGTCGGTATTCACCCAACCATCAAGAGTGTTGTTACCGGTATCGAAATGTTCAGAAAAACCCTTGATTTTGCTGAATCAGGAGATAATGCTGGTATTCTTCTTAGAGGTGTTAATAGAGACCAAGTCGTCAGAGGACAAGTCCTTGCAAAACCTGGATCAATTACTCCACATTCAAAATTCACATGTTCATGCTATATTTTGAAAAAAGAAGAAGGTGGAAGACATACTGCTTTCTTAAGCAACTATAGACCACAATTCTTCTTCCATACAACTGATATTACTGGTACTATTACTCTTCCAGCTGGAACTGAAATGGTTATGCCAGGCGATAATACAACATTTACTGTTGAATTAATTCACCCAGTTGCTATTGAAAAAGGTACAAAGTTCTCAATCCGTGAAGGTGGAAGAACCGTTGGTGCCGGTACCGTTACTGATATTATTAAATAATTTCTGTAATAATTACTGCAAATTTAAAAGACCTTGTATGAGGTCTTTTTTATATGTCCATTATTAATAAAATAAGGGGTCTTTGTAGGGGATTTTGGTTATTTTAAGATGTTTAACAGTACATCAATTGCAACTTTACTAGCGTCTGTAATCATCTTTGTGTACTCATTGTTTCCGCCGTTTTTTGAATCGCTTACAGCTTTAATAAATAAACAAGGAACGTTGTTTCTTTTAGCTGTTAAAAAGATACCGGCAGATTCCATTTCACAAATTGATGCAGAATATGTTTTCGCTAAAGAATCTTTTTTCTGATTCGAATCAACAAAAACATTTGAACAAACACAAGTTACTCTTTTTATTTGAGGAAATTGAGAAAAAACTATCTTGGTTAATGAATTATTTACTTCCATTTGTGGAATATTATAACCTAGCTCAGGATGAACTGATTTAGCGCATTTATCAATAAAAGATGTATCGAAACTAGAGTCAACTATTTTATCTATAAAAACCACGTGTTTAACATTTAAATTATCTAATAAAGATCCACAGACACCAAAATTAATTATTGAACTAACATTAAATTTAGTAATCAAATACTGTGTTAAAGCACTGCTAGCAATTTCACCAATTTGAGATAATCCTACATATGCAGTTTTTCCATTTATATTAAATTTATATACATTGAAAGGTATCGATTCTATTTGCGAATAGGTAATGTTTTTAGAAGATGATTCTAATAAAGCGTTCATTTCTTCTTTGCAAGCAACAATTATTCCAATGTTTTCCATATGCTATCCTCTTTTTTACTTATTTATAATAACATTATTGTGATTTTCTATCAATGAACTAGTATATGTAAGTTTATCGATAATAAAGCTGTTTTTAAAAAATAATGGGGATTTGCATAGGTTTTTACTTTTTAATGTAAGATTTTATATTGCCTTTTTGTTTTGTTATTTTGGTTGTGATATATTAGTTATATGAAAATTGGCATTATAGGTAGTGGATGTAGCGCAATTTACTTAGCTTGTATTTTGAAAGCTAAAGATTTTAAGAATGATGTATCTTTATTAGATATTAATTTTATTCCTGGAAAAAAGTTTTTAATTACTGGAAACGGGAGATGCAATTTAGCTAATACATTAGTGACCAATGATTCGTATAATAATGATCAAACTAAGAAGATTATAGGAAATACGCCAGCTAAAGATATAATTTCTTTCTTAGGTGAAGTTGGCATACTTACGCGAGATTTAGGTAATCTAATTTATCCTTTTTCACTTAGCGCTCAAGATTATCTATCACAATTAATTAGATTTTTAAAAGAAAGAAATACTAAATTTATTAATGATTTTAATGTTTTAGATTATCAAGAGACGAATAAAGGGATAAAAATTATTGGTAAGGAAAAGTGTTATGTTTTTGACAAAGTTATCATTGCTACTGGTGGTTTAAGTAAGATTAATTTGAAACAAAGAACTAATATGTTCAATATTTTAAAAACTCATAAATATTCAATATCCCCTGTAAAACCTGGTTTAAATCCTATAAAGTCAATTGAAAATGTTAAAGGTTTAGAAAATTTACGTGCAAAAGGAGATGTTAAATTATTTATTGATAATAAGGAAATTTATAAAGAATCTGGTGAAGTTCAATTTAAAAAAGATGGTTTAAGTGGGATTGCAATTTTTAATTGTTCGTCTCTAATTGCTAGATATAAAGATTTTAAAGTGGCAAAAATCTCTATTGATTTAATGCCTGATCATAGCGAAGAACAAATCATTGATATCTTAAAAAAATTTAATAATGCTTCTAAATATTCTTGTCTTGATGGTTTGTTTGCTCCAAAATTTTCCGAATTTATTCGACAAAAAGCAAATGTGAAAAATTTATATTTGTTTAATAATTCAGAAATCTCAAAGCTTGCTACAACAATTAAAAATTTAATTTTTGCATTTAAAGAAGCTTATGGATTCGAAGATTCCCAAGTTACTATTGGCGGTGTTTCTTATTCTAATTTATCTGATACATTAGAATCTAAAATTGAAAAAAATATTTATTTTATTGGAGAAGTTTTAGATGCTGATGGATTATGTGGCGGTTACAACTTAATGTTTGCTTTTAAGAGTGCTGAGTTAGTTAGTAAAAATTTATAAATCGACATCAACAAAACGGTGCGTTACTTCTAAAGTCTTTTCGTTTATATCAATAATTAAATATGATCCTTTATCAGAATCTCTAGGTCGAGATATGCTACCTGGATTAAAGACATAGGTATCATTAATTTTTTTAAAGAATTTTTCATGTGTATGGCCGAATAAAAAGATAAAAGAATGGGTATTGGCTATGTATTTTGAAAAATTATGATAATCAATATAATTTCCGTGTTCCATATGAATTCTTCCGAAAGGATAATCTAGATCACGTTTCAAGGGAGCATCAATTGAGAAGTCACAATTTCCTCTAACACAAGTATAAGAGTGTAATAAGTAATCTGGAAGTTCATAATCTCCGAGGTGGAGAAATAGTGTTGCATCATAATTTTTAAGTGCAATATCTTGTAATTCTTGGTATCTTCCATGGCTATCACTAACAACAATTATTTTCATATAATAATTATTGTTTTATTAGTTTATAAAAGCAATTATTTTTGTTGAAAAAATTCATTAAATTTATTATTGATTATTAAAAATATGTATATATAATCAATATAACAATTATGAATAAAATTGATAAAGTAGAACAAAGAAAAACTCCCTATTTATCAGCTTATAGGAAGTATTTAAAAGGGCAAAATATTGAATTCGATGTTCCGGGTCATCACCAAGGTGGGATTCGAACAGATTTTGATAAGATTTTTACCCATATCGTTTATAAAAACGATGTAAATTGTCCCCGAGGAATGGATAATATTATGCACCCAACAGGATGCATTAAAGAAGCTCAAGAACTATTTGCTAAAGCGTGTGGAGCAGATTATTGCAAATTTTTAGTTAATGGCTCAACTAGTGGTAATCTTGTAATGCTTACAAGCGCTTTAAAAGCTCATGATAAGATTTTACTTCCTCGAAATGTTCATAAATCAGTTATAAATGGCTTAATTCTTAGCGGAGCTAGTCCAGTCTTTGTTATGCCTGAAATCGATATATCAACAGAAATTGTTAACCAAATAACTTATAAAGAATGGAAAAAAATAATTGATAATAATTTAGATGCAAAAGCAATATTTGTTATTAATCCAACATATTTTGGAGCCGTCGCTAATTTAAAGAAAATTACTGAATATGCTCATTCAAAAAACATGATTGTTCTTGTTGATGAAGCTCATGGAAGCCATTTTTATTTTAGTAATAAATGTCCTTCAAGCGCTATGGCTTGTGGTGCGGATATGGCTACTTTGTCAATACATAAAACTGGCGGTAGTTTAACTCAATCTTCAGTATTACTTATTAAAGGCACCAGAGTCAGTCGTTACGATGTGGTTAAATCTTTTAATATGATTACTACAACCTCTCCTTCTTCAATTTTACTCGCTTCTTTAGATGCAGCTAGAAAATATCTGGTATTTAAAGGAAGCGAAGCTATTTTTAATGCTATAAAGTGTGCTAAAGAAGCTAAAGAGAGAATCGATAAAATCCCTGGTTTTAAGCCTCATAGCAAAGATTATTTTACTAAACAGGGTATTTATGACTTCGACGAAACAAAACTTGTTATTGAGATTGATAAATTAACAATTAATGGTTTTGAAGTATATAAGATTTTAAAAGATAAATATCATATTCAAATCGAATTAGCCGAAACTTATGTTTTATTATGTTTATTTACTGTAGGAACTAAGCATAAAGATATAGATGCCTTAGTAAACGCATTAACTAAAATTAGCGAAAAATATTATAATCCTGAAGTTACTTATCAAGATCATCACTATATGAAAGATTTCCCTCCTTCATGCATGAGACCAAGAAGCGCTTATCATGGACCTTTAAAGATTGTTAAGCTTGCAAAAGCTGAAGGTTATGTATCAAAAGAAATGATTATGATTTATCCCCCAGGAATTCCATTAATTATCCCTGGTGAAAGGTTTACTAAAGAAGTTATTAGTGAACTGCAATATTATAAAAAAATTAGATGCAACATTCTTAGTGATTGGGAGGGCAGCAACGAAGTTAGTGTTGTTGATAACTCTAATAAAGATGATGGCCTCGCAATTGAAAAGAAAGTTGAATAGTCTAACTTTGGTTTTGCCTTGAATAATTCGCTGTTTTAATGTATATTTAATAAGCATTTAAAAGATGCTTATATGGCGGATGTGGTGAAGTGGTTAACATTACCGGCTGTGAACCGGTCATTCGTGGGTTCGATCCCCATCATCCGCCCCA
>CAYQCJ010000045.1:6907-7985 GCA_964416025.1 uncultured Staphylococcaceae bacterium | reverse complement strand
GTCTTGGCGATGAAGAAGGTAAAACTCTTGAACAAATCGGACAACAGTTAGGTGTAACAAGAGAAAGAGTTAGACAAATTAAGTTTATTGCTATTAAAAAAATGCAAGAATTTGCTCAAAACAAATACAAAACAACAAATTTACATAATGAAACGGAGGATTAAATTATGAAAAATACAAAAAATGAAGCTAAAGAAACAATCTTAGCAACTGATGAAGTCAAAAAAGAGAAAAAGACTAAAAAAGTCTCAGAAGAAAAGGCTGATAATAAAGAAGCCAAAACAAAAAAGGCTGCTTCAAAAAAATCTGACAGTTCAATAACTAAAAAAGATATTACTAAATATATCGTTTTAGAAGAATCTGATGACGAAGATGAAACAATCACTGAAAACAACCTTCTTAAACAAGGTTTAATTAAGCAAACCGAAAAGTATCTTAAGAGTTTAGGGTCTGATAATGAGATTGATTTTGATGATTATTTTGATTTAACCAAAAACTTAAGTGTTGATGATGAAACCATGGATAAAGTAATGGATTATTTTAGAGACTGTGGTTACAAAATTAAGGGAGAAAACATCGATTCTGAGGAAGATATCGATTTTAATCCTGACGCAATAAATGATGATGATGATTTGTTAGACGAAGATGATGATGACATCTCTGATGATGAAATATCTGATGGTGCTAGCAACCTAACAAACATCGATGCTTACGATAGCGATTTTAAAACTAACGATTCAGTTAAGTTATATATGAAAGATATGCACGATTATGCCTTAATTGATGCTAAAAAAGAAAAAGAATTAGCAATTAGAATTGCTCATGGCGACCAAGAAGCTAGAGATGAATTAACAACAGCCAACTTAAGATTAGTTGTTAACGTTGCTAAACACTATGTAAATCGTGGTATGGCCTTACTTGATTTAATTCAAGAAGGAAACATTGGTTTAATGAAAGCTGTAAACAAATTCGATCCAACAAAAGGATTTAAATTCTCAACTTATGCAACATGGTGGATTAGACAATCAATCACAAGAGCTATCGCTGATCAAGCTAAAACAATCCGTGTTCCTGTCCA
>CAYQCJ010000045.1:0-6897 GCA_964416025.1 uncultured Staphylococcaceae bacterium | reverse complement strand
GGTCGAAACTATTAACAAGATTAATAGAACCAAAAAGACATTAACTCAAGAATTTGGAAGAGAGCCTACACTCGATGAAATAAGCGAAAAATTAGAAGGCAAATTTAATCCTGAGAAGATATTAGAAATATTAAATTATGCTCAAGATCCAGTTTCAACTGATTGCCCAATCGGAAAAGACGATGATACTCAATTAATGGATTTCATCCAAGATAAAGAGGACGTTTCACCAGAAGAATATACAAAACGTCAATTAAATATCGAAAATCTCAATAAAATCATGCAAGATTTATCCGAAAGAGAGCAAAGAGTTTTATGCTTACGTTACGGACTTGTAGAAGATGGTAGAGCTAGAACACTTGAAGAAGTCGGCAAAGAATTTGGCGTCACAAGAGAAAGAGTCCGTCAAATCGAAGCAAAAGCAATTAAAAAATTAAGACACAAATCTCGTACAAAATACTTAGATAGTGAATATTACGCAAAATAATAGGTTTTTATGCTTTCTAAAAGATTACAAACTATTTATGATTTAGTCGATAAAAACTCAAATCTTGCCGATATTGGTGCAGATCATGGTTTTTTATTGATTGAATTAGCAAAAAGCAATAAATGTAATCTTCTTTTAGGCGTTGAAAACAAAAGCGGACCATACGATAAATTAGTTGAAAATATAAAAATCAATACTTTGAACGATAGAATAAGAACATCATTAAGTGATGGTCTTTGCAATGTTCCTTCAGATTACAATACAATCGTAATTGCTGGAATGGGCACAGAAAATATCATCAAAATCATATCAAATTCTATTAAAAAGATTGATTTTATCGATACTTTTATTATTGATTCACATACTAAAGTAGATGAATTGAGAAAATTTATGGTTTCAATTGGCTATAAAATTTCTAACGAAGAAATATTAAGAGAAGACAATATTGTTTATGAAATAATCAAATTTGTTAAAGGTAAAATTAATTATTCAGAAATTCAATATAAATATGGCCCTTGCTTATTAAGTGAAAAATCCGATACATTTGTTAAAATTTATAAAGAAAAGGTTGCTTGGATGAAACAAAAAATTAAATCAACCAAAAACCTTAACTATATTGCGACACTTGAGTCGAATATTGAAGAAATAGAGGCAATTATTCATGAAAACTAAAATCTTATTAAAGAAATTAAGTAAAAACTTTCCAAAAAGATTGCAAGAAGGTTTTGATCATTGTGGTTTACAAACCGGAAAAATCAAAGAAGAAACCAAAAACATTGTTTTATGTTTAGATTTTGATGAAGAAGTGTACGAAATAATGAAAGAAAAAGGTCTTTTCGATAAAACCGATCTTATTATTACCCATCATCCTTTTATTTTTGGAACAAAATTTAAAGTCTTTAAATACGACGAAAAAAAGAAAATTTTATGCGATGCCATCGATGAAAAAAATATTCCAATTTATTCATATCACACAAGTTTTGATACTGGAAAAGACGGAATGAACGATGCATTAGCTGAAGCACTTGACCTTCAAAACATAAAGCAATTAGAAACTGTCCCTATGGCTAGAGGTGGATATTTAAAAGAACCAATGGAAATCCATGATTTTTGTAAATATGCAAAAAATTGTTTAAATGTTGATTATGGGAAACTAATTAGCAAAGGAAAGAAGATTATTTCAAGCGTTGCCATCATTGGTGGTGGCGGTTGGGGAAGTTATCGCGATGTTCAAAAAGAAGGATACGACATTTATATTAGTGGAGATATTCCACATCATGGAAGACGTGGTGTTATAGAATGGGAATATAATTTTTTAGATTTGCCACACGAAATTGAACGTATTTTTATGCCACAAATGAAAAAAATATTATTGAATATTGATAGCAGTTTAAATATAACAATTATCGATCACGAAGTTCTTCCAGAACTCATTTAATATTGCTTAAATAACAAGAAATTTCATCAACAATTGATGATGGAGTCGAAGTTGCGCTCGCAATTAAAATTCTCTTAATTTTGTGTGTTTCTAAGAGTTTTTTAACTTCATTTAAGTTGGAAACAAGGAAACATTTATCTTGTTTAGTAGTTATATAGTACATTTTAAGTAAAAGATTAGCATTACTAGAAGAATTTGATCCAACAACTAAAATTGCATCATATTTGTGTTTTAAACCTTCGTTACATAACTTATTAAAGCGATGTATTGGTTCATTGCAAATTCTTCTAAATTCGTTGATATGTTTAGCCACTAAATTGAGTTGTTCAAAGACCATAGAGTAAGTAATATTTGAAACTGTTGATTGAGTAAATAAATTAACAGTTTTATTTTTGCATTTTTCAACATCAGACAAATTATTATCGTTGATAACAATAAAATTTTTATCATAACTTGTTAAAGAAGTGGTTTCAATATGAAGTGGGTTGCCAACAAAAACATTTATATTGGCTTTTTTCGAATTTTGCTCTATTAAATTTTTAGTATCTCTTAAAAACGGACATATCGCATCATAAAATTCGATTTTATTATCCTCTAAATATTCTTGAACATCAGCAGAATGGCCATGAGCACTTAAAATAATGATTTCACCCTTTTCAATTATCTTTAAATAATTAATAAAATCAGCGCTTGTTCCGTCGATTATATCAATTTTATTATCGCGCAAAAGATTGTTAGCGTCGTCATTATGAACTATTGGTCCTAAGCAAGTTATTTTATTATTTGGTCTTTTGTTTCTAAGTAAAAGTGCAAGTTTTATAGCTCTTTTAACTCCTCCACAAAAACCATATGGTTTAATTATGTTTACAAGCATAGAAATATATTAGCATTTTATAAATAAATAATGTGTATTAATGTTTAATTTTATATATAATTAGCGTATGAAATTTAGTGCATTTAACTTAAAAAAAGACGTAATTAATTGTTTAGATCAATTAAACTACATTACGCCAACCTCCGTTCAAGAGGTTGTTATCCCAAAAGCCTTAAAGGGTGAAAGTGTTGTTGTTCAAAGTGAAACCGGAACTGGAAAAACACATAGTTTTTTAATTCCAATTGTAAATAACATCGAATATAACGGAAAAATACAAGCTTTAATTATTTCTCCAACTAGAGAATTAGCAAGACAAACTTATATTTTTGCTAAACAATTTTGTAAGCATTTGCCAAAATTAAAAGTAAAAATGTTCGTTAGTGGCGAAGATTCTAAAAAAGATTTAAATTCTTTCAAGAACGAAGCAGAAATTATTATTGCTACTCCTGGAAAACTTAATTATTTAATTCAAAATAGTGAAATCGATTTTAGCAACATTAAAACATTAGTTTTAGATGAAGCCGATATGCTTATGGAAGATAGTTTTCTTTCAGATATTGATAAGATTATTGCCAAGCTTAATAAACCACAAATCGAAGTTTTTAGTGCAACTATCAACAAAAAAGTTGAATTTTTCCTTAAAAAATACATTTCTGCTGATTATGTCTTAACCATTTCTAAAGGCAAAACTAGCAAAACTGTTAATCATTACTTTATCAATACTAAACATTCCGATGTTTTAGAATCGATTAATAAATTTATAACAATTAAAAACCCATTTTTATTATTAATATTCACAAATTCTAAAGAAGAAACCAAAAAATTGTATACATACTTATGCGGTCAAAAATTTAAATGTGGAATTTTAAGTGGTGAACTTGAATCACGCGAAAGAAGATCGATGTTAAGAAGAATCAATGCTTATGAATTCCAAATAGTAGTTTGTACTGATATTGCTAGTAGAGGACTTGATATTAACGATGTTAGCGATGTTTTAAGCATCGGATTACCAAATAATCTTGAATATTATTATCATAGAGCAGGTAGAACTGGCCGTAATTACAAAGAAGGAAATTCTTATGTATTTTATGATTCAGACCATACCGAACTACCATTAAAATTAATCGATAACGGCTTAACACCAGCATTTTTAAAGTTTAAAGATGATGAATTGGTCGAAGATGCTCCAATTGTTAGACCTAAAAAGGTTTTTAAAAGAAAAGATGTTGAATTAAATCGTGAAATTCAAAAAGCAAAACACGAAGCAACTAGTAAAAAAGTTAAACCAAATTATAAAAAGAAAGTCTCTTTAGCTATCGATAAAGTTAAAAAGAGACACAAACGTGAAATAATTAAAAAAGATATCCGTCGTCAAATGAATGAAAGATACAAGAAAGAGGGCAGAAGTAGAGATGAATAACGATTTAATAATCGGAAGTCATGTCAATATGACTGGTCCTGATTATTTTCTAGGATCAGTAACAAATGCAATAGCTTATGGCGAAACAGCCTTCATGTTTTATACTGGGGCACCACAAAATACAGTGCGTTCACCTTTAGAAAAACTTAAAATTAATGAAGGTTTAAATCTTTTAAAAGATAGCGCAATAAACATCGAAAACGTCGTTGTTCACGCACCTTATTTAATAAATTTAGCAAACACAATCAATCCAGACATTTTTAGTTTAAGTGTTCGTTTTTTGATTTCAGAATTACAAAGAACTACAGCGTTTGGTGTTACAAAATTAGTTTTACATCCAGGAGCTCATTTAAAAGCAGGCAAAGAAGTCGGTTTAAATCAATTAATTAAAGGTTTAGATGAAGCGATGGATAAAGATGGCACTAATGTCACAATTTGCTTAGAAACAATGGCTGGTAAAGGCAGTGAAGTTGGAATTACTTTTGAAGATTTAGCTTTTGTTATTAATAACTCTAAACATAAAGATCGTTTAGGTGTTTGTTTAGATACCTGTCACATAAATGATTATGGTTATGATGTTACAAAACCTGAAGAAGTTCTCGATGAATTCGATAAAATAATCGGTTTAGATAGATTAAAAGTCATTCATTTAAATGATTCAAAAAGTGAAAGATACTCACATAAAGATCGCCACGAAAATATTGGTTACGGAACAATTGGTTTCGACGCTTTATTAAAATGGGCTTACGAACCAAGATTAAAAAAAGTTCCTAAGATTTTAGAAACTCCTTACATCGATGGTGTAGCACCTTATAAAAACGAAATATTAATGATTAGAAATAAGAAATTTGATTCCAGTTTGAAGGGTGATCAAGAAACTATTTCACTTTTTTAAAAGTATCAATCTCAGCAAAAAGTGCCTTAAGAGCATCTTTTTCTTTGACTTTCATAATCTCTTTGCCTTTTTTAAAGATTATGAAATCGTGTCCTGCTCCAGCAATACCAATATCGGCATCTTTAGCTTCATTGACACCATTTACTGGGCATCCCATAACAGCAACTTTAATATTAATATTGTTATCTTCAAGGTAAGCTAAAGTTTTTTCAGCATAAGTTTTAATGTTTTTAACCATTGTTCTACCGCAAGTTGGGCAACTAATTAATGTTGGGTAATTAGGATATAAACCCAAATCATGAAGCAATCTTTTTGCAGTGATAATTTCTTTATATGGATCTTTAGTTAAAGAAATACGAATGGTGGAACCAATTCCTTCTAAAATTAAAGGACTCAAAGTCGAAATTGATCTAATAATTCCAATATAATCAAAACCAGACTCAGTGACGCCAATATGAATTGGATATTTAGTCTTTTTTGCAATCATTCTATAAGCAATTAATGTAACTTCTGGATTACTGGATTTAACGCTGAGAACGATATTATCAAAATTATGTTCCTCAAAATATTTAACGTATTCTAAAGTTTTATCGACCAATGCTTTAGCGATTTTTTCGTTACTTTTTTTATCTTCTTTACTGATTGCTAAACTACCTTCGTTAACACCGATACGAATTGGTATGCGGTCACGACGAGCAATTTTAAGTAAAACATTTAATTTGTCGTTATTATTTATGTTTCCTGGATTAATTCTAATTGCATCAGCGCCAGCGCCAATTGCTTTTAAAGCAAAATCTAAGGAATAGTGAATATCACAAATAATTGGAATATTAACCTTCTCTTTAATCTTAGTAATAGCGGACACATCGGCATTATCTTGAATTGAGACACGCATCATGGATGCTCCTAGTCTCTCACATTCATTAATTTGTTTAATAACTTTTTTGTATTGACTAGTTTTAATGTCACACATCGATTGAATCAAAATTTTATTCGATCCACCAAGAGTTACATTGCCAATTTTAATTTTTTTAGTTTCAGTTCTATCCATACGTTTTTAATTATAATCAAACAATGCGTAATAATCTATAAAAAATAAGTAAAATTCGAAAAGAATTGAATATAAACTAAAGCAAAAAATGTCGAAAACATCAATTTTTTCATTATAAATATATATTTATAATCTTTCTTTTTCACAATACTTGTGATATATTAATCAAGCATATTTTACAAAGGAGATTTTATTATGGCAAAAGGTAGCAGAGATTCAATTATACTTAAATGTACTGTATGCGGCGAAGAAGCTTACATTACAAGTAAAAACAAAAAGAATCACCCAGACAAATTACAACAAGAAAAGTACTGTCCACATTGCAGAAAAAAGACTTTATTTAAAGAGAAGAAATAATGATTAAAACTTTTAGGTATGATGATGATGTCGATGAATTTAGCGCTAATACATATGTAATAGGCGAAAAAAATCAAGGTTGCATTGTAATCGATTTAGGTTCTACAACCGATAGAGTCATTAAATACATAAAAGAAAATCATGCTTCAAGTGTTTTAGGTGTCTTATTAACTCACGGTCATTTCGATCATATCAGGGGCTTGAATAAATTCTTAAAGAAATTTCCATGTACTGTATTTATCGATAGAAACGAAGTTGAAATGCTTAATAACACAAGATTGAATGGTTCTGTTACATTTGATGAAGAAATAACTGTTAATTATAACAATTTATATTTATTAGATGATGAAGACGAAATAAATTTTGGCAATGGAT
>CAYQCJ010000044.1:0-8403 GCA_964416025.1 uncultured Staphylococcaceae bacterium | reverse complement strand
GTGTATTCGCCTAGATAAAGCCTGTTCTTCAGTATGTTGCTGATAGTTCCATGAGATAAAAGCTTTCCGTCTCTCTTTCTCACGCCTTTGTTCTCTAACATTATCTTCAATTCATTGCATGAGAAATCAGTAGTAGCGTATTGATGAAATATCTCTCTTACTACTTCCGCTTTCTCTTCATCTACAAGCAGTTTTCCGTCCTTAAGAATGTAACCAAAAGCAACCCTGCCACCATTGAATTTGCCGTTGATGACATTGTCCTTCTCTCCACGCTTAATCTTCACTGCTAGTTCTGCTGAATAATACTCATTGTAGGAGTCTCTCATTCCTTCGATTAGGATATTCTCCGGTCCGTCTAGGTTTACTTCAGTAGCCGAAAGAAACACCACCTTGTTCCTTTTAAGGATATCTCGGTAGTCCATGGCTTGTCTTCTGTTTCTAGAGAACCTGTCAGACTTCCACACGATTACTGCGTCAAAAGCATTCGAGTAGGAATCATTGATCATCTTCTGGAATGACGGCCTGTCATCACTTCTGGCTGACAAAGCCCTATCGACATAAGTGTCGATGATTTCAATGCCTCTTGAATAGGCAAAAGAACGGCAATCTCTCAACTGCCCTTCGATAGACTCTTCCCTTTGATTGTCGGAAGAATAACGAGCATAAATAACCCCACGCATAAGCAAACCTCCTTACATTAGGTAATAGATGTTTGCCGCCAAATGCGACTTGGATTTCGTCTTTCCAACAATTTGATAATTTAGAACTAATAATTAGTAATCAAAACTTCTACTGTCTTTGCCTCCTTGTTTTTTATATGGTAATTAGAATTGGAATATTTTGATTTGATATATATGGTATTGAATTTGTTTTCCTGAATCCAATTTATCAAATCGGTATATTTTTGACCATGGTGCTCAATGAAATTAGATAACGCGAATTTAACACCTCGCCCATCTAAGCTAATCAAATAATCTAACAATCGCTTTTCATCATTCTTAGTCCAGCCATTGTTTTCATTGTAGGAAGCTATTCCTAAATAATATGGTGGATCGCAATACACAAAAGTGGATTCATCAATAATACTATCTGCTTTTTCAAAATCACCAGAAATAAAGGCAGCTTTTTTAGAATGAATTTTATTTGAAAACTCTCTTAAATTATTACGCGCTGAACTATTAAAATCCCTCTTACCAATGGGCATATTAAATTCTTTCTTTGAATTGTAACGAATCTGATTATTAAAAGAATAAAAGAGTAAAGTAAGTAAAAGAATATCTTTCTCTTTTGATGTCTTTTTCGAATTATATTCAGCTCTTAAAGCTTCATAATGTGGCTTATTATAAGAACCGACACCAGAATTTGATTCACACCCATAATAAAGATAACCATGTTCTGTTGTGTTTGATAGTTCGTATTTTTTAATCACCGCTTGTACTTTATCAAGTAAAAGCCCATAAGGCATTTCGTAGATTAACTTTATGAGACGTAAAACTTCATCTTGCTTATCGCAATATACAACATTGTTTTGAATAGCGTTTACGCCAACATTAAAACCACCACCAAACAAGTCAACAAATGAAGGAAGATGGTTGTCAAATTTATCAAATAGCTGACTTAAAAGATGAAATTTGCCACCGGTATAGTTTAGTGGAGACTTAACAAACTCTTTGGTTTCACTAACCAAGCCATTATTTTTTGTTTCAAATTCGCCACACTTACACAAGAATAATCTTTCTTGATGATCTTCAATATGAGTTTTCCCAGCAGTAAATTGATTGAAGTCAGTTGAGAAAACAAGAACTTTTCCTTTCTTTGACAAAGCCGAAATAATATCGATATCATTTATTTTCGCCTGAGATCTGCCCGCACCTTTTACGCCCATATTGTTATAAGAAACCAAAATATATTTTGCATTGATATTTTCTATTAAATCATCAAAGGCAAGGGTGGCTTTTTGCATACAATACTTACTCTTCATTGACTCTGGTCTTTTCATCTTTCTCGCCACGCCATAAACATCTGGTTTCTTCCATGTTGCTATGTTTTCCAATAAGTGATAAGCATCACAGTACTGACGAGAATTATATGGAGGATCGATATAAACTAAATCAGCTTTTATATTTCTAACCAACAAATTTGAATCTTCACAGTATATTTCGTTGCTTTTATTGATGCTCTTATCTGGTAACGAAAGCGTTTCTAAAACTAAATCTTTTTTTAAATCTCCATGCATACGATATGCATCATAGTGCCCAACCGTATTAGCAATATGATCCATAGCATAAATTAAAGATGTTATTAATATTGCACGCTCTCTAATATTGATTTCGCCCTCATCATACTTTTTTTCAATATCTTCACGAATAAAGCCTATTTTTTTGCAGTTTAGTTTGCTGAAATATGTATCTGAAAAGTTCTTTGAAAAATAATTATCTTCTAATGGATTGACAGAATTGTAGTAAGCTACTAATTTTTCTATTTTGCCATTGGAAACGTCTTCACTTCCAAACCAAGCAACATAGGATAAATGGTTCGATTCCAAAATATCATTAACAATAATTTTAGTTTTTGAATCATTGAAAGACCAAGCGACATTTCCGGTTCCACCAAAAATGTCAGCAAAGCTTTTAATATTCTCGCAATTATCCTTTACTACTTTATGTATAAAGTCTAATAGTTTAGCTTTACTTCCTAAATATCTTCTATTTTCAATGTGAAAGCTTTTTTCTATTTCCATTTTAGGCATCTCCAGCATCTATTGTAGCAAATCGCTTATCTTTTTACTAGAAATTAAAGACTACGCCTGAAGATTTCCTATAATTGATCTTCTCCAACTATCATCTGTAATCTTTTCTGTTTTGTTAAATGAATCCTCTACACTATTAATTAAACTATCCAAAGATATCTTCTTTTCTAATATTCCGGCAAGTTCATTGTTTGTAAAAGGCATTATTATCACACCGTTTACTATTTTATCAGTCGATGTAGATTTTAATGGCACAGTCGCTACCGCTCTCCAAATATTAATCGTGTTAAAATCCAAGTCATCAGCAATAAAAAAGGTAATGGCTTGTTTCCCTTCATTTTCGGCAGTATTATTAAGCGAATGTCTCAAAACAGGTTCCCATTCTCCACGTCTTTGTGCGGCTTTATTCATCAAAGTAACTTCGAGCATTATTGACCTATTTGGGTAGTTAATAACAATGTCTCCAACTCCGCCGCCAGCATGCAACTCAGGTTCGAAATCAGCATTTAAGGTTAAATTCAAACTATCATAGAGATTAAAATTTTCTTTGGAAATGTAATACCATGCAATTCCAACGACATATTCATATATTGTAGGAACACTCGCCGATTTGCTGACTTCATTGATTATTTCTGAATCATTATTTCTATCGGAAAACTTTTTTAATAAAGCAACAACTCTTTCGATAGGGTATCTTTCTTCAACATAAGAAGTAAATTGGGCTGAAACTTCATTATCTAATTTTTCTTTAATCTTTGCTTTATCTGATAAATTAAGCTTATTCTTAACTTGTTCAATTAATTCTTCAACATCTATCTCACTATAGCCGAGAATATCATGGAAAGAACAAGAGCTTCCAAAGGTAGACTTTTCATTCACCTCATAAGCTAAGTATTCATCTTTTGTTGAGACACCAAAAATCTTTGAGCCAATATCAATTTTGCTAAATACAACTGAAAACAAATCCTTATATACCAAGGAAGGAAGACCGTTTTTAAACCTAAATAAACCTGTAGAACCAAACATTCTCATTGTCGTATCCGAATATTCTTTAATAATATCGATGTACTTGGATTTCAAATACGCCATATAAAAAGCCGAATTAAAATTATCTTTTGTTAAAAATGGATTGTCAGCATTTTTTACAATAAAGGTCATCATTGAAGAAACTTCATTTGTGCCAAAATCGAAAATATTCTTTCCTAAAGTAAAAGCTTTTTTAATCTTATCCTTATTGGAATGGTACACATTTCTAAGTACTTCATAGTTTTCTTCCGAATTTTCAAAAACAAATTCATAGAGTGAAGAATAAAACTTATAGTAGCGTTCCTCAGTTTTACCACTCTTTCTGTTTTTTATATATTCTTGGAATATGCTCTGCACTACTTTTTCTTTTTGAGAAAAGCATGTAGGAATCGAAGACGACGTTATTTTGTCAAGAAAAATATTTTCAATATCTTTTGGCTTGCAATGTTTTACCGTTTCTTTATCATCTTCCTTAATATAAGGATTTAAACCCTGAATAATACTACTGAAATCAGAAGAATCAATAACATAGTTTCCTAAAAGAAGATGTATCGCCATAAAAAAAGGTGAATAATAATACATATTATTGTTATCATCAGTCTTAGAGTAAATTCTTAGTTTCATTAACTGACGTAAAATCAGTAAGTTTTCAGTGCCTAAAGGCAATAGTGCTTCAATTGAATCTTTTTGAATAGTCGATTTTAAAAACGAATTTCCTGCTGGCGTTATCCGTCTTTGAGCATCCGTGAATCCAAATCTAACTAAATTACTTGTATAGTGACGAGCCCTGGCTTCGATTGCTTTGTCGAGGGTATCTCGCATAGAGTCATGTGAATCAAATGAACTTCTATCAAATTTAGAAACTATCCATTTCGAATCTCTTTCAGCGAACTTTTCATAATCGGTTCTTAAAATGTCAACAAATTTATCGTATATTGGGTGTTTTCTAAAAATGTCAGGTGATCTTTCGATAGCCTCTTTGTAGAAATTAAATTGAGATAAAGAATTGGGATAGTTTTCCCATGTCCAACTAGGATCGTCATTTTGAAGATCATCTAAAATTGATAGATACTGGTCCAACGCATTTAAGACATCACTTCTTCTTCCATTTGTATCCCACAAATTGAAAACGGTATTTTCATCAATAATCATGATTAGTTGCCCTCTCTTCCGAAAGGTATCTTGTTTTCTTTACAAATACCTTTGATTTTTCTCTTAACCTTAATTGTGGGACTGCAGTGTTTATTTTCCCACCTATTAACAGAAGCATAAGAAACTCCAAGCAAATCAGCTAATTCTGATTGGCTTAATAATAAGATATCCTTTATTGTTTTAATAAGTTTTGAATAATCCATATCTAAATGGTAGCACAAATGTAGCATTTCTGTCCTTTTTTTCCTTCAAAATCGTCATGTGGGTTTCCCACTGCCGAGTACGCGAGGAGATAAGGAGTGCTGCAAAATGCGGCACGCGCTTATGCTCTTCCCTTTTTTAAGCAAAATTTTGCATTCTTGGTCGTTGAATCTTGCTATGTGGGTCTTGAATTCTGCCACCCAGAATTCATCTTTTCTCTCTATGCTTTGTTCAGTTAGTCTTCTATGGTCCTGACTGAACATCTTATGGATCATCGCTGAAAGAACGTCCACATAGACTTCCTTGCTCACCTCATCAATCTCCTTCAATTCATTTTCTTTCTCTTTCAAATATCCGCCCTCCTTTACTCTCACGTAAAATACCTCTCTACTTAAAAGGCTAGAGAAAGACAAAAACTTAACTTTTTCAAAAATCTCCCTCCACTTAAAAGGCTAGAAAAAGGCTAAAAGTTTCCATTGAAAATCCAAATAATTAAAATCCATATAGAAACACTCACACTCCCCTCACTATAAATGGAACCAATATTCTTGAATTCGTACCCTTAAAAGCAAAAGCCTCCTCACTACTAATGGAAACCTTTTTTGATTTGTGACCCTATTTTATATGGTCGGTGGCAACAAATTTTAGAGAAAGAAAAAGCCACCGATGAGGGTGGCGGGTTGAGTGGAAATCTCCACTCACAAAAAAAGAGAGCCTGGGAGACTGTCTTTCTATAATGGCTTACTTAATGCTAGGCTTCATCGGCTTAGTAATAGCAAACCTTAACGCAAATCGCCCTTTCGATACGAGTATCAGACGGGTGTGCGTCTGGCGACCATTTGGTGGAACAAATCGGGATCGTAATAGTTCGCAGCTATTCACTTCAGTTCGCACTAATAATTATTTACATTCAAAATTATAAAAAGTTATAAAAATAAACGTTTTGGAAAATTGCGCAATATTCTTAACTCTATCCGAACATATTTTTCTGCTCTATTTATTTACAATTTAAAGCCACAAACCGCAAATGCAAGTGAAATATTGTTATTTAGATTTATCAACAACTTTCCAATATCCATTTTTATTAGAGTCAACTCTTTCAATTAAATGGCCTTTTCTCAATGATGATACATTATTTTGAATCGCCGTTCTTCCTAATGACAATGTGTTTTGCAATTCGCGCGGGGTGATATTAGGGTTATCTCTAATTTCTTTAATAATCAAAGTTTTGGGTTTTGTTTATCCGAGTTGCTGCTTTTTCCCTCACCAGCATCACATTATAAAGTGGGGGATAAAGTGGGGGATAATTTAAGGCAAAAGAAAAGCGTGCTATTCGCCAACTATCTTTATTTAGCTCATTTCAAGCGACTATAGAAGTCTCTTGCATCAAGTCTAATACCGAAGCACCAGTTGATTTGCAAGTACGCTATCACTGGAGTTCGACTGTTGTCTTTTTTGGTGGAACAAACCAGGATCGAACTGGCGACCTCATCGTTGCGAACGATGCGCTCTCCCAACTGAGCTATTGTCCCAAACCTTCTATATATTATCATTATATTTAATAAAATAATAAATCTCTTTTTTATTTTATAGAGTAAAGTGATGTTTTATCTTATAATAAGTGAAAAGTTGAGGTAAGAAGACATATGAATAAGTTTATGAAGATTGCCATCGAAGAAGCTTACGAAGGCATAAAGAACGGAGATGGCGGACCATTTGGTGCTGTCATTGTTAAAGATGGCATTATAATTGGAAAAGGCCATAACTGCGTAATAAAGAATAATGATCCAACATGTCATGGCGAAATGGAAGCCATTCACCAAGCATGTAAAACTCTTCATAATTTCGATTTAACTGGATGCGACATTTATACTACAGGTCAACCATGTCCAATGTGCTTAGGAGCACTTCTTTGGGCCCATATTAATAATATTTATTTTGGTTGTGATTATGAAGATACCAATCATATCGGTTTCTCTGATGAAGAATATCAAGAAAAAATGTCAAAAGATGAGCAAAAAAAGTATTTAATTCAAATTTCTCATGAAGAATGTTTAAAACTATACGAAGATTACCAAAACACTAAAAATAAAACTCATTATTAATGATGTAATTTTATTAAAATCTATTTTTAATTTTATATACTATTGTTATGGAAAACTGGATTGCTGTAATTGATGTAAAAGCATTTTATGCTTCTTTTGAGTGTCACGAAAGAGGACTCGATCCTTTTTTAACCCCACTTGCTGTTACTGATACAACCAGAAAAGAATCCACTATTGTTTTAAGTGTTTCTCCATTTTTAAAAGCGATGGGTGTCTCTAGTAGATGTCGAAGAAAAGATTTACCTACTAATATTCCTAATATGATATATGCCATTCCACAAATGGAAAAATACGTTAAATGCTCCGCCAAGATTGTTTCAATCTTTTTAGATTTTGTTGGTCAAGACGATATTCATGTTTATTCTATTGATGAATCTTTTATAAACTTAGGCCCATATTTAGAGTTATATAACACTACTCCTGAAGGCTTATGTAAAATGATTCAAAATAAGGTATATAAAGAAACAGGTTTACTTGTTACTTGTGGCATCGGACCTAATATGTTTTTAGCCAAAATGGCTGATGATAAAGATGCCAAGAACGCACCTGGATATATTGCTAAATGGACAAAAGAAGATATCCCTAAGAAACTCTGGCCAATACGCCCTCTTAAAGAAATGTGGGGGATTAGCAGCGGTTTTCAAGAAAGACTTAATACTTTTGGTCTATATTCAGTGTACGATTTAGCGCATTATGATAAAGAATTTTTAATAAAGAAATTAGGTGTCATGGGTGAAGAACTTTGGAATCACGCTAATGGAATTGATGACACCAATATTCGTGAAAAATATATTCCATTATCAAAAAACCTCTCATTAGGCCAAGTGTTAATGAGAGATTATAACTACAAAGAAATTCCACTAATCATTAAAGAAATGACTGATGACTTAGCTTGCCGAATGAGAGGTAATTTTTTAGAAACTTCGTGTGTTTATCTTTCTATTGGTTACTCTTCCACTTGTGGAGGAGGCGGATTCTCTCATCAAGCCGAACTTATGATGCCAGCCGACTTAAATAAAGATCTATACAAGGCTTTAATGTATATTTACGATAAATTTATAGAGAATAAACCTATAAGACAAATTGGAATATCTTTTGCTAAACTTACCCGTCCACAAAGTAAACAATTATCATTATTTGAAAGTGCTGAAAGCGAAGAACAAGAAGAAA
>CAYQCJ010000043.1:0-8410 GCA_964416025.1 uncultured Staphylococcaceae bacterium | reverse complement strand
AAAGTTATCAAGAATTTAGCTCATTCAACTATTCCTGATATCATTGAAGCATGTAAAAAAGAGTTTCCGGCCATCAGTGTTGGAACTATTTATCGTAATTTAGATTCATTAGAAAAAGATGGCCTTATTAGAAGAATTCCTACTAAATTTAAGGAAGATGTCTATGAATCGACATGTAATCCAGTTCATGATCATTTTATTTGTACGCATTGTTTATCCATTTCTGATTTACCTCGAGATGAAAAATTTAATGAGTACACAAATAAGTTTGGCGATTTAGTTCAAGAATCAGCTATAATGTATTATGGTATTTGTAATGAATGCCTTAATAAAAAATGTTAATTATATTCGCAAGAATATCAATTATATAAAAGGAGGATACTGAAAAGTATTATGAAAAAGTATAAATGCTTAATCTGCGGATACGTCTGGGAGACAGATGATCCAAATCCAGTTTGCCCAATTTGTGGAGCTTCTGGTAGTGATGTTGTTGAGACTGAAGAAGATAAGTAGTTAATTGAAAGGAAAAATTAAAATGAAAGAATTAAAAGGTACTCAAACCGAAAAGAATTTACAAGCTGCTTTTGCTGGTGAATCACAAGCAAGAAATAAGTACACTTATTTTGCTAATGTTGCTAAAAAAGAAGGTTATGAACATATAAATGCTATTTTTACTGAAACAGCTGGTAACGAAATGGAACATGCTGAACTTTGGTTTAAAGCATTACATGGAATTGGCGATACAAAAGCTAATTTAAAAGCTGCGGCTGAAGGTGAAAACTATGAATGGACAACAATGTACAAGGAATTTGCCGATGTCGCTGACAAAGAAGGGTTCCCAGAAATTGCTTCTCAAATGAGAAAAGTTGCTGAAGTTGAAAATGTTCATGAAAATAGATATAAAGCTCTTTTAGCAAAAGTCGAAGACGGAACAATGTTTACAAGCGATTCCGAAAAGACTATTTGGAAATGTAGAAACTGTGGTTATTTATTTGTTGGCAAAAATGCTCCAGCAAAATGCCCATGCTGTTTACATCCAATGAGTTATTTCGAATTATATAAATAAACTTTTAAAAATTTATTTTAAAAAGTTGAGATTAGTTCTCAACTTTTTATATTTTTAGGGGGATTTGCAGAGGTTTTTAAAATTTGAGCAATTTTTAACTTTTCAAAATAGTTTAATTTGATGAAAAAAGCTTTTTTAAAATACATTTTAATAGATTAAAAACAGCATTTGCTTTAAAATCTTCAATAGAGGTAATCTATTATGGAAAAGAAAAAAGAGAAGAAAATAGTTTCTAAGGAAAAACCTGTTAAAATTGACAAAAAACGTCTGTAAAAAAGACTGATAAAGATGCAAGCAAAGAAAGAGTTAATGCTCCAAAAGCTTATCATGTAGTTAAAAGGGATAGCGATAAAAAATGGTGTGTAAAATTAGCTAAAGGTGAAAAAGTGATTAAGACTTTTGACACTAAAATTGAAGCTGAAGATTATGTAAAAATTATGGCTAAAAATCAAGGTGCAACGGTAAGAATGCATGCAAGTAAAGGAAAAAACAAAGGGAGAATTCAATAATGGCAAATAAAGATAAAATATTAATTGTAACTGACACATGTTGTGATATTCCTTTTGGTTTAGCGAAAGAATTAGGGTTAGTGACCCTTCCTCTTCATTTTCATTTTGAAAAAGATCCGTACGATTATAAGGATGATTTAAATCATTCTGAGATGCCTATTAAGGTATTTTATAATCGCTTAAGAAATAAAGAAATTGCTCAAACAAGTCAAGGTAGTACTCAAGAAATTTATGATATATTGGAACCATATGCGCGAGATGGTTATAAAATCATTTGTATTATTTTTAGTGCTGCTTTAAGTGGAATGATTAATAATGTTAATATTGTTAAAAATATGTTAAGAGAAAAATATCCTAAATTAGTTATGAATCCAATAGATTCAAAATGTTGTTCTTTAGGTGAAGGGTTGCTTGTTTATTTAACTGTTAAGCAAAAAGAAAATGGTGCAACTTATGATGAATTAATTAATTTTATTGAAACAACCAAAACCCATGTTCATCATTATTTTACAGTTGGTGATTTAGGTGTTTTAAAAAGAGGCGGAAGACTCAGTGCTTCTAAAGCATTTATTGCTAATCTATTAAATTTAAAACCAGTATTACATGTTGATAATTTAGGTAGGCTCGTTCCGTTATGTAAAAAGTTCGGACGCAAACAATCTTTAATTCAAATTGTTCAATATTATAAAGATAATTGTGATCACAATGATGTTATATTTATTTCTCATGGCGATTGTTATGATGATGCAAAATTTGTAAAAGATAAAATATTAGAAGTTAACAAAGATAATAAAGTGTTTATAATAAATGAGGTTGGTCCTGTAATTGGTGCTCATAGCGGCCCAGAGACCATCGCATTATTCTTTATTTCTTCAAAGGACAGGTTGAATTAAAATGATTATTGATGTATTAAAAAAAGAAAACATGTTAGCTTTAAAAACGCATGATGATAGCAAAAGAGCTGTATTAAGCATTGTCATCAATAAATATATGATTGCTGGATACGAAGCTAAATCTAAAGGAAAAGAATTGACTGATACTGATTGTGTCGGAATTATTCAAAAAACAATTAAAGAATTAGAAGAAGAAAAATCTAGTTACGAATTAGCAAATAGAGTTGACGAAGTTAAAAATATTGAATATCAAATGTCTTGTATTTCTAACTATCTTCCAAAAATGATGAGCGAAGATGAAGTTAAAAAGATTATTTTATCTTTAGAAGATAAATCCGTCCCTAGTGTTATGAAGCATTTTAAAACGAATTATGCTGGTAAAGTTGATATGGGACTTGTAAATAAGGTCTTAAAAAGTTTATAATTAAATTCACGCGATTATTTTAATCGTGATGGGGGTGTGGTTCAGTGGTAGAACAGCGGTCTCCAAAACCGTTGATGTGGGTCCGATTCCTTCCACCCCCGCCAAAACCACTAAAATGACATGCTATTAATGACATGTCTTTTTTTATCCCCTAAAGGGGATATATTTAGTCACTATATGTGGAAATATTTGATTTTATAAATAGGCGTAGGGGTAGAAGGAATTAAGAGACTATATAGCAATCTTAGGGAAGTGTTATATATCGGGGTGTAGAGTAGCGAGATTATGGTTGTAAATAGGGGAGATAGGAAACGAAAGTGGAATTATAATCTCATTTTTTGATGAAATAGGGATGAAGGGCATACGAAAAATAATTAATTTATTAGTCCTTTTATCAATGATTCGCTCCTTAATAATAAATCAAATTGAATTCTTTAGTATTCTAAAAAAGTTCCTCTTGTCAGTCCAAACATATTACATGCTTTTCCACTTGTTATTTTTCTTTCTCTATACAGTTTGGCGGCATATGAGAAATTTCTTGGTTTACTCAACGATGGTGAAAGAGCGGTGGCCAAGGCTATCATTGAGAAGAACAAATTCAATATCTGACAAGCAATATCTACGGAGAGCGAAAGCCAACGCTTATAAACTCTGGGTCAAGTTATTCTTTCCAACTGGCGAGTCATACATGAACGTAATTAATTCAAAGAAACTCGGTAAGAAATTAAAAGAAGCAAGAATCAAAGCAGTATATAGTAGAGCTATGGTGGCTAATATTCTTGAAATATCAGAAGGGGCGATAAGAAATTTTGAGAATGACAGCAGAATGCCTAAACTGAATGCGATTATTGCTGTTTGCGGTGTTTATCGAATCAAATTAAACGAACTTGTTATTTATTCCCAAAAATAAAGAAAACCTATTTATAGATACCTATTAAAATGATAAAATATAACTAACAAGTTTGTTAATGAGTTAGCAAGATTTGTTGGAGGCTTATGAAAAAGACTAAATTTACTTTTATTGACCTATTTGCTGGCATTGGCGGTTTTCATTTAGCTATGCATAATTTGGGTGGCGTCTGTGTTTTTTCATCTGAATGGGATGAAGACTGTAGAAAGACATATACAGAGAACTTTAAGAGCATATCACCTAATTTATTTAAAGATAACAATAAATTATTTGCGGGTGACATTACATTAGTTCCACCAAAGGACATTCCAGATCACGATGTTCTTTGTGCTGGATTTCCATGCCAACCTTTTTCGCAGGCTGGGCAAAAAAGAGGCTTTGAAGATACGAGAGGCACTTTATTTTTTAATGTTGCTAACATAGTAAAAGAAAAGAAACCTAAAGCTGTATTTTTAGAAAATGTCAGGGGTTTGCTTAAACATGATAATGGGAAAACTTTCGAAGTAATTAAAAACACTATGGAAGATTTAGGCTATTCTTTTCATTATAAAATTGTTAAAGCTTCAGATTTCAATTGCCCACAACATCGCCCACGTCTTTATATGATTTGCTTTCGAAAAGATATTGATGACAAAAACTTCACCTATCCGAATCCAATTCTATTAACAAAAAACATGAGTTGGGTATTTGATGGTGCAGAAGTAAATAGAGAAATTGGCTTTACTCTAAGAGTCGGCGGTAGGCATTCAGCTATTACTGATAGAAGAAATTGGGATGGCTATATAGTGAACGGTAAAAAAAGAAGAGTTACTGCAAAAGAGGGAAAACGTATGCAAGGATTCCCTGATTCTTTTGTTTTTCCAGTTTCATCGTCTGCTGCTATGAAACAATTAGGTAATTCAGTTGCTGTTCCAGCAATACAAGCAGTAGGGGATGAAATGATTCTTATATTGAAAGAAGAAGGAGTGATTTGATGAGTTCTTTTAATCGTGGTGAATGGTCTGAGATTTATGCTATATTATGTCTTTTAATTTGCCCTGATTTAGCAATTGGCGATTCTAATTTGGAAGTAGTTTCACAAGATTTGTACAAATTGAAAAAAATTAAAATTGATGATGCTGAAACCAATGGCATAATCGAATATTCTTTGAAAAATAAAGACAAAGTTGAAGTCTATTATAACAATGAACTCGACAATATAATTCCTCTTTTAGAACTTAATGAAAATAAAAATAAAATTTTTAATGCTATTGAAAATGCTCCAATTGGAAACGGAGCTTTTGAAATAAAAGGATTGGACTCATTGCTTGTTAAACTCACAAAAGGCAAAACGATTAAAGCAAAGTCGTTCAATAAAGAAGATTTGACAGCACTTGTTTTAGATAAAAGAATTGGGAAAGATAAATCTTTAAAATATAGCATTAAATCTTCATTAGGCAGTCCTGCTACACTATTAAACTCGAGCCAACATACAAATTTTCTTTATTCTGTAAAAGGCCTTTCTGATTCTGATATTGAAGAAATCAACTCTATTAACACAAGAACAAAACTAGTCGATAGAATTACGATGATTCGTGATAAGGGTGGCTTAATTTCTTTTGAAAAGGTGTCAGACCCTTCATTCGAATATAATTTGCGAATGATTGATTCACATATGCCTCATTATTTAGGCAATATTTTGTTGAAGTCTTACTATTCAGAGAATAAAAACTTAAAAGAGTTGTTTGAAAATAGCAATCAATTTGAAGATAAAGTATTTGCTTTAAAAAAGCTTGGCGATTTTTTAGAAGGCATTTCTTTTGGCTTCTTTCCTAGCGTTAAATGGGATGGCAATAAACAAGTTAATGGTGGTTTAGTAATTGTTAAAAAAAATGGCAATATCATCATTCTTGATTTGATTTATTATAGAAACGAAGTCGTGAAGTATTTGATGAATGAAACAAAGCTTGATTCTCCAAGTTCAACCAGATACCATATGCTTTCATTATACAAAATGTTTGATAAGACATATTTTACTTTAAATCTACAAATACGATATAAACGATAGAAATTGGTGGGGTTATTTATGGATAAAGAAAGAACTGAATATAAAGCAAAATTGCTCAATTTAATTTCCATGATTGGAGATGAAGGAAGCCAACTAAAGGTAATTGCTATTTTAGAAGAAACCGAAGAGAAACTTCCTGATTCAAAAGTAAAAGACAGGATTCAAAAAATGATTAGAAAGAAGAAACATTACTATGATAAGGCCGATACTTTGATCGCGGATATTCTAGATAAAAAACTTGATGCGAACGCAAAGAATATTGTTGTAGAATGCATTAAATCATTGAGGGAAATCATTGAAGGACAACAGAAAAATTGGTGGGACCAATTTGTTGAATGGTTCAACAATGCAACAGGGAAAAATTAGAACTATTTGTTTTGGCACATTAACTTCTAAGAAAAGTTTGGTCATTTATTACTTGATTAGTTCTAGTGTTACAGGTTTATTTATGATTCTTTCTTTCACAGTTTTAGGAAGCTTCTATAAAGCAAATAACAATACTGTCCTAATCAACTTATTAGTTTGGCTATCAACTATTTTAATTACTTATTTAATATTATTTTTTTGTTATCTTTTAGTCACGAAATTAATCAAGTCATGTCAGAAGAAAACTGGGCCGCTAATAAACGGATATGCAATAGCTACTGGGTATCTAGCTATATTAATTGTGTGTTTGGCAAATTCTTATAATATGAACGATTATTCTTTTGTTGAAGTTACAATTTCGATGTCTGGCGTTTTTGCTATTATCCAAGTTATCTTTGATATTTTTAATTCAAAGAAAAAGAAAGAATTAAATGAAAACAAATAAAAAGGATTTGTTTGACTTGTCAAAACTCTTTAATTTTCGATCTAAAATTAATGAAACTGATATCTTTATAAAATCTAGTGAAAAGAAAAATTGGAATCTTATCTGCGCCGTAATGGATAGACTTGATTCTTCAGCGAAATATTTGAATGAATTGATAGTTGACTCTGAAGAGAAATTTATTATGTTTTTAGTTTTTGGGGATATAATTATTAACTGCATTCAAGAATTGTGCAAGAATTTAAAAATTAAATATCCTTTAGAGAATGATTTTTCTTGTTTCCACGAAAAAGATCTCAATGGCTCTTTTGTTTCAGATGACAAATTTTTTGCTTATATAAGAGCTCTTGCTTTTGCTCATTGTGAAAATTGTTCAAGACACAAATCTTTTATCAAAAGTGGGGAAATTCAATATTCACCATTTGTTTTCTTTTCTTATATTGGTGATGATGGTAAATGTGGGCTCCGTATATACTCGTCGTTAGATATCAATTCATTAAATGACAAATTATTCAACTTCAGTGATTTGAAACGTTTTATTAAAAAAAGATTCTGTGTGATATCAATTTGCGATAAAAAAGTAGAAAAGATTATTAGCGATTATAAAAAAGAGTGGATGAAAACAAATATTTTATTCAATAGTAGTAAACCAGAATTAACTGCTCTAGATATCGAAAAAGTCGGAAAAGAAAGATACCAAGAAGGGATTGAAGATTTGGGCAAACAAATTTATTTATACCTTCAAATTGAAATAACTGATTCGCGAAACGCTTCTTTTGTCGATAAATACAAAAAAGCAATTATCAAATCATTGCCAGAAATTGTCTTGGCAATAAACAATATTAATCAAGACGAAATTGATAACGCAGATATTTGGAATATCTTGAGCCCAAAATGGCCAAACACTTATAATGGTATTGGTTATGATCTAAGTAAAATTTTTGATTATTTACAACCAGACAGATATAGTGAAAATTTTAATTCTACTATGCTTGGTGTTAATCCTAATTGCGATTTAAATCTTGCCTGGGGCTATAAAAGGCTGGAGTCTTTTAAGATCAATTTTTCTGACAAATTTATTTTTATTGATTATGCAATTTCAAAACAAGAGATTAATTTTTTAATTAATTGCTTTTTGTTCTTGTTTAATGAAAAAGAGATTGTTCCTATTGATTCGAGGTAATAATTTGAGCATCTCTTTCGTTCAACGATATGCTGCACGATAGTGTGGGTGTTATTAAAAACGATAATGGCAAATCGACATGGCGACTTATTACTTTGACGCCAGGAAAGAGAGAGAAAACATTATGAATGAGTTTGATGTTGTAGAATTAGTTAAAGAATTTGAAAACCTTCCTATCGGAACAGAAGGTACAATTGTTCACAAATACAACGATGTTGATTTTGAAGTTGAATTCTTTGATAAAAACGGTGACTCTATTGATGTATATACTATTTCTTGAGAATATTTAAAGGTTACTATTCCATTTAAAAAATAAGATAAATATACTTTTGCAGTGCCGCTGTTGCTCTGTTTTTTCATCAACATTTTTTGTTAAAGGTAAACAACCTGAACATATCTTGATAAATATTGAATATAATCAATATTTCTTCTTTTTTCTATATGTTGCACAATTTGAAAGTCTACACGGAAAAGGCGGATATTAGACTAGAAACCACATATAAAGGCACTTGGTGGGTGTTTTCCGTCATATCGATAAAATGGCAAAAAAGTAGGTGCAATCCGTGAAAA
>CAYQCJ010000042.1:0-8440 GCA_964416025.1 uncultured Staphylococcaceae bacterium | reverse complement strand
ACATTTATTGGAATAATCGATATTTCTTCTTTTCATGTTTTACTTGATGGCAAGAAAAAATATTTTGCGATTAGCGGCGGAATCATTGATGTTAGAAAAGATAAAATTATTGTTTTAGCGGATACTTTTGAATCTGAAGACGAAATTGATGTTTCAAGAGCTCAAAAAGAAAAAGATAATGCTCTTGCTAAAATGAAAGAAATAGATGAATCCGATGAATTCACATATAGAACTCTTGAATTCTCTTTAAAAAAGGCTATTAATAGATTAAACTTAAATAAGTAAAAGAGGTCTAAAAAATGCCAAATTTTGTTTTCATATCGCCACATTTTCCAGATACATACTGGAAATTTTGTATTAGCTTAAGAAATCATGGCTTTATTGTGCTTGGAATCGGTGACGCTCCTTATAACGAGATTGGTGAAGCTTGCAAGTTTTCGTTAAATGAATATTACTGTTGTGCCAAGATGGAAGATTATGAAAACGAGAAGAGAGCAGTTAAGTATTATATTGATAAGTATGGACCTATTACTTTTCTTGAGTCTAATAACGAATATTGGTTAACCAAAGATGCAGAGTTAAGAACTGATTTTCACATTACTTCAGGTGTGGATGTTGAAGGTGTGAAATTATTTAGATCAAAAATTAGACAAAAAGAAGTTTTTGAGAAGAACGGAATAAAATGTGCTCGATTTACCGCTGATAATTCGAAAGAAGGTATTCTCGCGTTTGCTAAAAAGGTTGGTTTTCCAATTTTTGCTAAACCAGACGATGGTGTAGGCGCTCAAGGTACTATGAAGATTAAAAACGAAGAAGATGTCAACAATTTCATTTCGGTTAGAGATCAAAATAAAAAATACATCATTGAAGAATTTGTCGAAGGCGACATAATTTCTTTTGATGGAGTAGCTAATAGTCGTAGTGATGTCATTTTCGCAACAGAAGATGTTTTCACTGTCAACAACGCTGATATTGTTAATAACGATTTAGACGATATGTATTACTGCAATCCTTTCATGGATCATGAGTTCTATGAATTAGGTTGTAAAGTTGTAAGTGCAGCAAAAATTAAACAAAGATTCTTTCATATTGAGTTCTTCGTTTTAACAAAAGATCATCCATATTTAGGCAAAAAAGGTACGCGAATCCCTCTTGAAATCAATTGTCGTCCAGCTGGAGGTTATACTCCTGATGTCATCAATTTTGCTAACTCTTTATCATGTTATGATATTTATGCTGATTGTTTAGCATTTGATGAAAATAGACAAAATATGAATCAAGAAAAATTCTATTGTGTTGCTTGTTCGCGTCGTTTTAAGAGTAAATATGTCTACGAGTTTAGTGAAGTATTAGACAAATATAAATATGCAATTTGTATGTATGGCGACTATCCAGAAGTTCTCCGTGATGATATGGGAGACTGTTACGCAATTGCAAAATTTAAAACCATGGATGAACTCTATGAATTTGATAGATTTGTCCGTGAAAAAAGCAAATAAGGAGTTATTATGAAAGATAATAAAATGTATGATTTATTCAAAAATGCCACAGTTTCTGATAAATCATTTTTAGCGGTTATTGAAATTAGTAAAGGTAGTAAAAATAAATATGAATACGATAGAACAACAGGTTTGTTGCACCTTGATCGTATTTTATATACCTCAACCCATTATCCACAAAACTATGGATTTATTCCATTAACTTGGGCTGATGATGGCGATCCACTCGATGTATTAGTATTGTGTAGTGAGCAAATTTTACCTTTATCAACTGTTCAATGTCGACCAATTGGTATGATTAAAATGATCGATGGTGGTAAAAAAGATTATAAAGTTATCGCCGTTCCTGAGAATGATCCATTTTATAATGGTTATAAGAATGTTTCGGAAATTCCAGCGCATATGATCGAAGAAATTAAGCATTTCTTTAAGGTCTATAAATCGCTTGAAGGAAAAGAAACAACCATAAAAGACCTTTATGGAATCGAAGAAGCTCAAGAAGTTATTAGATCTTGTATCGCTTGTTTTAATGAAGATTAGAATAAAGTTTTAATCGAGTTTAGTATTCGTTGATATTTCTCATTTCCAATTGTTTGATAAATTTGGAGATGACGACGATTCAACATATATTTAGCCCAATAGTAGAAGAGTATGTCTTGGAATTTTCCAAATAGATCTACTCTTTTTTTAACGAGATTATTGTATTTTGAACCAAAATATTTTTGTAAAAATAAGACCTCTTGTTCCTCTGATAAATTGTTTTCAGTGATGACACTTGCTAAATCAAAATATGGATTATTCATTGCTCCATACTCCCAATCAATTAAAAATAATTTGTTGTAAGTGAAGAGCATATTTCCCTTAACTAAATCGTTATGACACAAAACCATGGGGGATTTACCGAAGATTTTGGCAATTTCTTGAATTATTAGCTTCTCATAACGAGCATCAATACACTCACTAATATCTAATGATTTCTTATAAACATTTAGTTTTAAAAATGGTTGATAACCGACTCCGGTTTTAATTCCAGAGTTATGAAGTTTTTTAAGTGTCTTTGCAATTAAAACTAATTGATCATCAGTTGGAGTTGCATTATATGGATTTGATTGATGGATAAATTTAGAAATTTTAATTCCAGTTTGGACATCAAAATAAATGATTTTGTCGCTAAAATTAAGCGGTGCAATCAGATTATAATTGTTTAATTCATTCGCGTTTGAGATAGTTTCATCTTTGTTTTCTTTAGGAATTCTTAAGACAGAAGAATCGTTTATTAAGAAATTATTGTTACTAAAACCAGTGAGAATTTCTTCAGTTGTACGAACATTCTTACCAGTCAAATCAATGTAAATTTTCTTTGCTTCTTTTTTATCCATCTTTTCTCTATTCCTAAAAACGTTTTGAATCTAAAAGAACGTTTTTAATATCAAACTTAAAATTAATTATATGGAAAGTTTCATAATTTGCAATTTTTACTTTTCCTAAAGTACCCATTTTTTTAATAAATTTAACTTGAGCAAACATGACTTCTCCGGTATTTTTCTTAGCTAAATAAATAGCAATTTCGGAAGCTAATTCTTTTACTTCATTTGTTGGATTAGAGTCAAAAATAACCACATGAGGACCATGTGTTTTATCAATATGTAAGAAATAATCAGTTTTGTTAGCTAGTTTAAAAGTTAAATAATCGTTTTGAATATTATTTTTTCCGTAGCCAATTTTTACTCCATTAAACAAAATATAATAGGGCTTTACAGCGGATTTTTGAATTTTAACATTCTTTTGAGTCTTAATTTTTATGATATTTGTGCTCTTTAATTCTTCAATCAACTGCAAATAATCTTCCTCGTTAAAGAAAGTGGTTGAGTCAAGAAGTGAAGAAACATAATTTAAATCATCTTCAGTTTCTTCAATAAATTTCGAAGACATTTGAATGGTTTGCTTTGCTTTTTTATAAACTTTATAAAGGTATTCCAAATTTTGTTGAGGAGTGGAGTTTGCTTTGATATTTATTTGTGTACCATAATAATCGAAAGAATTATCTCCACGGACCATATTTCCTAAATTAGCCAAAAAGAAATCACCATAATCTTTGTAGACTAATTTTTCTTTAGCTTCGTTTTCTTCGTCGACAATAACCTTTAATTTCTTTTGAAGAGATTTCTTTTTGGCCTTTAAAGCGACCAAAACATATTTATATTTTTCTTCTAAATAGCGATCTTCTATTTGTTCGATGTGATTATTGATAGATTCTATATAGTTTGAAGGAACTTCTTTAGTAACGATTGAGTTGAGTGGATATTCAAAATTAGCGTTTTGAATTATAGGATGTTTAGTATCTAAACCGTGATATTTTAAAGCTTCAATTATTTTATTGTCTTGATCGAGTAAAACAATATTAGTGTTCATTTTGAACAATTCAATAATTAAAGTAAAGGGAATTTTATCGTAAGTATCGGTAGTTTTCATGAATTCAAATTTGACAATATTATCTTCATTAATTAAAGAAGCGCCAATAAATTTTGAATTGTTAAGTTTTGCTTTAATTTTGTTTATTAATTGATTGTTATTGTTTACTAAAAATTTATGGTTAGTGATGGTGATAAAGGGTTCTTGAGGCATGATCGAAATAAAGACAGAATTGTCCTTTCCTTGGCTGAAACCAAACAAAAAATCAGTCTTTGTAAGTGCCTGAATTTTGTTTAAAAAGGTATTTTTAAACTTATCGTTTATAATTGCGATTTGTTCTTTTAAATAATCTTGATAAGTCATAAAGAAATTATAAACGATACTAAATCAAAATTCAGTTTTTTATAAACCAATTTTGACCTAAAAAATGTAAATATTTTCATGTTTTATGAAAATGAGTGAATATTTAGCGTTTTTTTGAGCATAACTATTTGAAACAACAATATGAATTGTCTATAATTTAAGTATGAAAAAGGGATTGCTCATTATTCTTAGTGGACCTAGCGGAGTCGGGAAAGGCACGATTAGGAAAGAAGTTATGGAAAACAAGGACCTCGACCTTGCTTACTCTATTTCGATGACCACAAGATTACCTCGTAAGGGCGAAACCAATGGTGTAGATTATTTCTTCGTTGCAAAAGAAGAATTCGAGAAAAATGTTGCTGAAGGAAAACTTTTAGAATACGCAAAATTCTGTGAAAATTATTACGGAACTCCAGCAGATTATGTCGAAAAATTACGTAATGAAGGGAAAAATGTCATTCTTGAAATTGAGACACGTGGTGCTCGTCAAGTTATGGCTAAATGCACATCGAAAGATGAAATTTCTATTTTCCTTGTTCCTCCTTCAATTGAAGAATTGGAAAGAAGAATTAGAGGAAGAAATACTGAATCTGAAGAAATTATCCAAGAAAGATTAAATAAAGCTCGTCATGAGATGATACATAAAGATCTTTATGATTATATAGTTGTTAATAGTTCACGCACTGAAGCTAGTGAAGAAATTATAAAAATCATTAAGGATCATTTACATTAATGTATTTATTAGAAGTTTTAACTCAACATCCAATATATCAAATAGATCAAACTTTTTATTATTTAAGCAATGAAGAAGTTAAGTCTTTTGTGCGTGTCGAAGTAACGTTTAATAAACAAGAGATTTTTGGCTTTGTAACCAGCATTAAAGAAACAGATAAAACTAAGGAAGAATTAGAAAAAGAGATGGGGTTTACGCTACTTTTTATAAAAAAAGTGGTTGATCAAGAACCAATTATTTCGCCTTACTTATTTAGTTTAGCTAGCAAATTAGCAACTCGTTATTCTTATCCAATAATTGGAGTTTTACAAACTATGTTGCCTCCAGCACTTAGACCAAGCGATAGTAGTGAAGGTAAAGGACAAATTAAATATATTGAATTTTGTAAACTTAACGATGTTGAAATTAAAGACAAACTTAAGAAAAATGAATTACTTTTATTGGATGATTTTAAGAAGATTAGAATCATTGAAAAACGCAAAATCACCCGTAAAGGTGCCCTTAAATCCTTAATTGAGAAAGGAATTGTCTCTACTTATAAGGAAGAAGCTTTTAGATATAAATTCATAAAAAGTTTTGATTATGAAAGCGAAATTATCTTAAATGATGAACAACAAAACGTTCTTAATAGTATCAATAATTCCCAAAAAAATATCTTCTTACTTAATGGAATTACTGGTAGTGGAAAAACTGAGGTATATATTAAATTAATTCAACAATATATTGAACAAGGTAAATCCTGTATTATTCTTGTTCCTGAAATTGGCTTAACTCCTTTGATGATTTCCCGAATTTTAAGCGTTTTTCCTGATGATATCGTAGGAATTTTACATTCTTCTTTAACAAATTCTCAAAAATATGATGAATATCGTAAAGCGGTTTATGGAAAAACAAAGATTTTAATTGGTACAAGAAGTGCAATCTTTGTTCCAATAAAAGATTTAGGATTAATAGTTATCGATGAGGAACACGACGATTCTTATAAACAAGAAGATCGTTTAACTTATCATGCTCGAGATGTCGCTTTATTGCGTGCAAAAGGTGAAAATTTAAAAGTTGTTTTAGGTAGTGCAACTCCTTCAATCGAATCAATGCTTAAAGCTAAAGAAGGAAAATATGAATTATTAACTTTAACAAAGAGATATTATGACGTTACTCTTCCAAATGTTTTGGTTGTCGATAGAAATAAACGTGAGAACTTTTCTTTTGAATCCAATGTTTTTTCTATTGAGCTAATCAAACAAATAAAACTTACGATTGCTAAAGGTGAACAAGTCATACTTTTGATAAATAACAGGGGATTTGCAAGGAATTTTTACTGTAGGGAGTGTGGTTTTGTCTTTAAATGTCCGACTTGTGGATTGCCTTTAACATATCATAAAGAAGATAATTCTTTGAAGTGTCACCATTGTGATTACTCAATTAAAAAACCAGATAAATGTCCTGAATGTGGTTCTACTTATTTTGGAACTTATGGGTTTGGAATTGAAAAAGTAGAAGAAGATTTTAAGAAAATATTTAAAACAAATTACTTATTATTGGATGGAGATAGAACGACAAAAAGTAGTCAAATTGCTGGTATTTTAAAGCAGTTTGACGATGGTGTTGCAAGTGTGATGATTGGTACACAAATTGTTGCTAAAGGACATGATTTTTCTAATGTAACTTTGGTCGGAATTATCAATGCTGATACTGGTTTAAATTTATCAACTTATAGAGCAAAAGAAATGACTTTTGAGCTCATTACACAAGCGATTGGAAGATGTGGAAGAAAAGATCTTCCTGGATTAGCAATTGTGCAAACTTCTCAACCTAAAAATTATGCAATAGTTGATGCTACAAATCAGAATTATAATAACTTTTACGAACACGAAATAAATGAAAGAATTTTGTTCAAAAATCCACCATTTTATAACCTCGTTTCTTTAAAAATCGCCTGCAAAGACCCCTTAAAAGTCAATAATTGTATCAAGGAAGTGAAGCAAGAAATAACTAAATTAAATGATGGTATTATTGTCTATGGACCTACCTATATTGAGAAGAGTTTTCTTGGGTATAGTTCTAAACTCTATTTGAAGTCAAAAATCATGACCGAAATTGTTGAAGTTTTGGGCATTTTAATTAATCACTATAAATCCGAATCTGGAATCCGCTTATTGATCGATGTAAATCCATATAATTAAGGGCAATAAAAGTTTGCTTTTAAGTACTTAATAATCTATGATTATTATATTAAAAAGAGGACTTTTTTGTATGATAACTATTACACTTTATGGAATTGATCCATATTTACTTCGCGATTTGAGTAGAGATTTAACCGATAAATTGGCTGATCTTTATGAGGTCGAAAAAGATGACATCGATTTCTTTGCACCAGAGGGCTTATTAGCTCATGATGGAGTTGAACAAAATTTATGGAATGTTATTGTGCATGTTAATGCTCCTAAAAAGGTTTCTGTTTTACAAAACCAAGCTGCTGAATTAATTGCTGCTTATGTTAAAAATGTTTGTGTTAATTTAGCTATTGAATTTTATTATTATTCCCAAGATGATCGCTACGAATATTTGAGTAAAGATAGTCCACGTTTTCAAACTGAAGAAAATTCTGTTTATGTTGAAGAAGGTGAAGAAGACGATAGTGATGAAGATAAAGATGATGATGGTTGCGATGAATGTGACCATGATGATGATAAGGAAGAACCTTATTTAGGAGATGCTTTTGCAGATTTTAATAAGAAAATGGGTGATTTATAATGCAGATGTTTGATAATTCAGTTAGTTGTATAACGACAATAGTTAAAGAGAGAAAATCTCTTTCCGAAGTTTTACGTACCAATTACAAAACAGTTGGCCGTGAAGCTAATAGAACAATTCTTTCGATTGTTGGTTTAAGTTTAAGAAATTATTTCTTACTTGATCATTTTGCAAGAAGCATTTTAAAAGCAAATACTGTTGAAGAAGTTGCTGCTTTAGGTGTTTTATTTAGTACAGTTGCTTTCAATAAATATCCAAAAAAAGATGAAGTAACCAACGATTTCAATGCTTTTTACAAAGCAAACGGCATCGAACTCACCGAAGATCAAAATAATTTGATTAAAGTGTTGCTCGATAAGAAAAAGAATTTTGATTTTAAAGATATAAATAAGGGTTCGTTCGAATTTTTTAGTATTAAATTCAATCTTCCTGTTTGGTTGCTTAAGATGTTAGCTCATCAATATGACCGCGGAATGATGATAAATATTGCTAAAGCTTGTTCGAAGATGCCTCTTCAATATGCTTTGAAGAATTCTTTTATAGAGATTCCTTTTGATTTACGTGTTGGATTAAAGGATTTTCAATTTGATGAAAAATTAAATTTATATAAGTATCTTCCTGAAAATTCTCTTAAGAATAATCCATTAGTCAAATGTGATTCTTTAATTACAGTTCAAGA
>CAYQCJ010000041.1:0-8779 GCA_964416025.1 uncultured Staphylococcaceae bacterium | reverse complement strand
TTGATACCAACACATTTACTACTTCAACAAGTGCTTTTACTCCGTATAATAACAATGAAAATAGAACGGTTATTACTGATAATACTGGCCTCATTTATCAAAATTTCTTCGATAGAACCAATACTTTTGGTGATTTCAATTACTATCTCTACTATTATGAAGAAAGTGCGGATAACATTACCGATATGGTTACTTTTGGTACTATTACTCCAGAAACTGATTCTAGTTCTGGTGCATTAAATGTTAATGTTTCGTATGCTGGACTTGAAAAATATACGACTGCTGCTGGGTTTAAATTGGTTATTTATTATACTGATGCTGATGGTTTACAAAACAATATTGATATTGAGAATTTTGCAAAAAGCGAACCTTTATATTCAAAAATTGAAACAACTAAAACATTCTCTTCGCTAATTACCAATTGTACTTATAATTGCGATTTTAATTACATTGGTCAATATGATAAAGAAATCTGGATTAGATTAGAAGATTCGACTGGTGCTGAAGCGACTAATTCGCTTGGTACAAAAATTAGTGATTATATTGGTTCGTTGTCGTTAAATGATGATGGAACTTATCATATCGGAGAAAAAATTAGCAATCTTGTTCCAGATACATCATATAAACTTGTCCTTTATTATTATGGTGAAACTTCAAATAAGATTTATCTTGATACTGAATCATTTACAACTCTTGCAACTCCAACCTATACTAGAGGCACAATAACTCCAAACAGTGCAACAAAAGTAACAAATGGATTACAAATTAATTTTACATATTCTGATCCTAATACTGATTTAAGTAATGTCCGTTTCAATATTGTGACAGGTGACGTCAATGTTTCTCGAGTTCTTACAGCTGAAGAACTCGCTAGTTCGTCAGTAATTATTTCTGATACGAACCTTGATACTTATCTTGCTGATGCGGTTTCAATCCCATTAACAATATTAGCCGATAGTTCTTATCCAACCGATCTTGATGGTAATAGCGGAAACGTTTTAACCGATGTTCAGTTGTATAATGACACAGTTGCTATTTCTGTATCTTAATATATTAAGGAGGATAAATATATGGAAGATGAGAACAAAAAAGTCGTTTGGACGAAGAATAAGATTATTCGTTCCGTGGTTTGGGGCATAATTTACGCCCTAAGTTTAGCTTATGTAATCTTAGTACTTGTTGGGGGTGACCTTGGTTTATCATGGTGTAATGACATCTTAAAAGCCAACGGAATTAAAGGAGCAGATGGCTTTGTATCTTGGTTTGTCGCCAATTACAATGTTCTATTAAATGCCTTATTTTTCACTTTATTAATTCTTGTTTTATCTAAATTATTAAGAATACTTTTAATCCAAATAAGCCATAAAACCGGTAAAAAAGCTAAAACTATTTTACTTTTAAGCAATTCATTTATTAAATATTTAGCCATAATTATTTTATTATTTGTTGTGCTTTATTGCTTAGGTGTTGATTCAACTACTTTACTTGTTGGATCTGGAATTGTTGCTCTTGTTATTGGACTTGGAGCTCAATCATTAATTAGCGACGTTTTAGCTGGTTTATTTATTGTTTTTGAAGGCGATTACCAAGTTGGAGATATCGTTGTTCTTGATGGGTTTAGGGGTGTAGTCGATTCGATTGGTGTTCGTACAACTAGACTTAAAGATGTTGGAAATAATGTTAAAGTTATTAACAACAGTAAAATTGCTAGTATTGTCAATATGACCACTGAATCAGCCATTGTTGTTATTGATATGCCAATTGATTACGATGAAGATTTAGAAAGAGTGGAGGCCATTTTAAAGAAAGAATTGCCTTTATTAAAAGAAAAATATAAGAAGGTTGTTACTGGTGGACCAACCTATTTAGGTGTTCAAGAATTAGCTGATAGTTCAATCAATTTAAGAATTTTAGCCAATTGTAAGGAAGGTGATAAATTCCAATTAAATCGTGATTTAAATAGAGATCTTTTCTTATTATTTAAGAAAAATAATGTTAATATTCCTTTCAATCAAGTTGTTGTTTCCTCTCGTGAAGAAAGTAAATAATAATTAATATTTAAATATAAAATGCGCTATAAAAATAGCGCATTTTTAATGGGGATTTTTCAAAATCCCCTGCCAATCCCCATTAAAAAAGACATTGTTACCAATGTCTTTTTAAGTTTTAAATTAATTATTTAGCGGCCTTAGCAACTTTAACTAATTCAGCAAAACCTTTTTCATCATGGATTGCGATTTCACTTAACATCTTTCTATTGACGTCAATTTTAGCAACCTTTAATCCGTGCATGAATTGTGAATAGGAGATATCATTAATTCTGCAAGCAGCATTAATTCTCTTAATCCATAATTTTCTGAAGTCTCTCTTCTTATTTCTACGATCGATATAAGCATATCTATTCGAATGCATGACTTGCTCTTTGGCAGTCTTGAATAATAAATGTTTACTTCCGAAATAACCTTTAGCGGCCTTTAAAACTCTTTTTCTTCTTGCGTGTGTAACTGTTCCACCTTTTACTCTCATATTTTAATGACCTCCCTAATCTTGAATAAGATACTTAATTCTCTTGATATCAGACTTGCTGACAGAAGTTGATTTTCTTAAGTGCATCTTTTGTTTGTGTGTTTTGTGTGGTGCTAAGTGCGAGACATATGCATGATGTCTTGTAACTTTACCAGTGCCTGTTACTTTAATTCTTTTTAATAAAGCTTTTTTACTTTTCATTTTTGGCATAAATGAATTCCTCTCTTTCTACTTTTTAATTTTACTTGCAAGTAAGCAAGATAGCCATCTACCTTCCATTGTTGCTGGAGTATCGACTGTAGCTATGTCTTTTACGTAGTTCATAAACTTGTTCAAGGCCTCTTCACCTACTTCTGGGTGAGCAAGTTGTCTTCCTCTGTAACGAACTCCGACTTTAACCTTATCCCCATCTTGTAAGAATTTGATTGCAGCTTTTGCTTTAGTTTCGATATCGTGATCGCTGATTTGTGGGGTGAGTTGAACCTCTTTAACCTCAATAATCTTTTGATTCTTTTTAGCTTCCTTGGCTTTCTTTTGAGCTTGGAAACGATACTTACCATAATTGATGATTTTGCAAACTGGTGGATGAGCAGCTGGTGCAACACAGAGTAAGTCTAAGCCGTATTCTTCGGCCTTTCTCATGGCATCATATCTGGACATTTTTCCTAATTGTTCTCCTTCAGGTCCTATTACTAAGACTTCTGGAAAACGAATTTTTTCGTTTACTAAATCGCCATTATCGTTACGATTTGTTTTTTTCACCGAATTTTGTGGACGTGGTGAATTAAATTGATTTGAAGATATAATCTTGTTCCTCCTGAAATAAATAAAACGGGCGCAAATAAGCTTTGCGTCCGTTAGTTTACTAATTAAATACTTTAGTAGCTTATAAACCAATTAACTCTAAGTCAATCTGGTGAGAACCGGACGCTCTTCTTTCTACGTGCCTAATTAATATATATATTTAAATAATACTTGTCAAGCAAATTTTTGGAGTTTTTTAATACTTTCTACCTTCAATTTGCTTTATAATCTAAGTATGAAAAATAATACATCATTTAAGGAAATTAATCCTTCAAAAGTTGATTTAAATTTTATCAACTTATTACCAAAAGTTACTTGTTTAATTACTGCTAAAAGTGGTGATCGAGTCAATACAATGACGATTGGCTGGGCCGAAATCGGTTATTTATGGTATCGACCAGTTGTAACAACTTATGTCCGTGATTCTCGTTACACTCTTGAATTTACTGAATCTAGCGACTATTTCTCGCTTTGTTTCTTTGATGAAACTTATAAAGATAAGTTAATTTATTTAGGAAGACATAGCGGAAGAGATGAAGATAAAATTTCTAAAGTTGGTTTAACAACAAAATTATTTAATGATGTTCCTTATTTTGAGGAAGCTTCAACTGTTTTAATTTGTAAGAAAATTTATCGTGATCACATCAACGAAAATAATTTTGTTGATAAAGAAGTATATAAAAGAGTTTATGCTGATAATTTAGATTTTCATTATAGATATGTTGCTGAAATTGTTAATGTTTTAAAGAAAGAAGAGGATTTATGATAGTTGCTTTTGATTTTGATGGGACTTTGGCCCAGTCTTTTGATTTGTGTGATGAATGCTTTTTTGAAGCATGTAAATTTGGTGGTAAAAACTTAAAGAAGGAAGATATCCGCGATTTGTTTGGACCTACCGAAGAAGGAATAATAAAGAAAATTTTTGGTGATGAAGCATATAAACCAATTTTTGATTATTATTTAAAAATTTATGCTCAAAAACATCAAGAATTATTACCTAAACTTACTCCTGGAGCATTGACTACATTAAAGTACTTAAAAAGCCACAATATTACGATGGTGTTTTTGAGCGGAAGAAGTTTAAAAACTTGGGAATATACGAAGAAATTTTTCTCACTTTATGGCTATTTTGCTAAAGAATATTTAGGTTCGCTTGATGGAGTAAATAAACCAGATAATTTAAAGCAAGTTATGAAGGATTTTAATGTTAAAAAAGAAGATATTTTTTATATTGGTGACAGTTTACAAGACATTAAATCTTGCGCTTCTGTCGGTGTTACAATACTATCTTTAGTGTATCGTAATGCCAAAAAATATAAATATTTTGAAACAATTAATCCAAATAATGTCTATACTAACTATGGAGCTATTTTAAAGAGATTAAAATTAGAAATAGCTAAAAGAAAATAAAGGAGATTTATTAAAAATGGATAAGAAAAAAGATGCAATTGATGTTGAAATAAAAGAAGAAAAAACTGAGACCCCTAAAGAAGAAAAAAAAGAAAAGAAGGGTTTTGGTGCTTGGTGGAACGACACTAAAAGCGGAATCAAAAAAACTTTTGATGACAGTGCTGCTAATGATAACTACGACAAAACCCACACTCATTTTGATGTTTATTCCAAAGATGGTGGTTTACTTGGTGAATCGACAATATATGGCACATTGACCGAGGATTTTATAATTTATAGAGGTGATGAAGAGATTAAAGAAGGCGATGTTATTATCGATGCTTCTACTTCAAAAGCCTACTTTGCTAAGAATAGTCTTAAAGATCAAGATATTACATTTAAGTATGAGGACAAAGAAATTTCAAGAAAAGGCATTAAAGTATTTCTTGATAGTGATATTACTGAAGTCAAAGTTATTAAATGTGGTAAGAGATTTTTCTTAAAGAAATAATTAATTAACAAATAAAAAAGTGCTAGAAATTAAATTCTAGAACTTTTTATTTACGAATAATTAAGAGTTAATTAATCTTCGTCATCCTTTGTATGTTCTGCACCTTCAGCTAATTTATTAATACCAGCTTCAGCCATAACATCATCGATGATTTGTTTAGCTCTCTTGAGGGATAATCCGCTCTTCACTTTGAAGACTGTTGGGACATCTTCATATTTGTTCTTGGCGCTATCATCGAGAACAGTAATAGTGGAATCAGCATAATGTTGAGGGTTAATACGGAAGTGAATCTTTAAAGTTTTACCTCTAATAGCCATAACAACATATCTAACTCTATGGAGTCTCATAGTATCGTAATCATTTGAAACTCTACTATGTAAATCATAACTTAAGCAATATTCTTTAAGCTCATTATATTTATCACGAAGATCTTGATCAGCTTCTTGAACTCTTTGTTCAAATGGAATATTGTTACGAACTGCTTTTTCTTCAGGAGTTTCTTCAACTGGAGCAACAACTGGCTCTGGTTCAGGTTTAACTTCTTCAACAGGTTTTTCTTCGACTGGTTCTTCTTTAACAGGCTCTGTTTTGACTTCTTCCTTCTTTTCGACTGGTTGAGCAACAGGAGCATTGTTAATAGGAGCATAGTAGTTGTTGGTAACGTTGTTGACTACGAAATCTTCTTCAACTTCGACACCATCATTCTTTTCTTTAACCATGTAGAAAACCCAATATAATAAGGCAGCAAGAGCAGCACCGATTAATGGGCAAACAACATAAATCCAGCATTGATTTAAAGCATCAGCATTGCCAGTTTTTCCATATAATTCAGGAATGAATTTGGCAAATAAATCTGGCCATAAAGCTCTGGCTGGGTTGACACTTGTTCCAGTAAATGGAATGCCAACTAAGTGAACAAGAGTTAAAGTGGAACCGATGACGACGCCACTAATTCTTGATGTTTTCTTTGAACGTGTAACAGCTAAAATAACTAAAACGAACACCATTGTTAAAATGATTTCAACAAAACAAGCAATTAAAACAGCGTTTTTACTTCCAGCAATTAAAGGTTGGATGGTATTTGCGCCGAATCCGTTGCTATCGCCAAGGATTACAAATAATAATAAGCATGCGATGAACGATCCAATGTTTTGAGCAATGACGTAAACGAAGAATTCTTTCCAACCAAAATCTCTCTTTTCTTTAGGTAAGAAGAGGTTTTTAAGTAAGAAAGCTAAAGAGACTGCTGGGTTGATGTGGCAACCTGAGACGCCTCCAATCGCATAACACATAGCGGCTAAAACTAGACCGAATGCTAATGCGGTGGCAATTTCATGTGTGGCTCCGTTAGCGAAGATGTTCGTTGCACCAGTAGTCGTAGTAGAAATAGAGGTGACAGCAGCAACTCCACAAGCGAATAAAACCAAACAGAAAGTACCAAATAGTTCAGCAATAAACTTTTTGAATAATTTCATATTTGAATTATCCCCCTTATGAATATTATTTTAGACACTTAAAAATCCAAAAACAACAGGTATTTAGAAAAAAGAGTGGGGATTTGATAGGGTTTTTGAAATTTTCTTTAATTTTTAGACTTATGGAAAGCCAACTTTAAGCAAAAATAAGACTTAAAAATTTCAAAAACTGAATTTTTGATGATTTAAAAAGGCAATAAAAATAAAAATAGTGGTTATTTAGTGGTGTTATTGAAAAAATTAAGACAATTTATGCTGTTTTCGGTTAAGGCATTAAGTGCTTTACATAGTGGATATCCATCAACTAAAACATGGGAAACATTAATTGTAAAATTTAAATTATATTTTCCATCTTTTTCAATATATTTAGAAAAGCAAGCACGAGGAACGCTGTTAGATTCGATCATTCCGTCAGGTACTGGATGAGTCATAGCGGTGTAATGAATCCAAGGAGTGCATGTTAAATAATAAACAGCGTAATTCTCACTATTATATTCAATATTTTTACCGATTTGATTCTTAATTCTTGTGATTTCTTTATTAGCATCTTCGTAAAATGCTTCATAATTATCGAACATTTTGTTTTCAGCATTCTCAAAATTTAAGTCATTGAGTAAAACAATATAACTTGGATCGATGTTTTCATATAAACGAACTTCATCGTTGACGATTCTGAGTCTTAATTCATCGACGCTATTGAGCGATTTCATTATTATAAAGAGAAAATTGATGAAAAAAGAAGATTTAGTTTCTTTACTAAATTTAACAATATTGGTGACATCAACCTCGATAGTCATGGTGTAACATGGGTTACTAAATTTCTTAAACCATTCGTATTGACTGCGTCTTTTCCAAGTTTTAGTATCGATTACTTTGTATTTATACATAATTTTTGCCTCTTACACATAAATTATTATTACATATTAAAGAGGCTATTTTCTTTAAAATTATTTATTTTCTAAAGTTAATGTTGTTTCATCGCGAGGAACTAGTTTATTAACTGATAAATCGATTGCAAAAGCTCCAAAAGTCGCTGTTAATAAAATTGCGACAACCGAAACTACCAAGACGATTTGTCCAGCAGCTTGAATAGTAGCATTTCCTAATTTATTGCCTAAATCTAATAATCCGCCTCCGATTGTGGCTTGAACAGTTGCTTTTGGGACATAAGAAATAGATACAAAAGTTCTTTCTTTAAAGTTAAGATGAGTTTTAATTGTACATAAATAGGTTCCAGCAATTCTAAAGACCAAACCGATTGCTACTACTCCTAAAGCTGGCAATAATAGTGGCCAAACGGCATCTAATTTAATTGAAGCACCAACTAATACGAATAAAAAAATTTCGGAAACGGACCAAAGTCGATCGCATTTTTGAGCGATCCTTTTGGCTTGAAAAGCGTTTCTTGCAAGAAGAGTTATTCCAATTGTGATAGCGGCAAGAAGGCTTGAAAAACCAACCCATTGAGATAGATAAGATTCCAAAAAAACATAACAAAAACAAATCCCAAGTATTAAAGCTAATTTTAAAGAATCACGCATATGAACCTTCTTAAATAATACAGAAAGTAGGAATCCAGTTAAAATACCTATGCCAATCCCCGATAAAATTGAAATTGGAACGTTGATAAAGGTCATGGCACTTAGTGAATCGCCACCTTCAATTGTAAGTAATGCCGTGAAACAAACAATCATTACAATATCATCTAAAGAACTTCCAGCAATTATCATTTGTGGAATTCCTTTTTTGACTCCTTGATTATTTTCAATCATTTTTATCATACGAGGAACAACAACAGCCGGAGAAACAGCACCTAAAACACTACCTAAAATAAATGATTCTAAATATGTTAAATCTAAAAATAGTGGACCAATTAAACCGATTGTAACCATCTCGATTACTGCCGGAATGAAAGACAATAATAAAGCTGGTCGACCAGTCTTTTTTAAATCTTTTAAATCGAGCGACAAACCACCTTTAATTAAGATGATAATTAAGGCGATTTTTCTTAGTTCGCTACTGATATTTAAAATCGATTGATCAATTAATCCAAAATAGCCCATTATTATTCCTA
>CAYQCJ010000040.1:0-9143 GCA_964416025.1 uncultured Staphylococcaceae bacterium | reverse complement strand
TATTCAAAAAACGAAAGGTGTTTGCATTTTGTATTAAAATGGTTCATCTTTGCCAAAATTGAAATTGTTATAAACAAGCATATATCTTTAATTTTTACAAAAAATATTATATTTATAGTAGATATAAATAAGGAGTTTTTTATGGAAAAAGTTAAAAATTTGATTATTGGATTCGGCAAAGCTGGTAAGACATTAGCAAATATTTTTGCAAAAAAGGTGAATCAACTATATTGATTGAAAGATCTAATTTGATGTATGGTGGCACATGTATTAACGTTGCTTGCATTCCATCAAAAACTCTAGAAAATCTTGCTAGAGAATCAGCTCATGTTGGTGGAAGTATAAACGAAAAAGAAGCGAGATACACAGAAGCAATTAATAAAAAGAAAGAATTAACTGCTTTTTTAAGACAAAAAAATACGAGGCAGCAATTGCTTCAGGAGTTAAAGTTGTAAATGTAGTTGCTAGTTTTAAAGATAATAAAACTATCGAAGTATATAAAGATGGCGCTTTAATTGCTGAATTTAATGCCGAAAGAATCGTAATTGATCCAGGAAGTAGACCATTTATTCCTAACGTTGAAGGAATTAAAGAAAGTAAATTTGTTTATACTAGCGAGACTTTAATGGAAGAAGATAAACTTCCTAAAGAATTGTTAGTTATGGGTGGAGGTTATATCGGATTAGAATTTGCTTCATATTATGCAAATTTCGGATCGAAAATGACAATTATTCAAGATTCTAACGATTTTATACCAAGAGAAGATGCTGAAATTGCTGAATTAGTTTATGCAAGTATGACTAATAAAGGAATTAGAATATTAAAAAATACTAAAATCTTAAAAGTTAGTTCTTCTGAAGATAAAGTATTTTTAAATGTTGAGGTTGATGGTAAAAGCGAAGTAATAAGCGGAAACGCTTTGCTTGTGGCTACCGGAAGAAGACCAAATATAAATGATTTGCATCTAGAAAATACTGATATTCAAATTTCTAATAGAAGCAATATCATAACTAATGAATTTAAGGAAACAAATGTTGCTGGTGTATTTGCTACTGGAGACGTTACAAATGCTCTTCAATTCACCTATATTTCTTTAGATGATTCTCGAATTATTGCTGATTTTATTTATGGAAATAGAAAGAGAACTATAAATAATAGAGGAGCTATTCCATACACAGTCTTTATTGATCCAGCCTTATCAAGAGTTGGTATTACTGAAAAAGAAGCAATTGATAACGGATATTCTATCAATGTATTTAGGCTTAAGGTTGCTGCAATCCCTAAGGCAAGAGTTCTTGGAGCAACCGATGGATTATTAAAAGTTATTGTTAATAAAGAAGATAATTTGATTTTAGGTGCTCATTTATTTAGTGCTGAATCTTATGAAGTGATAAATATTATCAAATTAGCAATCGATAATAAAATTCCATATACTGTATTAAGAGACAATATTTATAATCATCTAACTATGAGCGAAGCTTTGAATGATTTGTTTAGCGACGTAAATAAAAAGTAAATCATTAAATAATAATTCTTATTTATAATAGTTTTTTGGGCATATTTAGAATATGATAATAAAAGTCTTTTGTAATTATTTATTTCTAAATATGCCCTTAGTTTAATGGTAAAATAGTGGTCTCCGAAGCCGAAGACAGAGGTTCGATTCCTCTAGGGCATGCCAAAACTTTTATGAAAAAACTTAAAAACCACAAATCTTATTATTTATTAGGAACAATTGTAATGATTGTTGGTTTTTTAATTATTATTGTTTCTATTACTTTACCAATTGTGTTTTCTAAAACGTGGCCAAATTATGCCGGGTGGATATGTTTAGCGACCACAATTCTAGGAATGCTTATTTCTTTTTATGGTTTATATTTACTTAAAAAAGGCAATTTTTTAAAAGCTAATCGAAGTAGTGAAGAAGTTGAAAAAAAAGACTATAAAGACCTAAAAAAGTAAAATCCCCTGCAAATCTCAACTATTTTCTATTATGAAGGAAGCTTCTTGATGCTTTATAAGCGATTTCAGTAAATTCTTGAATAGTGTATGATGTATTTCCTAAGACAGAATCTATATAAGAAATTAAGACACCATTAGCAAATAATCTTAATTTAGGTGATAAGTCTTTGTTAGTTTCAGAGATTAAGTTTGGTAATTTTTCTTTAATTATTTCAAAGATTGTTTCAATAATTTCTTCTTTTATATCTAAAATGCTCTTATACGAAAGAGATCTAGTGATAGCGATGATAATTTTTTTATGATTTTCAAAATAGTTGCCGCATTTTTTATAAAATTCATATCTTCCTTCATCACTAAAATCAGCATTCATTAATACTTCTCTAAACTCTTCCATAAACTTACTTTTTATTTCATAAGCAACTTCTTTTGTTGATTTATAATGGTTATAAAAAGTTCCTCTTGTAATATTCGCCTTACCACATAGTTCTATAATGCTAATTGAGCTAACTGTTTCTCCTTCAGTAAAGATATCAATTAGAGCGTTACGAATTGAATTTTTTGTTTTTGTTACGTTTTTATATTCTTTTTTACTCATAGATTTTCTCCTTTGTAATTAAAATGTAACTTGTTTAATATCATTATATAAGAATTATTGATTAAGTGTATAAAAATTTGTGAAAGTATTGTTCCGTTTATAACAACTAATTTAAAAGTATAAACATATTATTTATCAATTATGTATAAAATTGATGGTATAAAATATGTGCGCAATATATAGATATTTTTCTTTAAAATAATAGTGGTTAAATATGCTAAATATATGATAAAATCATACCAATGCTCCAGTGGCGAAATGGTAGACGCAGTAGACTCAAAATCTGCCGAATGCAAGTTCATGTCGGTTCGACTCCGACCTGGAGCACCAATTTCTTAAATTAAACTCTTAGTTATTTACTAAGAGTTTTTTTATACTAATTTTGATAATAACGAAAAAGAATTATTTAAAAATATTTTAATAATCTTAATGAAGCATATTATAAGAACATATAAAGTTATTGATTTGTAATATATTGAAAAATTAATAACTAATTAGACAATAATTAATGTTATTAATTATATTATGGAAGGGGGCGTCATTCCGCCGCCGGCGGTAAAAAAAGCCTTATATTTAATAAATATCTATTTTTTTTGACTTTACCAGCATATTTATTTTTTTTAGATACGGTCAACAAAACTGAACATTTTTGTTCGTAAGAACAATTTTATAACCTAAATAGACAAAACTTGTTATATTTTTATTGCGTGACTTACATTTGAGCATGTCAACATGACTTTCAAAATAAATATTAATTATATCTTTAAATAACAAGCATAATAATTTTTTAGTGACAGTTTTTAATAGCGGTTTATAATTAAGTAATTAAAATTAAATTTGATAACGAAGCTATTAAACCAATGTACGATTGGCTAATCGAAAGTAAAAGAAATGGTTCCAGAAATGCTCACGAACTCTTTCAAATTTTAGATTTATAAGAATATAAAGTTGAATTTGAACGATATAATTTAGATAATCTCCCAGTTTGTAATATAACTTTCAATGATGCTTTTGATTTCTTTATGAATTTTGATAATGGCAATCTAACTAATAAAAGGTTGCTTTATAAATTGCCATATTTTGAAAAATTTTATAATAATTTAGAAGATAGTTTTAAAACAATAGATTTATTTAGTTCTTTAAATGGAAATGATATCAATTTTATTACCAATTTTCTTAATAATGGTTTACTTGATAATTTAATTAATAATAGTGAAACATATATTGTACTTTTAATTATCTCGATCGGTAATTCTATGGGTTGGCCATATAAAAATTATATTGATTTTGATGTCGCTAATCTTAGTTTAATCGAGAATAAAAAGTCGTTTCTTCATATTATTAGTGTCAATATCAAACGAAAATGTCACTAAACATTAGCCTGTATTATTGACTTGATAATTGGTTTTAAAATATTGTTGGAAGTCATCGTAATTCTTTAATCTCCAAGGATGATCAATAGGTGGCTTCCGTGTAGTTTTTTTAGCTTTTTCAGGTGTTAATTGGTCAAGAGCAAGTGAAGACTGAAGATTTTTATTTAGTTTTTTCATTTCGTAAATTTGGTCGTCGACTACAATAAATTTTTCGTTATTTAAAGAAACAACCACTAAACATTTTGTTTTATTTTCAAAACACACTAATTTTTTATCGCGAAAAGCTTGGTAAAATTCGTTTTTATATTCTATTGAATTTCCTTTATCAAATTGTCTTCTAGAAATAATTGACAAATAATAATCTATTTTATCTTCTTCAACAGGAACAAAGGCATTATTTCCTGAAGAGATTATTTCGCCAAATTTTTCGTTAAATTTTGGAATAAAAAGATTAATTAAATATTTATTACCGTCTTCAATATTGGTAATATTTTCTATTCTTAATTCTGCTGATAATCTATCTTCGCACGTTCCATTTGCTCGTTCTATTTGACCTTTCTTTTGCGGGATACTAGTCGATTCAAGACAGACTCCGAGTGTTTTACAAACAAATCCGAATTGTGTAAGCGTGTCTTTATCGTCATCTTTTTTTTAATTGTTTATAAGTAAAAACGGTTCTTTTATCAGTAATGATTTTAATTGGAATACCATAATTATGGAGTATTTGACTAAAAATTTGGTAATATCCAAGCAACGTTTCCTCTTTGCAAAAATAACCGCCGACAATATTTCCAGTTGAATTATCAATGGCTAAATGAAGTGTGGCAAAAAATGAATTACCCCAAATCTTTGAACAGGCATCCATTTGCAAAAGTTCTCCAAAATATTTAGCCCTCTCTTTTCTTGGGTGAGCATCTTCGAGTTCAACAATATGATTTACAATTATTTCGATATCTTCAGGTTTTGTGTTTGGTTTTTTAATAATAAGTTTTTCTTTAGCAATTTTTCTCTTTGTTATTTTCTGTATTTTTGGCGATAAAAAGTTATTTTTTAACATTAAAGTATACAAAGAAGCGTATGAAATTGAAATATTATGTTTTTCTTTTAACATATCTTGTAAATGTGAATAATTTAAAATCAAATAATTGCTATTATTGTCCTTATATTTTTTGTTAACTAATTGTATTATTTTAGTAGAGAGAGTTTTGTTGAGTGTATTTATTGGTTTTCTGTCGCGATTGCCATGAATAAACCCTTCCTTACCTCTCTTTTTGTATACATTTATCAATCTAAAAATTTGTCTTCTTGAAAGATTTAATTTGATGCTTGCAGCAATTACTGGTGATTTATGATCTACACAAGACTTAATAGTTTCATACTTTATATCTTCTTTCACTCTTAATTTTACCCTTTTCATTATCTCTATCTCCCTCTAGAGATATTTTATAACAGTGACATTATCGCGCGATAACAATAGTGACATTATCACTTGATAACCATAGCATTTTAATATGAAAAAATTATCTCTTTTCATTAAATGTTTATAGAATAAAATCGTGGGGAGGTTTTGAAAATAAAATTATTAATAATCGTTTTAGGTTTAACGTTTCCGGTTTTTCTTATATCTTCTTCTCCTACTTAAGTAAGTAAATCTAATGAAATAGTAAATGATGAGTCTCTAAATGAGATAATTTCTTCAGTTGATACAAATTACACCAGAATTACTCAAATGCATTTTAATAGTTCAGCATATAGTGAAGTCAGTCAAAAAAATATATTTCTATTTACTCAAACAAAAACTACTTTATGGATTAATCATGGTCTTTATATGCATAATTCAACAACTGATGTCAATTCTGGTTACTATTCAAAATCAAGTGAAGACTATGCTAATATGTACCACTATAAAATCGAAGGCGGATATGTAAATTACGATAATGCTTCTATTAAGTTATTAGAAAATAGTTTTTCAGCTAAAGGCGATACGAATGATTTCTTCATTAATCTCCATAAAATGCATACTTTAGGTGACAAAAATGCTGCTAAATTCACTAATACCGAAAATAATTCTTGGGAAAGTGAAGATTCTAATGTTTTATCAGACTTTTTAGCTTTTACTGCATCTTGCTATACAAATCCTATAAGTGATTGGGATAATAATGCTCAAACTCCAGACGAAACATATTTGACTTTCGATAAAGCGGTCATTAGATATTTATCAAATGGCGATTATGAATATGCGTTATATGTAAAAGAAAAAGATGCAACTAAAATTAACAATAGTGATTTAAAGTTTGCAGTAGCGATAGTTTCTAATGTTGGTACAACCTCAATTAATGCGATTAAGGGCTTAATAAATTAATTTATTGGTTATTTATTACTATTTAAAAATAAACATTTGACAAAACAATGTCTAATATATAACATTTTTGTAAGTGAGGTATTTACATATGGCAGATCAACCTGTAGCCCAGTTAAAAACAAACAAAAGTCTAGGTCGTTATATTTTGTTGTCGATGATTACTTGTGGTATTTATGGATTGGTAGTTATGTCGTCTGTTACAGAATACATTAATCAAATTGCTACTCGTTATGACGGCAAGAAAACAATGCATTTCTTGTTAATGGCATTTGTTTTTGGTCCAATGACTTTAGGAATTGCTGCTTTAGTTTGGAATCATCGTCTAGCTAATAGAATTGGCGATGAATTAAAAAGACGTAACATCGATTATAGTTTTAGTGCAACTGATTTTTGGCTTTGGAATGTATTAGGAGCTTTCATTGTTGTTGGTCCATTTGTTTATATGCATAAGTTATTTAAAGCCACCAACCTTTTAGCTGCTGATTATAATATAAAAGGTTAATTAAATTAATTTTTAGTCCAGAATTTGTTTGTTTTAAGTCCCATTCATTAATGGGACTTTTTAATATAAAAAATGATAATTCTTAATCATTATTTTGGTTAATTTAAGTGAAATTACAATAATTAAATACAATCAAAGCATATCATTAACGATTTTTAAAATAATGAATATACTAGTAATTAATCAAAGGAGATTATTTATGGAATATTCAGAATTATTAATAAAACGTCGTTCTTCTTATATGTTAAAGAAAGAAAAAGTGGTAGATGATGAGATTTTGATCGATAAAATATCGAAGGTTATTTTAAATACACCAACCGCTTTTAATTCGATGGCAACGCACATCGTTATTGGTTTAGGTGAAAATCATAATTTTATATGGGATACAACAAAAGAAACTTTAAAAAAGATTGTTAGTCCAGAAGCTTTTAAAAAAACTGGACCAAAAATTGATGTTTTTAAAAATGCTTACGGAACAGTGTTAATTTATAAAGATATTGAAGATATTGAAGGTCTTAAAAAGGCAGTTCCATCTTTTGCTAATAGGCAAGATAATTGGGCTGAACAAAATATCGGCATATTAGCGTATGCAATTTGGCTTGAACTAGTAGATTTAGGGTATGGAGTAAACATGCAACATTATGATCCATTGATCGATGCTGATTTAGCCCAAAAATTTGCAATTCCAGCTGCTTGGAAACTAGAAGCACAAATTGTTTTTGGCAAAGAAGTTATTAAGCCTGATAAAAAAGAATTTAAACCTATTGAAGAGCGTTTAAAAGTTTTTAGATAATCTGAATTAAATTTTTAATATAACTTTATTTTAAAAACCGATTTTTGAAAAATCGGTTTTTATGATATTAAATAAAAATTTGAAGAATATTTTTATACTATTTTTTAATATTTATTTATAAAATGTCTGGTTTCGGCCAGCTTTTTTAGCTTCATAAACAGCTTCATCGGCATTGGCAACCCATTTTTCAACATCAACATTTTTGTCATCGTCTCTATTGATATAGGCGACCCCAATGCTAACAGTCATTTTATAATCAGGATTTATAATAACCTTTTTGGCTGCATCATGAATATCTTCAGATAGTTTAGTAAATTTCTCATCTTTATATTCATAGATAAGTGCGATAAATTCATCTCCGCCATAACGATAGAATGTTATTTCTCCATTATATTTAAGTTTTTTTAATTCTTTACTGAATTCAGAAAGTGCTAAATCACCTTTCAAATGTCCGTAAGTATCATTAATTTGTTTAAAATGATCAATATCAATCATCACAATTGCTTTTGGAGATTTAATGGAGTCATTAGATACTTTTTTAAGATTATCAAATAATTGACCACGGTTATATAAACCAGTTAATGGATCAGTATGATATATCAAAAAGATTTCATCTTGTGTTTCAATTAATTCTTTTATTGTTTCTACGTATTTTTCTTTGTTAAAAAAGCCCTTAAGCCTTCCGTTACTAATTATAAAATGGGTTATTATTGATAAACAGCTTAATGAAATTGCGTTAAATGCTTCTTCAAACATTATTGATTTGTCTTGTAATAAGAAGACGCAAGTAAGATAAGTGCCAAGAATGCCTAATATGTATAAACTTACTCGAAAAGGTTTATCCGTAAATAATAGAGGTAATAGCACAAATTGTAACTGAATAATTGTTGATTTTTTATCTGGATATTGGAGAGCAAGAGAAAGACCAAAGCCATATAAAATAGTGCAGATGATATACATCCCAATAATTGGATGCTTATATTTTTTATCACCAATAGCCAATGCTGCAATGGTAAACAATGCAAAAACTACAAAAAAACTTAGATATATGAATTTAAATTTAGATAGTTGTTCTAAGAAGATCGATGCTATAAAAAGTACAAACATTGCTACAGCTGCTACACAGGATAAAACTTTATTCGTTTTTATCAAGTATGCATCGTTTGTGTTTTTACACTTCTTATAATTTTCTTTTGTTAATCCGTAATAAAATAATTTATTCATGGTTGTTAAATTTATTTTAAACCAATGAATTAAAAATTTAAATGTTAATTACTATTTTTTTGCGATTTTACCGACTTGTCATGTCATATATTGATGTGTTTATTTATTGATTTAATGCGATAAAACGAATTTTTATATACATTTTTAACATTATTCGGTATTAAATATTAAAAAAATTAGTTAGTGGCAAAATTGATTTGTAGTATTTTCGGTATTACTCACACTAACTCATTTTTTAATTTTTAAAGTTGATTTTTTTAGTGTTTTGAAATAAATCATTGTTAAGTTCAAACTCTAATGCAATAAAATACCGAAAATGATATAGTGTCGAA
>CAYQCJ010000039.1:0-9534 GCA_964416025.1 uncultured Staphylococcaceae bacterium | reverse complement strand
CTAATGTTTTCCATAAACTTCCTCTTTCCTTTAACATATATTATCACAAAATTAGCAATAATAAATAAGATACATTAAGAAACGAGAGCAAAGCATTTCATAGTTACTGTCTTAGTATTTTGATTTTCAAAAACGCTATTAAAGTCCTTGGAGAGCACATAAAAACAAATCTCACCTTTTTTGTAATATTTTTTATCGCTTTCACTATTATTAATTTTTACATCATATAAATTTACTAAATTGTTAGTAATTTCATCATCTATTTGTCCAGTTTTTGATATGTATTGATTTGTGTAATCTTTTATTGATAATAATTGATTAGAAATTTGATAATAATTAATAATATCAATAGAGAAAACCGTTCCAATTATCAAGCAAACGCATATTGTCAATATTGAAAATAAACGATTCATTTTAATATTCCTCCATAAAGAATAAGTAAAACAAAAATTAATGAAATAATTATTCCTATAAATATAAATAAAAAATTTTCATTATTTTTCTTTAAATCTGTATTTTTTTCAATTGAAAGATCAATCAGGCTTTTGTTTTCACTCAATAAATTATCATCATTCTTTTCTTTAAAAATATAATAATTAATAAAAATTGAAGAAATATAAAAATCATCATACTCTTTTATTATTTCTGAATAATATTCAAATTTATTTTCTTTCTCAACTTTTTCGAAAAAATCTATTATCTTTATATCAACACTTTTTTCATTCATTATTTCTATTTTTCTTAAAAAATAAGATATGCGCTCATCTTCAAAATTTATGAGTGTAAAAATATTCAAAAGATTTATATTTTTCTTCATTTTGTCTTTTTTAATTCTTGCTTTTAGTAATAACAAAAATAATAAATTGCATAAAAACACCAAGTAAAAACTATTCAATAACATAAATGTGCTCTTATTTAAAAAATAAATAGGAATAACAATCATCAAAAGAACAATATTAAATGCAATGATAGTTAATGCTTCTTTAATATTAATTTTCCTATTTTTCATGTTTTTTCTCTCTAACAAAATTCATTTTTCTTAAATTGAAATAATAAATTAAAGAAGCATCGACAAACAATAAACCCACTAATAATATTGGAATAATCGTTAAAATTGGCCTACTAGCAATTACATTTTTAGATCCGTTTAAATAATTTATGGATGATAAAGCAATAATAAAGAGAGTTATCCAAATTATTAAATGTAACAACAAGCTTTTATTTAATTTCTCGATTAAGTATTCAATTTCTTCTTTCTTTTTGCCATATTTTTTATCGATATTATTTTTAACATTAATTAAATTATTTTTATATGTTCCTAGCGAAATAAAAGCTATAAAATAGTTAAATATTTCATCATTAATTTCCTCATTAATTTCAAGTAAGATATTTTCTTTCGAAGCTTTATTTTTTTGATTTAATATTTCTAATTTTAATCCGCTATTTATACAAGCTTTTGTAATCGATTCTTCTTCGTTTTTAGTTAAAAAATAATTGATAAAAAAGTCATCAGAAATATGCCTTCCTTTCTTAAATTTACTTATAAAAGTGTTCGTTTTTTTCTCAAAATAAATAGTTAATAACAGCATTAAAAAACCAATCAAAACTGAAATACCTATCGATACCAATAGATTATTGATAGAAAAAAACAAAAACAGAAATATCGATATTGAAAATAGAATTGTTATGATTAGTTTTTTGATCATTTAATTTAATAATTGTCCAATTTGATAGACTAGATATTCTTCAATTTTCTCGTTCTTATCGCTATTTGCATAAAAATGTATTTGACAATTTTTAGGGTAATTTGATAAATCTACTTTAATTTCACTACCTTGTTCTGAATAATAAAAGAAAGAAATTTTATATGTTTTAACTTTATTAAATAAAGCTTCATCAAGATAATTTGTGACATTATTCTTGAGAGTTTCCTTTTCAAAATGATAATTGACTTCTTCATTTTCGCCTAATCTTGAAATAGATGATTTAACCACTGTTTCAGGTAAACCGGTAAACGTATCTTGAATTTGTTTTGCTTCGACTGAAAGTGTATTGCTTGAACCATTAAATTCACATCCAGTTAATAAAAATGTTAAACCAAATAAAGCCATTATTTTTCTCATAAAGTTTTCTCCTCTAAAGTATCATTTGTATAAATTGCTTCATTTGTTGAAGATAATTTATATTCATCATTTGTATGCATCGTTTCTTCCATTACATAATTACCAATAAAACTTAAATTTATTTTATTTTTACCAAATCCATTAATATAAAGTCTGATTGGAGTATTTTTGTAGTCATCGATGTTTTGATAAGGAAAATATAAATTATTGATCTCTTTTCTATTTTTAGTATTCTTCCTGCCACTCATTTCGTTATTTTCTTCGTTCAAATAATTTGTCTTTGTCCCAGAAAAGAGGACACCTTCACCGGTGTTTTTGTAATTTAAAGGAACTTTTTTAAAATCTTCTATAAGTGAATTTTCATATACACCATCGAATTTATGTTTTGGATCATAAAAATCAAACTCAATCGATTCAGCCGAAAAAGAATACGTTCCCTTAAATTTAAAAATTAATTCTTTAAAATCTAAACGATAATAATATTCGCTATATAAACTGTCAGATAAGGCTTTATTATCAATAATTATTTTGGTACTTTTTAATTGCCAATAATTTAAAGATAAAGAATCATAAACCTCGGTCCTATCTCCTGTCATTTTTACCACTTCACTTAAATTTGATAAATAAGATGAAAAAGAATAAGTCGTAGTTTTTCCATAATCTAGTTGTCCTGAATAGGTACAAATAATTTCGATGTTTAGATCTATTTTTTCTAATGGAACAATCACTTGTTGTTGCGTTCTTCCGCCCAATCCTTCGTCATATTCACTTGATCTAATAAAACGATAGTTCTCTGTTGAGAATGAGCCTAAATCGCTCTTAAACGTGAATTGCACGTTATATATTGTGTTAAATCTTGAGATACTAGCAACATTTAAATCAAATGTTAGATTTCCATCCTTAAAACAATCCTTATTAATTTCAAAACCAAAATTAATACCATTTAATTTGGTAATTTCTTCTTCCTTGGTATATTCATTATCGCTATCGTTTTCGGCCGCTCCCATTAATAAAGGCGACAAAAGCAAAGCGCATATTGGCACTATTTTTAAATTCATAAATGAACCTCCTTACATACAAGATGTCTATTCGAGGCTATTTTTATGAAGAAAATTTAAAAATATTTTATTTTTTAATAATTTTTATGAGTAATTTTTCAATGGTGTGGTTTTCGTCGATTGCTAAAACTTTCATTTTTAAATTCTTATAAATTAAAACTTCACCAACTTTTGCAAAACGGTCATCTAATAATTCAATACAAAATCCACCAATTGTGACATATTCAGTATCATCTAATTCTTCTTTATCAAGTTCGAACAAATCAAAGAAATCATCAAGATTCATTCCACCATCAACAATATATGAGCCATCTTTAGTTTTAAAATAAGGAGCTTCGATATCATCGGTCTCATCCCATATTTCACCAACTATTTCTTCTAAAATATCTTCCATAGTGATGATACCTTCAGTTCCACCATATTCATCCAAAACAATTGCAAAATGCACTTGTGTTTTTTTGAATTCACGGAAAATATCGTTAATTTCTGTTGATCTTGGGAATTTTTCTAAAGGTAAAATAATATCTCTAATTGATTTGGTTTTATCTTCGAGTTTTAATCTAACTAAAGTTTTAGAGTGCACGTAACCTATAACGTTATCAATTGAATCTTCATATACTGGGATTCGACTATGAGTAAGAACCTCTTCATTATTTAAAATATCATCGATTGAATCTTCAACATCAATTGCAAAAACATCGACGCGTGGGGTCATAACTTCAAAAGCCTCGGTGTTTGCGTAATCGATTGTACTTCTAATCATTTCAGCCTTTTCTTCGTCTACAACGCCTTCTTCTTCAATTTCATCGACCATTTCATGAAGTTCATCATCAGTAATTTCAATATCCTTTACTTTGTGAGTAATTGGATAAGTAACTAAAGAAATAAATTTCTTTGTAACATAAGTAATTGGGAAGAATAAATAATAAAAGAAAGTTAAAAAATAACTCGTTAAATAAACTATCTTTTCAGAATAAATTTTACCAATTGATTTCGCTAAAATTTCAGCAATAAAGATTAAAAGAATTAAAGTGATAATTGCAACTAAAGTTGTAACCAAAGCAGTATTAGTAAATCCACCAACTCTACTTATATACATACTTAAAGGAATAGAAACAACCTCGCTAGCGATGTTTACAATATCGTTACATAAAAGAATTGTCGAGATAGTTTGATCGTAATCTTTAGCGTATTTGATTGCTAAAGCCAATCCTTTACTTGGTTTTGTTTTATATTTTCTTTCTAAATGTGAAATGTTGACACAACCAAAAGCCATATCCATCGAACTAAAAATAAATCCTAAGACTAATAAAAGGACAGAAACAACAATTAAGATTATTAAATTAATTACATCAGCTGGCATATTTATTCTCTCTTAATTTATCGACTTTATCTTCATCAATATCACCAACTAATTCTTCTAATATGTCATCCATCGTAACCATACCAATAAGAACACCTTCTTTGTTTTTAACAAATGCGATATGGTGTTTAGTCTTATTAAATAAGTTAAAAATAGTATCAACTTTCTCATCTCCATTAATAAATAAAGGGGTATTGAGTACACTTCTAATATCTAAATGAGGATCTTTAAGGTATTCCTTAAAATAAATTCTAATAGTTAAAACTCCAATAATATTGTTGATATTATCTTCGTAAACTGGAATACGTGAATAACTACTATTAAGTATTATTTTGTTAAGTGAATTGGTATCAATTTTATTAATATCTATTGCAAAGATATCTTCTTTTTTTGTAAAAACATCATTTACACTAATTTTATCAAAGGTAAAAGTTCTACTTAAAATAGTCATTTCATCTGGTTCAAGAAGTTCTTCATGAGGTGCTTTTTCATCCTCATTATCATCCAATATTTTTGCTTTATCAGCTGATTCGATAAAGTCTTCTTTAGTTAAAATATTCTTATCTTTAATTTTAAATACTTTATGGATTAACCAAATTAATAATTTAAAGAATTTGACGATAGGCCACATGATAAAATAGCAAATTAAATCGATGTAGACTAAAAAATTCGCCATTTTGTTTGGTATATGTTTACTAATAATTTTAAATAATGAGTCAGTAATTATATAAACTAATAACGCCATTAAAATAGTTGCTACTACGCTATCTAATCCTTCAATTGGCCAATTATATTGATAAGCAATACTAATAAAGATATCGCTCATTAAAATAGACATCAAATATTGAATTGCGTTGTTCGCAAAAAGTACCGTAATTAATGTATCATCAAAGTTATCTATTAAAAAAGAGACGGCCTTTGCAGTGGTTTTTCCTCGATCTGCTAAAACTCTAAAGTGATATTTATTGCAATTTGAAAAGACATTTTCGCTAGCACTGAAAAGGCCGGCAACAAATAATAAAATTATAATTAATACCCAATCTAACCAAACTGGAAGATTAAAAGTCAACGAGGCATCGTTGACAAGCAAATTGAGATTACACGGATAAGGCGACATATTTTATAAAATGATTACTCCTACTTAATAGAGTAATTATATAAGTATTAATATTTATTATCAATAATCTATTCGTGTTTGACGCAATGGCACTTTCTACATCTTGGTTCGTAAGATTCTTTAGCACCAACTAAAACGACAGGATCGCTATCTTTAGCAGGCTCACCATCCACCAATCTTTGAGTCATGGTAGCTTCTTTTCCACAAACAGCACAAATCGCTGTAAGTTTTGTGACATCTTCAGCTAAAGCTAATAAATTAGCGGTAACTGGGAAAGGTTCGCCTTTAAAATCACAATCAAGACCAGCACAAATTACTCTTACACCACGATTAGCAAGGGTATTTACGACAGTTATTATTGAATCATCAAAAAATTGGACTTCATCAATGGCAACAACTTGTAAATCCGGAGTGACATATTTTAAAATATCGGTTCCGTTTTTAATGGCGATACATTTATAAGCTCTTTTTGAGTGCGAAACGACTTCATTAGCGCTATAACGATCATCAATTGCTGGTTTAAAGACTAAAAATTTCTTTTTAGCAAAAATTAAGCGGTTTATACGACGTAAAAGTTCCTCACTTTTACCTGCAAACATTGGACCGCAAATCACCTCGATAAAACCATTTCCATTATATTCGTAAGTCATGATGAACGTCCTCCAATTTATAAAAAATTATACTTTAATAAATATATTATAAAAAGACTTGATTTTTATTTTTTAAATACAAAATTAAATTTCGCCGTATTTATCGAATATATCGGCACTTTAATAATTTTAAATTGTAAAAAACCAAATAAAAAATCCTTCATTTTCCTTAAGAAAACGAAGGATTTTATGACACTGTAAAAATCTACTTAACTTCGACTAAATAGTAATTCTTTTTGCCTCTTTTAACGATTAAATATTTGTTAAATAAGCATTCATCTTTAGTGAAAACTTTAGTTCCATCAGTAACTTTAACACCATTAATTGAAATAGCATTATTTTTAAGGAATTCACGTGCTTCACGTTTACTACTTGCAGCTTTAATTTGAATTAATAAATCTTCTAAAGGTTCAATTGAATCAATAGAAATCTTGTAATTTTCAAATAATTCTTCAATGTTTTCTTCAGTTAAACTCTTAAAATCATTAGAGAATAAAGCTTCACTCATATTCTTAGCTTCATTGGCTTTTTCTTCACCATGAATAATTTTGGTAACTTCAAAAGCTAAAACTTTTTGACCAATACGAGCACCTAAAGCAGCTAAATGTTCTTTTTCAATCTTTGAAATTTCTTCTTTTGTTAAGAATGTAAAAATCTTTAAATATCTGATGCAATCTTCATCGCTTTGATTGAAGAAGAATTGGTAAAGTTTGTATGGGCTTGTAAGTTTTGGATCAAGGAATAAAGCACCATCCTCGCTCTTTCCAAATTTCTTTCCATCGCTTCTAGTAATTAAGTGACCAGTCATACATTCTGCTTTAGCCTCAGGTCCTTCTAATTTCTTAATTAAATCGATACCAGCTGTTAAATTTCCCCATTGATCACTTCCACCGATTTGAATATTTACGCCATATTCACGGTGTAAATGCAAGAAATCGATCGATTGAAGAGTCATATAAGTAAATTCAGTTAAAGAAATTCCAGACTCTAAACGACTAGAAACAATATCTTTAGCAAGCATGTAATTTACACTAAAATATTTAGCATAATCACGAAGGTAATCAAGTAAAGTAATCTTACTTAACCAATCGTAGTTGTTAATTAATAATCCTTTTTTAGGATCCTTTAAATCTAAGAATTTTGCTAATTGATCGTGAATATTTTGTGTGTTTTGTCTAACTCTATCAGGAGTTTGTAAAACTCTCTCTTTGCTCTTTCCACTTGGATCACCAATCATACCAGTAGCTCCACCAACGACAGCAATAATTCTATGTCCGGCTCTTTGTAATCTCATTAAAGTAGCGATCATAACGAAGTTTCCAATGTGCATACTTGAAGCACTTGGATCAAATCCACAATAAACAGTTTGTGGAGTAGAAAGTAATTTTCTAATCTCCTCTTCGTTTGAGTAGTCCTTAATAAGACCTCTGTAATTTAAATCATCAATAATATTTTCCATAATCTTCTTAACTAATCTCTATAACGAATATAGGTTAGTCTTCCATCCTTTTCTTTTTGTATAATCGAGACAATGTTGACTTTTTCCACAACTTCTTCTGAGCCATCATCGTAAACGACTTTAATCTCGTTCTCGTTCACCTTTTCTTTAAATTTTCCCATTGTAAATCTACAATTTTGAAGCTGTAAATAATCACTAACATGAATTCCATAATTAACGATTGAAACAACTGGAATACCAAGTTTTTTATAACCTTGTAAGCTTCTTAATTCGATTAAGAATAACGCCATGACGGGGATTCCACCAGCACTTCTAACTAAATCAACCATAGCTTTAGCACTTCCGCCAGTTGCAATTAAATCATCAATAATAATGACTCTATCACCTGGAGCAATAACTCCCTTTGGGATTTCAATGGCGGCTTCACCATATTCGAGTTTATATGTTTCACGATAACCGACAAGAGGCAACTTTCCAGCCTTTCTAGCTAAGACAAGACCCTTGTTATTCATACTGGCTAATGGAGCACCGAAGATGAATCCTCTACTCTCAGCAGCAATGAACTTATCATAACGATCATAAGGTGGTAATTCCTTATTCAAATCCATTATTACTTGATGAAAAGCGTTTCCATTGGCTAATAATGGGGTGATATCACGGAAATTAATTCCCTTGATAGGATAATCAATAACTGATCTTATAAAATTATCATAAACATCCATATAAAAATCTCCTTTTCTAAATACTTAATTATTATATATGATTTAAAAATTAAAGGTAGTCGATTTAGCAACTAAAATTTTGTCGAATCACGTTTAATGTAAACACTTTCGAATTTATACATTTTATCTTGTAAATTATTCTCGATTAAATCGGTCAACATATAAACAGCTCTCTTACCAACTTCTTGCATATCGATATGCATGCTTGAAATTTGAGGACGCATAATCCATGAATATTTAGTTCCAATAATCGAAAGAACTTCAATATCATCTGGAACACTTAATCCACTATCAGTAGCGGCATTAAGAACAGCGGCTGCAATTGAGTCACGATAAGCGATAATATATTCTTTTCTTCTAGTCTTAAATCTTTCCATAAAATCTTTATATGTACGTGAATAACTATCATCACAATTGACAACTTCATAAGTTTTGTCGTTATCAAGATGAGTTTTAATGAAAGAATTTTCAACTCTTCTAAGTAAACGACCACCATTATGAACATGTAAGAAAGTCATTTTTTTATCACCTTTATTGAAATAATCAGTGATAATTCTTGTAATTAAATGCTCATATCCGAAAGGAATACAAGCAATTTTGTTGGAAGTAATATTGTTATTGATAACGACGACAGGAACGTCATATTCGTTAAGAATATTATAGTCTTCATCATTCAACTCATCATCGAAAATAACGACACCATCGACGTGGCTTTTGATTGCTTTTTCAATACATGAAGCCGCATCTTCTTTTGAGTGACTAGTTGTATATAAAGAAATTCCAAATCCTTTGGTTTTACAAATTTCTGTAACACCGTTCAAGAAATTGGAAATATAAACATAATTTGCACTAGAAATAATAACACCTAATGTTGTTGTTTTATTGGTGGCCAAAGCTTGAGCTAATCCACTTGGTTTATAACCAAGTTTTTTAATGACTGCCATAACCTTGTTTTTTGTATCATCTTTGACCGAATCGGAATTATTGATGACACGTGAAACAGTTGCTAAACTAACACCACTTTGTTTAGCGACTTCATAAA
>CAYQCJ010000038.1:0-9582 GCA_964416025.1 uncultured Staphylococcaceae bacterium | reverse complement strand
AGATGATACCTTTTTATTTTATAACATTTTGTTTCACATCATTTGTTAGTGAACATAATATTTTTTATATTAAGATTTTTTGTATTACCTGTACCCATATTTATATCTATAACAATCAAAATCCCTTGCCAATCCCCATTATTTTTTGTTTTTTTGTTTTTAAACAGCAATTTTTAAACTTTTTAAGTTTTAGCATTATTGATGCATTTTTTATTTAAAAATTGCTCTTTTTTATCTAAAAAAATAACTTTAAACACAAATTGATATATTAGTGAAAATATTACTTTAAATATAAAAAAATAGTTGTATTATAAGTTAGTCCAAAATTGAGGATCAAAAATGGCAAAGAAATTAATTGAATTACAAGACATTTGTCTTGGCTATGACGGGACTAAAGTTTTAGAAAATTTAAACCTAAATATAAATGAACAAGAGTTCGTAACTCTACTTGGAGCATCTGGTTGTGGAAAGACCACTACTTTAAGAATTATTGGTGGATTTATCAAACCAGATTCTGGCGATGTTTTAATAAATGGAAAATCAATAATTAATACTGCAAGTTACAATAGACCAGTAAATACTGTTTTTCAAAAGTATGCACTTTTCCCAAAATTAAATGTTTATGAAAATATTGCTTTTGGTCTTAAAAACTCGTCTCACTCGAAAGTTTATCATTTAGGGTTAGTTGATTTACTTCAAGAATTTCATTATAACGAAGACTTTATAACTGATGCAGAAGTTTATATGGAACAATACACTACTCCTCATAGCGCTAAAAAAGGCGCTTTAGACTTTTTATATTCCAATAGTAAAGCTAATTTAACAATGGATAAATTGAAGTCGATGCACAAAGAAAACAAGAACTATAAAGAATATTTTTTGGCGGTAGTAAAACAATTTAAATTACAAACTAAATTGCAACCTGAAAAATATTCTTTTTTTAAGCTTTTAAAAGCCTTTTATAATGAACAATTAAATAAAGATCAATTCTTACAGATGGCCAAAATATTAGGAAACAGAAATTTTAAGAAAGATATTATTAAAAAAGAAGTTGCTAAAACAGTTCAACTCGTTAACTTAAAAGGTTTTGAAAAAAGAGATATCAACGAACTTAGCGGCGGACAACAGCAAAGAGTTGCAATCGCTAGAGCTGTTATTAATAAACCACAAATATTATTACTTGATGAACCATTAAGTGCACTCGACTTAAAATTGCGTCAACAAATGCGTTATGAACTAAAAGATATTCAACAAAAATTAGGAATAACCTTTATATTCGTAACACATGATCAAGAAGAAGCTATGACTATGTCAGATACAATTGTTGTTATGAATGGTGGAAAAATCGAACAAATTGGTACACCACAAAATATTTATAACACTCCTAAAAATAAATTTGTTGCAGAATTCATCGGTCAATCCAACATATTTCAAGGAAAATATCTCGGCAAAGAAACAGTTCACTTCTTAAATCATGACTTCCAATGTGATGCTAGCGATTTTAAAGATGGCGGAAACATTTATTGTATTATTGAAAAAAATGATTTTGATATCGTTACTTTAGATAATGCTACTGTTGTTGGAAAAGTTAAACAAATTACAAGAAAGAATCAATCATTTATTATGGCAGTCGATGTAAACGGACAATTAATTAACGTTCAAACCATTGATCATTATAAAGTTGGTGATGAGATTGGACTTGTTGTTGATGCTGCTAATATTCATTGCGAGTCTTTAGAAGAAAAGAAAGAATATTTACTTGCAAATTATGAAGGCGACAACATTATTGTTGGAAAATACCTCAAGAGAAATCTTGTTCAATTCTTAGGAGCTAAATTTGATTGCTATGTCGAAACCTTTAGAAAAGGTGAAAAAGTTCAAGTTTTAATCCGTCCAGAAGATTTTGATTTATGTATCGAACATCCTGAAGAAGGAGATTTAATCGGTACAGTTTTAACCAGTGTATTTACTGGCGTTCACTTCGAAATGAAGATTAAAGTCGATAACACCACTATTCTTGTTCACGATTATAACAATGTTAATATTGGTAATCCTGTTGGTTTAAAAATCGATTCTTATGAAATTCATTTGATGAGAGACGAAGATAAATGAAACATTTTAAATATTTAAGCATACCTTACATTATTTGGCTGGTCATTCTCGTTGTTCTTCCACTTTTAGCAATGCTTCTTTTATCATTTACTGAAAGTGATGGATTCGATTTTTCAACCATGACATTTAGTTGGAGTAATTGGGCTTCACTTTTTAATTCAGTTTATTTAAGTGCTTTCTGGAATTCCATCAAAATTGCCGGTATATCCACTATTATTTGTATTTTAATTGGTTATCCTATTTCTTATATAATCTCTACTTCAAAAATTAAAAACAAAATGGCTTTAATTATGGTTCTTGTTCTTCCTATGTGGAGCAACCAATTATTAAGAATTATTGCTTGGGAAAAATTATTCTATCCTACATCAATAATCAATGGTTTAGGTATTTCTTTAGATTTAATTGGTACAGATTTTGCAGTTATATTTGCTACAGTCACTATGTATTTACCATTTATGATTTTACCTACATTTACTGTTCTTGAAAAACTCGATAAATCTTACGTTGAAGCAAGTTACGATTTAGGGGTTTCTAGAGTTAGTACCTTCTTTAAAGTCACTTTACCAATGTCTAGTAAAGGCATAATGAGCGGAGTTATCATGGTATTTTTACCAGCCTCCACCGGATTTGCTATAACCGAAAGATTAGGTGGCGGAAAAATAATCATGATCGGTAATATTATCGAAAACTTCTTTAAGAGATCGTTTAACTATAACATGGGAAGTATGCTTTCTTTAGTTGTTATTCTTGTAATTATGGGAGCAATCGTTTTGCTCAGTAAATTTGATAAAGAAGGAGAAACATTAATCTAATATGAGAAAAAATAAAATTAGCGTTTCAAGCATCTTAAAATGGGTATTTATTGGAGTAATTATTTTTATTCTCTATTTACCTATTTTAATCATTTTTGTCCTTTCTATCGATTCTTCTAAAACTGGAAATACTTTTACTGGCTTTACATTTGATTGGTATATCGAAATTTTCACTAATCGTTCTTTATATATGTCAATTATCACCTCTTTTGCTGTCGCTTTAATGGCAACTTGTATTAGTGCATTTTTTGGAACTTTCGCAGCTATTGGAATTCATGCTCTATCAAAAAAGGCCAAATCTAAGGTTTTATTATTAAATAACGTTCCAGTTCTTAATGCTGATATTGTTACTGGTATTTCAATAATGATTATATGTAGTGTTTTAGTTCCACTATTACCAAATCTATTTGGTTATTGGACTATGTTATTAGCTCATGTATTCTTCACAATGCCTTATGTCATTTTAAGTGTTTTACCTAAATTAAATGAAATGGATCCAAATCTATACGATGCGGCTACAGATTTAGGTTTAAGACCAATGAAAGCAATATGGACTGTCGTAATTCCTGCAATTGAAACCGGAATTATTAGTGGTGCTTTATTAGCCTTCACTCTTTCAATTGATGATTTTGTTATCTCATATTTTACAAGCGGAAACGGAATTCAAAACTTCTCAAACTGGATTTATGTTCGTTTAGGAAGAAGAAATTTCACTCCAGCCGCTTATGCTTATAACTCATTATTAACATTCGTTATCTTACTTGTTGTGTTGGTTCCACAATTCAAAAAATCAAAAAAGAAGGGGGGTTTACAAGGGTAATTATGAAAAAACTATTATTTTTGTTAGTTCCAGCCATCATTCTTTCTTGTGTTGTTTTAATTAATGGAACAAATTCAGCCCTCTATTTACTTAATTGGGGCGAATATATCGATCCAAGTTTAATCACTTTATTTGAAGAGCAATATAACACTAAAGTCATCATGGAAGAAGTTGGTTCTAGTGAAGATATGTATCAAAAGATTAAGAGTGGCATCACTTCTTATGATGTTGCAATACCTGGAGATTACATGATTGAAAGAATGTATTCTGAAAATATGCTAAACGAAATTGATTTAACTCAATTAGATAATTATTCTGATGATATGTTTGTCGATGATTTAACTAATTTAAGAAAAACCGATTTCTTTACTGATAACGAAAAATACTGCGTTCCATATTTTTGGGGTGCGTACGGATTACTTTATTCGAAGAAAAAAGATTTCGTTGAAGAAACTATTAAAACTCAACAATGGAACGCCATTTTAAAACGTGATTCTTATGGCGAAAATGCGAACAATGTCAATTTAGCCATGTATAGTGTTCCTCGTTTTGGCACTACCGCTTATTTATTAAATAATGACAAAGATATTAACACTAATAAAGTTGCTGATTTTGATGGTCTTGTTTCAACTATGAGAGCTACAAATTACGATTTGTGGGGAGACGATACAATTAAAAAACAAATTGCTGTTGGAAATATTGATGTTGGATTAACTCAATTAGGTGATTTCTTTGATCAATATTATTTATCAAGTCAATCTGGTGATGTTGTTGATTTTTCATACTTTATACCTGATAAAACTAGCGCTTTCTTCGATGCTATGGTTATTCCAAAGACTTCTAAAAACACTGATTTAGCTAATAGTTTCATTAATTTTATGATCGATACTGATAATTCATTTCAAAACGCTACTTATGTCGGATATTGCCCAACATTAAAATCAGTTTGTAGTAAATTATCGACTGACTCAGATTATACGGAATTACTTGCTAATTATCCTTTCTATATCGATCCACTTAATGGTAAAAATGCTAAATTATTTAGAAATATCGATAAGATGGACGATGGAGAAAATTATCAAGATTTCTTACAAGGATTAGTTAATCAAGTTAAAGCTTAATTATCAAAATCCCCTGTAAAGACCCATTATTTCATAAAAAATAGCCAACTTACGTTGGCTATTTTATTTTGGTATTATTTTAGAAATCTAAGCTATCAACTTTATCTAATAATGGAAGAAGTTCATTAGTATAATGTTCAACTCCAGCTCTTCCTTCAGCTGTATCAAGAGCGTGACGTCTAATCGATCTTCTAATGACTCTTGTATAACCAATAACACGGGCTTTATCTAAAACTTCATCAATTTTCTTTTGATCATTGATTCCTAAATATTGAGCCATTGCTTTTGAGAAGAATTCAATAGCGATTGGACGGGAAATACCTAAGAATTTAACACTATTTTCAGGTGTAACTTCAGCAAATCCGATAAATCCTAAAAACATTGAAGCTAATTCAAATATTGGATGTCCCATTGATAAAGTATCCATATCAATTAATAAGATTTCACCATTTTGAAGCATAACATTCTTGGTATGATAATCACCATGAATCATAGTATCTCTTTCAGGAACGTTTTGAACAAGATTCAATAACTTTTCATATTTATCACTAGGAATATAATCTTTAAGGAATTTAGCCCAATTTAAAGCTACTGCTTTCATATCTGGCATATCGCCTTTTTTAACATGAGTTGAATGGATTTTCTTTAATAAATCAACATACATCTTAACGCATTCGTCCATCTTCTCAGGATTGTCGTTAAGAATTTTACTAAATGATTTAGCATTTAATAATTCAAAAACAGATCCATAACCATGATTTACTTTAACTACATCAAAAGGAATAGCAGTTGGAATACCTAAAACAAAGGCTTTTCTTGCTAAATCAGTTTCACGCTTAATATCAGGTAAGGCATCTTTATTATTGTAAACTTTAATAATAATTTCGGGATCAATTCTATAAACAGCTCCATTAGCACCTTGTCCGATTACTTCGCATCCTTCAACTGAAACTTCTCTAAATGCTTTCTCTACTGGAAGCATTTCAGTAAATCCAGTCATTTGAAAAACATCATAAACTTCATTGCTTACATTAATTATCTTTAAGCTTGGATGTTCCTTTAATAAACGAAGAATAACTCTTAAACCAGCACTTGAAATATATTCAAGATGTTCAGCATTAATAACAATGTCTTTGCCATCAAACTTTGGCTTTAACCCATTAATTGCTTCTTCTACAGCACCAGCATTTGTTGAATCGATATGACCAGCAAATTCCAACTCATAAACTCCATCGACTAAATTTCCTTTGATGTTTTCCATAAATAATCCTTTCTAAAATTTTTTATAAATCGTAATAACATTAGTATCTTTATTTTCGACATTGTAAGTCAAAGAATCGACACTCTTCTTTACGATCATCAAACCTAATCCACCAATATTTCTTTCTTGAGCATTTAAAGAAATATCTGGTTCTACTGCTTTGGTTACATCGAATAATACACCTTTATAATCTAACTTAAGTGATATTCTATGCCCAACAACTGAAACTCCTAATAAACAATTCTCGCTCTTAGAATAATTAACAACATTTGAGAACAATTCATCTAATACAACATTTAATTTATTAACTATCGATGAAGGAACACTTGCTGCAGTCAATTTTTTATTCATAAAATCAGCGAATTCGTCGAAGTTATCAATAGTAACTGGTAAAGATATTTCATCATAAACTCCAGAAACTTTAAGAGCTAACATTGTAATATCATCGGATTGTTCGGCTTTACCTCTAAATTCAGCGACAGAAGAATCGATTGCATCAACTATATCTTTAGGAGAACAATCACTATTAGCATCCGTAACAAATTCCATTAAATTTTGTTCGGTATATTGTTTTCCTTCTTCATTCATCGCTTCAGTAACACCATCTGTATAAAGTAATAATTTATCGCCATCATGAAGATATGTTTCAAAATCTTTATATTTCATATTCTCATTTCCGGCTAGAATAAATCCCGATATATTCTTTAAAAATTCAAATCTTCCATCTCCTCTTTTTATAATTGGAGGATTGTGACCAGCATTTGCATATTGAAGTCTTCCAGAAGAAATTTCATAAATTCCAAGCCACACAGTAACGAACATTCCTTGTTCATTTCCATAACATAATTCTTTATTTGATTTAGTTAAGACTTCGCTTGGAGATAAATGGTTTTGAGTATTATTTTTTAAAATAGTCTTCGAAATAACCATAAATAATGCGGCTGGAACACCTTTTCCAGAAACATCACCAATCAAGAAAGCGAAATGATCATCATCAACAAAGAAGAAGTCGTAAAAATCACCACCAACTTGTTTGGCTGGTGTCATTTTTCCATATAAATCAAATTCCGTTCTTCCAGGAAAATCTGGAAAAATGACTGGCAACATATCTTCTTGAATCTTTGTTGCAACATTAAGTTCAGTCGAAATTGATTTTTCATGATCTTCACTCTTCTTAAATTTTCTAACTCTTTGAATTGTAAATTGTAAAATACCAAATCCAAGAGCATTAGATAATAAGAAAGGAATAGCGATTTGTGATACGAGTGCCCACGAAGTCGCAACATCTTTCATAAACCAAACATAGAAGAAGACTAAAGTTAAATGAAATACTTCAGAACAAAAACCAATTAAACAAGCCCATAAAGGTTTATGTCTGGCTTTTTTATAGTATTTATAAATAAACCCACAAACAACACCAACAAGAAAAGTAGATATTGCACAAGGAATTGATGTTCCAACAGTTACATCAGGAAGTCCCCATAATAATCTAAAAACGCCAGCAATTGTACCAGCAATTAATCCTCCAATTGGACCACCTAAACAACCAGCAAACATTGGACCAACATCTCTAATAGAAACTAAAGCACCATTACTCATGGCACTTCCACTCAATGTTGCGTAGATTCCAAAACATCCGCCAATTATTCCAAGAAAAATGGCATTACGAATATGATTGTAATCACCTCTTATTTTTCCAAGAGATTTTGTGCCTTCAACAATGAATGAAACTAAGCAAATAACGGCTATTGTACCAATCAAATTAGTAACAACGCTGATAATATCACTTGCAGTCATAAATTATAAAACCTTAATAAAACTGGTAAATCCTGTCATCTCAAATACTTCTTTGACATCATCTTTAGCATGTTCAACAATAATTGCATCTTCACCAGTTATTTTTTTAGTAATTAAAAGAACGACTCTTAAACCTGCACTTGAAATGTAATCAAGATTAGCAAAATCTAGATGAACAGTTTTAATTGAATCATCTAATAAAGGTATAACTTCCTTTTCAAAATCTGGGGCAGTCTGAGTATTAATACTACCGCTAGCTTTAACGATTAAATTATCTTCGTTTTTTAAGCATTCTATTTTCATATTTCTCATTCCTCTTTTTATAATTATAAGATAAATAGGGATAAAAATTAACTTTTTTATCAATTATTTATATTAGATTTTTTCATATTAAAAAAATATTAATAAAAACAAATTAAATGACCTTTAATTTCGCTAAATTAAATAATTTATAAATAAAAATCCTTTTCAAAAAAAGCCTTAAAAAAAATTTTAATGGGGATTTGCAGGGGATTTTAAAAATATTAACTTCTTAAAGAGATTTTAGTTATATCAGAAAAATGAGCTATAACATCATCAAGCGATAAGGGTTTATAAAAATAATATCCTTGAATTAAATAACAACCAGCTTCAAAACAACCATTAAGTTGCTCACTAGTTTCAATACCTTCACATATAATATTCACGCCTAATGAGTGGAAGAAAACCGCAAGATTTCTCATACTACTTCCTGGATCTCCAGCAAACATCGCACTAACACCCTTATCAAATTTAACCTCATTAAACGGAATTCTAAAGAAAGTTGTTAAAGAAGCATAGCCGGTTCCAAAATCGTCAAGCGATAATTTAAATCCAGCAGAAACAATTTGATTAATAAATTTGTATCCATTGTTATCTTCAAAATACATCATACTTTCAGTAATTTCGAACTTTATAAAATCATGAGGAATTTTAGCTTCATCAACTTTAGCAGCAACATAATCAAGAATCTCCGGATGAGAAACTAATGCTAGCGAATAATTAATAGATATTTCTCTATAACTTCCATATTCTTTTTTCAATTCTTTTAATAATTCAATGGTATGATCAACAACTTGTTTAGTTATATCAAGAATTAATCCTGCTTTTTCTGCTACCGGAATAAAATCGGCTGGCCCATAAGCCATATCTTTAATTCTAGCAAGCGCTTCATAAGATACAATCTTTCCACTTCTTACATCGACTTTTGGTTGAAATACCGCATAAACACGTTCTTCTTCAATTGCTTTATGAAGTTCTTTTTCAATTTCATAATAATTTAACATTGCATAATGTTTATGCTTTGAGAAGAAATTGTATTTTTGTGAAAAACCAGGTTTAGAAGTTTCGTTTAAGGCAACTTCAGCTTCATCAAGAAGTGTTTTTTCAGTATTAGCATGATCTGGATAAATTGAGATACCTGCGCGAATATCAAACCACAAATTTGGATCATCTTTAGAGCGATAATTTACAACAAATTTTTCAACAAATGTTTTAATTTCACTTCTACTCGTATTAGGAAGAATTAACAATATTTCTTTATGAGACAAAATGTAAAGATAATCATTTTTAGATTCATACTTCAAACTAGTGCAAAACTCTTTCAATAAACTATCAACTTTTTTATATCCAAACAAATCG
>CAYQCJ010000037.1:0-9727 GCA_964416025.1 uncultured Staphylococcaceae bacterium | reverse complement strand
CAGGAAAATACTATATTGTTGTTGTTGAAGATAGTATTTCATCAAGTAGTTTATCTTATTCCGAGACCAACAATGATTTAGTTAGTATCGAAAAAACTGCTAGAGAAGCTGGATATGTTCTTGCAAGTGGTTCCACTTACACTAAAGATGCTCTTGAATATTATATTAAAGATGCAGAAGTCATTTACTTCGATCAAAAAGTTTACGACTACTTTGTTAGTGAATTCCCAGATTTATTTTAATTAAATCTAAAAAATATGATATATAATAGAAGAGCCAAGAGGCTCTTCTATTTTTATTTAAAGAGGTAAAATAATTATGAAAAATTTTGATCCAAATTGTATTTTTTGCAAAATCGCTGACGGAACAATCTCATCTTATAAGATTTATGAAGATGACGATATTCTCGCATTTCTTGATGCTAATCCAGTAACTTATGGACACGCATTAGTAATTTCTAAAAAACATTATGAAACTTTCTTATCTACCCCAAAAGATATCATGCATAAAGCAATGGATGTTGCTCAACGTATTGGTCAAGTTCAAATCAAAGAATTAGGTGCAAAAGGCGTCAATATTCTTTCTAATTGCTATGAACCTGCTGGACAAACTATCCGACACTTTCATATTCATGTTATTCCACGTTATGAAGCAACTGATGGATTTAAACTCGAGTTCCATAGCGAACTAAAAAACCTCTCACTTCCAGAGGTTTTAGAGAAATTTAAGAAAGACTTATAAATTAGTTTTTAGGTTTATAGAAAGATCTATTATCAAGGGCGAATATACGATCAGTTTGTTCGCCTTTTTTAGTATCATTTAAAACTTTGTCTAAACTCATCATTTTTGCATCCAAATCATCAATCATCGAAAGCAATAAAGCTTCTTGAGTTTGAGGAACAACAGCAGCTCCAAACTCTTGTTTTCCATGGTGAGAAAGAATCATATGTTCCAATAATAATGGGTATTCGCCGGTGATATTGAGTTTTTTAACTGTTTCAGCGACCATATTAGCACCAATTACAAGGTGACCAAGTAAATTGCCTTCGGTTGTATAATAACAAGCGACAGGGCCACTTAACTCTACTAATTTTCCAATATCATGAACAAGGCATCCGGCCATCAATAAATCTCTATCAACGGTTGGATAATTGTTAGCGATTGGATCAACTAAATTAGCCATCGATAAAGAATGAAATAATAAACCATGATAAAATTCATGATGATTTCTAACCGCAGCAGGGTGTGTAACAAATTTAGCACGATTATCCGCAATTAATGTTGAGACAATCGCGTGCAATTCTGGCTGTTTTATTGAAGCAATATATTTATCAAGTGTTGCTTCAAGTTCAGCAACTGGAATTGGTGAATCAGAAATTAAATTGGTTACATCAATTTCATTTTCATCAACACGATAAATATCCTCAATTCTAATTTGTAATTTATCTCTAAACGTACCAACACGGCCTTCAATTCTAATAGGTTTTCCACTTTCAAATACTTCGAATTGTTCAGGAGTAACTTCCCAGATTTTTCCTTCGATGGTACCGCTCTTATCTTGTAATGTAATATTCATAAAGTTAGTTCCATTACTAGCAACACCTTTATTGAAATCTTTGACTAGATAAACGCCACTAGCCGTCATTCCGTCTTTTAAATCTTTAATCATTATTTATCCTCCTTAGCAAATAACTTCAAAATTTCGTCATATTCATAGCCTTTATTAATTAAATAATTAGCTATTTTTGTATTTAAATTATGTCCAGTAAATCCTTTCGATAATTTAGTATAAGCTTTCTCATAATCCTTGTTTAAACGTTCGTTTTCTTTGGATCGATCTATTTTAAGGCCGTTCAAAACTTTAAGTATAATGTCGATTGTAAAGCCTCTTTTGACCATTTCATCATATATTTTCTTTTTTTGTTTGGCAAAATTTTTAGAAACAAATAAATTATGGATGCTTTCAAAATACTTTTCAGCTTTAGTAAATTCGTATTTTTCATCAAAAACAATGTTATAAACTATTTCATCAGGCACACCCTTAATCTTAAAATAATTAATTATGTAATACTTTCCATAATAATCATTGTTTAAAGCATTTAGAGCAACTTGGACATATTTTTCATCATCAACTATGCCTTCTTTTTTAAGGTTTTCAATGACTAAATTTGCAATATCCCCTGCAAAACCCCTCTCTTTTATTACTGACTCGACTTCGTGCTCTGAATATAGTTTCTTACTAAACTTCTTTTTAATCTTTTCTATTATCGAATAAATTTCGATATCTTTTAGCAATTTTGCAACTCTTTCTTTTGATAAACTTTCATTAACTGAAAAACTATATTGAGCATATAATTCATTAGGAAATTGAATCTCAAAATTTTCAAAAACCAAAATAGTTTCGTGTTTCTCTGCATTAATATTTAAGATGATATTGTTATCACCAATTTCTTCTAATCGCACGTTTATAAACCTCTTTAATATTGTTATAGAATGTTTTTTCACTAAAACGGTCGATACTCTTAAAACCATTATCGCGAATTACTTCTAAGTCTTTATTTGACATTGTCAAAATCTCATGTAATTTATCTTTAAAATCAAATTCATCAACAAAGAAAAATCCAGTTACTTTATTATCAATAACGCCCAATAAATTATTATCAAAACGACACAAGACAATTGCTCTAGTTGCGAGAGCTTCCATGAAAGTTAATCCTTGAGTTTCACTAATTGATGCGTTAAGGAAAATGTCTGCAAATCCATAGTAATATTGTGTCTTATCTATATCAATTTTCCCGGTAAAGACCACATATTTTTGGATACCGTAGGTATTTACTAACTCTTTTAATTCATCTTCTTCTGGACCCCATCCAGCAATAACTAACTTAGTTTTTTCATCTTTATAAGTGTCTAAATAATTTTTAAATCCAGTTATTAAAAGATCAATACTTTTTTCTTTAGCAATACGACCTAAGAACAAAAGAACTTTTTCATCAGCTTTAATTCCTAATGATTCTTTAATTTGTTGGCATTTTTCTTTTTCTTTAGTCGCCTTAACAAATCGTTTAAAATCGAATCCGGTTGGAACGATGTTGATGTATTTATCAACGCCAATCGAACGAATATAAATCTTAGTTTTTTCGCTAGGAGAAATAACTTCAGTCGCTCGATCCATGTAATTTTTACACCATTCTCTTACGGCCCGCTTTGAAAAACGATCAAAATAGCCCTTAGTAACGTAATATGTGTATTCTTCTAACATTGTATGATAAGTATAAACAATTGGAATATTTCGAGAACTAGCAAATCCAAAACCGAATTGCCCCATAACACCATCGGCATTAACGTGACAAACTTCTATATGTAATCCATCAAGCATTTTAAAAACTTGTTTATTATACATTGGTGGCATTTTATAGCCATATAATTTCTTTAATTCTAACCCAGGAACATAAATAACATTGTCTTCCATATAGACTGCTTTTTTGTCAGTCGGAACAACCGCATAAGCATTATGTCCATTTTTTCTCAGAAGAGTAAAAAGTGAAAAAACACTAGTAGCAACTCCATTTATCTCTGGAGGAAATGTATCGCTAAAAATTGCAATATTCATTGTCAATCCCCCTTCTTTTTATCATTTGTAACATCACCTATATTCATTATATCAGTATCTTTATAAGTATTCTTGGAATCATTTTTAGCCGCTTTGCCAATTTGCTTCTTTAGTTTCATATTCTTAAATTTATCAGCCATAGATGTATTGTCTTTACTTACCGAATCGCTAGATTCTTTTCTATCATTTAATGTTTCAAGTTGAATAGTTAAGAAAGTCTTCTTTGAATTGCTAACTTCATAGAATCTATCAACACCGCTGAGACCTCTTGATTTATAGGTTGCCGCAATAATACCACAAATTAAGAATGGGATATAGAAGGTTCCGAAACGCCATAATAATGTCAAAATATTAATTGATCCTTTATCTAAGAATGATTGTGAAAAATAAGTTGTTCCGTCAATATTTGCGCCAGAAAATAATCTATTAAAAACAAATTCAGTAATACCAGCACCGCCAGGAAGAGGAATTAATCCACTGAACATTTGATGGAAGTTCATGTAGCAAAAACAAGTAAAAGAATTATTCATAAAATTACTAAAAGTTAAGACCTCATCATCAAAGCCATTCAATGCATATCCGCATATACAAGGCATTGTGTAATTTAAATATTGAGTAATAAACATAACAAAAAACACTAATAGAGTAAATGGAATATTTGATTGCAAACGGCGAAGTTCGATACGGAAATTTTCAACTTGAAGTCTTAATTCTTCTCTTTTTTTCTCAGGATTTTTAACTAATCTAAGTTTAGCTAAAAAATTAATACCATGATTTAACACAAAATTGTGCAAACCACGTGAATAAGACATCAATAATAACAAGACAATAATAAAGGCATTGACGGCAAAACCCAAAATAACAAACACAACAATAGGAATATTAAAAGTGACGCCAGAATTTCCAAATTCAAAAGGAATCGGAATCGCGTTAATTGCTAAAATATCTTTAATTTTAAGCATAGAAACAAAGCCACTAATAAGCAATACTGATTGATAAACAATAAAGTTCATAACCAAAATTGAGGCACTAGTCGATAATTCCATTCCTTGCTTTTTAAAAGTAAAAGCTTGTGCAAATTGTCCACCACTTGATCCAGGGGTAATATTGCTATAGAACACACCAACAGCATTATTGGCTAATGATTGGTGATATTTATAATGTTTTGTGTATAAACGAGCAAATAAAAATAAAATTAATGAAGAAAGCATAAAAGTAGCAACAACAATTAAGAAGAATAAACCGAAAAATAACCAGTTTTGCGTATCCATATTTCTAAACATCGAAGGAATGACTTGGTAAACTCTTGCATTCATCTCTGGATTCGATGGATCAGGAATACTTGTTTCGCTTGTTAAAGAGAAAGCTAAAACAATGCCAGTCAAAATAAGGATTATAGATAAATAAAGGACATATTTTAGTCCTTTTTTCTTTTTGCTTTCCTTCTTTTTTTCTTCTTTTTGTTTCTGAATCTCGTATTCTTCAATGTCTTCTTTTACGGCTTCAGAATCACCAAGAACATCATTAACTTCTTGATCAATTTTCTTTTTGTCTAATTCTTCTTCACTCATAGTAAATATTTTATAAGGTTTATAATATATTATAAAGCAAAATCGACTATTAAAAATTATTATTTCATTTATAATAGTTTAAGCACATGAAAACAAAAAAAGAAGCTAAAAAATACGGTTTTAAGAATATGCTGAAAATCGGTTTAGTTGGATGCAAAGGACAATATTATGGTTTTATGGTCCTGATGTTTTTTAGCGTTTTCTTCAATATAATTTCAACCTACTCACTTAAAGTCTTAATTGATATTTTAAGTGGCGAAATAATTGCAACAACCAACCTAGCAGAATTAAACATTTTGGTTCAAGGTTTTATCTATTGTTTTGGCGGATTAGATTTCTTATTAGCCAATCAATGGTTCTTTGCGGTAATTATTCTTGGTTTAGCTTTAATTTCTTCGAGTTTAATTATTATAAGAAAATTTATGCAAGCTAATTTCATGTCTATCATGGGTAAAAACTTCGAAAATTTACTTTTTTATCATGTTGAAAATCTTCCATATAGCAAAATTAAATCCTTAAAAAATGGTGATATTATTCAAACTTGTACAACTGATGAAAAAACTATTCGTAGATTCTTTTGTCGAGATATCTCACTAGTCGTTTATACCGCTTATATCGTAATAATCGCTTATACAATCCTTCTTATTACAAGTTGGGAAATTGGTTTAACATGTATGGCTTTAATGCCATTTATGTTCATTTATTCTTTCTTTATGATCAAAGAAGTTAGAAGAAGATATAAAGCAGTCGATGATAGCGAAGGTTTAATGACGGCTAAAATCGAAGAGAATTTAGCCAGTGTTCGTTTAGTTAAAGCTTACAATAATGAAGCTTTTGAAATTAACGATTTTAGCCGTTATATAAAAGACTATAAAGGTAAGTTTATGCACTACCGTAAAATGAGCGCTTTCTTCTTTTCCAGTAGTGATATTTTTGTCTTTTCTCAAATCGGCTTGTCAACAATTATTGGTGTTATTTTAACTTTCAACCACTATCAAAATCCACTTACTGGAATTACATTAGGAACATTAATTATTAGTATTTCCTTTGTTAGTCAAATTGTTTGGCCACTCCGTGATGTAGCTACAGTCTTATCGAATTTAGCCAAAGCCAGTGCTGCTTTAGAGAGAATAAATCTTATTTTAGATGAGCCTCTTGAAGACGTTACTTCTGGAATTAAACCTACTATTACAGGGGATATTGAATTTAAAGACGTTAGTTTTGCTTTCAATGACGAGAATAGTAAAGGCGATACAATTAAAGATATTTCCTTCAAAATTAAAGCTGGTCAAACAGTAGCAATTATGGGACGAATTGGAAGCGGAAAATCTACATTAGCTTACTTATTAAATAGATTATATGATCCAAGCAAAGGCCAAATCTTACTTGATGGCATCGATATCACTCAAATTCAAAAAAGATATTTAAGGAAAAATATTAGTTTAGTTCTTCAAGAACCATTCTTATTTAGTAAAACAGTTAATGAAAATTTAAAAATTGTTGATCACTCAATTAAGGAAGATGAAATTAGAGAAGCGACCCGAATTGCTCAAGTTGATAAAACAATTATGTCGTTCGATAAAGGTTACGAAACCCCTGTTGGTGAAAAAGGAACAACATTATCTGGGGGTCAAAAACAAAGAGTTGCTATTGCTAGAACTATTTTAACTAAAGCCCCAGTTGTTGTCTTTGACGATTCACTTAGTGCCGTTGATACTGAAACTGATTTCAATATTCGTAAAGCATTAAATGAAAGAACTACCAAAGTTACTTCATTGATTATTACTCATAGAATAGCAACTGCGAAGGATGCAGATTTAATTATTGTTCTTGAAAATGGACAAATTTCTGAAATGGGAAAACACGAGGATTTGATAAAAAGGGATGGTCTTTACAAGCGTATTTACAAAATTCAGACCAAAATGGTATAAGGTATGCCAGCGTATAGAGAAGAAGTTGTTATAAGTAAAAAGATAGATTTCGGTGTTTGGAAAAAACTTTTCAAATACATTTTAAAGTATTGGTATTTAATCCTTATTTTAATTTTAACAATGGCTTTTACTTCTTTTTATGACACAAGTTTTATTCCAAGTGTTAACTTTGGCTTCACCAATTCGCTTGATCCATCTAATTTTGTTATGCCTAGTAGTGGCAATGTTTTTGATTTAGTTTTGAGTTTTAAAATCCTTTATATTGATGTCACTGCAACACTATTACAAACAATAATAATTTATATTGTTTTCATCTTATTAAGGTCATTATCAATATTTATCACCTTCTTCACGATGAATATTTTTGAAATGATCATCATGACAAATCTAAGAACTGATGCCTTTAAGAAGATTCAAGAATTATCTTTCTCTTATTTTGATAAAACATCGAGTGGATGGTTAATTGCTCGTCTTCAAAACGATGCCCAAACTATTGGCGAAGTTGTTTCTTATAGTATTATGCGTGTTTTCTGGATTCTTTTTGATTTAGTATTCACTCTTGTAACCATGTTTTCTTATAGTTGGCAATATTCTTTACTAATTCTTGCTTCAACGCCACTTATTGCTATCATTGTTTATTTCTTTAATAAATTGATATTAAAGTACCACCGTATTGCTAGAAACTCATATTCCTATTTTGTTGGCTGGTTAGCTGAATGTATCAGCGGAACAAAAACCATTAAAACATTATCAATTGAAGACACAATCTATAGAGAGTGTGAAGGAACTACTCAAGATATTCAAAAGAAGAGAAGAAAATCCATGATTGTTGGTTCTTTATTCCAACCATGTATTAACTTATTAAGTAGTTTGACCACTGCTATTTTAATTATTTTATTCTTAACTAATGCAATCAATATTTCATCAGGCGATTTAACAAGCGCAGCTATGATTGTTTTATTTATCACATTTGTTGGGCAAATCTTTAATCCTATTCAAGAATTTGCCGAAATTATCAGTGATATTATGGAATCACAAGCAAGTGCTGAAAAGATAGTTGGATTAATTGAAACCAAGCCTCAACTAGTCGATTCTAACGAAGTTATTGAGAAGTATGGTGATTTATTCCACAATAAAAAAGAATGCTTCCCAGCGATGATTGGTGAGATTCAATTTGATCATGTTTCTTTTTCATATATTGATAACACTGAAGTTCTTCATGATATGAATATAAAAATTAAAGCCGGAACAAGTTGCGCGATTGTTGGTGAAACTGGAAGTGGTAAATCCACTACTGTCAATTTACTTTGTAGATTCTATGAGCCTACTAAAGGAGAAATTCTTATTGATGGCGTTAATTATAAGGAAAGATCTGTTGGTTGGTTAAGAAGTAATATTGGATATGTCCAGCAAACCCCCTTTATTTTTAAAGGAACTGTTAAAGATAATGTCCGTTATGGAAAACTTGATGCTACAGATGAAGAGATTATAAAAGCATGTAAAATTGTTGATATTGATAGTTTTATTCTTACTTTAAAAGATGGATACGATACCTATTTAGAGGATGGCGGAAACGAATTGAGTCAAGGCCAAAAACAACTTATCGCTTTTGCTCGTGCTATCGTTAGAGATCCAAAATTATTGATTCTTGATGAAGCTACAAGTTCTATTGATACCGAAACTGAAGCCACTGTTCAAACCGCAATTAATAAAGCTCTTAAAGGTAGAACTTCAATTATTATTGCTCATAGATTGTCCACGATTGTTGATGCGGATAGAATTTTAGTTATGAAAGACGGAGTTGTCATCGAAGATGGCACTCACCTTGAATTAATGAATAAAAAAGGCTACTATTTCGAACTCTACATGAATCAATTCAAAGAGTTGAACTTAGATAGCCAAATTGATATTTTCCAAAGCCAAATCGAAGATAAAGGCGTTAAGATTTAATAGTTAAACAAGATAATTCGTTTTGTGTACCTATTCTAAAAGGGAAAGTGCTATTGGTTCCTAATCCTTCAGTAATATACATTTTTCTATACTCATCATAACCATGAGAAAACATTCCAAAATTAAAATTAAATGGATTAACTTGGCCACCATGAGTGTGTCCACAAACTATTAAATCAAAACCATATTTTTCATAGGCAACATCGTAATAATTTGGGCTATGAGTAATTAACATTTTATATTTAACATTCTTAAAATTTTCATCTTTTTTAGCAGCTTCATAAGCACCAGTTAATCTGGCATTTACTTCATCACCTTTTGTATTATAAATTTTAGTACCATTATCTCCGACATAAGGATCTTTCGCTCCCATAATTAAAGTATTGCCATAAATATAATAATTTCCTGGGTAAGATGCTCCATCGATTGTAGCGTAATAATCAGGATTATTATTTTCATCCACTGGCACTTCACCACCTAAATAATCTAAATAAGTAAAATTATATTTTTTAACTAAAGCTAATTCTTTTTCAAGCATGCCATCAAAAGCATTCCGTTCATGATTTCCAGTAGTATAAAAAGTTGGAACATTGAATTCACTTAATGTACTAAAAAGAGTGTCGATATCTTTAATATCGTCATCTCTAGTTGCATCATCAATA
>CAYQCJ010000036.1:0-9814 GCA_964416025.1 uncultured Staphylococcaceae bacterium | reverse complement strand
TTCTTGCTATAATTATAGTATGTTTAAAACAATCGTCGCTTTAGCGACTCCTCCATTAAAGAGTGCGTTAGCTATTATCCGTTTAAGCGGAGATGATTGTTTTTTTGTTGCTGATAAATTCTTTTCAAAGAAAGTCAGCACTATTGATCACAACAAAATCATGCACGGTTATATCATGGATGGTGACGAAATTGTTGATGATGTCGTGCTTTTAGCATATATTGGTCCACATTCTTACACTGGAGAAGATAGTGTTGAGATTATGTGCCACGGATCAGCTTTAATATTTAATAGAATCATTCAAACCACTATTAAATGTGGCGCCACTTTAGCTACACATGGCGAATATACTTCAAGAGCTTATTTACATGGCAAAATGGATTTAATTCAAGCTGAATCCGTCAATGATTTAATCAATGCTGAAAGTGAAGAAAGCAAGAAACTTTCAATGATGTCTTTAAAAGGAAAAACATCTGAATTAATTAAACCTATTAAGGAAGATTTTGGTGCTTTATATTCTAATATTGAAGTAAATATTGATTATCCAGAGTATCAAGATATTGAGCAAGCTAACATAGAAAAAATTACTGAAGTTTGCAAAAAGAATAGGGATTACATAGGGAATTTGATAAAAAACGGTAATAAAGGAAGAATAATTAAAGACGGAATTAACGTCGCAATTGTTGGAAAACCTAACGTTGGCAAATCATCAATTCTTAATGCACTATTAAATGAAGATAAAGCTATTGTTACCGATATAAAAGGTACAACTAGAGATATTGTTGAAGGTAAAATCATTCTTAACGGAATTTCCGTCAATCTTTTTGATACTGCTGGTATTAGAGAGAGCGAAGATAAGATTGAATCTATTGGAATCGATAAATCGAAACAAGAATTAAATAAAGCAGATTTAGTTATCGCTGTCTTTAGTGCTGATTCTTTTGATGAAGAAGACGAAAAGATAATGAACCTTGTTAAAAATAAGTTAAATATTATTGTATATAATAAGGAAGACCTTGTATCTAAAAAAGATCCTTCTAAATTATATTTAAGCGCTATAACTAAGAATGTTGATGTATTAAAAGATAAAATTATAGAAAAACTTGAATTAAATCAAAGCAATTATGATAATCCATCGATTAATAATGTTAGAGAACTTGGTTTATTACAAAGTGTTTTAGGAAAAATTAACCATATATTAGAAACAATCGATAATACTCCAATTGATTTAATATCTTGCGATATAAAGAGTATTTATTTAGATATTTTAGCTATAACTGGTGAAGATTGTGACTTCGATGTCGCAAAAGAGATATTCTCAAGATTTTGTGTTGGTAAATAGGATGATTTTTGATACCCACATTCATCTTAATGATGAAAAATTATACGAAAATTTAGACCAAGAAATAAAAGAAGCCAATAAAGATGGAGTTTCTTTATTTTTATGTGTTGGTTACGATGTTGAAAGTAGTAAAAAAGCAGTTCAAATTGCAGAAAAATACGATTGTGTTTATGCTGCTGTTGGAATTATTCCTACTGAACATAAACAATATAACGAAAATACTATTAAAGAGATCAAAAACATTGCTCTTTCATCTAAAAAAGTAAAAGCAATTGGTGAAATTGGCCTCGATTATTATTGGGAAAAAGATGAAGATACAAAAAGAGTCCAAAAAGAGATGTTTCTTAAGCAAATTGAGTTAGCAAATGAGCTTAATTTACCTATTTCTATTCATGCTCGTGATTCATTGAGCGATGTCTTGGAAATGTTAAAAAAATACCCAGTAAAACAAGCCGGAATTATGCATTGTTATTCTGGATCAGTTGAACTTGCTAAAGAGTTCGTTAAATTAGGTTTTAAAATAGCTTTTGGTGGAGTTTTAACTTTTAAAAACAGTAAAAAAACTAAGGAAGTTTTTGAAGCAATCGGATTAGAGAATGTAGTCTTTGAAACAGACGCTCCATATTTATCACCTGAGCCATTTAGAGGAAGAATTAACTTACCAAAATATATCGTAAATACAGTAAAATTCGCTGCAAATACCTATTCTTTTGATGAAAATGAATTAGAAAATATTACTTTTAATAATTCGTTAAATATTTTACACGTGAAAATAAATGAAAAATAAAGTTAATGCATTAATAGTTGTAGAAGGCCAATCTGATATCGATTTTTTATCATCATTTTTAGATTGTGAATTTTATAAAGTAAATGGGTCGGCAATTAATAATAAAGACATTGAATTCATTAAAAAAGCTAAAGAAAAACAACAGGTAATAATTCTTACTGATCCTGATTTTCCAGGAATGCAAATTAGAGCTAAAATTAATGAAAAAATACCAGAATGTTATAATGCATTTGTTAGAAAAGAAGTCTCGATTAAAAATCATAAAGTTGGAGTGGCTGAATCTACCAAAACTGAGGTTCTAAATGCCATAAAAGATTGTAAATTCTATTCTCAAAAAGAAATGGGGACATTAAAGACTGACGATTTGTTTGAATTAGGATTAATTGGTAAAGAAAATTCGTTAATCATTCGTAAAAAAGTGTGTGAAAAGCTCGGAATTGGGTATTGTAATGGGAATACCATGTTAAAAAGAATTAATTTATTAAATATAAGTAAAAATGAAATTAAGGAGGCCATGAAAAATGTTAACAACTGATGAAATAAAAGACTATTTTAAATTAGTAAATAGTCACGCCAAAAAAGAATTGGGTCAAAACTTCTTAATTTCCCAATATATTTGTGAAAATATCGTAAATTTACTGGATATTAAACAAGAAGATAAGGTTTTAGAGGTTGGACCTGGTTTAGGGGCCTTAACTGGTGAAATGATTAATAAATCAGACAAATATGTTGCTGTAGAATACGATGAAAAATTCGTTAAGTTTTTAGAAAATGCTTATAACGGAACAAATTTAGTTCTCGAAAACAAAAACATCGTTAAATTTAAAGATTACGACTTCAATAAGATTGTTGGAAATTTACCATATTACATGACTACAGACATCCTTGAATATCTAACTACACGTTTCCCAAATCTTCAAATTGGTGTCTTTATGGTGCAAAAAGAATGCTATCAAAGACTAGTTGCTAAAACCGGAAAAGATTACAACGCTTTTAATGTATTTTTAGCTTATTTATATGATGTTAAGCAATGCTTTTTAGTTAATAAAACAAACTTTTTCCCTATGCCAAATGTTGATTCGTTAGTCTTTAAAATTACTATGAAACAAGGAAAAGAGCTGGGATTCGCAAGGGTTTTATATAAAGTTGCAAAGATTTTATTTAATAACAGAAGAAAAACTGTCTCTAATAATTTGAACTCTTTAATTAAAAATAAAGATAAGACAAAACAAATTATTTTAGACTCAAAAATTAAGGAAAATGAAAGGGCAGAAAACCTTACTCAAGAAGATTTTGTTAATTTAACAAACAATTTATTGAATAATGGAATTTTGAAATTATAATTTAGATTATGATTATTATTGAAAGCGCGTACGCGAAAATTAATTTGTCGCTAGATGTTCTTAATAAGAGAGATGATGGATATCACGATCTCTCAAGTATTATGCTTCCATTAGAATTGCATGATTCAGTTGAAATTCATATGTTACCAAAAAGCGTTAATGACGACTATGTAACATGTGATGATTTTTCTTTATCAGTTTCAAAATATAATTTATGCCACAAGATGATTGAGGCGGCTAGAGAACATTTTGATTTTAAAGAAAGATTTATCGTTAACATTCATAAAAATATCTTTATCCAAGCCGGTTTAGGCGGCGGAAGTGCTGATGCTGGTGCTGTTTTACGTGGAATTGTTAAATTATTGAAATTACATCCATCTAGAGAAGAATTAATCGATTTAGCTGTATCGGTTGGATCAGATGTCCCTTGGGCCTTATTTAATAAACCACTTTTAGTTGAGCGCAAAGGTCAAAAACTCGAAGAAATTAATATTACAAAATATCCTTTTGTTTTGTTAGTTAAGCCTAAACAAGGTTTATCTACTCAATTGGTTTTTGAAAAAGCTGATGAGATGGGTTATGACGAACATGCTGATATGCAAGAAATTATAAAAGCTTATAATTCTGGAGATTTTGAGATTTTAGGTGAAAAAGTCTTTAATGCATTAGAAAAACCAGCAATTAATATGCTTTCCGATGTTCAATCAATCAAAGATATGATGAGAGCTGATGGAATTAAATGTGTTTTAATGACTGGAGCTGGTAGCTGCGTCTTTGGATTATCAAACGATCTTAGATTGATGAAAAAACTTGAAGAATCTTATACAAAAATTGGTTTTCAAACTAAACTAACTAAAATATTAAAACATTAAAAGGAGAATGATATGTTATTTTTAGATATATTAGAACACGACGTTTATATTGGTGACGAAGTAGTTGGTTATATCTCAAAAGAAGGAACAATCTTCATTAACAGAAGAGCTTTTGCAACCATTACTGATGATGGAAAAATAATGCTCGAAGGAAAATATGAGGCCGGATATATTAGTGAAGGTGGAGACATTTATTTAAACGGCACAATGGCCGGTCATATTACTGAAAATAACGATCTTTATTTCTCACCTAAAATAGTTAAATAATAAAAAAGAAGGGGGATTAGCAAAGGATTTTGCTAATTTCTATCTAATTTAGAACATAAAAAAGACACTCTTACGAGTGCCTTTTATTATTCTAGAAAGTCTTTATAGTTTTGAAACTATTTGCTTTTCTTTTCGCTTCTCTTGCGGAGAATTTCAGCTTGAGCAGCAGCGAGTCTAGCAATTGGGACTCTGAATGGAGAACAGCTTACATAGTTAAGACCGACAGCGTTGAAGAAATGAATTGATTCTGGATCGCCACCATGTTCACCACAGACACCACAAAGTAATGTTGGGTTAGCTTCTTTTCCGTTCTTGACAGCCATTTTAATAAGTTGGCCGACACCCTTTTGATCAACGTGTTGGAATGGATCTTCTTCAAAAATCTTGTTGTCATAGTATGAACCTAAGAATTTTGTTGAGTCATCACGAGAGAATCCGAAGGTCATTTGGGTTAAATCGTTTGTACCGAAACTGAAGAATTCAGCTTCTTTAGCGATTTCACCAGCAAGTAAAGCGGCTCTTGGGATTTCAATCATTGTACCAACATGATAAATCATCTTGGAGTTGTGTTCTTTTAAGACCTTATCAGCTTCTTCGCAGATAATGTTCTTAACGAACTTAAATTCTTTAACATCAAGTGTAAGAGGAATCATGATTTCTGGTTCAATTTCTTTACCAGAATCTTTGCTTGCTCTAATAGCAGCTTGCATAATGGCTCTAGCTTGCATTCTTCCAATTTCTGGATAAGTAACGTCAAGTCTACAACCTCTATGGCCCATCATTGGGTTGAATTCGTGTAAGTAAGCAATTCTTTCTTTAATACTAGCGACTGATTTATTAAGTGATCTTGCTAATTCTTCAATCTTATCTTCTTCTGTTGGTAAGAATTCGTGAAGTGGTGGATCAAGTAATCTAACGTTGACGTTAATATTCTTGCAATCTTTCATTGCCATAAATAATCCGTAGAAATCATCTTCTTGATATGGAAGGAGTTTGGCTAATGCTTTTTCTCTTTCAGCGACTGTATCAGCAAGAATCATTTCTCTCATGTGGAAAATTCTGTCTTTGTTGAAGAACATATGTTCAGTTCTGCAAAGTCCGATTCCATCAGCACCAAATTCAGCAGCTTGTCTTGCATCTTTTGGAGTATCAGCGTTTGTTCTGATGTCTAATCTCTTATATTTATCAGCTAATTCCATCATAGTTCCGAAGTTTCCAGCTTTTGTATCAGCAGGAACTAAAGCCATAGAACCTTCATAAACTGATCCGGTTGAACCGTTAAGAGAGAATGTATCATTCTTTGTATAAACCTTACCGTTGATTGTGCATGTTTCGTTTTCTTCATCGATAACGGCAGCGCTACAACCAGTAATACAGCATTTACCCATACCACGAGCGACGACAGCAGCGTGTGATGTCATACCACCTCTCATAGTAAGAATACCTTCAGCAGCGACCATACCTTCGATATCTTCTGGTGAAGTTTCAGCTCTAACAAGAACAACTTTTTCACCTTTAGCATGTCTTTCTTCAGCATCTTTAGCATTGAAGCTTAAGTGACCGACACCGGCACCTGGAGAAGCTGGGTTACCAACACCTAATGGAGTATGTTTATTTAATTCTTTTGTATCGAATGTTGGGTGAAGTAAACTATCAAGTAATTGTGGTTCAACTCTTAAGACAGCTTCGTCTTCAGTGATGACACCTTCATGTAATAAATCAAGAGCGATTTGAAGAGCAGCAGCGGCAGTTCTCTTTCCGTTTCTTGTTTGTAAGAAATAAAGTTTTCCGTTTTCAACGGTGTACTCCATATCTTGCATATCTTTATAGTGAGCTTCCATTTTCTTGATGGTTGAAGCAAATTGCTCATAAACTTCTGGCATTCTCTTCTTTAATTCATCAATATGGAATGGAGTTCTAATACCTGCGACAACATCTTCACCTTGAGCTTGTGGAAGATATTCAGCATAGATATTTTTAGCACCGGTTGATGGATCTCTTGAGAAAGCAACACCAGTACCAGAATTTTCGTTTAAGTTTCCGAAAACCATTGATTGAACGTTAACAGCTGTACCCCATTCATAAGGAATAGAGTTCATTTTTCTATAGACGTTAGCTCTTGGGTTATCCCATGATCTAAAGACTGCAGAAATTGCATCATGTAATTGATCGTATGGATTGCTTGGGAAGTCTTCTCCGAAGGTCTTCTTGTAATAAGCTTTATACTCGCCAACAAGAACTTTTAATTGTTCGGTTGTAACTTCAGTATCAAGTTTATATCCGTTATCTTGTTTAATTTTCTCTAACATGGCATCCATTTCGGTTCTTGGATGTCCTTTAGCGATATTTGTAAACATTAAGATAAATCTACGATATGAATCGTAAGCGAATCTTTCGTTATTAGCAGATTTTGCTAATGTTTCGACGGATTCATCATTTAAACCTAAGTTTAAAATTGTATCCATCATACCTGGCATAGATTGTCTAGCACCACTACGGACTGAGACAAGGAGTGGATCTTTTGCTTTATCAGCTCCACCAAATGATTTACCAGTTTCTTTTTCAACTTCTGTGACTGCATGATCGATAGCTTCGATTAATGAATCAGGTAATTTCTTTCCACTTTCGTAATAAAGAGTGCAGGCTTCGGTTGTGATTGTAAAACCTTGTGGAATTGGAACGCCAATATAGGTCATTTCAGCAAGTCCAGCACCCTTACCTCCAAGAAGCTCTTTTCCTAAACCGTGAGCATCTTTGAAAAGGTAAACATATTTCTTATTTGCCATTTACTTTTCCTCCTAATGGACAATTAGTTGTCTATAACAACTGCGTTTAAAATTATAACAAAAAAAAGACTTAATATAAATAAAATGATACATATAATCTAATATATCTATATAAATAAATAGCCAAACAACATAAACTGATTAAATAATTTTTGAAAACGACAAAAATCAGCAAATTTTAACAAAATAAAAGGCATTAAATTTTAATAAAATCACTAAGTTAAAATTTGCTCCAAGATTTAGCAAATATGAACATATTGTTTAAAAATATAAGCGATTTATCTATAATAACCATATGGAAGAAAAAACAGTACTCACCATTGATTTTGGTACTCAATCAGTGCGTGTAGCAATCATTAATAATAGTGGAAAATTTTTGGCTTTTGAAAAAGAACCATACCTTGAGCCATATTTTTCACCAAAACCTGGATATTGCGAGCAATACCCTCAAAAGTACTATGAATATATGTGTATGGCGAGCAAAAGATTATGTGAAAAGAATCCAGAATTACTCAAAAAAGTTCAATCTTTTTCTATCACATGTTTTAGAGATTCAGCAACCTTTCTTGATGAAAATTATGGGGTTGTTAGACCATCCATTATTTGGTTAGATCAAAGACAAGCTAAATTAAAAGAGAAAATTCCAGCTTTCGATTCTTTCTTATTCTGGGTAATCGGAATGAAGGAAACAATTATTCTTAACCGTAAAAGAACCCCAGCCCTTTGGCTTAAAGAAAGCGAACCAGAAAATTGGAAGAAAATAAGACACTACACCCCAATGAGTTCTTATTTTAACTATCGATTGACAGGGGTTTTAGGTGATTCAGCCTCAAATATGGTTGGACATTTCCCAATTAATTTTGCTAAAGGAAAGTGGTATAAATCACAAAAAGCTTTAAAGGCAGTTATTTTTGGAATACCACTTAGTTATATGCCAGAAATATTCCCAACCGGAACTGTAACTGGTGAGATTACTAATGTAGCTCATATGGAAACCGGTTTACCAGTTGGTTTAAAAATGATTTGCACGGGAAACGATAAGAGTTGCGAAGCTTTAGGAAGTGGTGCAATTAATGAAACAATCGCTCATATTAGTTACGGAACTGCTAGTTCAGTAGCAGTTACTTCTAAAAAATATATCGAATCTGAGAAGTTTTTACCTGCTTATGTTTGTGCTTATCCAGGATGGTATACCAGCGAAGTTCAAGTATATAGAGGATATTGGATGCTTTCATGGTTTATGAAAGAATTTGGTGAAAACGAAAAAACAGAAGCTATCATTGAAAAGACTGTTCCTGAAGAAATCATGAATAAAAAATTAAGCGAAATACCTCCAGGAAGCAATGGATTAATCGTTCAACCTTATTGGGGTCCAGGATTAAGTCGTCCATTAGCTAAAGGCGCTGTTATTGGTTTCTATGATGTTCATACTAAATTCCATATTTATAGAGCCATTATCGAAGGTATTGCTTACGCTTTAAGAGAAGGATTAGATTTAATTAAAAAGAAAACTCATAAAAAGATTCAATACATCACAATTAGTGGTGGCGGATCAAAGAGCGATGCAATTTGTCAAATTACTGCTGATATCTTCGACATTAAAGTTGTAAAACCATCAACCTATGAAACTTCCTCACTTGGTTGTGCAATCTCACAATTCTATGCCTTAAAAGAATTTAAGACTCTCGAAGACGGAAAGAAACAAATGGTTAAATACACTAAGGTATTTACACCTAACGAAGAAGCCGTTAAGAAGTATGATTATTTATTCAAAAATGTTTATACTCACATCTATCCAGAATTAGAAGATTCTTATAAATCTTTAACTAAATATCTTCAAGAAAATAACGAAGGTTCAGTTGATTAAAAATTAAAAACCCCTGTAAATACCCATTATTTACAGGGGTTTTCTTATAATTTAGAAACTACAAATTAACTATCGACAACGTCTCCATCTTTTTTAGCCATTGGGTTAATACCACTAAATTGAGCATTATATAATTCAGCGTAGAATCCGTTTTTAGCTAATAAATCTTTGTGATTTCCGGTCTCAACAATGTGACCTTTTTTCATAACAATAATCATCTTAGAATTCTTAATTGTTGAAAGTCTATGAGCAATAACGAAACTAGTTCTATTCTTCATAATCTTATCGAGAGCGTCTTGAATCTTTAACTCAGTTCTTGTATCAACAGAGCTTGTTGCTTCATCAAGAATCATGATTTTTGGTTTAGAAATAATAGCACGAGCAATAGTAATTAATTGTCTTTGACCTTGAGAAATGTTGTTACCATCTTCATTTAACATAAACTCTAATTGTCCAGGTAATGTTTGGATGTAGTGGTAAATGTGAGCTTCTTTACAAGCTTCAATAATTTCTTCATCCGAAACGCAATCTATTACGCCCTTGCTTTCAT
>CAYQCJ010000035.1:0-10120 GCA_964416025.1 uncultured Staphylococcaceae bacterium | reverse complement strand
GTCTACAACAACATAGACTTAATACCTAGGTGTCTACTTTATACTTACCACTTCAATGGTAGGTCTTCCTTGTCGATTTTATATTGCTTAATGTACTTATCTATCGTTGTTCTTGATAGATTGAGTTCTCTAGCTATTCGTCGATTGGAACACCCTTCTTCGTGCAGTCTAATAATTGCTGCTTTGTCAAAAGGATTAACGCCTTTCTGGATCCTCCTTTTAAAAGAGGATACCTATTGAGCGGCCTACTTTTCAACAAGCGCTTGCAGAAATGTGGCACACTTTTAAACTAGCGCGAGCAGCTGATTTGTAGTTAATAATAAAGAGAAGTTTAAAAGTCTTGCATCATTTAAAGACTAACAAAGAAATGCGAATATAGTATTTTTGAATTTACAGTATTATACTATACATGATAAAGTAAAATGTATAGATTTTAATGCTTTCTATTAAATTAGAAGTAATCACTAGTCTACGAATAAATATAATTATAGGAGATCTATATATGGATCAAAAAGAATACGGACAATTATTAGATAAAGCTCATGACTACTTTAATCATAATGAGTACAATTTATTCTTGACTGAATTTGCTAAATGTTTTCAATTCAATACTGATTGTTTTAATGATAGTTCGAACGTTTTCATGTTTTCATTATCTAATTATTCATTAACAAGTAATAAAACTATTAATGAGTACAACAGGTTTATTCTTCACTTTGATGAGTATTTTAATTCTTTAAATGATCGACGAAGTAAAGATGAACTGATCGGTAGAATCATTATTTTAATCAATAAAAAGTATAACGAAGTTTCTTTTTACGATAATGTAATCAATTATGATACCTTTAATAATTACTGCGCCATTTTAATGCAATTATATAGTTTTGTTGAAAAATGCGTGAACGAAGAGCTCCTTTCTGATAACACCCTTTTAATAGACACAATAACTAATCTAAAAAACAAGATTGTTCAATTATATAAAGTTATTCGTTTTACTGGCACAAGATATAAAATTCATTTCATTTTTCTTCCGCAAACACCAAAAGAATTTCTCAAGGGTCTAGAAGAAAAGATCGTGGCCTTGAAAGATAAAATTGATATCCAGTAACTCTTTCCTTCCCTCTTAAATAAAAAAATGATTGTCTTTTCATATAGAATAAACAATCATTTTTTTCATTAAGCAATAAAACTTATTCGTAATTCCAACCCTTAATTGAGATTTGATTTATACCAAAGTTATAACATTGGGAACTTTTATAAGGATAAGCATTTAATCTTAATTCGAAGTAAGCCATATTAGAACGATGAAAATGATACAAGCGGGTATCACTTTTTTTGTGTAAAAAGACGCGATAACTCGGCGATTTTCAATAATCAGGGAAAATATGCTGCATAAACCTTGATCTTTTTATGGCTTTTTAAGAGAAAATCAGGACCACTCGTTAAACGGCTTATTTGCTAGGGGGTGTACTTTGTATTAAATATGTCGTGCGGTTTCGTTGTTAACGTAAAAGATTGATACGCAAATATCAGTTTTTTTGTTGGTTTTGGCTATTTTTGGTGGTTTCCAGAAAGTTGATGAAAGCCGTCTTGATTTAATTTACCTCAAATGCGTCACAACACGCCTATGTAGAGAAGTAACAAATTGAGGCGTTTAAGCGATTCAAAAAAAGCAAAACTTCGATAACTTTTTATTTTAATTTTATTAGAATAAAGTATAGAATAAATATAGATAAAGATACTTGTCGTATTGTAGATTAAAGTGTAGAATAAGTATAGATAAGAGGAAATACAATATGAAAAACTTTGGAATAGAAACAGAGTTGCTCGAATTTAAATCGTCAACTTCCCAAATGAATAGAGCCATCGAATCCCTTGCGGCGATGTTAAACAAAAGCGGGAAAGGTGAAGTTTTGTTTGGGGTGGATGATAAGGGCAACGCAATTGGTCAATCAATAGGCAATAAAACTCTTAAAGATATTTCCACTGCGATTGCTTTTGGAATAAAGCCGACTGTCATCCCAAATATTCAAATAGTCGATTGCGGTTCCTCGTCAATCATCTCTGTTAAAGTAACCGGCAATTCCAAACCATATTGTGGCAATGGGCTTTACTTGATTAGGTCTGGGTCCGAAAACAAAAAAATAGATCCTGAGCAATTAAGAGAACTTGTTTTTGTTAGTTCTCCTGAGACAATTACTTCTTTAGAATCACTTAATCAGACTCCTTCGTTTTCGCAGCTAAAGCAACTTTTTATCATTCATGGGCTAAGCGTCAACGAAAAGACATTTGAAAAAAACAATGGACTATTTAATTCTGATGGCAAATACAATGAGTTATCATACGTTTTATCCGATTCTAATGACGTCTCCATAAAGGTGATTGGCTTTTCTGGAAAAGATAAGACCGAAATGGCCTATCGAAATGAATATGGATATAAATGCTTGCTCATTGCCATGCAGCAAGTTATTGATTATGTGGAATCGCTAAATGAAACCAGGGTGTTGGTCGATGGCTCTCTTCAAAGGAAAGAGGTATCTTTATTCGATTTAAAGTGTTTTAGAGAAGCCTGGACCAATGCTTGTTTGCATAACAAACGGTCTACTTTGGTTCCTCCGGCTGTATATGTATATCAAGATAGGATTGAGATAATCTCTTCCGGTGGACTTCCTCTTGATTTTAGCCTTGATGACTTTTTTCAAGGGATCAGCCATCCGCTCAATAGGCAACTTCAAAAAATCATGGGGCAACTTGGAATAGTGGAACAAACTGGCCATGGCGTGCCAACAATTGTCAAAAAATATGGAAAAGAGGCCTTTGATATTACAAATAACCATATAATTGTTACTTTAAGATTTTCTTTTGAACTGCAAAAAGCAGCCACCTCTTATGATGGTTTGTCTTCCTCTCAGAAGAAGGTTTTAATGGCAATAGGCAATAGGCCAACCATTTTGACTAATGAACTCGTTAGTGTCTGCGGAATTAAAATTGCTCGAGTGAATCAAGTTATTAAAGAATTGAAAGATTTAGGCCGTTTAGAAAGAATAGGCTCGAAAAAAGACGGTTACTGGAAAGTGACCGACAAACAGTAATTTATAAAGGAGACTAGCAATATGAAAAGCAAGAGAATAATTATTACCACAATCCTGCTGATGTCGATTTTTGGGATGGCATCATGCTCAAACTACGGACAAAAAACGATGTACCTTTCGGCTAACTACGTATATGGCCATTCGACAATCTCGTCAGCAAGTGGTGACGTTCCAGTCGCAAGCCTGATGTTTGACAGTTCCTCTTTGGGAAAGGGATTCGAAGACGTTGAGGTTCCTCCCAAAACCATCGCCGGGGATTGTCTCGAAATCAAATATACCGGTGAACTCATAACGCCGGAAACTTACCCTGGCAAGATTGTGCTTAATGGCGAGCTCAAGTCATACGTATTCCATAAAGCCAGCGTTTGCAGCGTTCATGTTGATGATGGATGTGTGACGAAAAAATCATTTAGTGACTACTTACTTGGCGATGATAACATCATATTAAACGACCAATACGAATATATAAACATTAATGATTCCGGGTTTTATGATATTTGGTTTACGGAGAAGTGGGTATACGTCGATCCAAATGACAGCACAATATATGGGCCGAGCATCATAGAGATATCCGGACTATTTGCTTTTGATCCAACTTCTAGCAACTGACAAGAAAATTCCAATTTACCGCTATGTACTAATGCTTAATTAATGGGGGTGTACTCGTTAAATGGTTTTTATATGTTTTAGGTTCATGGGCAAATTGACGGAAAAAAACTTAAGGTGTTTTTAAGAGAATTTATTTCTTGTGCATCGCCTAGCAAAACACCTTCTTCGGAGTTGGTATTTTACGGTAATACATTAGACAGTATCTGGTAAATATCGAGAAAAATACAATTTAATGGTATAATAAAGGTCAAGAAATGATGATGATTTTTCGTGAAAAAAAGAGGTTAAAAAATGAGAAAAACGATGACTTTTTGGCAATTGATTCTTATTATGTTAACAGTTACAGGTTGTACAGAAAAAAATAACTTAGTTGAAGGAACTTATGAATCAAATGATAGTGCAGTAAATTATTCAATTTCTAAAGCACAATATATTTTAAAGGAAATAACTGAAGAAACTTATATTTTAGCTAATTCCGCAAATGTAATAGAAGATTCTGCATACTCTAATAATCAAAAATACTACAGTTTTAATTTATACTTTTTTTTAGATTATTTAAATTCTTATGTAAGAATTGACACACACTCCTTTAAGTACGTTGGTGGTAGCCATTCTTTATATAATGCGACTCTTAAATATCAATCTGATGATTTTTCAATCAATGAAGCTTTTGTTTTTGATTGTTCTTCCAATAGTATTTTTTGGTTTGACGGTAATGGTGTGGAAACAAGATTAAATTTCATATTTACTAATAATAAGGAGGCATAATTAATGAAACATATTATAACCATATTAATTTCTTTGATTTTTTCTGCAACATCAATTTCTAATTTTTTATTAAAACTTTCTAATTGATAGGTGACAAATTCATTGCATAAAAATAGTAAGAATCGTTAACAACGAAAAATATGCTCGATTATTTGCGTTAAGGTTGTCAAAGTTTGACTTTTTTAGCTAATTATTGCATAATTTTTGTAACACAAAAGATTATTGCAATAGAATTTGTCAATTCCAGTGCAAATTAATTTTAGAGATTATTATGGGGTCTTCCTTGTGTTTCTTTATAGGTTAAATTATTGGTATTAATTTAACCTTTTTGTTTGGAATTTTTTTGATATTTATTAAATCTAAAAAGCCTTTACCAAATTTGTTTTTTATTAAGTCATATGGGCACTTATTATTTCGGGATTCACGAATATACGAATTAATGTTTGAAAACATATCATCGATTTTCTCTTGGGTCATTTCATTTAAAGAAATTCCTTTAGGACAACAATATCTAACCAATCTATGCGCGCTTTCACATTCAGCCTTATCGCTCGATTTATATGGTCTAGTAAAAAAAGATTTACATTTAATAAGTCCATTACGATCGTATTCGATATTATAAAATGTAGTGAATTCAGTCCCGATATCTGCAAGGTTTATTGCAAAAATTTTATAAAATAATTCATCCCCAATTTTCTTCTTTAAACCACGTAATGAACTATCAACAGATCTTGGGTCACCTTTGTCAATCAAGATGCCAAATTGGAACCCGTATTTTTTTTAAAAGTAATAGTTAAAATAGCTTTTTTATCATTGCTTTTTTCAACAACCGAATTGTACTCTACAATGTTTTTTGATTTGTTATGTTCGACAAAATCGAGATAATCCGAATAAGTTCTATTTACATAGGCTCTTACATCCTTTTTAGAATAAGTTTCTTTTGGTTTGATGTATTCGTGTTTGTAAACGACATATCTTCTCAACATATGAGCCTTTGTTTTGACTTCTCCACGATAAATTATTCTTCTTATTGTTCGTTCTGAACAAATGGATTGTAATAGTTTTGAACCAACATAAATGTGGTGCAATGACTGACCATTTAACGCTACTCCTTCATAAACAATTTGATCAATAATATCTAAATCATCTCTAGATAAATGTGTGTGATTTCTTGAATGAGATATTTCGTTAGAAAAATTGTCAGCTTGTTCGTAATTATAAAATTTTGTTTCTTGTCTGCAGTAGGTTTTTTTAGAACATAAATTACAAATGAAATGTTGTTTTTTGTAGTTACATTTCATTTTTGTTCCTTTAATAATTTCAACATGTCTTTGCAATTCCCTATAAATTGTCGAAAGATGACAATTCAGCATTTTTGAAATTTCCTTAATTTTATAGCCAAGTTCTAAATAACCTTGGATTTTAAGTCTTTTATCTTTATTTATTCTTGTGTATTTCATTTGTATATTGCCATTTTTAAATTACAAGGAAGACAATTTTTATTTTACTATAATTACATAAACATTTTCGTTGGCTTTGTCATTTATCAAACATTTATTGTTTGACAACTTAAGGAAAGTTTTTGTTAAATTCAAACTCTGACGCAATAAAATGGTTATAATATAAAAGATGTTCGAAGTGCGTTATTAAATATTTTTTATATAGAAGAATTGATCGATAAAAATGCAACTCTATTTTAAATAGGGTGCTTATTTATTGACCTGCATTTATATTTTATTTGGAAGGAAAGTGATATCTCATGAAAAGTGCTATTGAAGTTGGACTTATAATTAAAGAAAAAAGACTCGAGAAAAAATATACTCAGCTTGAATTATCAAAAAAACTATTGGTAAGTGAAAAAACAATTTCCCGATGGGAATGTGGAGAAGGATATCCAAGTATGTATATCATCGATGATATTTGCTCTTTACTTGAAATTTCATTGAATGATCTTTTAGGCGACACGAAAGATTTACCAAACAATGGTGAATTAATTGGACTTTTGCAAAAGAAAAAGAATATGTCATTAATGATTAGAAAAGTACTTTTAACTATTGTAATGATTTCACTACTTATTTTGTCATTTTTCCCAATTGATAAAAACCAAGATGTTACTTATTCATTATTCAATAAATGCTTTTCTTCTTCTTTTGATTGGCAAATGGTAATTGGTCTTTTATTGTTAATTTCTATTATTGGCAATTTAATGACGTTTATTTATGACACTTTTTTCTTCGTAAAGAGTAAATGGAAGGTTAAAAATAAAAAAACAATAGTCTTTTACGGGATATTTAGTTCATTAGGTTTTGTTTGCTCATTACTTTTGGAACTAGTTAAATCAAGTGATATCCATATTTTTGGCTTTGTCTCTTTTGCTATCTTTTTTGTTTGTATTCTCATTGTTTGCGGTTTTTTTATAACTGAGCACTCATTAAATATTAACGATAGGGAACCATTGAAGAAGCGCTATTGGGTTTTATCAGGAATCGCTTTTCTTGTTTTGACTATTGGATTTTATTTGTCTTCTCTTTATTTGGCTCTAGTAATCGCCCCATTTGGTACCATATTAGTTTTAAGAATTACTACATTCTTTTTTAGTGTTTTATCTCCTTACTTTTGTTTATTATTCTTCTTAAGAATCTTTAAATTTAAAAAATCAACTCTAATTTGTGCTTCGCTTATTTATTTCGTTGTTTTGCTTATTTTCTTCGTTTTATATTGTCTAGAAATCAGCTTTTTCCAATATTTTATAGATGTCTTTACATACATCGGTATTGGGCTATCACCTTTTATTGTATTCTGCTTTCTTAATAGAATTAATACATATAAAAAGGAGGAAAAATTATGTTTGTTGATTTAATTTTACTAGCATCTTGTTTGGCAGGAGCGACAACGTCTGTTGCATCTGGAGTTGGGGAGATGAATGCGTATTTATGTGAAGTAAAACCTGCCAGAAGCAATATTACAAGGTCATCTGAAACTTGGAATTTAACATCTGATTATCAAATAATCGAAAATGAAAATCCAACTTTTACAGATGAGCAAATAATTGCTGAATTATACGAAAGGCAGTCTATTAATAAGGCCTATTCTTATGGAGGCTATGGAAGTCTTACGGATGATGAATTTTGGACTATTGTTCTCAATCTTTGGCCTCATCAATATGGGACCGCTTATAACTTGACTGAACGTGCGGAAGCTCAAACAGTTGTCTATTATCCAAATTATACACGATATTTAGATGATGGCGATGCGTTTCGTCATACCTATTGGAGTGCGTTATTAACATATGAATTTGGGGCAAATTTTGCTCTCAAACTGACTACTGCTCATGAATCAAATACAGCCGAAGGCTTAGATAAAAGTATGGATTTGCATAATAACAATAACGGTACCATTTTATTAGAAGAATGGAGGACTAAATTTTCATCAAATAGTACTGATGCATGGGCTGATATCGGCGAATTTATTTATCATTGCGTTGCAAATGGTGAAATATACGATGTCGTTAAAGTGGATTCCGTAGATGAAAAACTAGTATACACGAATGTTGGTGGAGACAATCAAGAAAAATTCGACTTACGCAGTTTGATCAATAAAATTAACATTACAGATTATGATTTTGAACAACAGTATTTTTTCTATAATAAAAGTAAGTCCATTATTTCAAATGGTGGCGCTGTTGTGAATACTGAGCGTCTAAGAACCGGATATATCGAAGAAGAATATATTGTTCTTTCACCAAGAAGGCTGGGTGCGGGAACAGCTTATTTGGAATATGTATTTAGTTCGCCGGTTAATTCTATATGTGTTGATTTAACAAAATGGAGTAATGCTGAAATGCTCAATGAATATGATTCAACCGCTTGGATTTATTCAAGTGCCGATGGGATAAATTATTATCCCCAGTTAAATCTTCTAAGTGATATTACTTTATCAAATAATCGTCTTTATCCAAATCAATATCGAATAGATTTTCCAAACGGTACTAATCGAATTAAATTTATCGTAACTTCATCAGCTGTTGGAGACAGAAATAAAGGTCGAATTTGTATCGGAAATATGGATGTTCTTTTTCAAAACCATAATTATTAATTTAAAAGAAAACAAAGTTAAACGCCTCCAAGTTAAAAATGTAGGCGTTTTAAACTGTGTTAATCCTGATGGACAATCATACTTCTTTTTTTAGTTTCTTAACATTAATGATAATTTTTTCTAAATTTCCCTCAAAATTTTGCTTAATAAGGCAAAATATATAAGGTATTTTTTGTGGGATTATTAAAAATTTTTGGATAATTAAATGTGTTTTTACTCTTTTTGAATAATGATAGAATAAAGAAAAGAAGGAAATAGTTATGGATTATAATTTTTATAAAGTTGAAAAAGTGAACGAACATATTTTTCGTATTGTTGGTATTTCTAATGAATATGCCTATTTAATAATCAGTTCAAAAAGAGCCTTATTAATCGATACTTGTTGTGGTATTGGAAACATTAGAGAAGTTGTTGATTCATTAACTACTCTACCATATGATGTTTGTTTAACTCATGCTCACGTTGATCATCTTGGTGGTGAAGGGTGGTTTAAAGATAAAACTATCTATTTAGATGATAAAGATTGGAAATCATCTGGATTACAAGGAAAAAAGTTTGTTTGTAAAATGTACGTTAAATCGTTCAATAAACTAATGAAACTTAATTTAAAATTTACTGGAAAAGATTTTTCAAATAATAAACACATGAAATTTAGTAGTTATAAAGACCACGAAGTCTTTGATTTAGGAGATTTAACTATTAGATCTATTCCTTTATATGGACATACAAAAGGTATGAGAACATTTTTGATTGAAGAAGATCGAATCTTATTGACTGGAGATGCCTGTAATCCATCTACTTTCTTATTTTTACCAGGTTCATTAAGTGTTAGTGAATATAAAAAGAATCTTGAAGCTTATATTCCTTTGGTGAAAGGAAAGTTTGATAAAGTTATTCTTTCGCACTTACCAAAAGAAGGAAATCCTAATATTCTTGAAGATATGCTCGATGTTACTACTCAGATTGTTAATGGTGCAAAAAATCAAGATTCAATGAGTATGATGGGAATTAAAGTTAAGATTTCTAAAAAAGTAAATAAAGAAACAAATTTTAATGATGGTGATGAGCATAGTGCTAATTTGTTTTATAAGAAATAAAAGTCCGTTAATTAATCGTCATATTATTGATTAGAACAATTTTTTAGGTTATAACCATAATAAAAACTTCCTGCAATATTGCAGGAAGTTTTTGATAATTTTAAATTAAAAGGTTATATTTTTATGTCTTCGATCTTGGTTTTTCTACCTTTTTTAATAACAATTTTGCCTTCGCTAATTGCATGAACTGGACAAACAAGTGAACATAATAAGCAACCAACACACTTGTCTTCGTTACAATGTGGAGTACGTTTTTCTTTATCCCATTCCATTGCTTGGTGAGCTCCATCATAGCAAGAAATTACACATCTTCCGCACTTTACACATTTATCTAAATCGATATTTGGATAAACAATATAATCTCTATTTAAGTTTTCGGCTGGAACTATATTTTTATTAGCAATTCCAACTAAATCTTTTAAATGATCAACATGTTGTTCTTCCATGTAATGCATTAAT
>CAYQCJ010000034.1:0-10278 GCA_964416025.1 uncultured Staphylococcaceae bacterium | reverse complement strand
TGGTACCACTTGCTGCTCCTACCTTAATTTCTATTACTATTCTTAAATTCATGGGTACATGGAACTCATACGTCTGGCCAAACTTAGTTACTCAAAAGACCGAATATAGATTAATCTCTAACGGTTTAAGAGGATCAAGCTTCACCGATCCAGATAGTGGCGATGTCTCATACGGATATCAAATGGCTGCGACAGTTTGTGTCACCGTCCCATTGTTCTTATTATTTATCTTCTTTAGAAAATATATTATGCGTGGCGTAGGCCGTGCTGGTATAAAAGGTTAATAATCATTTAATGTTTAATGGAGGAAACAAAATGAAAAATACAAAATTCTTAGTCTTAGGGTTAATTCCCCTTGCGTTAGGTCTTCTTGCTAGTTGTGGAGGCACTAAAGATCCAGATGATGGTGGTGACAATACTGATCTTACTCAATTAAAAGCTAGTATTTCTTTCCAAACAACAATGGGTAAAGATAACCAAGCTTCTGTCAATCGTTGTATTGAAGAATTCAATAAAACTTATCCAAACATTAGTGTTGAATTAAGTATTTATTCTGGTACTTATAGTGCTCTTGCTAATGATATCACTTCAAAATTTGCTACTGATAACTATCCAGATATGGCCATGGTCTATCCAGATGCTGTTGCTGACTTTATCGATTACGGAAAAGCTGTCAAACTTGATGACTTCATGAGCAACGCTGAATATGGTTGGACTGAAGCCGATTTAGCTGATATTTACAGTGCTTACATTAAGGAAGGTCAACAATATACTGTTGAAGGAACCTACTCAATGCCACTTTGTAAATCAACCGAAGTTGTTTTCTATGATAAGGGAAAAATCAATGGTTTAACTCTTACCGGTGTTAATGGCGGAAATGCTATCAACGAAACTTACTTAAATAGTTTAACTTGGGAAGAATTCTTTGATGTTTTCTGCCCAGCTCTTATGACTCAACGCCCAGAATTAGTTAATACTAGTAATGGTGCTGGTCAATATGCTGTTTTAGGTTACGATAGTGATGCTAACTTCTTTATTACTTTAGCTGAACAATATGGCTACGATTACACAAGTATTGTTAACGGAGAAGGAAGCTGTGATTTTAACAATGCTGATATGAAAGGTTTAGTTAAGAAAGTTAATCAATATGCTCAAAAAGGTTACGTTTTAACTCAAGCTGGAACTGGAAAAAGAGCAAACTCCTACTTTACTGATGGATCTTGCTTATTCTCAATCGGTTCAACTGCTGGAGCAAAATTTCAATTCTCTGATACTAACCCATTAGATATTGGTGTTTTCCAAATTCCACATGCTGGAGCAGGTGCTAAGAAATCAGCTAATATTCTTCAAGGACCTTCAATGTCTTTCTTATCTCACCCAAAGAGTGATGGAAAAGGCGTTGATACCGACAGAACTTTAGCTTCATGGTTATTCTATAAATTCTTTACAGATACAAAATGGAATACCGATTGGACATTAACAGCTAACTATAACCCAATTAGAGCTAGTGTTGCTAATAGTGCTGATTTTAAAGAAGCTAACTCGACAGATGATAAAACATTAAAATCATTATCAATGTTAACTGCTCGTATTAATACATTTATTCCATCAATTTCTGATGACTATTACACATCTCCTGCTTTTAAAGGCAGCAATGCTTGTAGAGATGAAGTTGATACCATTATTGGAAATGCTACTAAGTACACTGGAACAAATGCTACTGATACCCAAATTGATACTTGGTTTAAGACTGCTTATGATGCCTCAATTAAGGCAATGAGATAATAATTTAAATAGATTTTTGGAGGAGTTTTATGAAGAAAAAAACGTTAGTTCCTGTTTTAGGAACCATAATTATCGGACTTGGATCGGTTGTTGGCTGCGGCTCAACTTCCTCAGATTCAAATACCCTTACAGTTCATTTTTGGCACACTTTTGGTCACGATGTTGCTTCGGCTGTAACCAAAGTTTCAAATAGCTTTACAAAGATTGTTAAAGAAAAAGAAGGAATCGATGTAAAAATCGAACTTGAATATCAAGGTGGATACGATGATATGGTTAGTAAAGTTGAGAAGTCATTCTCAGCTGGAACTACTCCAACAATCGCGGTCGCTTACCCAGATCACGTCGCTCGTTATTTAAAAGACGAGGATAAAAAAGGTGATTTTGTTGTTCCACTTGATGATTATATTAACAATACAACCTACGGATTTGGTGTAACTGATGCTTACGATGAAACTGGTGGAGCAGTGAGTGATATCGTCCCTTCTTTCTATGAAGAAGGCCAACAATATGTTTATGAAGGCACTTACTCATTACCACTTATGAAGTCGACTGAAATCATGCTTTATAATAAGGATGTCGTCGACATTGTATTATCTGATTACAATACAAAAAATAATACTAATATTAAAATGAACACCATCAATTGGACTGATTTTATGGCTGTTTTAAATTATATTAACGACAATAGAGCTAAATATAATTTTACAGGCGAAAAACAAATTCCTCTTTTCTACGATAGTGATTCAAACTTATTTATTGGTCAATCTTTCCAAAGAGGAATTGATTTTATTAGTATGAAAGATGGCGTAGGTAGCGCTGATTTCAATAACGATAGTGCAAAAGCAATGGTTAACGAGTTCAAAACTATGTACGACAACAAATTATTAAAAACCAAAGGAACAAACGATAGTGAATATGGTAGCAATTACTTTACTGCCGGAGACACCTTATTCGTTGTTGGTTCAACTGGTGGTAGCGGATATTCTGATCCAGGTGCCTCTTTTAATGTTGGAGTTTGTAAATTCCCAATGTATAAAGATGCTACTGTTGAACATCAAGAATATGTTTCTCAAGGTGTTTCCGCTTGTATGCTTAAAAATGGTAAATTAACTGCTGAACAAAATAGTAAGAGTTTAGAGTATGGCTTTAAATTTGTTAAATATTTTATGAGTGCTCAAAATAACTTAGATGTTGCTTTAAGTTCAAACGGATATGTTCCAGTTAGATCATCTTGTTACGAACTTTCTGATTTTAAAGAATTCGTTGCTAGTGGCGACTATTTAAGCAACGTTTACAATATTGTTGTTAATGATATTGCAGGTAAATATTTTAATTATCCAGTCTTTAGTGGTTCTGATACTGCTAGAAGTGAAGTTGGTGGAATTATAACTAATGTTTTATTAGGTAAGAGTACAACTGACAATGCTTTTACTACTGCATATAGTAATACCATCAAAATGATGGCTTAAGCGAGGTAAAAAATGAGAAATTTAAAATTATTATTTGGTTTAAGTGGCGCTATTCTTCTTTCTAGTGCTTTATTAGTTGGTTGCAATACTACAACTGATGATGGTGATAAAACAGGTGATCAAATTGACTATGTTCACACTGCAAAAGAAGTTCGTTTAACTCACGATTATAAAGATGCTAGCGGAAATATTAGAGATTTCTATACCGATGGAATTACTCAAGTTACAGTTAAACCTTCAGGCTATATTGATGGCGATACAACTCACTTTACTCCATTAGGTGGAACAACTACTTTAATTAAATCGAGATATTATGGAGTTGATACTCCTGAATCTACTGGTCAAGTTGAGCCTTATGGAAATGGTGCTAAGCAATTTACCCATGATAAGCTTGAAGAAGCCGCTGCAAATGGAACAGTTGTTGTTACTTCAACATCTCTTGATGCTTATACTGCTCCTGAAACTGATTCAACTGGTTCAAGATATTTATCCATGATTTGGATCAATACCACAACTAAAGATGCTCCTTATGGCGATTTATATTTATTAAATTTATGGATTGTTCAAGAAGGATTTAGTTATGTTAAAGCTGTCGATAAATTTCCAAGTTTTGCTGATACTTTCTATGCTGCTGAAGCTCAAGCAAAAACTTTAAAATTAAATTTATTTAGTGGAGAAGACGATCCAGATTATAACTATGGCAATTACCAAGATGCTTCACTTCTTGATATTAGAAATGAAGTCATTAAAACCATTGAAGATAGTACTCATGTGAATTCTTATAACAACAAGAAAGTAAGAATTAGAGGAACTGTTGCTGGATTTACTAATCATATTTTATATTTACAATCATCATTCACTGATGAAACAACTGGCGAAGTTTCTTACGCTGGTATCAATGTTTTCTGCGGAATGAGTTCGATTCCAAGTAAATATTCAATTCCAAATACTTATATTCAATTATGTGGTTTAGCTCTTCAAAGCGAAAACTTCGGATTCCAAATTACTAGTGTTTATAATTTCCCTAAAGCTTCATCAACTGATGAGCGTGATGCGAAAGTTTTATATAAAGCTAGTGAGATTCCTGAAGAATATGAATTACATGTCTTTGAAGATGGCGTTTCAAGTTTAAGTGGATTTGCTAGTGGAACTCCAGCTGATTACTTATTCTCGCCATTCAAACTCACAGATACAATTACTGCAACTGGTGGATATGATTCGAGCGATTCAACTAAAGAAATTACTTTATATACCAATTCAAATGGTAAGAGCAATGGCTTTACAGTTTATATCCCATTCTTATATCAACCAGATCCAAATGATTCACTTACAAAGTGGAGTACTTTTGAAAGTTATAAAGGTCATACTTTTGAATTAACTGGTATTCTTACTTATAGAAAAACAACTAAAGGCGACATCAAACTTCAATTTGTTGTTCGTGATTCTTCAGACATTGTTTTAATTAGCTAAAAATGAAAAGAAACGGAATAAAAAATAAATTAATATTACTTTTTACAACCAGTTTCTTTTTGTTGGCTTCTTGCTCCAATAATGGAGGAGGAGACAACACTGAAGATACTAAAGTTTCTAGTATAGATAATATTTTTATATCGGAACTTTATGTTGGTTCTTCATTAGAAGATGGTGTATTAGAACTTGGTTCAAGTAGTGCTTCAGAGATTGCTTTAAAAGGTTTTACTATGAATTTTTATAATTCTAAATCTGTTGAAGTATCTTATAAATTTGAAGATGAAGTTATTTCTAAAAATAAATTAGTTATTTTTGAAACTAATACCGATGTTTACGCTCCTGATAGCGTAAACACGGTTATTAATTTAGATAATGATGTAATTTATGGAAGAAACTATATTGAATTACTTGATAGCAAAGGTGCATTAATTGATTGTGTTGGTTTTAAGGGGCTTAATGTCGCTTATAATAACAACCATTCAATGGTAAGATTAGCCGAAAAACAAGTCTCAACCCATACTTATGAGGCCTTAAATTTTGCTAAAGTAAAATCATTAACAAAAACATATATTGGTAACTTAAACGCTCCATTAAGCCAAGAAGAATTGCTTTCTGGACCACGTTTAGATTCTAGTGTTTATGGTAGTGAACTTTATAGTAATGGCGATAATCCATTCGGTGGATACGTCAATGTATCGATTTCTAGTTATGTTGATGGAGATACTACTTATTTTAAGTTTCCAAGCGAAGCAAATGTCGGAACTGGAACTCAAAAAGTTAGATATCTTTTAATTGATACTCCTGAAATTGATCACGGAAGCGGAGCCGAACCTTATGGAGATGCTGCTAAAAAATTTACTGATGATAAATTAAAGAGTGCAACTTCAGTTATTGTTCAATCCAATAAAAATTTTGCTTTACGTGAGAATTATGAGCGTTTATTAGGTTATGTTTGGTATACAACTGATGCAAATAAGGCATTATCAACATATAGATTATTGAATTTTGAATTAGTCCTCAACGGATTAGCAAAATTTTCGACTTACAAAGAATACGAAACAATGTATTACAAAGATGTTTTGTATTTCAATTATTTTGAATACGGCTACGAAAGTGCTGTAGCAAATAAACTTAATATATATTCTTAATTTAAAATTAATTAATGGGTATATAAATTTTTGATATAATAGGAGATAGAATATGTACTGTTCAAATTGTGGTTACGATTTAAAAGAAAAACAAATCGAAAATGGGAAGGCAAAGGATCAAGTAAAGAATCCCACTACCATTGATGTTTTCGTTTGCCCTCGTTGCGGAAAACTTATTAAACAAGATTTAAATGAGGATGAAATTAAAGCTTTAAGTAGGGCTGGTCATGCCGAAATTCATAGAAGTAGAAATACAATGAATCGTGGTATGTCCTTTTTAGTTATAGGGATTATTCTACTTGTCATTGCTGTCATGTTCTTCATGATGTCTTTTAAAGCAAATGCTGGTGGTAGTTTAGTTACGGACTGTACTGAATTCTACGTTTTCTTAATTTTGTTAGTTTTAGGTGTTGCTTCAACTGGTTTTGCGATCGTGTCGTTATTTTTAGGTATAAGAAAGAACAGAAAATATACCAATTTACTTCGTGATATTCAAAACGGAGTATTTGTTCAATAATTTAAATCATTCTATATTTTTATTAAGAATGTTTAATATAGACAGTTTAATTCATTTTAAAAGGAGGAAATTATATGTCTAAAAGAAAATTTAAAGGTGCTTTGATTGCTAGTAGTTTATTAGTATTCAGCGCACTCAGCGTTGGAGGCCTTGCTTCGTGTTCACCAAGCGAGACACCTGTCGAGGATTTAGTTTATAATACTTTAGCTATTTCTAACAAAACTGACTTACAAGCTGAATGGAGAGTTGGCGATGATGATCGTGATGTCTCTATTACTGCCACAGATAAAGATGATGCTGCAGTAAATGTTAGTACAGCTATTTCTAATGGTGATATTACCATTTCAACAAGTGATGCTTCAGTTATCAGTATTTTAGGTAAAAAACTTAAAGTTAACAAAGCCGGAACAGCTACAATTACTGTTGCTGGTGGTGGAAAAACTGATACAGTCGCTATTACTACATTAGCTAAAGCTGCTACTGTTTATGAAACATTTAGCGCTTTAAAGACTGCCGCTTTAGCAGAAATTTCTGCAAGTGGTTCAACTTCTGAAAAGAAACACAGTGTTAAAGGTGTTGTTGTTAGTAACTCAATGGAAGGAAACATTGTTATTAGTGATGGAACCGATTTTATTCTTGTTTTCGGTACATTCGGTGGCGAAGGAACAATTACAAATGCTCAAGCTACTGTTGGTAAGGTTATTGGAATTACTGGTTTAATTACTAACTATTTTGGTGTTATTGAATTTAAAGAATGTTTAGCTGTTATTATTGATGAAACAATTACTGCTCCAACAATGGATGAATATACAGCTGCTAAATTTGATGCTTACTATAAAAAGGTAAAAGCTTATGCGTCACCAGCCACTAAAGTTGATAATTTTGTTGATCCAATTGCAATTAGTGCAACTGTTAAGTTTGTTAAAGCTAAGACAAATGATAAAACAAATTTATTTGTTATCGAGGGCGCTGCTTCAACAAATAATTTACTTAACATTGCTCACTCAACAGATGCTATGTTAGATATTTGGGATAAGTGTGCTGATGGAGCAAGTTATAAAATAACTGGTTCTCTTACTGGATATAATACTGGTAATAATTATTTCAACATGATTGCTAATAGTATTGAAGTTGTTGTTGTAGATGTTACATCAATTGCTATTAATGATTTAGATAAGACTACATTAGATATTAATGAATTTGCTCAATTGACTTATGCAGTTTTACCTGCTGAAGCTGCTGGAAACCCAGTTACATGGGCAAGCAGTGATGCTACTGTTGCCAGCATTAGTGAAACTGGTATGCTTAAAGCCTTAAAAGCTGGAACAACAAATATTTCGATTACATCAAATGGTGTAAAGAGTGCTGATGTTGCAATTACTGTTACATCAACAGTTGCTACTGCAACTACATCAGTTGATACTATTACTAATGGTAAAGTTACAATCACTCCTGCCGCCGGAACCGATCTTCCTGTAGCTGTTGTTGAAGTTAAAGCTACTGCAGATGAAGGCTTTAGATTGAAACAAGTCTATGTCAAGATTGATGGTGGTGAAAAGACTGTTATTAATGAGAGCAAAGAAGGAAAATATTTATTAACAACCGAAAAGGGAAAATCATATGTATTTGGTGCTGATTTTAAATCAGTAGTCGCTTCATTTGCTGACATTATTGCTGAAGATCCTGAAGATGAAACTCAAGTTGGATTTGAAGGCAAATTAATTGCTGTTTCTGATTTAGGAAATCAAATGGATGGAGCTATCTTCTATGATGGTGAAAACTATGGTTTCGTTAAACAAGGTAACAAAGGTAATACAAAATATCCACCTGCCGCTACAATTACTACTAAAACAATTGGAAACAACTATAAAGTAATGGCTTCATATAATAATGAATCTAGAGGACACTATATTAACGTCGATAGTTATGCTTCAATCGATTGTTCAATCGCTGATTCTACTAAGACTATTGCTGCTCCAAGCGATACCGCTGTTGCATGGGGTGCAACTGAACTTGCCGCATTTGGAGATGGTGATCTTGCAAAACACGTTACTATCGCTGATGCAGTTGTTGGAGTTAACAAAGCCGATATCACTTTCTCTGTTGGTTCATACACAAAAGGTGCTATATCTAATGCTAGCAACGTCACATTTGTAGACGGTCATAAATACACATTAGAAGGCTATGCTGCTGCTAATTATAATGGTAAATCATACTTTGTTATTACCGGAGCAACTGATACTACACCTGTTGTAACTGGACTTACCTGTGTAAGTGATCTTAATACTATAGGCATAGGCGAAGTCGCCAACTTAAGTGCTGTGGCTATTCCATCAAATGGCATTTTAGGAACTGTTACTTATGAAATTACTGAAGGTTCGGAATTTGCAACGATTTCGAGCAATGTTGTTACTGGCGTTGCTGTTGGTACGGTAAAAGTTGTTGCAAAAACTGTTGTTGGAAGTGCAACGCTTACTAGTGAAGCTATATCAATTGCAGTAACTGCTGCTGTTGCAAAGTCTACTATAACTTTAACTCAAGCGAATTTTACTTCGTTTGCAAGTTTGTATGCCAATTATACCGGAAGTATTACTGCTGGAACTACAGCCGTTAATTTAACTGGTTTTCAAATTTACAAAGGTGATGGTGATACAATTCAAATGAGAACTAAAAATGGCCCAAGTGCTATTTATAACACTGTTGCAATGCCAAAGGCTATAACATCAATGGAATTCACATTTACAAAGAATAATGGTTTTAATGTCTATATGTCTAACAGTGCCTCAATTTCTACAGATCCTACTACTGCAACTGAGACAATTGATACTGATGTGGTAACATCAACCTTAAATTTCGATTCTGCTAGTGCTTATACCTATTTTAGATTTACTACAAAAGGTAGTGCTAACATAACATCTGTTAAGATTTCATATTTAGCATAATAGTCGTCTTATTGAATCTCTAAAGTGATTTGCGATAAGAAAAATATTTAAAAATAACTTAAGATTTATTATTGAGTGATTTTAAAGGGATATTGAGAAATCAATATTCCTTTTTTGTTGGGTTTAAACTGGATCTACACAAGAATTTAGGGTTTTGGTAGGGTTTAGGGGTTCAGAAAATTGGGACCAATAGTAGGGTGAGATTAATCTCACCCTTTTTATTACCTTATTTTTTATAAAGAACTTTGATTATTTTAAAATAAAAGAAAATTAATCTAATCGACGAAATAAACGCAAAAATATTCGTTATAAATTATCAACTAAATTTGTCAATCATATTGATAAAACCAATAGTCCGTTTTGATGGACCATTAGTAGGGTCAGACCCTAAAAATTGGTGTAGTTATTTCATGACCCTAAATTCTGGTGTAGAACAAGATTTTGTTGTTGCGAATAAAAAATTAATATTTACTAATGCAATAGAGAAAATAAAACTAATAGAATAAGGAAGAGATATTAGAAAAGTAAAAACATTATATCTTTTCATTTTAAAAATAAATTAAATTAAATACGAATAGGTATAATAGGATCCATTAGATAAATTGAGAGGTAACAAGCAGACATAAATAAATTATTTTCTATTTTATTTTCATTAATAATTATAAAATAAACTTGTATTATTAAATTATTTTTAATAAATATGTAAAATAATTACAAATATGATATAAATAATTTGCCTAATTCAATTTTTGATAATATAATCATAACAAGGAGAACGGTTATGATTAAAAATTATTATGTAGAAAATTTTCTATCCATTAAAGATAAAATGGAAATAAACTTTGAAGCATCATCTTTAAAAGATGATACATTTTATAATGATTATTTTTATTATGAGAATTATAAGATCTTAAAAGTTGTCTCATTTTATGGAATGAATGCTTCTG
>CAYQCJ010000033.1:0-10700 GCA_964416025.1 uncultured Staphylococcaceae bacterium | reverse complement strand
AGAAAAATTGTGGCGATGATTCTGGCTGGTGGAAAGGGTACAAGGCTTGAAGCTTTGACCAAACGTATTGCAAAACCAGCAGTTTATTTCGGAGGTAAGTATAGAATTATAGATTTCTGCTTATCTAACGTTGCTAATTCTTCAATCGATTGTGTTGGTGTCTTAACTCAATACGAATCAGTAGTTCTCAATCACTATGTTTCAAATGGTGAAATTTGGGGCTTTGATGGTGTTGATAATATTTGTGTGGCGCTTCCTCCTCGTCAAACTGAAACTGGTGCTAACTGGTACCGTGGAACTGCTGACGCTATCTATCAAAATTTGGATTTCTTAGATGATGAAGATCCTGAATATGTTTTGATTCTTAGTGGTGATCATATTTATAAAACTACTTACGATCAAATGTTAGCGACTCATATTAAGAGTGGTGCAGATTGTACAATTGATGTTATGGAAGTTGATTGGAAAGAAGCATCAAGATTCGGAATTCTTGAAGTTGATAATAAAGATAATATTACAAAATTCGTCGAAAAACCTGCTGAGCCAAAGAGCAATTTAGCCAGTATGGGTGTTTATATTTTCACTTATAAAACTCTAAGAAAAGCTTTAGTTGATGATGCTAAAGATCCAAAATCAGAACATGATTTTGGTAAAAACATTATTCCAACAATGCTTGCTCAAAATAAAAAGATGGTTGCTTTTAGATTTAGTGGATATTGGAAAGATGTTGGAACTTTAACAAGTTTACATCAAGCTAATATGGAATTACTTCCAAGCAATCGTAATGCAAATACAATTAAATTTAATGAAGCTCCTGCAATTTACGGAGAAGATACGCACTCTAGACCACAATTTATTGGTCCAAAAGCGATTGTTAAGAATTGTTTAATTAACCAAGGCGCTTATATTAGTGGCGACATCGAAGATTCAGTTGTTTCTAATGAAGTCGAAATTAAAGAAGGTGCTAAAGTCACTCGTTCTGTTTTAATGCCAGGCGTCATTGTTGGTAAGAATGCAGTGGTTAATAATTGTATTTTAGGTCCAAATACTGTCGTAAAAGATGGCGAAAAAATTAATGAAGGCAAAGAAGAAATTGTCTTAATTGATAAAGAAAGGGAGCTTGAATAGTATGGAAAACAAAATTTTAGCTATTGTTGATCTTCATAGTGATGCCAATTTAAATCCTTTGACAGATACACGTCCTTTAGCCGTTACAACTTTTGCTGGTCGTTATACATTTTTAGACTTTGTTTTATCAAATTTTACTAGAAATAATATCGATGATATCGCTATTTTATGTAAAGAACAATCTGGAAAAATTGATAAACATATTGGAAGAGATTCGACTTATTTAAAAAATACTAAGACTGGAAACTTAAAGACTTTAAGAAATGAAGAGGCTTTAGGTAATCCACAATTTAATACTGATCTTAATAATCTTGTTGAAAACGATTATATTCTTTACGATAACCCTGGCGATTTCGTTATCGTTTGTCCAACCTATTTTGTCATGAATGTCGATTGGAACGAATTAATCAAATTACATATTAAGAGCCAAAGAGCAATTAGTGTTCTCTATAAACCAACTGAAGATTATGAGCAATTCACTGATTGCGACAAAATTACTGTCGATGCGATTGGTGATGCCCAAAAATTCGAACACATTAATGATCGTGATAAAGGCAAGAAGATTAATGTCTCCTTAAAGACTTATATCATCAATCGTTCTTTATTCGAAGAAATCGTTAAAAAAGCAAAAGAAATTAGTTCTTTATATACAATTTCCGATATTGTAAAGTACATTTCGCAATTTTATCAAAAAGTTAATTGTATCGAAATTCAAAACTTTGTTTTATGCTTCAATTCCTTTAAGAAATATTTTCAAAATTCGTTAGCTTTAATTGGTGACGATGTTGGAAGTCAAGTTTTAGGAAATAAGAGTTTAGCAATTTACACATCAACTCATAACTCTCGTCCAGTAATTTATGGCGAAGTTAGCGACGTTCAAGGCGCGATTATTGCTAATGGATGCACAATCAACGGTAAAGTTCGTAATTGTATTTTAGGCCGTGATGTCATCATTGAAGAAGGCGCTGTCGTTGAGAATTGTGTTTTATTCTCACATACTACAGTTAAAAAAGGAATCCACATAAGTAACCTTGTTGCGAATAAACGTGTTGTTTTCAAAACAAAAACAGAAGTTCATGGTACTTTCGATGATCCTTTATATATTCCAGGAGGTTCAATCATTTAATGAAAATTGTTCAAGCTGCAAGCGAATGTTTGCCATTTAGTAAAACTGGCGGATTATCCGATGTTGTCTATTCTTTAAGTAAAGAATATGTCAAACTTGGTCATAATGTTTCTATCATTATTCCTTATTATCAAAATGTAAATTACGAAAAATTACCTCAATTAAAGGAAATTTATAGTTTTAAAGTAAAAATGAATTGGCGTAATAGTGATGCAACGGTTGTCCATTGTTTTTATGAAGGAATGGATTTCTATTTAATTCAAAATGCTAATTATTTTGCTCGTGATACATTTTATGGTTACCCAGATGATGGTGAACGTTTTGCCTTTTTCCAAAATGCAGTCATTGAACTTATCAAACATTTCGCTTTTAGCGTTGATGTTCTTCATTGTCATGATTGGCAAGCGGGTATGCTTCCTTGTTTATTGAAGGAAAAATACAGAAAAGATAATAAATTAAACGATATTAAGACTGTTTTAACAATTCATAACCCATTATTTAAAGGATTTATGGGACGTGATTCTTTATATGATTTATTTGGATTGGATCCAAAATTATTTGATAATGGTTCAGTTCGTCTCGATGGACAAGTTTCAACTTTAAAAGCTGGAATTAAATTTGCTGATAAAATTTCAACTGTTTCACCAACCCATGCTTATGAATTGACGACTGTTGAAGGTAGTAAGGGCCTTTGGTACGACATGACCTTAAGACAAAACGATTTTGTTGGAATTCTTAACGGAATGGATACCGATTTCTTTAATCCTGAAACCGATAAAATGATTAAATTTAATTATAATTTAAAGACTTATAAAGAAGGAAAGAGAAAGAATAAAGAATATTTCTGCAAAGAATATAATCTTGATCCTGATTTACCTTTATTTATCATTATTTCTCGTTTAACTAGCCAAAAAGGTCTTGATTTAATGGATGCCATGGCTGATTTTCTAAGTTATACTGGTGGAAATATTGCTGTTTTAGGAAGTGGCGAAAAACCTGCCGAAGATTATTTTAACGATTTATATAAACGTAATTCTAAACATGTTATGGTTTATATCGGTTATAACGAAGCTTTAGCTCATCAAATGTATGCTGCAAGCGATTTCTTAATTATGCCAAGTGCATTTGAACCTTGTGGATTAAGCCAAATGATTTGCCAAGCTTATGGAAGTTTACCAATTGTAAGAAGAACTGGCGGACTTAGAGACTCAGTTATTCCATATAACGATTATGATGATATTCAAAAAGTCGATGCTAACGGATTTGCTTTCGTTAATTATAATGTTAATGACGCTAATTCCTGCGTAAAAACGGCTTTAGATGTTTATGTCAATGAACAAAATGTTTTTGCTTCTTTGATTGAAAATGCGATGAAAGTTGACCATTCTTGGAAAACTAGTGCCTTAAAATACCTCGACCTTTATAATTCTATAAAGAAGTGGTAATATTGTTATTGTTAAAGATGACTAATCTAATTGAGTAATTTTGTAGAGAGTTAGTGGTTGGTGAAAACTAATAAATGAAAATTAGAATCTCACATCTTGTTGTTTATAAAATGAGTGTACTTAGAAAATCTAAGTAAATTAAGGTGGTACCACGTAAAAAGCGTCCTTAAAAAGATGCTTTTTTATATTTAGGAGGAAAACTTATATGTATGATCATAAGTTAATTGAAACAAAGTGGAGAGAGATTTGGCTAGAAAGAAAAGAATATAAATGCGATACAAGCGACTTTTCTAAACCAAAATATTATTGTTTGGATATGTTCCCATTCCCAAGCGGACAAGGGTTACATGTTGGACATCCAGAAGGCTACACAGCTACTGATATCGTCAGTAGAATGAAAAGAATGCAAGGATTTAATGTTCTTCATCCAATGGGATGGGATGCTTTTGGATTACCTGCTGAACAATACGCTATTAAAATGAATGAACATCCAGGTTCTTTCACTATGAAAAATATTGATAATTTTAGAAGACAAATTCAATTATTAGGTTTTTCATATGATTATGACCGTGAAGTTTGCACTTGTACTCCTGAATATTACAAGTGGACTCAATGGATTTTCTTAAAAATGTTTGATGATGATTTAGCTTATGTTTCTTATAAACCAGTCAATTGGTGCCAAGAATTAGGTACTGTTTTAGCTAATGAAGAAGTTATTGATGGTAAGAGTGAAAGAGGCGGATATCCTGTCGTTAGAAAACCTATGAGACAATGGATGCTTAAAATTACTGCTTATGCTGATAGACTTTCTGAAGATTTAACTGGTCTTGATTGGCCTAAATCAACAATTGAAATGCAACGTAATTGGATCGGTAGAAGTGAGGGTGCAAATATCGTCTTTAAACTCAAAAACTCTAGCCAATCCTTCACGGTTTTCACAACTAGAGCTGATACACTCTTCGGATGTACCTACTGTTGTTTAGCTCCTGAACACCCATTAGTTAAAGAGATTACAACTAAAGAACAAAGTTCCGAAGTTAATAAGTACATTGAGGAAGTTTCTCATAAATCTGATATCGAACGTACAGGTACAAATAAGGAAAAATCAGGGGTCTTTACAGGGGCTTTTGCAATAAATCCTATAAACGGAAAGGAAATTCCTGTCTATATTGCTGACTATGTTTTAGCAAGTTATGGTAGTGGAGCAGTCATGGCTGTTCCTGCTCATGATAGTCGTGATTATGTTTTTGCTAAGAAACACGATTTACCAATTATAAAGGTTATTGAAAGCGATATTAGTGAAGAAGCGTTTGTTGGAGATGGAAAACATATCAACAGTGAATTTGCTGATGGACTTAATAATGATGCAGCAAAAAGTATTATTATTGATAAATTAATTGAAACCAAAAACGGTTCAAGAACAATTAACTATAAATTAAGAGATTGGTTATTCTCTCGTCAAAGATATTGGGGAGAACCAATTCCAATTATTCATTATGATGACGGAACTTTAGGAAGAGTTTTAGATAAGGATTTACCATTAGTTTTGCCTGAACTTGATGAATATAAGCCAAGTGGAACAGGGGAATCGCCATTAATTCACGCTAAAGAGTGGCTCGATGTCACATATGAAGGAAAACATGGTACAAGAGAAACAAATACTATGCCACAATGGGCTGGAAGCTGTTGGTACTATATTCGTTATATTGATCCACATAATCCAGATTGTTTAGGAAATAAGAAATTACTCGATCATTGGCTTCCAGTCGATTTATATATTGGTGGTCAAGAACACGCTGTTTTACACCTTCTTTACGCTAGATTTTGGCATAAATTCCTTTATGACAAAGGTGTTGTAAGTTGTTCCGAACCATTTAAGAAATTATTCCATCAAGGTATGATTTTGGGTTCAAATGGCGAAAAGATGTCTAAATCAAGAGGTAACGTCATTAATCCTGACGATATTGTCGAGAAATATGGCGCTGATTCTTTAAGATTATATGAAATGTTTATGGGACCACTTGAAGCCAGTTTACCTTGGTCAAATGGTGGACTTGAAGGAAGTAGAAGATTTATCGAAAGAGTTTTCCGCTTATTTGATGATCAAGAATTTATTAATAAATATTCCGATATAAACGATGGCAAACTCGATTATATCTATAATGTTACTGTCGATAAAGTCACTAAAGATTTTGAAGCTTTACAATTTAATACGGCTATTTCTCAAATGATGATTTTCGTTAATGAGCTTTATAAAGCTGAAAAAATTTATAAACCTTATTTAGAAAATTTTGCCAAGATGTTCGATTGTATTTGTCCATTTGTTGGTGAAGAAATTTGGAATAGATTAGGTCATAAAGATTTAATTACCTATGCTCCATGGCCAATTTGTGATGAATCAAAGCTTGTTTTAGATACAATCAAGATTGCTGTTCAAGTAAATGGCAAACTTAGAGACACCATTGAAATTGGTGTTGATGATAGTGAAGAAATGATAAAAGAGAAGGCCTTTGCTAGTGAAAACGTTAAAAAGTTCACTGATGGAAAGACTATTAAAAAGGTAATTGTTGTTAAAAATAAGATCGTTAATATTGTTGCTATCTAATTTTTGATATATAATGAATTCGCTAATAACAAGCAAACGCTTTACAGTGGTTAACCATTGAAGGCAGGGAGGTAAGTTATGATATTATGTTTTGATGCTGGAAACACCATGATTAAATGTGGTGTTTATGAAAATGGAAAAATAACACAACAATTTTCAGTCGATACCGACGCCAAAAGAAGTTCCAATCAATTTGGAGCCCTTCTTAAGGTTTTAATTAAGAGTGATAAAAAGGCGGATGGAGCGATAATTTCAAGTGTTGTTCCAGATGTTACGATGGTAATTAAAGATGCAGTTGATGAATTATATTCAATCGATACTTTAATTTTGAATCGCTCTTTAAAGACAAAAATTAAACTCAAATTGGATTATCCAAATGAGTTAGGTGGAGACTTAATTTCGGGTGCTGTTGGTGCCGTTAAAAAGTATGGTTTCCCCATTGTAGTCGCTGATTTTGGTACAGCTACTAAAATGTATGTTGTTGATAAAGATGGTTACTATATTGGCGGAATGATTGCTCCTGGAATGGGAGTAAGTATGAAAGCCTTAATTAACAATACTCGACTTCTTTATGAGGTCCCAATTGTTGCTCCTAAAAAGATTTGTGGATCTAATTCCAAAGAAGCTATTCAATCTGGAATAGTTTTTGGTCAAGCTTATATGGTTAGTGAATTTGCTCGTCGTATGGAGAAAGAATTAGGTTATGAACTTAAACGTGTTGTAACTGGTGGATTTAGTAAAAATGTTAAGGATTCAATTGTTTGTTTTGCTTATGAGCCAAGTCTTGTTTTAGATGGCTTATACGAAATTTATTGTTTGAATAATAGGATGTAATGATTATGAAAAGTAGTTTAAAGACAGTAAAACAAATTGGTTTTGACGCGTTATTTTTAGCTTTATTTTTTGTTTTTGCCTATGTACCAAATCTAGGTTACATTACAATTTTTGGTTTAAGTTTTACCACAATGCATATTTTGGTTTTGCTTGGTGCAATTCTCTTTGGATGGAAAAGAGGGGCCCTTTACGGGTTGTTTTTCGGAATTACCAGTTTATTGATTGCCATAACTCATCCTGGAACCCTTGATTATTTTTCTTTAAATCCATTTATTTCAATCCTTCCTCGTGTTGTTTTTGGACTCATTAGTGGACTTACTTTTGATGGATTAAGACGTGTTTGTAGTCAAAAAGTTTTTAATGCTTTAGCCTTTCCAATTTCTGGAGCATTAACTTTACTTCATACAATTTTATATTTTGTTTGTTTCTATTTCTTCGGACTTCAAGATGTGATGGGATTTAGTAGAAATGTTTTAGGTTTAGGCTCTTTAATTGATACGTTTGCTAATAGTTACGGATCATTTTTAATCTTTATTTCAACATTTATGGCGATTGGTTCAGCCGTAGAAATCGGCGGAGCTGCTCTCATAATTCCAGCTTTATATATGGCTATTAACACTAAGTTTAACCTTGGAAAAGTTGCTTCTTTAGAAGAAAGACAACAATTTCATTATGGAGCAGCTCCTTTTGCTACTCTTATCATTACATGTGTCGCTTTTGTTAGTGTTATAATAACATCGTTATTAATATAGGTGGTATTTATGAATATAGATTTTAAAAAATTAGTTAAGCCTTACTATGAAGAGGCTTTATCTACTCTTGTAAAAGATGTGCAAATTAATAGCGTTTATGACGCTTCAACAATTACTAAAGATGCTCCATATGGTGCTGGTGTTAGTAAATGTTTTGTTTTCTTAAAAGAAATGGCTTTAAAAGATGGCTTTTCTATCGATGAATGCGACGGTCATTGCTTAGAAATTACATGTGGTGAAGGCGAAAAATTAATTTCAATTTTTGCTCACCAAGATGTTGTTCCAGTAAGTGGAAAATGGACATATGATCCATTTAGCGCAACTATCGCTGATAATCGAGTTTATGGAAGAGGAACAAGCGACGATAAAGGCCCTGGAATCAGTGCTTATTTCGCCCTTAAAGCCCTTAAAGATGCAGGTTTAATTAAGAATTTTAGAGTCAATTTAGTATACGGTGGAGATGAAGAAAGAGGTTCAAGTTGTTTAACTTATTATTTTGAACATCTTCATAAAGAAGAGCCAACTTATGGATTTACTCCTGATGGCGATTTCCCATTAATATATGGCGAAAAAGGTATCACTAACTACGAATATCGCGCTAATTTTGAATTAAATGGCATCAAAGAAATTGATGCTGGAACTGTTTCAAATGCGATTATTGATAGAGCTAAAGTAGTGGTTGAAGATTCTAGACCAATGGATGAATATTTAAGTCAAAATCCAAGTATTAAATTCGAAAAAGAAAATGATAATACTTTTGTCTTTTTAGGCAAACCAGGACATGGTTCAACTCCTGAAGTTGGAGTTAATTCGGGTATTATTGCTTTAGGTATTGTTGGTGAAGTTTATAACAATCCAATGATGACTTTATTATGCAATGAATATAGCGATTATAACGGACAAAATATGCATACAAAATACGAGTCAAAAAATATGGGAATTACCACTTATAATGTTGGTTTAATTAAATATAAAGATGGTAAATTTTCAATGGTTGTCAATTTTAGATATCCTGAAACTGTCGATTCTGAGAAGGTTATTAATAAAATTCAAGATTGCTCACCATTCCCAATTTATACATTAAGCACAGCTCCATTTTTATATTTTGATCCAGAAAATACACCTTTCATTCAAGAATTAATGAAAGTTTATAAAGCTGAAACTGGTGATGATACAAAACCACTTACAATTGGTGGCGGAACTTATGCTAAAGAGGCTAAAAATACCGTTGCTTTTGGTAGTAAATTTGTTGGAAAAGATGATAGCATCCATTCATATGATGAGAAGATTGATTTAGAGGATTTTTACAACTCAATGTATATTTATGCTCACGCAATTTATGCTTTAGGTAACTTAAAGAAATAATGAGAACTAAATTTAAACAATGGGCTGTTGATTATATAAAAAATGAACAAAAGAACCAGTATTTACTGGGGAATTTTGATTTAGAGTCATTTAAAAACTATATAAACGAGAAGAAAACTTTTATTGAAATTGGCCCCGGAAAAGGTCAGTTTATTTTGTCGTTAGCAAGTAAGTTTCCAGACTATAATTTTATTGTTTGCGAAATCAATGAAACTATCTCGGGAATTTGCCTTAAAAAAATCGATGAAAGTGGCTTAAAAAATGTTCGTTTAGTGTGCGGAGATTTTTTTAAGTTAGGAGAACTAATGGTTCAAAATCACCTGCAAATCCCCGGTATTTTTCTAAATTTCAGTGATCCATGGCCAAAGAAAAGACATGAAAAAAGAAGATTAACAAGCGATGGATTTATGCTTGTTTATTCCAATATTTTAATGATGGATTCTTGCATTTATTTTAAGAGTGATAATGATGATTTTTCTTTGTATTCATTAGATCAACTCAAAAGATTCAATTTTAATGTAATTAAGAAGGATTTTGATTATAATAATCTCGATAATTTTGATGCATTGACGGAATTTGAAGAAAAATTTAAAGAAAGTGGCATCAAAATTAAAAGATTTATTGCTCAAAAAACTAGTAAAACTATAACGAAAGTAGAGGATTTAGCATGAAATACGGACTTTATTACAATCACAATTTAATTGGTGATATTTTGCTTGTTGTTTTTGCTCCTAATGCAATTCCTACTAAAGTTATTCAAAAAGACAACATTGTTGCTTTATATAAGGATGATGAATTAGTTGGTTACAACTTTTTAAATATTTCTGAAGATATTAAAATTAAAGCTAACGGATATATTCCTTTAATAAATCATGAAGTAACTGATATTTTAAATCATATGTTAAAAAATGCAGGGCTTGTTGAGCTCGATTATTTAGATAATTCTGGTTTTAAAGTTGCAAAAATATTGAAAATGGAGGAACATCCAGACAGTGATCACCTCCATATTTGTAGTGTAGATGTAGGTGAAGAAAAACCTCTTCAAATTGTCTGCGGATCATACAATGCTAAAGTTGGATTGAAGGTTGTTTGTGCTATGCCATATTCTTTTATGCCAAACGGACAAATCATCGTTCCTGGCGAATTATTAGGCGTTAAATCAGATGGAATGTTATGTTCTGGAAGAGAGCTCAATCTTCCTGGATATGATGCCATTCGCGGTCTCTATATTTTAGATGATAATTATAAAGTTGGTGACGATTTCTTTCGCTATTAATGTAAAAGAAATGTAAATTGTTTCATTCTTTATGTATAAATTTTCATAACTTTGGTATAATTTAATTACCTTTTAGGAGGTAATTTATGGGATATGAAAAAAATAGGGTAACTATTTATGAAGTCGCTAAACAAAGTGGTGTTAGTTTAGCAACTGTTTCACGTGTCAT
>CAYQCJ010000032.1:0-11106 GCA_964416025.1 uncultured Staphylococcaceae bacterium | reverse complement strand
TGACTTTACTATTGATAAAGAATACAGCCCTCACTATTCATATATTTTTAAAGACTTATCTTTCGAAGGCAAAAAACTTATTGCAGGCCAAGAAGTTACGGGAACTTATTATTTCAAAAAAGAGTACGATTTAACATCAATTTACTCCAAATATATAGTTAATGGTTTCACTTTCAACCTCGATAACTTTAAAACAGACATACAAAAATGGTATAACGGGCTATCTTATGATGAAAAAAGTACTAATTTTATATTTAAATATAGTCCATTTTTAGACGATGAAGATACTGCTCATAACGGAACAGACATCTTAACTTTCTATGATATATACGCTATTTACGATTCTTTAACAGTAAATATGAATAAATTCAATGTCGATTCAGAAACAAAAACTTTAGGAATTAAAATAAAGCCAATTGTTTCTACAAGTTTTGATTTCGATACTTCAGGAATTGTATTTTAGTTTGTTTTATCTAAAAATATTTGATCTAAATCGTATTTTTTGCGGACATCTTTAATCATAATGTGGATTACGAAGTTATAAGCGTCAATGATTATCCATTGACCACTTCGTTTTCCTTCAATATGATGAATTTTATAATGATTTTCAAGTAAACTGTCTTCGACTGAATCACATATTGCTAATAGATTTTTATCGTTTAATGAGCTACATATGACTACATAATCATAAATTGAATTATACATAGATGTATTGAAAACACTAATTTCTGAGCCTTTTTTATCTTCAATAGCCTTTTTGATAATATATAATTCATTTTTATCGCTACCACTGATATCTGTTCCAAGATAATGATTAAAACATTCAATACTAAAAATATTGTCATTGAATTTAATTTGTTTGTTGTCTAAAAATTCCTTATTTTGTTTTAATACATAAACAAAACCATCACTTATAGATGAATTCATCATTTCGTTGATCATATCACTAGAATCATACCCTCTAGATGGATCGATTTTATCAGCTGCATAAATTACTTTTTCCATCGTAGTCATCGTTTTTTTGCCAGTGCAATGAAAACGAACTGCATTCAATATTTCTTTGTCAGTAGTATTAAATTCTCTTTTTAAGATAAAAGGGGCTATAAAGCCATGAAAAGCGTATTCATCGACGTTTTGATACTTCTTTTCAACAACAGTTTTCATTAATTCTAGTTCTTTATCTTTATCGATAAATTTAGCTATATCGTGAGTTAAACCAGCAAAATAATATTTCAAAGGATCTTTAAGTTTATGCTTAAAAGCAATATCATAAGCTAATTGAGCAACACTCTCCGAGTGTTCAAATCTTTTCTCACTGATATTTTTCTTAACAATGTTATTAATCCACTCTTTTGCTTTTACTTTTCCGTCTTTTTGAACAGTAAAACAAGAAGAATCGAATTTAATTTCTTTTGACATAATTATTTATTTAAAACTATATGGTCTTTTAATTTTAAATTAGGCTTATAAATTATTATGGTATTACCGATAGATTGGACTAAATCTGACTTAGTACCACTAACTACATCTAATATCATTTCTTCTTTGGTTTTTGAAGCAAAAGAAGACTTTAAAAAAGCTATTTTAATTAATTCGTATTTTGTTAAGGCATTATCAAGTAATTTAATAACATTTTCGTCTATATCTGATTTTCCGATATTAAATTTTAATAAATCCTTATTTTGATGAGCAATCGTCCTTAATTGACTTTTATTTTTGTTTGTTAACATATTGAACCTTTCCTCTTGTTGTATATACATAGACGCCTTTAGGAACAAAGATTCTAAATAATTGAGAATTTCCTACAAAATTTATCCATCCTAATCCTAATATACCAATATCTCTGCTACCTTTTTCAGTGATTTGAATGTCATAAGCATCAAAATCAGTTGCAGATTTAATAAAATCTACTATTGGTGAAACTTTTTTCTTCTTTAAAAGATTTAACAAATTTTTGTCTAAATCACTTTTAATTAAATTTATATCAACTTCATTGCTTGCATAACAAGAAATTTCAGTTCTAGTGCCACTAATCAATTGAATTCCAACTAATCCTCCGAATAAAACTGTATTATTGACACTTAATTTAAGTGTTCTTGCTTTTACAGTCTTTTTAGGAATAATTTGGTTTTGACTTATTCTATCAACTTTTGCAATTATTGAGTTATTAATGCTTGTTCCTGGAGTTTCATAAATATAATGATCATCACTCGTCGGAATTCTAAAACCACGAAGATCAGAATCGTTAAAAGTATATGTAGTAATAAGATTATGAGTGTTATTAGTGTAATTTCTCAAGAAATCTTCAATGATGGCGGATTTCCCGCTAGTAGTTGCACCGATAAAATAAATATCTCTATTCTTACCATATTTGATTAGTTTTTCATGGAGAATATTCATATTATAACCACTTGTTGAAGATACTAAGATTGAATCCTTGACTGCTAATTTCGAAACTCTTAATCTGTGTTCAATGTAATGCTCTAATATTTCATTATCAGCATCAACCGGTAATAAATCTCTTTTATTAGCTACAGCAAAAACGTCGATGCCTTCAAGTTTTTTATTTAATTTTGAAATGAATGAACCTTCAAAAGAAAAAACATCAACTACATAAACAACAAGCGCATTTTTGGCTTTAATTTCATCAAGAATACTCTCGTATCCAGCTTCAAAATTAACTTCTTTTGGTGAATTGTTGAATCTTTCGTTTTTAAAGCAATTGTCGCAAAGCAAAAGACCTTCTGGATATTTATCCATTACTTCTTTTTCGATGTAACCTGGTTTGTTTGGATCTTCGTTTTGAAGAACGACTCCGCAATGATAGCATCTGTAAACTTTACTTAATTCTGCCATAAATAGTCCTCCAATTAATTAATAATTCTTTCTTCTTAAGTCTATTTCGTATAGGTTTATCAAACAATTTATTCCATCTTGTTACAATTTGATCAGAACTGGCAACATTTTCTGTAAGAATCGATTTAATACCAATTTTGTTTGCACATTTTATATCAGTCATTAATTGGTCGCCAATCATTATGCATTCATCTGGATTAATATCGTTTTCCTTTAAAAATTTTCTAGTATTCTTTGTAAATGGTTTGAGAGCGCTATAAATATAAAGTAGATTAAGACTTTCGCAATATTTGCCAACCCTCTTCTTAGTATTGTTTGAAATAATCACAGGAATTAAATTATTTTCTTTTAATAATTCAAGGTATTCTTTGGTTCTTTCGCTAGGAACTTCTTGTTTATGACTATCAAGAGTGTTGTCTAAATCACAAATCAGGTACTTAACGCCGATTTTTTTAAAGAAATCAGGACTTATTTCAAATAAACTATCGCTATAAGCATAAGGAATATATTTTTTCATATATATTTATTATATTAAAGAAACTTAAATAATTAAACTAATATTTAAACATTGAATGGTGAGTATTGTTTCGGTAAAATCGATAAAATATAAAATTAATGACTATATATTATCTAAATTAATAATTTATTAATTTTTATAAATGATTTCTAATTAGTTATTGGTTTATAATAAAACGTATGGAATCTACAAGTTTATCTAAGGAAATTGGTTATATTGGTTATGTTTTTACAGCAACAACTTCGCTTTCGTTTGTTGCTTTTCCGCTATTTGTTGTCGGATTAGTATTAAGTTTGATTGCGAAAAAATTTGACTGTAGAGATTTTTATATAAATCTATCTGGATTAATTTGTAGTTTGTTTTTTATAATTTATTTATTAACTTCAGGTTTAATAGCCTTAAGTTAATCGCCCATATCATCAAAAATAGAAATCTGCTCATAATTTGAATCTTTATCGTCTTTATCATCGCCCTTTTTGTCGCCTTTTTTGGTTTGTGAATCAGGTGTCGATGGTTTAGGGGTATTAACTTTTTTATCCATACCAAGTTTTTCAAAAATACTTACTTTTTCTTTAGGCGTTTCTTCTTTAACTTCTGGTTTTTCTTCCTTTTTATCGAAGAAATCAGTAGGTTTAAAATTTTCATGACCCTTTTCTTCAATAGTGTCTTGATCAACGGTTTGAATAGTATCTAAATAGATATTTTTGATTGTTAAATTGTCAGCAAAATCTAAATTCTTCTTACAATATGACTCTAATGGAGTAAGATGGAAATCGTCGATTTTAAGTGAAACTACGGTGTTATCGCTCATTAAAGCATTTAAAACCATTGGTTCGTTCTTATCTAAAATTTTATTTGTATAAACAAGTTCGTGTGGAGAAGATTTGAATGATTTAAAAATAACAAAATTTTTACCTAATCTATTGGTTAACTCATTGTAACTAATATCATAAATTCTTGAACATCCTTCTGTTGTGATTAATAAAATCTTTCCTTTTTCATCATTTCTATAAGTTAATAAAACAGACACTTGGCTCTCTCTAAGTGTAGAAATTGCCTTTACACCGCTTGATTTTAATCCAGTTGATGTAACTTCTGATTCGTTAAAATATGTTGAGTAACCTTTTTTAGTAATAATCATTAAATTGCTGTTTCCGTTGGAAATGCAAGCGTCAACGACTGTATCATCGTTTAATAAACGCATACATTGATTTGGTTTAGTGCATCTATCCATGTAAAAATCAGAAAGTTTTGATTTCTTAATTTGACCACGTGCACTAACTAAAACAACATTAACTTTTTTGTTAAAATCTTTAACTAAAATGCATTTAATGATTGATTCGTCGAGTGGTAAATTGCAAACATAATTAATATGTTTTCCTTCATCTTTCCACTTTCCTTCTTGTATTTGATCAACACAAAGGCAGAAATAATTTCCCTTATCTGTAAAACATAATAAATAGTCAAATGTATTACAAATTTGGCTCATAACGACGCAATCACCGACTTTTACGCCTGGAAGCGAATTGTCGCTTGCGTTGTATGATTTTATTGAAGAACGTTTAATGTAACCATCACTTGTGACGACAACATAAACATCTTCTTTAATGATCAAATCTCTCTTATCAATGTCGATTTTTGGAGATTCGTCAACGATTGTTGTTCTTCTAGGAACTCCGTATTTTTTAGAAATATCATGTAATTCATCAACAATGATGTGTTTTAATTTAGTTGGATTAGCTAATGTTTCTTGTAAGTCTTTAATTTGACTCTCTAAATCAGCTTGTTCCTTAATATAAATGTTAACATCGGTATTACTTAATTTATATAAAGGCATCATAACAATAGCTTCGGCTTGTGCTTCAGAAAATTTATAAGCTTCCATTAAGTTATGCTTTGAATCGCCCTTATCTTTACTACCACGAATAATTTTAACTACTTCATCGATAATATTTATGGCTTTAATTAAACCTTGAATAATATGTAAGCGAGTTTGAGCTTTATTCAAATCAAAAGTTGTATATCTTGTGACAACATCGATTTGATGTTCAATATATGTATCCAAATAATATTCTAAAGTCATTATTCTTGGATGATTTTGGCAAATAGCAACACAATTAGAGGTATAACTTACCTTCAATTGAGTTTTATTCATTAAATAAGCCAATATAATCTTTGGATCAATCGATTTTTTAATATCGACAGTAATTTTGATTTCGTCGCCAGCACTTAAATCTTTAACATCTAATAAACCATCAATTTCTTTTGATTTTTTAATTTTATCAATCGAATAAACTAAATTTTGTTTGACGACTCCATAAGGAATTTCAGTAATTAAAAGTTGGTTGTAATCAGCATTTTCAATGATTTCAACCTTGCTTGCAACTTCAATTCTTCCTTTTCCGGTTTCATAAATATTTTTAATTCCGTCAGATTTAAAAAGAATGCCACCAGTTGGAAAATCTGGGCCTTTAACAAACTCTAAAAGATCATCTAAAGAACATTTTGGATGATTCATACGATAAATGGCTGCATCGCACATTTCGACTAAGTTATGAGGTGGTATATCAGTAGCAATAGCAACTGCGATACCTTCACTTCCGTTTACATATAAATTTGGATATCTACTTGGTAAAACTATTGGTTCAAGTTCGGTATCATCGAAATTTAAACACATATCAACGGTATTTTTATCAATATCTTGAGTTAAAAATTGACTAAATTCATTTAATTTAGCTTCAGTATAACGGTAAGCAGCGGCTGGATCGTTATCGATACTTCCGTTGTTTCCTTGGAATTGAATTAAAGGAGAAGACATTTTCCGTGGTTGACTTAATCTAACAAGAGCATCATAAATTGATGTATCTCCGTGTGGATGGAATCTTCCCATGACATCACCGACAATTTTTGCACATTTTTTTGTTGGTTTATCATAAGTATTACCATTTTTAAACATACTATAAATGATTCTTCTTTGAACTGGTTTTAAACCATCTCTAGCATCAGGTATAGCTCTATCTTGAATAACATATTTGGCGTAAACTGCGTATCTATCGCCCATAATGTTATCCATCGCTTCGATAGATATATTTTCTTTAGTAGGTAACTCTTCAACTACAACTTTCTTTTTTGCCATAATTATTTGGTTACCTCCTTTATAAATTCGTCGTTATCATTAAAATCGACGTTTTGTTCAAGCCATCTCTTACGTTTATCAGCATCTTTTCCCATTAAAATAGCTACTTTGTTTTCAACGTTTAAAGGATCGTCAATTGAGACTTGTATTAAAAGACGATGTTTTGGATCCATAGTTGTGGTTTTAAGTTGTTTATCACTCATTTCACCAAGTCCTTTATAACGACTAACTTTGTATCCAGCACCAACTTCTTTCTTTTCTTTTTCTAATCCGTCATCATCCCAAGCGTATCTTTCGATACTCATATTTCCGTATCTATCTTCCTTATATATACGATATAAAGGAGGAACTGCGACAAAAACATGGCCTTCAGTAATTAAACTTCTCATATAGTTATAAAAGAAAGTTAAAAGAAGGGTTTGAATATGCGCACCATCAGTATCAGCATCGGTCATGATAATGATTTTGTTGTAATGAATTTCTTTAACATCAAAACTTTGGCCAGCACCAGCACCAATTGTGTTGATAATCGTGGCAAATTCAACATTATTAAGGATTTTATCCATAGTTAAAGAATCTGTATTTAAAGGTTTTCCTCTAAGTGGCAAAATCGCTTGATGGATAGGATTTCTACCTTTTTTAGCGGTACCACCGGCGGAATCACCTTCAACGATAAATAGTTCGTTTTGATCATAATCTTTCGATTGTGCAGGAGTTAATTTATCACTTAAAATAACATTATCTTTGTTTTTCTTTTTATTTCTCGCTTCATCTTTAGCTTTTCTTGCAGCTAAACGAGCATTTGCACTATCTTGACATTTTTTAATTAAACGAACAGCAAATTCTTTGTTTTCGTTTAAATAATAAGTCATTTTATTGTAAATTAAGTTGCTAACTACTGTTTGAGCAATTTGAGTACCTAATTTGGTTTTAGTTTGTCCTTCAAATTCCAAAATAGACTCTGGAAGTCTTAAACTTACGATAGCAGTCAATCCTTCACGGATATCATTGCCTTCAAGTTTCATTTTTCCTCTTAAAAGATCGTTGTTATCAGCATAATCGTTAACTGCTTTTGTTATACCAATTTTAAAACCAATTTCATGAGTTCCGCCATCTATTGTATGAACATTATTAACATATGATCGAATTGTTTCGTTATAGTCGTTATAACAATATTGAAGAGCTATTTCGACACTGATTTGACTATCAAGACCACCAAAATCTAATACTTGACCTAATGGAGTCTTGTTTTGATTAATTTCTGCAACATATTCACTAATTCCGTTTTCGTAATAGAATTCATCTTTAGAACCACTGCGTTCATCAACTAATATAAATCTTACTTTTCTTAATAAAAAAGCCGATTCTTGAAGATGACTTGCAATACGGTCATAACTAAAATTTATATCGGTAAAAATTGCTTTATCAGGCTTAAAAGTAACGGTAGTACCGTGTTTTAAGGTATTTCCAACTACATGAAGTGGGACAGCAATTTTTTCTCCACGTTCAAAACGAATATTATATATTTTGTTATTTGTACAAACAGTAACATCGGTGTATTCACTTAAAGCGTTAGTAACACTGCTACCAACACCATGAAGACCACCACTAGCTTTATAAGCTGTATCAGAGAATTTACCACCACTATGAAGAGTAGTAAAAATAAGTTCAACTGCTGGTTTTCCGGTTTGTTTATTGATATCGCAAGGAATACCTCTTCCTTCGTCGACAACAGTAATTGAATTATCTTTATGAATTGTGACAGAGATTTTATTGCCATAACCATTTAAAGCTTCATCGATAGAATTATCAATTATTTCCCACACCAAATGATGCAAACCATAAGAGTTTGTACTTCCTATATACATTCCTGGTCTTTTTCTTACACCTTCTAGACCACTTAGTAATTCAATCGAGTTTGCGTTATATTCGTTAGTTACAGCCATAATAATAATCCATTTATAGTGCTTATTATACATTATTGTAATACATAAATTAAGTTAATTTTATATTGTTTTAATCGAACAAATACAACGAAGTTTTAATTTATGTAATACATTAATCATGTAGCAAAAAAATAGATAATGCTTTATAATTTTCGTTATGGAAATATTGTATAAATTACTTATTGTTATTGCCTGTTTCTTAGTTGGCTATTTATGTGGAAGTATTCCAAACGGATTGATTGTGGGCTGGATGGTTGGACATAAAGATGTTCGAAATTATGGCTCTCATAATATTGGTGGTACTAATACTGGAAGAGTTTTGGGTAAAAAATTTGGTGTCTTGGTTATTGTTATGGATATTATGAAATTATTAATTCCAACTATTATCGCTATTTATCTCTTTGAATATAATCAAACAATAAAAGACTTCATGTTAGGATCAAATCAAGATTTTAATGTCTATGGCGAAGGTAATACCTTAGGACAACTTTGCTATTATATTGTTCCTTTTGCAGCAATTATCGGACACGCTTATCCTATTTATATACATTTTAAAGGTGGCAAAGTTGTCTCGACATATGCCGGAACTCAACTTTGTATGACATATTTAGCGATACCAGTTTTCTTCCCTATTTTCTTTATAACATTAAAGAAGAGTAAATATGTTTCTTTATCAAGCATCATTTCTTCTGGTTCAGCAATGCTCTTTAGTTGGGCTTGTTACATTGTTTATGCTTTGACTTTTACGGCTACCAATGTTGGCCCCGTTCAATATATGATGTGGTTTAACTTCGGTCCTCAATGCTCAATTTATTTCCCAATCGTTTGTACATTAGCTTGGTTATTATTGGTTTATAGACATAGAGAAAACATTAAAAGAATAATCGCTGGAACTGAGAGTAAAATCACTTGGTTAAAGTAGTATCTAGTAGATAATTAGTAGATATTTAGTAATGTGGATAAACCGCTAAAAAATATCAACATATTAAAAAAGTGCGATTGTTATCGCATTTTTAATTGACAAAATTTAGAACATTTATTTTTCTTCACTACTTCTCTTCATTTTTAAACGAAAATTAATGCGATAGAAATTGGTTATATTATTAGGTGAATTAAGGCATAAAAAAATGGCTATTTTTCAATAGCCATTTTTCAATTTTGTTGTTTTTATTTTTTGTGTTTATTAACGTTATTCATGACAGCTCTAATTTGTGCTTCGCTAGGTTTTCTTCCCATTTGCATGTACATCGCTCTAATCATATCTTCGTTAATTGGAGGATTCTCTTCAATTTGTTTTTGGAAGAAATGACGAGTAATAAAGAATGTAGCAACGGCACTAACAATTACGCAAGCTATACATATTAATAATATTTGCCACCAATCCATCTTAGTGTCCTCGCCTAGTTAGCTCTACCATCGTATTGAGCGTTGTCGGTTCTAACTAAAACGTTTTCACCATCATTGATGAATAATGGAACTCTGACTTTTAAGCCAGTTTCTAAAGTTGCTTCTTTTGTAGCCTTATTGACTGTATCACCTCTAACAGCTGGTTCGCAGTGAGTAATCTTTAAAGCGACTTTTGCAGGAAGGTTAATACCTAAAATTTCCTCATCGAATGAAACGATTTCAACTTCGAGGTTCTCTTTTAAGAATTGTTTCTCCCACTCAAGCTTATTGTGAGCAATTTCGATTTGATTGTAAGTTTCTTGATCCATAAAAACAAAAGATGTTCCATCATCATAAAGATAATTCATCTTGCTCTTATCTAATCTAACTGTTTCAACGTTGTATCCAGAGTTATAACTTCTTTCAGTTATAGCACCAGTTCTAACGTTCTTAACTTTAACCTTAGCAACCATCTTTCTCATTGCTGTTTTATTCAATAAAATATCGATAACAAGCAATAATTCATTAGCGTCTTCGTAATAATTACCAGGTCTTAATTCTGTTGCGTTCATAAAACTTTCCTCCTATTTTAAATAAACATTAGTTTCGAATTCTTTTTTTAAATTTGTATAATCACCATGACCAGGATAGACGGTTAAATCTATTGGAAGGTGCTTAATTTTCTCTAATGACAAATTCATGCTTTTAACGGATCCAGTAGGTAAATCAGTACGACCTACACTACCTTTAAAGAGGGTATCGCCTGTAAATAAGGCTTTTTCTTTATCTAATAGAAAACAAACTGATCCACGAGTATGCCCTGGAGTCTCAATGACTTTAAAAACATATCCATATGCGAACTTTATTTCATCTTCATCATCTAATAAATATAAATTACTGTAATTAACAACAATTTCTTCATCAAATGTATTAGAACCGTTTAATCTTGTGTTATCGAGCATATCAACTTCGTTTCTATCGATAAATACAGTACATGGAAATTCTTTTAAGAACTTATTCAAGCCTCTGATATGATCGAAATGTCCGTGAGTTAATAAAACGCCATAAACACAAGAAACATGATTTTCTTTTATGTATTTAATGACTCTATCAGTTGTTGAACCTAAATCGATTACTACACAACCTTGTCCTTTATCGCCAATTACATAAGTATTTGCGCTAAATTCGTCGATATCATCATCAAATCTAAAAGTTTTGATCATTACTTCTTCTCTTTAAATAAAGTCTTTTTTCTGCAATGTGGA
>CAYQCJ010000031.1:0-11291 GCA_964416025.1 uncultured Staphylococcaceae bacterium | reverse complement strand
CATCTGATGGCAGCGGAAGTGTTATAAAATATTCTGGATTTGGAACTGACGATTCTAAGGTTACCGCAATTGATAATTTATTAGTTGATTTGGCAAAATAATCGTTAAAAATTAAAAATAACGAGTGAAATTTTTTGAAAATTATTACCTTAAGATGTATGAAATCAAAAATTTCACTCTTTTTATTTGCCCTAATTGCAATAATAAGATTTAAGTGTTTTTGTTTTGTATAGGACTTTTGTCCTTTATTTCTCCTTTTTATTTAAACTATAGTCTCTAATTTAATTGTTTAAAACTTATTAAAATAATTGAAATAGAAAATAGATTTGTTTCAAACTGTTTTCTTTTAAAAAGGAGAATTCTTAAATGAAAAAAAGAACATTTGTCGTCGGTTTGTCTTTTTCGTTATTGTTTCTCAGCATGATGTCATTGGCTGGGTGTAGTAATAAAGAGACTGTGGTTGAACATAATTTTTCAACTACTTGGTCGAGTGATGAGAGTTATCATTGGCACGCCTGTACCGATGATGGTTGCAATGAGATTAAAGATAAAGCTGCTCACACATGGAATGCCGGAGCTGTTACTAAATCCGCAACTTATGATGCTGATGGTGTAAAAACTTTTACTTGTACTGTTTGTGGTAAGACCAAAACGGAAGCCATTCCAAAATTGGTCCATAATTATTCTACAGAGTGGAGCAAAGACGCTACAAAACACTGGCATGCTTGTACTGATTCTGGATATGAAACTTTAAAGAAAGATGAAGCTGATCATACTTGGAACGCGGGTGAAGTTACGACTGCAGCGACATTTGAAGCGACTGGAGTTAAAACTTTTGCTTGTACTGTTTGTGGACAAACAAAAACAGAAGCTATTCCTAAATTGACTCATAATTATTCTACAGAGTGGAGTAAAGACACTACAAAACACTGGCATGCTTGTACTGATTCTGGATACGAAACTTTAAAGAAAGATGAAGTTGATCATACTTGGAACGCTGGTGAAATTACGACTGCAGCAACATTTGAAGCGACTGGAGTTAAAACTTTTGCTTGTACAGTATGTGGACAAACAAAAACAGAAACTATTCCTAAATTGGCTCATAATTATTCTACAGAGTGGAGTCATAATGCCACAAAACACTGGCATGTTTGTACTGATTCTGGATATGAAACTTTAAAGAGTGATGAAGCTTCCCATACTTGGGGAGATCCAGTTAAGATTCCGGCAACTGATACTACAAAAGGTGATATTCAAAAAACCTGTACAGTATGTGGCGAAATCTTGCATAACTACAGCAATATGTTACTTTCGTTTAGGTACACAAAAGATTATAACGTTAAAAATTTACAAGACAAAGTTTATGATGGAAAAGAGATTCCATTACCAACTGCTGAAGATATAATAACCAATAGTGATGGAGTTTTGAACGATTGTAATTTCTATAAATATACTGATACAAAATTTACTACTCCTGTTCATGCAATTGATGCTGGCATTTATATATTAAGAACAGAGTATCTTGCTGGAGAAAATGTTCGCTCTGGTTATAGTGTTGATAGAGTTGAGATTACAAAAAAACCATTAAATTATTCAACTTCTATTGTTTATGATGGATTATCTTTGCATAAATTATCGGGTGCGATCTTAAAAGAAACTAATGGCGTTGTTGCACCTGATGTTGTATCCGCTTCTTTTGATGTTAATAGTTCAGCCATTGGTGTTGTTCCTAAAACCGGAATATCTAATATTAAACTTTTAGGTACTGACAAAGATAATTATTCGTTATCTGTAGACAATTTAAATTTCGAAATAACAAAAGTTCCTGCTGGAAATTTTGCTGAAGATTGGTGGAAAACATCGTATTCTCCAGATAAAGTTTATGATGGAAAAGCCGTTGAATCTCCAACTTTAGATGACTTTACTGTGGAACAAGTGTCGGATAACTCATTCTTGGAAGGACACTATACCATTGAATGGACTGATAGTTCAAATGTTGTTTTAGCTAGTGCTCCAGTAAATGCCGGAACTTATAAGGTTACTGTTAAAGTTGAAGAAACCGATTATAATGAAGCGGCCTCATTCTCTAAAACTGTTACTATTTCAAAAAAGACTCTTGGAACAAGTGATTACTTAGATAATAGCAGGAAGAAGTTTTATCTTCATGCTCCAAAATCTTTAAATAATGTTGCAAACTATTCGATTCCAACTTATGTAACTCAAAAGATTTATAAAACTATCTATTCTTATAATTCGATTGATAAAACTTATACTTATTACATGACCGATGATCCAAATCATGCTAGTGAAACTTTAGCTACTTTAACGGATGGTTATGGAGTTTATAAAGTTGATTATAGAATTGAGGATAATGATAATGTTGCTGGTATTATTTTGACTAATTCATTTACTGTAATCCCAACATCATATTTCAATCTTTACCCAACAGGTACTTTTTCTTGGACAGCAGGTAGAAATTACTTCTATAAATTTGATTTAACAGCAACAATTTCAACTAAAAAAATAACCACAAATGCTGAAAAAGTAAAAGTAATTGAAAGCAGTGGAACAGTTATTCCTTTAGATGAGAATAATCAATTTAAAATATCGGCATATGCAACTTATTATTTTGAAATATATAATACAAATAAAGTAGATAGTCCAGTCTTTACGATAAGTGATGTTGCATAAGTTTAAATTCTAATAAAGACTTGGTGTTAAAACCAAGTCTTTTCTTTTATAAAATAAATCCGTTTTTTACCGCATACAAGGCAAGTTTTGCCATTGAATCGTATTCAGTTTTAAGTAATATTTCTGTAATATAATTTTTAATTGTAGATTCGCTTAGACATAGTTTATCGGCGATTTCTTTTCGATTCATGCCACTGCAGTATAAGCGTAAAATGCTCAATTCTTTTTCAGTTAACTCTTTAAAAATCGCAAGATTTTCGTTTTCAGTAGTAGGATAACTAGAATAACCAATATAAGTGTTTTTGGTTATTGCGAGTAAATCTTCTATTGGTATGTTTTTATAAACAAAAGAATCAACTTTTAGATTTTTAGCTTTTTCAATAAAAGATAATTCAGGAAAAGCGGTCACCAAAACAATTTTAATTTTTGGAAATTCTTTTTTGATATTTGCGATATAATCGAGGGCATTGTGGTTGTTAGCGGTGCAAATATCACTTAATATAATATCAATATCTTTATTTTTTCGTAAAAAATCTATTGCTAGATCTATATCGTTTAAATAACCTTTAACATCAAAATTATCGTCATGTTTAAAGGCATCAGTTATGGTATCAAGAAGCAATTTCTGATCTTCAATTAAAAGCAAAGAAATGCAATTCATATTTTTATTCTATAATAGGAAAAGAAATAAATAAAGGACAAAAGTCCTAATATAAATTGGTTGTTAGGATTTAAGTCTCTTTATTTTTTTGAATAATTAAAGCAAACTATAAGAAATGGATATCAGAAAGAAAAAAATAAGATCATTAATTATTTTGATATTAGTTTTTGTTATTTTAATATCCGGATTTTTATTAGCTTATTTTTTAGGAAATGGAAAATCGATTATTGGGGAATATTCAGCTTTTCCAATTGTTTGTTATATTTTATTAACATTTTTTATAACTGTGGTGTTTGCTTATACAAGTTTTTGCCTAAATGATCGACATTTATGGCGTTATATTTTTATTTTGTATTTGCTTAGTATTTTTTGGATTTTTGTCAGATTCACTAAAATGATTTTAGAAACACAAGATAATATGTTATCGAGATATTTATGGTATTTATATTATGTTCCAATGTTGTTTATTCCTTTAACCATAGTTTTTATGATAAACAATACATTTATAAAGAAAAAAGAAGTGTTATTTACCGTGGATTTTGTTTTGCTAGCCGTTTCTATGGTTTTAATATTATTAGTTCTAACCAATAATTTTCATGAATCAGTGTTTATTTTTGATGAGAGTTTACCAATTCCTGAACAAAATAGAAACGAAAATTATGAGTATAATTGGGCCTATTTTTTAATAGTGATTTTAATAGCAATTGAATTGATTTATACATCGATAGTTTTTACTTTAGTAACAAGGCATAAAGTTATTTTTCTTCATAAATTAATCTATCTTGTTTGTGTTATTGCTATTTTTACTTATACAATTGTTTATGCTTTGGTTCCTTCTTTACCAATAGTATTGAGAGATATGACTTTGATTTATCTCTTTTTGTCGACTGTTTTGCTATTTCTATGTGTTAAATATGGACTATTTATAAGTAGTGGCAATTATGAAGATTTTTATAATAATTGTGTTTTTCCTTTGAGGGTGAAATCGAGTTTTGACTTAGATTATCAAAATAATAGTTATAAAAACATGGATAAAAAAACTATTTTTATTGAAAAGGTTAAATGGCACAAGGGAAATGAATTCATTGTTGCTGAAGATGTCACAAAAATTCAAAATTATAACAATACACTAAAAATTCAATTAGAAACAATAATTTCAAACAATAAAGTTCTTGAAAAACAAAAAGATATTCTTCATTTAAAACAGCTTGAAGAATCGAAAAAAATAATCTCGAAACATATTGAAAAAGCAGTAAAATCTGACATCGATAAAATGAATAAATTAGTGTCTTCATTGGATGATAAATTCGATAGAAACGATATAAAACAAAGAAAAATATTAGAACGTATTTCTGATTTATGTATGTGCATCAAAAGAAAAAGTTATTTAGCTTTAATGGATCAAAATAGTGAATTATTTTCTAAAGAAAGTTTGGTTGTATTTGTAAAAGAATTATTATTAGATTTGAAACCTAAATTAAAAGATTTTGAAATTGTGATAAATGGTTTTAATGAGATACCAATCAAGACTGTAAGCAAATTTTTAAATTTTCTTTATTCTTTGGTTGATTGTTTAGATTCATCATACTTATTATTCTTAATTTTTTATTATAAAAACGAAAAGTTTAATCTAAAAATAAATCTAATTGATTATAGAGGTGACGGCAATTGTTTTAAGCCTATTTGTAAAGAAAATATGATTAATTGTTCAAAAACTGAAAATGTTTATATCTTTGAATTGGCGGAGGAAAAGAATGTTTTATAACTTATTTTTTAATGAAATAGTGCAAATTTTAATCATTATTGTTATATTTCTTCTAACGATATTGCTTGGTTTTTCAATGGCAAAAACCATTAGCGTCAAACATTCTAAAAATAGAATTTTAAGAACACTAAATTATTTGTTTAAATTATCCACGCTAATTGTATTAGGAGCATTAATAATTCAAATTAATGATGGGCGTACCGATCCTTTATTTGCAAGTTACTTTTTGTATATTTCTATCGGTGTTATCGTTGTTTCCATAATATTGATTGTTAAACTTAAGAGCCCTGTTTATTTAATTGATGCTATTGGTTATGCATTGTTTTTACAATGTTGGCTTTATATAAATAATAATTTGTTTTCTATATTTGTAATTGTTGGATTGATCATGAATTTATTGCGAGAGATTTATGTATTTATTGATAAATATTTGGATAATAAATATCGCTATAAATTTTATTTAGCAAAAATGTCGCTTGATATGATTGATGATGGATTGGCAATTCAAGGGGGATTGACCGATGAATTTCAAAATGTTGAGTTTCAAAGGTTGCTTCAATTGCTTAAAATTAACCAATATAATACTGCTCAGAATATTTGGAAAATTATTGAAAATAGCGAAAAAATTGATCGATACGATTACGATGAAAATTCTTACATTATTAAAATAAATGAAGATTTTTATATTTTTAGAAAGAGCAGTGTTGGTAAATATTTTGAAATTATTACTTATTGTATTAATCGAGAAGTTGAAGCAAGAAAAAATATTAAAAATAACTATCTTTTGGAGCAAGAGCAAAATAAAACATTGAAAGAATATATAAAAAATATTAAGGAAGTTGAAAAAAATAATTTAATTAATCAAACAAAGAATAAACTTCATAATTTATTGGGTCAAAGAATGTCGATTATTCAGTGTGTTTTAAATAATTGTGATAACGATGAAAAGTATGATTTTAAGACTTTGAAAAATGAGATGAACAACACTTTAAGCGATATTGAAAAAGAATCGATTATCGATTTTCAACAAGAATTGAATAACTTAATTGCTACTTTCAAAATGGTTGGTTTTGATATTGAAATAAAAGAAGATTTAGATGATTTTAATTCTCTACAAAACAAGTATTTTATCGATATCATACGTGAATCGGCCACCAATTCACTTCGACACGCCAAAGCGGGCAAACTTTTTATCGATATTATTAGAAATAAAAATATTGAAATTTATTTTTATGATGACAAAAAAGTTTGCCTTTCTAAACTTGACGAATCGACTGGAATTAAAGCTATTAAAAATGATGTAAAAGAATTAAATGGTAAGATAGAAATTACATTCCAAGATGGTTTTATGATAAAAATAGTCATTTAGTTGCGTAAATGTATTATTGCTCGCTTTATTTTAGTGAATTCTTGAGTATAATTATATTAGCGAAGAAAAGAAGTAGTAATTATTTTCAAACCTTAGCAGGGAACCTAGAATAGTGAAACCTAGGTATGGTAGTAGAAATAACGAATTCATCTTGGAGCTAATACATATTGAGAGCTTATAACAAATTATAAGAATTAGGATGGTACCGCGGATAAAGAATATTCGTTCCTGTAAAAACTAATTCTTTTTATTTTAATTGGAGGTGTCAATATGGATAATTACGAGACACAATTTGTAGCTGTTAAAGATAATGCTTTACAAGATATTGAGAAAGCAAATTCAGTAGATGAACTTAATAATGTTCGTAACACTTATTTGTCAAAAAAAGGACAAATTTCTGTTTTAATGAACTTAATTAAAGATGCTCCTGATAAGAAAGCTTTTGGTGAAGCTTTTAATAAAGTTAGAAGTGAAGTTGATCAAAAATTAACGGAAAAACTTACAAAACTTAATGAAGAAAAAATGAAGGAAGATTTGAAGAAAGAGTCAATTGATATTACTCTTTCGGGAGTAAATTATTCAAAAACCCCTGCCAATCCCTTCTATAAAGTAATAAATGAAATTGAAAACATCTTTATTTCAATGGGTTATAAAGTAGAAAACGGACCAGAAGTTGTTAGTGATCACTACAATTTTGAGCTTGTTAATATTCCTAAGGATCACCCAGCTAGAGATATGCAAGATTCTTTTTATATCAATGAAAATACCTTACTTAGAACTCACACAAGTGCTGTTCAAGCTTTAGTTATGGAGCATGCTCATGGACAACCAATCAAGATTATTTGTCCTGGAAAATGCTACCGTCGTGATGATGATGACATGACTCACTCCCATCAATTTGCTCAAGTTGAAGCTTTAGTTATTGATAAAGGTATCAAAATGAGTGATTTAAAGGGAACTTTAGAATTATTTGCTAAAGAAATGTTTAGTAAAGATACCAAAGTTAGATTTAGAAGTAGTTATTTCCCATTTACAGAACCATCTGTTGAAGTCGATATTTCTTGCTTTAAATGTAAAGGCAAAGGATGCCCAACTTGTAAAGGCAGTGGTTGGATTGAAATTTTAGGTGCCGGAATGGTTCATCCTAATGTTTTAAAGATGAGTGGTTACGATCCAAATGTTTATAGCGGTTTCGCTTTTGGAGTTGGTATTGAGCGTGTTGCAATGCTCCGTTATGGAATTGATGATATTCGTAAAATTTATAGCAATGATATCCGATTCATTGATGAATTTAAGAAAGATGTGGAGGATTAATTATGTTAATTAGTTTAAAAGAATTAAACAAATATGTCGATTTAACCGGCATTAAAGCTACTGATATTGCTGAAAAATTAACACGAGCTGGTATTGAAGTTGATGAAATAAAACAAATGAGTAAAGCCACCAATTTAGTTATTGGTGAAGTTATTTATTGTGAAAAACATCCTGATAGCGACCATCTTCATATTACAAAAGTTGATATCGGAAGCGAAGTTCTTGATATCGTTTGTGGTGCTCCAAATGTTCGTAAAGGCTTAAAAGTTATTGTCGCTAAAGCGGGAGCAGTTTTACCACATGGCGAAATTAAAAAAGGCATGATTAGAGGCCAAGAAAGCAACGGAATGCTTTGTGCCTTAAATGAATTGGGAGTTGATCCTAAATATTTAAGAAAAGAACAAGTTGAAGGAATTGAAGAATTACCTCAAGATGCAAAAGTTGGAAATACCGATGTACTCGGATATTTAGGGCTTGATGATACAATTTTAGATTTAGATTTATTGGCAAATAGAAGCGATTGTTACGCTTTATTTAATGTAGCTCGTGAAGTTGGGGCTTTATTTAATAGAAAAGTTACAATTACTGAAGTCGAAGATGAATCTAGTTATACCGAAAAAGAATTTGTTTCTAATTCATTAACTGAAAATTGTAAAGAATTTGGCATTAAAATTGTTAAGGGTGTCAAAATTGCCGAAAGTCCAGTTTGGCTTAAACAAATTTTAAGAAGTGAAGGAATTCGTTCAATTAATAATATTGTTGATTTAAGTAACTACATAATGATTTTAACTGGTCAACCAATTCATATTTATGATTTTGATAAATTACCAAAATCTGAACTTGTTGTTCGTGACGATATTGAATGCGACTACGAAGCCTTAGATGAAAAAACTTATCAAGTTAAAAAAGGCGATTTAGTTGTCACTAGCGACAATAAAGTGATGTGTATTGCTGGTATTATGGGTGGATTTAATAGTGAAGTTTCCGATTCGACAACTAATATCGCCATTGAAATTGCTAATTTCAATCATGCCAGTATTCGTAAAACATCGATGAGACTTGGTTTATCAAGTGATGCCAGTCAAAGATTTATTAAAGGAATCAACAAAGATCAAGCTTATTTTGTTGCTGATTTAATTGTTAAATATCTTAAAGAAGTCAGTTCCTTTACTAAAATTTCAAATCTTGTTAAATATGATGTTTTAAATCATGAACAAAAACACATTGAGTGCTCATTAGATTATATAAATAAGAGGTTAGGTACTACCTTAACTTACGAAACAGTTAAAAATACTTTAAATGCTTTGAATTTTAATTTAACCGATGTTGATAATAATCATTTTATTGCTTTTGTTCCTGCTTATCGAATTGATGTCGATGGAAAAGCTGATTTAAGCGAAGAAGTTATTCGTTATATCGGAATAGATCAAATTCCTTCAACTTTCCCATTTATGAATACCACAGTTGGTGGAAAATCGGTTTTAGAGAAGAAAAAAGATACTGTTCGTGGCTTATTATCAAATTCTGGTTTTTATGAGGTTTTAACTTACACATTAATTAATGAAAAAGATAAAAATGCTTTTAATTATGTTAATAAAGAAGCAAATTACAAAATTATCAATCCATTAACTAACGATCATGAATATGTTAGAACTAATATTTTATCGAGTTTATTGAGATGTTTAGAATATAACGTCAATCACCAAAACAAAAATTTTGGTATTTACGAATTAAGTTCAATTGATACTTTAAAAGGTCAAGAAGAACATTTAGGTGTTGTTTTAACTGGTAAAAAATTAAAACAAGACGGCATTTCTTCTGAATTATTCACATATTTTGATGTTAAAGGTATTTTAGATGAGATTTTAAGATTATTTAACATTAGTGAATCTCGTGTTCGTATCGCTCGACTTGATTCATCGAATGAATTTCATCCTTCAAGAAGTGCAATTGCAACTTTAGATGGTAAAACTTTAGCAGTTTTAGGCGAAATTCATCCTTCAATTAAGAAAGAATATGGATTAAATAAAGAAAATTGTGTTTTATTAGAAATGAATTTATCTTTATTATTTAACACCAAATCAGCCAATAATAAGTTTATGCCAATCAGCATTTATCCAACAATTAGTCGTGATTATGCATTTGTCATTAGTTCTCAAATTAATTATGCCGATTTAAGAAAAGAAATTAAAAAATGCTCTTCTTTAATTAGCAATGTTCAGTTATTCGATATTTATAATGGAGCAAATATTAAAGATGGTTTCGTTTCATTAGCTCTTACTGTAACTTTTGAAGAGATGGATCATACATTAAAAGACAACGAAATTAGTGATGTTGATAAGAAAATTAGAGAAACATTAAATTCCAAATTTAATGTGGAGTTAAGATAATGAAAGTCGCGTTTGGATCGATTAAAAATACCGAAAAACTTGATTTTTCTGCATCAATTAAAGAATTAAATTCGTTGAATAATTTTTATTCAATTTCGAAATTTAATGATTGCAGAGGCTCCGTTAGTTTTTCAAAAGTTGATAATATTTTAACTATTGATTTGGATTTAATAATTGATATTGATTTAATCAGTTCTTATACACTTAAAGTTTTTAATGACAAAATGAAAATTAAAGATACTTTATATTTTACCGATAAAAATGAATTAGAATCCGATGATATTTTCTTCCTTGAAAAAGGAATCCTTGATCTTGAAGAAGTCATTTATTCTTTAATAGTTACTTCGATTCCAATCAATGTTCATAAAAAGGGTGAAAAATACACGGTTTCAAGTGAATATACGGTATATAGTGAAGATGATTTTAAAAAAGAAAAATCTTCACCTTTTGATGTCTTAAAAGACGAAAATTTTGATGAAAAATAGACAACTCGGCAAAATTGTTTAAAAATTATAAAAAAATATTATTGTTTTCAGATTTTTGCCACTATAATTAAAACATAAGGAGAATAAATTTAAATATGAAATTTAATTCAAGAAAATTTTTACCATTGATGGTTCTTCCATTAATGCTCGTTACTAGTTGTTCAAAGACAATTACTCCAGAAGAGGCAACAAAAACAGCAAATGCTATGGCTACAAAGGTCGCGTCGGCCGACTTTGAATTCCCTACCAAATGCTCAACTACTTCAAAGGTTGTTTCTGAAGGTGAAAGTCTTACATCGAATACCAATTTTGATTTAGGCAATAAGTTTGTATACTCTAAAATGTCAAGTGGTGATACAAATGTCGAGAGCTGGATCTATATTAAGGATAATACATTGGTTACTGCCACATCCGATGGAACAAATAAAGCTTATACTGAAATTACAACAACTGTTGATGCAACTTTTAGTTCTGATATTGAGAGTTTGGTTGATTCCATTACTGGAGCAACTGCTACTTATTTAACAACAGTATCTCAATTAGCTTCATCGATTAATCTTTCGGTTAGTGCTGGCGTCGATGTCAGCGATAAATTCGCATATGAATTTAAATCTAA
>CAYQCJ010000030.1:0-12853 GCA_964416025.1 uncultured Staphylococcaceae bacterium | reverse complement strand
GTTAAATAAAATAAAAACAGCATCGGTTTGTATCAATGCTGTCGTGAATACTTGTGTATATTAAGTGATTTGGATAGAATAAGGGCGTTTTCCCGAGGGCGAAAAAATCATTTGGATACAAAATCGCCTATTTTGGGCATTTTCGGTCACCGTCGATGAGACTCTAAATTAAATTAAATCTTTGATTTCATTCAAAAATTCTTGAACATTTAATGAGTCAGACAGATCAAAGTCATATTTGTATTCTAACTCTGTAATACACAATGGGACATTTAGAATTATTTTAAGATTTTTGTTCAAGAAAAAATACGATTCGATTAAAGAGTATTTCTCATTTAGCGAATCAAAATCGAACGATTTAGTAAGTTCCTTCTTAATAGCTATCTGAAATTTTAAATTATCAGCAAAAGGAGTTGTATGTTGAAAATAAAAAATCAAATCATTAATAGAGATTCCGTTTTCATTTTTTTCAATTTTATTTAAGCAAATGTAATTCAATGAACTATTAAAAACTTGGGAATGTTTTAAAAGATAACAAGTAGAATCAGATAGAGAGGTTTTTATCTCTAGGTTGCATTGTTTAAAACTAAAATCATATTTTAAAAATGCACTAGATAAATGCCAACCTTTCGACAAATCGAATTTGTACTTATCAAATGCATTTTTTATAAGAAATAATTCTCCAAAAAGTCCAATTGAATTCAATTTGCTTTCTCTTTTAGATAATTGGAACAAATCTATCATTCCCTTAATAAATTCATCAAAATTAACGGTTGTATCTAAAGAATATGTTTTACAAAGGGAAATGAAATCAACAACAAAAGAATTTTCTTCACTCTTTAACGACAAAAAGTCAAAAAAGCCTTTTTTAAAAGAAGAATCATTTTCAACCGATTCAATATTAACTGATGGAACAAAATCTAATAAAGCAGTAGCCAATGTTGAACCAGTATACTCTTTTGTCCTCACTGCAAACGATAATTTCCCATTAAAAACGAAAAATCCGCAAGATTCATTAACTTTTTTAATCAAATAAACTCTACCAACATCGTAGTTTAATAATTGTTTTATAGACAAGAACTTATGCACCATCAGTTTTTACTCCTTGAATACATTGCTACAGCTTTTGGGAATCTTAATGAATACATGTATTGGAATTTACCAGAAATTTCAATCTCTCTTTCTGTCTTTGCTTTACAATAAATAGGAAATACTTGTATTTTTAAAACCTCTTTGTTAGGAACAACTTCATCATCACCTAAATAAGTTTTTTCTTCTTTATCTTTTGGACGTTCACCTTCATGTAAGTTTGTTACACGATATCCTTCATCATTTAAAGTAACTTTACGGCTTCTGGTATCATTGAAAAATTGGTGGTTTTGAACAATGCATTTAGATGGATTCCAAAAAACAACTAAATCAATTAAATTGAATTTGGATACTCGCATTATTTGGTTAATATCTCCAAAAGGACTTCTTCCAAAAATATTATTTGTTTTTTTAATAAATTCTGAAAATTCTTCAAAAGAGATTTTGCAATGCCAAGCAGTCTCTTGGTTTATTGTTGAACCTACATATGTTGGAACAAAATCCAAAAGATGTTTCAAATAGAGTTCTTCAAATGCTTTATTATTATCGTTTAAGATTGTTTCATCAGAAATCGCATATGCTTGGTTATACCATTTATGACCAAAAACCATTATTTCATAATCGCTTGCACTTCTTCGAGAAGGTCGAATTTTAGTTTTGGTAGTTTCTGGTGCTAAAACCAAAATATCACTTATTTTCTTTTGCCACTTTCAACTTCAGACATTTGTCCCCAAATATCATCTTCAACAACTCTTAATTCAGAAAAAATTTCAGAAATATTTTACGTTGTAAAAACTTGACAATATGGAAAATAACTCGTCCTATAGCCAAGCCATCTGGCTCTCTGTATTTGAGTATCCATATTAGTAGACTTTGGCAGTCTTGTAAAATATGTGGTGATTAAATAATCAAAGCTTACGCCCCTTTGTAAAAGATCAGCTCCAACTCTTATCTGATAGCGTTTTCTATCAAGTTTAAGCATTGTTTCCTTTCCGGGTCCGTTTTGTAATGCTACATAAGCCTTTTTAAGAACAAATAAAATGTCATCTTTTATATCATCGAATTGAATGTCGCCTTTTATAGATTTATCAATTATGTTTTTATTATCAAAAACATTTTTTATCAAAGTTAATTGTTTTTTTAATGTAGAAATTTGTCCATTTTTTATATTTTCTTGAATCTGTTTCAAATAAGTATCTAATTTGTTATAGACATCGCTATGCTTAGATACAGACTTATCGAAATGAATGAGCATTTGCGTTTTATCTAAGATTTATTTTTTTTCTAAGTATCGCTGATACAATGACATAGGAATGAAATGCATCCCAAAGACTCTTAGGAAGTTTGTTTGATTCTAATGCTTCTTCCATATCATCATAATCGGTAATTCCAATATCGTTATACCAATGATAACCAACGATTATTCCATGCTGTCCACTAGTGTAATGGCGAATGATTCTATTATTATTCTTTTTCTTTTCTAAATCATCAAAAATAAAATAGACGCCGTGGGATTCCTTATGAAGATATCCTTCCTCTTCTAGTCTATTAAGGATTTTATAATATGTTTTCTTTGGCATCCTTTTAAAATGATTCTCATATTCTTCACTAATATTGAAGAGACTGCCTTTATTCTGTAAATAATACTCTTTTAAAGTTCTAGTATAATTCATGATTAACCTCTCCTTTTCCAGCACTAAAGTAGGATCTTAATTAAAAGATTACCGCGCTTTGACATATTTGTCCGGTATTTTTTGAAATGAAACCGGCATTGTCTATTTTTACAAATAAAAAGCGACACTCTGTTTTTCAACAAAATGTCGACTGTATTAGTATGTGTGTACCTTACATAAGTGATACATTTTGCGCCTTTTATTAAGGGGTGTTCAACATAAGTGATACACTTTTAACATTTTTAACAAACAGGATGGATTCGCTACTTCGATTAATCCTCTTATTATAAGAATATTATAATTTTGTTATTTTTGATAAAGCCTACTAATCAAATCGTCATAATATTTAATTTCATCGTTCGTGGGTTCAGGAAAAAGATCACACTCGTATCCATCTTTAAATCTTTTTGAAAATGAAAGCTTAAATAGTACACATTCTCTTATATTGCATTCAGAAATTTTACTCTCAATAAAATAATTAATCTCGTTATTAAGAACTACTAATTCTTGATAAGCATCAATACACAATTGAATAAAATCATCGCTATGGAATTTTAATTTGTACACTATTTTCTCTTTATCAAAGACCAAAACAAATTGTAAGTCATTTATTTCTTCGTGTTCAAATTCATCTCTGACTTTAATAAGTTTATCAACATTGGTTTTTATAGCATGTTTTTTGCTCCATGTTTTTTCAACAAGCAAAAGAATGTCGTTTTTATACACACATTCTGGTTTTCTTTGAATTGCCCTTTTCTTTCGATTAAGGTAACTTTTTATGCAATCTAAATAGTTAATTATATGGGTAACGATAATAGTGTCCAATGTGAAACGATATTTGGGATTGCACATTTTGTTAATAAAATAATCGTTCAAAAAATATAAATTGTTTTTGCAAATCAAAAGACTATTTTTAGGAAAATCAATATTTCTATATTTTTGTAAAGTTTCAGCGATGTTTAATCTTTTCTCAATATCTCGCTTTGTTTTTTCTAATAAATTCATAGATAATCGTTTGTCCAATACTAGTACATTTTAAACTATTTATAATATTTCCAATGAAATCCCTTATATGATTCCCTAGTGCCATCGCAACACTGTTTAATCCATTTTCTAGAATTTGATAATCCAATATATCTTTCTGCATCTGTCATACTAGAAAACATTAAATTTTTCTCAACTAAAACTATTTTTGTTCCAAGCTTTTTGCCTACTTTTTTTCTCCAGCATTCATGGCATCCAGAACCTAGTATGGCACGATTATAAATGTTCGCCAGCCATATGTGTCCACATTGTTTGCATCTCCACCAATATTTTTTAGTTCCACCACCAAAAACTTATGTTGGTTTTATACCATTTTTTTCAACATCAAATTCCTCGGCTAAATTAGGATATAAAGTAGCCAAGTCATTAATACCTTTAATTAAAAATCTTCCACTACAAAATGGACATCCAATACCTTGATTCCTACTATAAAGTGCAGCTTCCCATTCATGACCCTTCGAACATTTCCACCAAACTTTTCTTTTTTCTCCAGCTAAAACATCTGTTGGTTTTAAATCTCCATTTTTTATAGGATGCCATTCAGAAGCTAATTTTGGATTCGTGGTCGCTAAATCGTTAAAACCTTTTAAAGGCGCATGATTTGAACAATAAGGACACCCCTTTCCTTCAACTCTATGACTGATTGAAGAAAGCCATTCATGACCCTTCGAACATTTCCACCAAACTTTATGACCACTAGCATAACTAAAATATTCAGGATTTAAATATCCATTTTTTTCATAATTCCATTCTTTAAGTAATTCTGGATATTTTGATGCAATACTATTTTCTTTTTCAATAGAAAGATATTGCTGATAGATTTTTATTCTATCTTTATTGACATCAACATTTTGACTTATTTTCAATCCAATTAACAAAAAAATAACCAAAATAAGTTTATTTATGTTTGAATAATCAGAATTTGGAGAATAATAAATAGTACCATTTATGATTTCGATTTCTTTTTTACTAGTTTCTTTAATTCTAATTAATCTAATATTGTGAGATTTGATAAATTGATTTTTAAATTCTTCTTTCTTTAAAGCCTCAGGGCTACTATGATAAGCAATACCATCATATTCAAATCCAATATTTAAATCTTTTAAAAATATATCTATTTCAACTTTATCGATTTTATATCTACTTATAGCCGATGTGTAAAGAGATAAATAATATAAGATTGCTTGTTCTGGAAAAGATGTTCCTTTTTCTCTATTACAAATCGGACAACCACCTCTTGTTATTTTATGGGATATGCTTGTCAAATGTTCATGCCCTTTTGGACATAACCACCATACTTTTTTATCGCTCCCGCTAGAGCAATCAGTAGGTTTTAAATCTCCATTTTTTGTAGGGTGCCATTCTTTAGCCACCTCTGGATGTGTTGTTGCTAAATCATTAACACCAATTATAGGCTTGTGATTAGGCATTTTTGGAGCATTTGATCCTCTTAATGTTCTATGGTTTATTGTGTCTTGCCATTCAAAGCCGTCTTTATTAATCCACCAAACTTTTCTCGAATTATATGCTGTAATTTCTGATGGTTTTAAATCTCCATTTTTTGTAGGGTGCCATTCCTGTGCTATAGAAGGAAACAACGATTCTAAATCATTAAAACCAGCCAAAACCTGTTTGCCAGAACAAATAGGACAACCAATTCCTTTTGCACGATTCTTAATGATTGCTTCCCACTCATGACCACATTTGCCAATCCACCATACTTTTTTATGCGAGCCAAAAGTAACATCCACTGGTTTTAAATTGCCATTTTTTGTAGGATGCCATTCTTTGCAAAGTTCAGGGTGGGTTGTTGCTAAATCATTTACTCCAACAATTAATTTGACCATTTAAATATGATATCAATTAATTTCAAAATTAAAAATGAATTTGGTGCGAAGTAAGGATTCGCTAAATCACTAATTCATCTTAGAATTTATTAACCCGATTTTTCGCCTATCGATTTCTTTTCTTAATAATTCAATCATTCTCTCATATTCTTTATCTGAAATAAGGTTCTTAATTAACAATTTCCAAGCAATTACTTCCAATAATTTCTCATTCACAAGCATTCCTCTATAAAAAGAGACTGCCGCGCTTTGAATAGAAAATAAAGAACTATTAAAAATCTCGAATATCGAATCCCTACCACCCTACCAAAATTTTGTCTGCTATAGAGTAGTGTTGAACATAAGTGATACATTTATTCATAGAATAAAAGTAAACGTAAAAGAATCACAGGATTGAACAAGTTCGATTCTTATAAAGCTTTTAAATTAAATTGCGGCGTCTTCCGTGGGAGCAATCGATCGAAAGAAATATCCTTCAAATACACATGTTTTATTAAATACTCAAGATATTTTAAAACATCTAAGCCGTTTTCCCTTGCGGTTTGAACAATCGAGAATAATATTGTTGATGAAACAGCGCCTGATTCTGTGTTTGAAAATAAAAAATTTTTACGCGCAATAACAAAAGGCTTTATTGCTCTTTCGCTTAAATTATTTGATAAATCTAGAAAACCATTTTGAAGAATACTCTTAAAATTATTTTCTCTTTTCAAAAGGTAATCTACAGCCTTAAAAAAAGCACTTCCTGGTTCTGCATTAGCATTGTGCAAAATTGCAAAAATATTATTTAAGGTTACAATGTAATTCCCGCTATTTCGTAGCTTTTTTATATCGGTTGCTGTTTTTTTAGAGACTCTAAATTCATTTTCATATTTGAATAATGTGTCAATTAATTCAACAATTTTAAAAGAAATCGATTCTGATTTTTGCTCATCGTTCAAAGTTTTTAAAATATCAACAAAATTTCTTCTTGCATGGACCCAACAATATGAATTTTTAACGTTTGGTATATTGCTATATCCCTCATAAGCATCTGTAATTAACCAGCCATCATAATTTGCAAGGAACTGTCGTGGATTCTTGCAGCTTCTCGAGTCTTTGTATTCATATATATAAATCGGATTATCATAGAATGAAGTTGAATACAACCAAACATAATATTTACTTTTGTTATTAACTTCAATAACTTTTAGTGTGGTTTCATCTGCATGAAGAACTTTTACTTTAGTATCTAGCAAAAGACTCTTTAAATATTCATAAAAAGGTTTTAATATTTCGCTTGTTCTTATTTGATAATTGCATAAATTTTGTCTAGAAACTATTGTTTCGTTGCTAAAAATATTTTTTTCTTGGCGATAATAAGGGATTCCTAATACGAATTTAGAAAAAATAGTATTTGCGGCAAAAGAAGGTGTGCATATCGATTTTGGATATGGATCTTTATAGGTATTTTGTTGAAAAATTTCATGTTTATCATTTATGTATTTATTAGAGATTACTTTAATTATTTTTGCTGTTGGCGGAATAAATTCAACTTTAAATGTTTCGTCTGAACCTATATAAATTAAATTTTTCATTGTTTTAAGTTCTTTAGGATCGACAATAATTTTCTCATTAAAATGTTTTTCAAAATAATCTGTATTTAAGTTGTGGTTCCCTTGTTTTCTGCCAGGTTTCTTAGTTATTTTTTTAATTTCAGTTTCAGCTTCATTAAAAACAATATCATCTTTTATGACTTCTGTTTTTGGTCCAAATGTATTTGCTTGTTTTATTTTAAATTTCTCCGTAAGAGAGATTAATGCTTTTAAGTTTTGGTCGTTTTCAATTTGTAACTTTTTGAATTTAGCTAATAAAATCTCATTCTCTTCCGAAACTTTTTTATACATTTCAATTAAGTCTTCTTTTGATAAAGTGCTAAAATCTACTTCTTTTTTCATACTATTATTATATCAAAAAACATCGATAAAATCGATGTTTTTCTTAAAATATTTCAATATTTAATAACAATTATAATCAGTATTTTTTGAACTAAAATTTATGTATTGTAATCCTTTTAATAACCGCTCGAGCTGTGATTTGTTAATCTCTTTCGCTTCACTAATGTTTCTTGGCCATCCAAATTTTGATGAATCTAAGCTTCTAATATAAACACAGACTCCAGTTGTATCTTTTTCATATACTTTAATAAGTTTTTCTTTACTATTACAGAAAATAAATATCTTATGCAATTTGTCGTTTTTCGCAATCTCATTTGCCATATGCCCCAATGTATTACGCCCTTTTCTTAAATCGGTATTTCCTGGATATAAATAAATGTGATCAACGCTTTCTAAATCAATCATTTTGAATTACCTCAAGAACTTCTTTTAATCTATCGATATCACACAAAATGCTGTAACTATTTTTAAATATTCTTATAGTAGAATTTGAAGCATAAATAATTTTTTCTTCAGTTGCGGCTTTTTTTAAAGGACGTGTAATATCAATAAATTCTTCCGTAGCAGTTACTTTTTCTTCTAACTGCCGAGTCTTTCTGACCATATCACCATATTTGCATATCCAACCCCACATAGTAGATTTGGAAACATTAAATTCCTTGCAAATTTTGGCTTTATTTTCTCCGTTAAGATATTTCTTTACTAAATTAATTTTGAAACTTTCCAAATAAGTAGTTTTGTTCATAAGTTCGAACCTCCTAGTTGGTATAATACTCAATTATTGAAATTGGTTCGATTCTGGAATTCTTTTACGTTTACGAATAAAAGGCTTACAAACTGAAATTTCCTTATCAAAACAACAAAAAAAAGCACGTTTCTTATCGAAACGTGCCAAACTAGCTAATGGTCGCGAGGGGAAGATTTGAACTTCCGGCCTCCGGGTTATGGGCCCGACGAGCTACCAGGCTGCTCTACCTCGCAATGTTTTAATAGTATATCACAAAATATATGGCGGAGAAAGAGGGATTCGAACCCTCGCTAGACTTGCATCTACTATCGGTTTTCAAGACCGACCCCTTCAGCCGCTTGGGTATTTCTCCATTTGGTGGACTCTACAGGACTCGAACCTGTAACCGATCGGTTATGGGCCGATTGCTCTAACCATTGCGCTAAGAGTCCAAAACCATATCCTGTTTTAATGTTGGTCGCTGCGGGGGGATTCGAACCCTCGACATACCGGGTATGAGCCGATCGCTCTAACCAGCTGAGCTACGCAGCGAAACCTATTTTTTGCTGGTGGACCCAAGGAGAATCGAACTCCTAACTTAAGCTTGCAAAGCTAACGTTATCCCATTTAACTATGGGCCCAAGAACGCACTTCAAAAATGCGCCTTATTAATATATCATACTTGTTAGAGTTTTTACAAGTAATTTATTGGATTTGCAATAGTCAAAAATTGTTATCAAGCAATATAGAATCAAGGAAGCATATTTCCAGTTGATCTATACAATTCATACCATTCAGGTTTAGTTAAAATAATTTCCTTGCCATCGATAGTTTCTTGAACATGTTTAGGATCGGTACTTCCGGTAATGACTTGAATATTGTCACCTAAATTTAACAAGAAAGCGGTAGCTATTGCACATTTAGAAGCATGGTATTTATTAGCCAATCTATCTAAAACTTCATTTGTCTTTTTATAACGTTCATCAGTAAAAATACTACCTTCGAAAAAATCAATTTGAAAAGGAGACCAACATTGAAGTGATATATTATATCTTTTCATATAAAAGAAAAGTTCCCCAGTATGTTCACACCCTTCATTATTGTTCATATTACAGTTTAAAACTTCACGAACAAGATCAAGATGCCCTAATCCTAATTGTAATTGATTGATTTCAATCGGAATATTTGTTTGATCATATAAATATTTGACCATTTCATGAGGAAAATTGCTCACACCAAAATGTTTTACTTTGCCTGATATTTTTAATTCAGAAATAGCTTGAGCTACTTCGTGGGCGTTCATAAAGATGTCAGGTCTATGCAATAAATAATAGTCAATATAATCAATATTCAATCTTTTTAAACTTGCATAACAAGAATCAACAATATGTTTATAACTTAAATCATAATAATTTACATCATTATCTTCTTTGATTATTCCGCATTTACTTTGAATAATCATTTCACTTCTTAATTCGGGATGTTCTTTTAAAACATTTCCTAATTTTGTTTCCGCAGCACTTCTTCCGTAAATATCGCTAATATCAAAAAAATGTACACCATGTTCAATGTCGTACTTAATCAACTCATATAATTTTTTTTCATCTAAAGTATTTAAACGCATTAAACCTTGAATAACGCGTTCCATCTTAAGACTATTTTTTTCAATAACCACACCTAATCCCCCTTTATTTGTTAAAATTATTCAATTTAAGAGAACCAGTTTAAATATCCTTTTAAATTTTTAACACTTTTATTATAAAACAATAAAATTTAATAAACCATCGATACAAATTTTTAATATAATAATAAAAAGAAATCATGAGGTTAAATTATGAAAATACTTTCTATAATAACAGACGGTTTTGAAGAAGTTGAATTTGGCGGAACAATCGGTATCTTAAGAAGAGCAAATTTAGATGTTGATGTTTTTGCTCTAAAAGGGACAACTGCTACCGGAAGATATGGCGTTACTATTTCGGATTTAAAAGATATAAGCGAATTAAATATCAATAATTATGATATGTTGTTTATTTGCGGAGGACCAGAATATATTCTTTTAGAAGCAAGCGACTTATTTCAAGATGTTCTCAGTCATTTTTATAATAACAACAAATATATTGCTGCAATTTGCGCTGGTCCAACGCTTTTAGGCCATCGAGGAATGTTGAAAAACAAACATTATACATGTTTTAGTTCTATGAATGAAAATTTTGGTGGATTCTATGAAGACCACTATTATGTTATAGATAAAAAAATAATAACTGGAAAAAGCGCTGCTGCTGTAATTGATTTCGCTTTTGCAATTGTTGAAACAATAAAAAGCAAAGAATACGCAAATCAAATAAGGAATTCAATCTATTATTTTAATAAATAACTTTTATTTCGTGTTTTATATTTTTGGTTTTTTCACTTGATTTATAACCGATAGCAACACCAGCAACAACATCGTATTTGTTAAGTATTTTTAAATAATCTATAGTTTGTGGATTATTTTTAATCTCTTGAGCAATTGAATAATTAAAAACACTACCTAAACCTAAATCGGTAGCTTTTAAACACATATTTTGAATAATCGCACCAGCATCTTCATTTCTTAATTCAATATTATTTTCTTTATGAAGAACCATAATAACTAAAGGTGCTCCATAGATCTTACTTGAAAAAGAATGGGCCTTTACAAGGGATTTTAATTTTTCACCCTTCAAAACATATAATAAAATATTCTCGTATCTACCACATGCTACAGGTGCAAACATACCTGCTTTTAAAATTAAATTGATTTTATCTTCTTCAACTTCATTTGGTAAATAATAGCGACAACTTCTTCTTGCAATAATTACTTCATCTAATTCCATAATCTTCCTCCGTTAAAAAAGATGAAACTTAAGCTCCATCTTCATGTGTATCACAAATATTTCTATGAGACGAATACGATCCTTCTTCATATCTTCTTTCGTTGATCATATCGATATCTTCGCCAGTTTTATAAGCTTTTCTATAATTGCTTTTTTGTTGTTTTTTATTATCTTGCATAATCAATATCATCCATACATAGCATTAAAATTCCGGAAATCAAATTAACGAAAAGAAGAGTAACTACTCCCCAAGCAACCATTCCTTTTTTACCAATTGCATTATTTAATTTTTTAAAACAAACAATTGAAATTACTAAACTTATTAAACATAAAACAAACATTACTGAAAACAAAATAATTGTGAGTTGAACGCTTGTTGAAGCAATATCTTGATTATAACCTTGATTTACTAAATTATTTACTAATGTATCAAAAGTGATCCCAGAAACAATAGCAAGAATTAGCATAACAAAAGCAGAAATTCCATAAACTACAGCACTAATTATAATAAAAACTTTAGCAACAGATTTCATATATTTACCTCACAAGTATTATAGTCATTTTTTGCAAAAAACACTATCTTCGATTAAATTTTTGTCTTATCATTAAAGAATGGGTGCACTAGAATTAACATTAACAATATCCATTTCTATTATAGGAGGCATTTTGCTTTTATTTTTCCTTTATCTTTTATTAGGAAATATGATTTTTAATTCTATATTAGGTAAAAAATCTCTTGCTAAAATGAGAGTAAAGCACGCTTCCGATGCTAATAATCCATTTTTAAAACAAACTGATTTCGATTGGTGTAACAATTATCCCCACACCAAAGAAACAACAGTATCTTTTGATCACTTAAAGTTATATTCGTTTCTTTATATGAGTTCAACGTCTTCTCACACTTATATAATAGGAATGCATGGATGGGGTGGCAGTTACGTAGAGCAAACGGTTTTATTCAAACATCTTCAGGATAAATATAATATAAATGTGTTGTTAGTTTGTGCTAGAGCAAACGAAAACAGCGAAGGTAATTTTTCCACTATGGGCGAATTTGAATCGAAAGATTTAATATCGTGGGGAAATTATATTTTAAGCAAAGATAAAGATGCAAAAATAATTCTATTTGGCGAATCCATGGGTGCTGCTAGTGTTTTATTGGCCGGCTCTTATGTTTTACCTAAAGAATTTATTGGGCTGATAAGCGATTCATCATACACTAGTGCCTTAACTGAATTTGGTCTAGTTATTAAAAAATCGCACATTCCATATTGTATATCAGTTTTTCCTGCCTATATTGCTGGTAAATTGTTTCATAAAATTAATTTAAGCGAGGCTAATCCAATAAATAAAGTTAAAAAAATAGTCACCCCAACCTTATTAATTCATTCGATTGAAGATAAATTTATTCCACCTCATGATATGGATCTGCTTTATGATAATTTCAATAAAGAAACATGTGATGTTACCAAATATATGTTTCCTAAAGGTGGTCATTGCTTAGCTTGCTCAAATAATACCGAAAGCTATTTTGCATTAGTTGATAATTTTATCGAAAAAATTTCTAAATAAAAGATATAGATATAAAAAAGCAACAACACTGAAGTTGTCGCTATTTTTTTAAATGGCAAAGATGAACCATTTTAATACAAAATGCAAACACCCTTTCGTTTTTTGA
>CAYQCJ010000029.1:0-13209 GCA_964416025.1 uncultured Staphylococcaceae bacterium | reverse complement strand
AACTTTTTTATATCCAAACAAATCGTTTAAAGAACGAATGTTTACCAAAGAAATTAAAATTAAAGCATATTGATTAAATTTTTGTATTTCAGCTTCACCCTTAACATTATAATAATCACGGGTTTTACAACCAGTAACTGCATCATAATAAAGATATTTTTGAAGTTTTTTAATGTATAAGTTTCGACCAATTAAGTAAACAATAAGAATTATAATGGCTAATCCCAAAACACTAGAAGCAACAATTAAGAAAATAAATAATTCAGGATATAATTCTCTAAAGCTTAAATCTTCATTTATAATTGTGGCATTTTCAGGGATTTTACTTAAATCCAAATCATATTTTTCCATAACATGTTTATCAACTATATATTTCGAAAAATTATTCTTGTTTAAGCCATATATTAAAGGAGAACTTTCTTTTTTAATAAAAGACAATAAGGCTCTAGCTGATTCGTATGTCGCATCTTTATGAGAATAAATATATCCGCCCAACAATCCATCTCCAATTCCGCTAGTACTAATGGTAAAAATTGGAGCTTTTATATAATCATCAAATATATTGTAAATTTCATTCCTTGGATAAAAATTATTGTTAGCATCGTTTGTAAAAACGGTAAACATTGTAATGTCATTCGCATCAATTTCAGTAAAACTTTCGCAAATTTCTTCAAAAGTTAATTTTGAAGTATCGATTCGATTAACTGGAATTGTCAATTCAGAACTTGCATAAGCACTTAGTAACGCTTTTTCAACACCAACACCAGTCTTTGAATCATCAATTATATAATTGAATTGTTTTGCATTAGGTAAAAGACTGTGTGCAAAATTTATATTTGTTTTAAAATCAATGAATTCGGTAATTCCGCACATATTATCGTATGTTTTTTCGGCATAAGCCGCTTTATCTTCATCATTAATACCTTGAAAAATGATAGGAAGATCGCTAAAAAAATCATCATAATAAGTAAGAACAAAATCTAAAGCATCATCATCAGAAACAATAACTCCATCAAAATTATTTTGACTAAACAACAAAGTAAATCTATCTTTTAATTTTGCTTTATATTCATCATTATAATCAATAGTTTTTGTATTTAAAAATTCATAAGTAACAGAAACATTCTCATCAGCATAAGCTTTGTCGATTCCTTGGAGTTGATAATCAACGCCAGGATAATTATATGTATAAGAACCGATGAAAAGAATATTGGGAGTTGCAATAGTACCAAATCCTCCAACCGGCATAATGTTCATGGTTCCCATAAACGTTAATAAAATGGTTAGTGTTTTCATTGTTATATATTTTATTATAGCATTAAAGTTAAAATTTACTATATTAAATCTAAATTTTTGAAAACGTAATTTAATCGACAGTATCGCATGTTTTTAATGCATTTTTTTAATAATTCTTAATTATTCCAAATAATATTGGGCTTAATATTTAAATAATATTTGTTTTTTAAAAATAATTTTTAAAATATTCATTTTTCATATTTAAAAGATTTTTTGCAAATTAGACTCAATAAAAATCTATTGTGATAGAATAATTAAGAATTATTCAGGAGAGAAATTAATTATGGCATGTACAACAATTTTAGTAGGTAAAAAAGCAAGTTACGATGGTTCAACACTTATCGCAAGAAACGACGATTCACCATCAGGAGTTTTTTGTGCTAAAAAATTAGTCGTTGTAACAAGCGACAAACAACCAAGACACTATAAATCAAAACTTTCAAAATTTGAGATTGATTTACCAAACAATCCTTTATCTTACACTTCCTGTCCAAGTGTTGATACCAAAGAAGGAATATGGGCAGCAAGTGGAATTAATTCAGAAAATATTGCAATGAGTGCAACTGAAACCATTACCAGCAACCCAAGAGTTCTTGGAGCTGATCCACTATTCAAAAGAGCAAAAGATGGCACATTCGCCGGGGGAATTGGTGAAGAAGACTTAGTTGTTTTAGTTTTGCCATATATTCATTCAGCTAAAGAAGGCGCTCAAAGATTAGGCTCTTTATTAGAAAAATATGGAACTTATGAAAATAACGGAATCGCTTTTTCTGATCAAAATGAAATTTGGTGGTTAGAAACAATTGGTGGTCATAACTGGATCGCTAGACGAGTTAAAGATGAAAAATATGTCGTTATGCCTAACCAATTTGGTTTAGATGTTTTTGATCTTGAAGATGCTTTTGGTGCTCAAAAGGAAAATATGTGTTCCAAAAACTTAAAATCTTTAATTAAAGACAATTTTCTCGATTTAAATCTTGATGGAGAGTTTAATCCAAGATTAGCTTTTGGAAGTCATGACGATTCCGATCATATTTATAACACCCCAAGAGCTTGGTTTATGGAAAGATATTTTAATCCTCGCACTTTTATTTGGGACGGAGACGACGCAACTTATAAACCAGAATGTGATGACATTCCATGGAGTTTAGTTCCTGAAAGAAAAATCACTGTTGAAGACGTTAAATATATTCTTTCTTCACACTTCCAAGGAACACCTTACGATCCATACTCAAAAGATTTAACCAATCCTTTAAAAGGAAAATATAGACCAATCGGAGTTAGCAGAACTTCATTTATGTCTATTTCACAAATTAGACCATATATGCCAAAAGAATTTATGGCTATCGAATGGATTTGTTTTGGAAGTAACGTTCATAACGCGATTATTCCTATTTATACTAATACTACTTCAATACCAAATTATTTAAGTAAAACTACTTTAAAAGTTGATACAAATAACTTCTATTGGGCTAGTAGATTAATTGGAGCAATGAGTGATCCATATTTCAATTTAGTTTCTATTGAAATTGAAAGATATCAAAATAGAGTCATGAATTCTAGTCACCAATTAATCAACGAATTTGATAAAAAGATTGCCACTTCTAAAGACAAAGAAGTCACAATAATCGAAGCAAATACAGCAATCGCAACTATGGCACAAGAAGAAACGGATCGCGCTTTAGACAAAGTGCTTTACGCTTCAAGTTGCCATATGAGAAACGGTTTTAGTAGATCTGATAATTAGTTAAAAAGACCACTATTATATAAGAAATTTTTATTATACAATAAGCAAATGGATTTTATAGATGTTGCATTAGTATCTTTATCAATGTCTGCTGACAGTATGACTGTCGGAGCAACTGATGGAATTTGCGAACCTAACATGTCAAAGGTTAAGTTGTTTTTAATTCCTGCGACTTTTGGTTTTTTTCAATTCGCAATGCCAGTAATTGGTTATTTCATAGGTTACAGTTGGAAAGATCAACTTGAAGCCTATATTCCTTGGATTGCTTTTGCTTTATTAACTCTTTTATCAGTAAAAAGTATTATTGAATGGATAAAAGAAAGAAAAGAAGCTAAAAAGAATCCTGACGGAGTTGGAGCAGTTTGCAAAAGACTCACTCCATTAGAAATTTTAACTCAAGGAATTGCTACTTCTATTGACGCTTTGTGCATTGGATTCGTATATTTAAATCAATCAATTCCAGATGCAATGTTAATCTTTGGAATTATTGGAATATCAACTTTTTGTCTATCATTATTAACCACTTTTTTAGGAAAGAAAATTGGAAATAAATTAATTAAATGGGCCGGACTTGTAGCCGGAATTGTCTTTTTTGCTACCGGATTAAAAATATTATTAGAAGGTATTTTATAAAAATAATGAGTCTTTGCAGGGGTTTTTAAGCTAATACTATTTCAAGTACCATCATAATTACAAAGCCTAGCATAAAGCTCCACATAGCAAAATGATTAAATCCTCCCTCTCTAGATTCAGGGAGTATTTCGTCTAATGTTACATAAATCATGGCTCCAGCTGCTAAGGATAATAACCATGGATTAATTATTGTTAATTGAGCCAAAAAGATAGCAATACCAGCAAATATTGGTTCCACAATTCCACTAGCTGCACCGAAAGCAAATGCTTTTCCTCTACTCATTCCGTCTCCATACATTGGGATAGATACGGCAGCACCTTCAGGTATATTTTGAATTCCGATACCAATTGCTAATGATAAAGCACTAGTAGCCGCAACTACAGAAGCATCTCCTGATAAAGATATCGCAAGTCCACAAGCTAAACCAACTGCTAGTCCTTCAGGAATGTTATGAATTGTGACAGCTAAAAAGAACTTTAAATTCTTAGAAAGTGAATCATTTTTTGGTCCTTCTTCAACATTTTGCATTTTATGAAAATGTGGAATAGCTTTATCTAAGCCAAATAACAATAGACCACCAAGAAGAAAACCAACGACTGGAGGAACAAAAGACCATCCAGAATAAGCACTATTCGTTTGGCTTTGTTCAATCGAAGGCATGAGTAATCCAAAAAATGCGGCAGCAACCATTATTCCGCCAGCAAATCCTAAAATTATTGATTTGGCTTTTGGACCTAAATTCTTTCTAAAAAAGAAAACAAATGACGAACCAATTGCGGTCGATAATAATGTTATTAATAAGCATATAATTAAAATAAGTGTTGAGTATTCCATGTAAAAAGCGCCTTTCTATAGCGCTTTTATTTTACTATCAATTGAATAAAATATTAAATAATATGATAAAACCCTTGCCAATCCCCATTATTTTTATTAAATTGATGCCTTAATAAATTTAATAAATCCTTTTTGGCCTTTATCATCGTTTTTAAAAACAGCAGTGTTTTCTAAAATATTTTTACAAACATTGTTAATGTAATTTTTAATATCTTCATCAATTGTAGATTCGTTATAATTAACTCTTAATGCATCAAACATAGGCTCAAATCCAGCGAGATTAGGATATTTAGCAATTATTTCTTCATTGCCTAATTTATTCTTTAAAGACTCTTTGATCTCATTATTTTGTGTAATTAATCGAGCTGGTAGAATAAATTGACCCATAGCTTCAATGATACCAATATTTTCTTTCTTAATATGATAAAACTCTTTATGAGCATGGAAGATTCCATCTTCAAATTCAGCATTACATCTATTGTTTCTTAAGATCAAATATAAATTATATGTTCCATCTTTTTCTTTTTTAAGTCCTGGAGTAATTGTGTTGTGTTCAACACCATTTTCATTAGCAATAATATCGTTATCAATATCACTATAATCTCTCCAAATTGACAAAATATTTGTCGCACAAGATATCAATTCATTTCTATCTTTTCCTTGAAGTAAAATAGTCGAATTGAACCAATCCAATAGGGATATGCAGGTGTTTTTGAATTTATTTGATTTAAATGATTCTTTAGTTTTCGCATTCATGACAGGCAATAAATGTTCTCCGCCTTGAAAATGTTCGTGATTTAAAATCGATCCACCAACTATAGGTAAATCGGCATTACTTCCAATAAAGAAACTTGGAAATAAATCTATAAAATCAAAGAATTTTTTAAATGTACCTTCGTCAATAATCATATTTTCATGGATTGAATCAACGACGATACAATGCATATTAAAATATCCATATGGACTATATTGTAAGAACCACTTCTCGCCATCAAGATTTAAGTTAATGACTCTAATATTGCTTCTTGCTGGATGATCTAAACGGCCATAATAACCAACATTTTCTCCGCAAAGTAAACATTTAGGATATTTTTCAACATCACTCTTTGATTTAATTAATAATTTAGCAATATCTTTAGTATTTTTTTCTGGTTTTGATAAATTGACTGTAATTTCTAAATACTTATCGCCAAAATCTGCTTTCCAAAACAAGTTTTTATCAATTCTTGTTTTGGCAACATAATTGTTTTTAATTGATAAGTCATATAAATAAGATAAAGCTTTAAAATCATCTTCTTTTCTTAATTCATAAAATTTACGGTTAACTTCACTTGGTAATGGACTAAGTATACCCATTATTTTTGTTTCTTTTAATTCTGTTTCTTTATCAGATAATTTTAGTTCATTGATAAAATAAGCGTGTAGTTCTTCAATCAATAAATCTGGAACTTTTAATCCAGCAATTTCTTTTTCATTAATCTCTATTACATTAGAAGGAAAAGAATCCAATTCTAATTCATGTAAAATAGAGTTTCTCATGTACATTTCGTCATCACTATTTAAACCAAGATGACATTTGGCGTAACTAATTAATTTTTCAATTGTTTCATATATCATGTTTAAATTTTATCATTATTCAAAATAAGAATTAATAACTCTTTAATGTAATTTTTAATTATTTAAATGTTTTTTTCTTTATTTGTTAAAAATTATTAATAATCATATTAGATAATTATATATTTAACGAAAAACACTGAATAATTTGACATTAAGGCTTTAAATCTCTACAATTTTTAAAACGAAAGGATAATACATGATTAAAGCTATATTTTCGGATATTGATCAAACTCTATATTCACACAACACGAAGTCCGTACCTCTTTCGGCAGTCAACGCTATTAAAGATATTCAAAAACAAGGAATTCTCTTTTTCTTATGTTCTGGTAGGAACGCCTATTTAATAAGAAAATCCGGAGTTTACGACTATGTAAAACCTGATGGAATTGTCACCATGAATGGAGCACAAGCAATTGTGAAAAATGAATCCATTTATCTTCACCCAATTCCAAGCGATGTCGTCGATGCCTTAATTAAATTTGCTAAAAGATTACGTTTTGGTTTAACACTTATCGAAGAAAAAGAAGGACACATCAACATGATTGATGAACGTGTCATTTCTGCTCACGAAAAATACGGTACTCGTTTTCCACAACCAAGAACTTTCCCTGATCATTATGATAGGGTAGTTTATCAAGCTATTGCTTATTGCGATGCATTCGATGAATCTTTATTTTTACCTCACTTACGCGATTGCAAAACTGCAAGATGGGATGAATTTGCTGTTTATATTATGCCAAAAGATTGCGATAAATCTAAAGGCGCTGAAGCTGTTATGAAACATCTTGGTCTCGAAATAAATGATGCACTTTGCATTGGCGATGACTTAAATGATATCGAAATGGTTCAAAATGCTGGTATTGGCATCGCCATGGGTAATTCCACTGACGATCTAAAAGAAAAAGCCGATTTTGTTACTGACACCATCGACAACGATGGTTTTGCAAAAGCCATGCTTAAATACGGATTAATTAAAGAAATTAAGAAATAATCTTTAATTACAATACTTTAATATTCTTTAAAAATTCAGAAATTTTTTCTTTATATAAATCTCTATTATTAGAGATACAAGCAGCATGATTAGCATCTGGAAAAATTTCAATATCCCTTGCAAAGGTGCCTTCTTTATATAATTCATAGCAATTATTTACTCTTACAAAATTATCTTTTTTACCATGTATAAATAGAATTGGAACCGAATTATTTTTAAGCGAATCAATTGGCCTCACTTTCTCAAAAGACAAATGGTAAAAAAGCTTTAAATCAAAATCAAACAGTGGTAAAAACAACCAATTTGCCAAATGAAAACGTTTTAAAATATCATCAACAACATTTTTTAAAGTTGCATATCCACAATCTTCAATAACAAATTTAAGTTTTTGATTATATTTTAAAACCATTATTGAAGTAGATGCTCCCATTGAAACTCCTTGTAAACCAAGAATTATATCTTTTCCAAATTTGTCGTATACTTGATTAATTACTTCATTTAAATCTTTACTTTCTTGATACCCCATTAAAACTGGAGAATTTTGAAGGTTTAATCCATGGTTTCTTAAATCGTAAATTATGGTCGATATTCCAAGTTCTTTAAAAAGAACAGAATATTTACGCGCACCTTCTCTACTCGATCCATGGCCATGAGTTAAAATACAAAAAACATTTGAACCAGGAACAATATTATAATCGCCATTTAATTCATAACCATCACTCATTTTAAAAACAATTTTATTTCTTTCTAGAGTTTCAAATCCCTTATCATAACCCATTTTTTTGTTATATGAATCTTGTTCTTCTTTGGTGTATCTATGTGGGTAAACAATCTTGCGTGTGACAAAAATAGATATAAAGAAAATCACTACAAAAGAAACAAATAATAAACAGCCAATTACAATTAGCAAAATTTGATAAAGTTCCATGTTTAATATTATATTAAATGATTCCAAAAAAGTTAATTAAACAATATCTAATTTATAGAAATTATGTTCACTTATTTATTATGAATTGCATCAATTAGTTTTTTCTTAGAGGCATTTAAGACTGGAAGAGTAGTTGATATTAAGGCAGTTACAATTCCTACTGCAAGAATTAATAAAACTTGTCTTATTCCAGGATTAAGAATTGTAATCAAAAGGTTAAACGAACTTCTGAAAAAATTATTTAAAGCGAAACAAGTAGCAATTGAAACTATCGACGATATCAATACATCGAACCCAACTATTATTGCCGATTCATTAAAAAATATCGCAAAAACATCGGCACCTCTAGCTCCTACAGCTCTTAAGATTCCTATTTCTCTCTTCTTATAAGAAATAGAAGTAGAAATGAAATTAAATAACATTAAACAAGTAAATAAACCTAAAGCTAAACCTAAATATAAGAAAACATTCTTTAAGACACTAAACATACTATTAACCATATTTAATGTAGAGAAAACAACTGAATCCATCATATAAAAATTTCCTGAAGTTAACGAATCATCTTGATAAAATTTTGATTGGTCATCAACATTTTTATAATGAAAATCAACGATTTTCATTAATTTGCTTTTATCACTTGGAGTAGGAACAATAATACTTTCGTATTTACCAACATCATCAAAAGAATCATATTTAACACTAAGCATTGAAGAAAGAGTATCATCTTTTGAAACTATCATTTGGTTATTATTATCTTTTTTACTAAAAAATACAGCACCCACCTTTCTTGTGTATGTTTTAATAACTTGTCCGTTATTTGTATATGTTTCAGCATTGATTGTAAATTCAATTTCAGGTAAATTAATCAAATCGTTTTGTTCGTATTCAACTAATTTCATTACGAAAGGATTTTTGTAATTGATCAATTCATTAACAACAAATTCATCATCATAAGGGGCAGGAATATTTTGATTTGTTTCGCTAAATTTAAATAAATAGTCGCGATATCCATGCATAAAATCATAATCATTTAAAAAATTACCATTAGAATCAGCGGAATATACATCGTCATTAAGCATTAAATTAACTACCGAAGGTTTAAAACCAGAATTTAAAATACCGTCTTTATGTGAATTAATATACAAAGCCAATGACAAATCATTATCTTCACATAAATTGAGCATCGTATAATTTTGAAAAGTCGAATTTTTAATATATGTATTCAAAACAGTATTATCTTCGCTATTTAAATTAACACTTTTAAGCAAAGGTTCATAAACATCAATATATTTTGCATTAATATCAGATATAATGCCATTTGCAGAAACACCTATATACTCGTCAGCATTTAATGATGTCTTTCCGTTTAAATATTTTAAATTGGCAATATTGTATGAATCTAAGTAGATATAATAAGGATTATAATCACAATAAATATCACCAATTGTAAATTTTAAGCTACCAATAATTTGACCCAAATTTGTATTCATTTTATCATTAAATAAATATTTGCAATAATCTTCACTTAAAAAGAAAGTATTATAGTAAGAAGTTTGAAGCAAATTTGAGAATTCATTATATAAATTATAATATTCCAAATTGCTATTTCCGTTTTCTTCTAACAAAATTTTATATCTTGTTTTCCAATTATCGTTGTTCATGAAACCGGTATCAATTACACCTGTTACTATAAAATCGCCATAAGCAGAAAATCCTTTATCTATTTTAAGTTTTTTCCCAACAATATCTTTTGCAGTAACTTTTCCTGCTTCAATTTTTGTTTCGTTAGATCCGTCACTATATAAGTAACCAGCATTATTTACTACAGCCAATTGGTATTCCGTTAAAGCAACTTCATTATTAGAATCAGGTAGCTCTCCACTCAACATAGTAAATCCAGAATCCTTAAACATTTCATCATTCATATATGAAACCAACGAGGTATTAGATTGATTTTGAGGAGAATAAAATGGAATTTTGTCGCTATCCTCAATTAAATTTGACCTTAAGATGTCTCCAAACATTTGACTTTTATTTGTTGGTTGAGCTGAAATATCAAATTTTTCATTCAATTGTTTTACTTCATTATCACTAAAATAATTGCCAAGTTGATTATAATTACCATTCTTTGATGAATAACTCTTTCTAATTGCAAAACTTTGAATGCCACTATCAAGTAAAGATTCAATGGTTGCATCGTTGCGGTTATATGCACTTAGACAATCAACAACACCAAACATTGAAAAAGATAAAATGCCAAGCAAAACTGTCAAAAATAATCTAAATGGTTTAACTTTAAGAGCCGAAGCACCAATTTTTAAAGAATTTTTAAAGCCTAATTTAGATTTGATTAGTTTGAATTTATCTTGTTTATTAATAATTGCTGATTCATCAGTTTTTGCAAACGCTTCTCTATTTCCAGAATCATCAATATTGGAAATTTGTCTAACTTGAGGAGCGATTATATCATCCATAACGATATATTTTTCTTGATCATTTGCTTTAATTTTATCAATAATTAATTTAATATCTTCATCTGTAACTTTATAACCTTTTTTTATTTGGATTACATTATTATCAACAATATTGAAGCCGTCACGTTTAAATTCAGATAAAACTTGATGCTTTTCAATATCGGAAATAACTTGTCCGTCTTTTAATTCGATTACTCTATCGCCAAATTGTTCAGCAAAATCTCGATCATGAGAAACAACTACAACGAGATGATCTTTTGATAATTTTTTAAGTGTATCAAAGACTGCTTTTCCCGTATTAGAATCAAGTGCTCCGGTAGGTTCATCAGCAAAAATAATTTCAGGATGTTTGACAAGTGCACGAGCTATTGCCACTCTTTGTTTTTGGCCACCGCTCAATTCATTTGGCTTTCTTTTATTTAAGCTCACTAAATCCACTTCTTTTAAAATAGAATTAATTTCTTCATCACTTACTTTTTTATGTTGTAACTCTAAAGCCAGCGAAATGTTCTTTTCAATAGTAAATTCTTCAAGAATATTGTATTCCTGGAATATAAAACCAAGATAAGTATTTCGATAAGAATCAAAATCACTTGGTTTAAAATTAACGCTTGATTTACCTTTTATAATAATTTCACCAGAATCAGGTAAATCCAAACCACCCATAACATTCAATAAAGTGGATTTACCTGAACCTGATTTTCCTTATATGAAAATCAGTCCTTTGTCAGGAAATTTTAGTGAAACATTATCTAAGGCCTTAACTGATACGGCTTTTTTTCCTTTAGGAATGTAAGTTTTACATAAATTCTTAACTTCTATCATAATAGACCCCTTTAAATTATTTACTTATATATAATAACAATTAACATTCTTGTTTTATATGTTCAAAACTGTCATTTTAATATTTTTTAATTTTCATTAATTAAATTCATTTTAGTAATAAAATTAATAAAATCATCTACACATAATGGTTTTGAATATAAATAAACTTGAATATAGTGAATTCCACACGATTTTAAAAATATTTCTTGTTGAATTATTTCGACACCTTCGGCAATAATTTCTAAATTGGTTTCTTTAGTTGAAGCGGCTACTGAATGAATTATAGCTCTTCTTTTTTGAAAGTTTTGCTTACAAAAAATCGAAGATCAAGTTTAATTAAATCAAAGTCTAAATCACGAAGAATAGACAACGAAGAGTAACCACTTCCAAAATCGTCCATTTCGATATAAAATCCACTCTTTTTTAGTTTACGAATATTTTTAATTGATTGCGTATATTTATCCATAAATAAAGATTCAGTAATCTCAATTCTTAATAATGAATGATCAAGACCAAATTTATCAACTTGAGCAATCAATTTTTTAACAAAATCAGGACTATTAAATTCGATTCGTGAAACATTTACCGAGATGGGGAAAGGTAAACCTTTTTCTTTATTCTTTACAATAAACTCACACACTTTTTCTCTAACATAATAATCTAGTTCACCAATAAATCCATTTTTTTCCAAAATTGGTATAAAATCACTAGGTCCAACAAGTCCTTGAGTTAATGATTTCCACCTTACAAGAGCTTCGCATGTTACGACTTTATGAGTGTTAGAATCAATTATTGGTTGAAAATATGTTTCAAATTCACCATTTTTATTTCCTTTCTTAATAAGGGAACAATAGATTGTCTAATAAGAATTGATTTACTCAATGTTTTATTATAAAAAGCAAAAGAAACGCCACGAACATCTTTTAAACTTTTGTTAGCAAGTTTTGCTTCGTCTTGAGCGATTCTTATATCAATAATTTTATAATCTAAAAGGGCAATTCCAATCGAAATTGAATAAGTAAAATTTGGATTAAATTCCGTTAAATATTTTTCAAAATCTTCAAAAAACTTTTTATCAAATTCTTTTTTAGGCATTAAAATTACAAATATATCAGCTGAAACATGTCCAACTGAAATTTCATTTGAACTTAATTGAGATAAATATCTTCCCATTTTTCTCAATAATTTATCACCAGCATCATTACCGAAGAGTTGGTTATAATTTATAAACCCATCAAGATCAAGATATAAAAAATAGAATTTTTCTCTTTAGTTTTTTTCAAGAATTAATCGCTATTCGACGATCATTTGCTCATTAGAATATAATTTTGTTACCGAATCGTGTTGCGATAAAACAACATCAGTAACATCTTCTCTTGTAAAAATAATTTTAAAATCGTCTCCGTTTAAACGAGAATAACGCCATTTTTTAAACCTGATTTTTCCTCCGGGCAGCAAAATCGAAAAAGTTACTGCATATGTGTCTCCGTTTTTTGTTTCTTTTTCAATTCTTTTTAAAGACATTTTGCTTGCGGCATCATTTACATCGTTTTTTGCCACGGAATTTTTTAAAAAATAATCTAATTGTTCATCGTAAGTATATTCTTTCCCGAAAAGAAGATAAGGAATTATTTTTCTTTCTTTATGAGTGAAAATATGACATATACCTGTTTTTAAATCTATCAAATTTGTAAATTCGAAAAAAGCACTAGCAATATCCTTATATAATTTAGTTTTTTTCTTGTTATATTCAAATTTCATATTATATTTTAATTTTATACATAAATTTAGATTTGACAAATGTTTTTATGTTAAATAACAAAGCTAATGCAATATATTGTTGCGTTAGACCTGAAAAGATTT
>CAYQCJ010000028.1:0-14234 GCA_964416025.1 uncultured Staphylococcaceae bacterium | reverse complement strand
GAAGATTCTTGTAAAGAAGTTGAAATGCCATTTGAGATGGTAAATCGTAGTTTAAACGATGGATTTAGTGGTGGAGAAAAGAAGAGAAACGAAATTCTTCAAATGAAGTTATTGAATCCTCAATTTGCGATGTTAGACGAAATTGATAGTGGACTTGATGTTGATGCAATAAATATCGTTTCAAAAGCGATTATTGCTCAAAATAAAGAACACGAAACTGCTTTCTTAATTATCTCTCACTATGCCCGTTTATTTGACTTAATTAAACCAACTAGAGCTTTAGTTATGGTTAACGGAAAAATAGTAATTGACGCGGATTCGCGGGTGATTTCGAGAATTGACAAGGAAGGTTACGAGTGGATTAAGACCGAACTTGGTGTCGAAATTGAGAAGTCAGAAAAGAACATGAATCAAGTTACTTTAGGTACTTGTGCAACTAAAGAGATTATTAAGAATGAAGATAAATAATGTTGCAACAAAAATTGAAAATAACGAACTATTAATCTCTCAAAGTGGAGATTATGTTTTTGACTTTGAAAACGAACCAATTTCTTTAAATGTTGATTGTGAAAAAAATGCTTTTATAAACATTTTAATTAGCGATCTTTCTAACGATATTGATTTAACTTTTTACCTTCAAGAATATGCTAATGTCAATGTTAAGATAATGAACCGTAATTCAGAAAAGAAGGCACATTTGCATGGGAATTTGAATAAAAATTCAATTTTAAATGTCTATTTAGTTGACTTTTCTAAGAACAATTTTTACCTTACAAGTAATATAATTATGGTTGGAGATAATGCCTCAAGTGAGTTTAGAGTTTCATCTGTAAGTAAGAACAATTCACTTAAAAATTATGTTATAAATTATGATCATTTAGCGAAGAATAATTCTTCAAAATTGAATGTTTATGGAGTTAGTGAAGATACCAGCGAATTAAATGTTACTGGAGTTTCGCATATTGAAGCTGATAGCATCAAATCTAATGCAAATCAAAAGGTAAAAGTTATTCTTTTTGATAAAGAAAGCAAAGGAAAAGCTCATCCAATATTAAAGATTGATTGCGATGATATTAAAGCTAGTCACGGATGTGCGATTGGTAGTCTTGACGACAACCATATTTATTATCTTTTAAGTCGCGGAATCAGCATTGATGATGCTAGAAGATTAATTGTTTTAGGTTATTTGCTTCCAATTAAAAAATATTTCTCAAAAGATGAACAAGAATATATTGATAATTACGTAAGGAGCGAGTTTTAATTATGATAGATATTAAAAAAATAAGAAAAGATTTTCCAATGCTAAATGGTAAAACTCAACAAGGACATCCATTAGTTTATTTTGATAATGCTGCTACTACTTTTAAGCCTCAATCAGTTATTGATGCTGGTGACAAATATTATTTAGAAGAAACTGCAAATGCTCATCGTGGTGATTACGATTTAGCTTTTAAAGTTGATAAAGAAGTTGATGATGTAAGACAAAAAGTTGCTGATTTTATTGGTGCTAAAAAGCAAGAAATTGTTTTCACTAGCGGAACCAGCATGAGTTTGAATATGATTGCCTTTGGTTTTGGTTTTAAATTCCTTAAAAAAGGTGATGAAATTTTATTAACTGAAGCCGAACACGCAAGTAATGTTTTACCTTGGTTTAAAATTAGTGAATTAACTGGTGCCACAATCAAATATATTCCTCTTGATAAAGAAGGAAAATTAGAACCTGAGGCATTAAGAAAAGTAATTAATAAAAATACTAAAGTTGTTTCGGTTGCTCAGGTTACAAATGTTATGGGTTTTGTTATTGATATTAAAGAAATTGCTAAAATGACCCACGAATTCGGCGCTGTTTTGGTTTGTGATGGCGCTCAATCAGTTCCTCATATGAAAGTTGATGTTAAAGATTTAGATTGTGATTTCTTATCATTTAGTGGACATAAAATGTTAGGTCCAACTGGCATTGGTGTTCTCTATGGAAAATATGATTTATTATCAAAAATGGATCCACTCATGAGTGGAGGTGGTGATAACGCTCGTTTCGATATGTGTGGAAATGTCGCTTATTTGGCTGCTCCTGCAAAATTTGAAGCTGGAACAATGAATTTGGCGGGAATTTATGGTTTAGGAGCCGCAATTGATTATCTTAATAAAGTTGGAATGGATAATATTGAAAATTATGAGAAAGAATTGCATTCTTATGCAATTTCTAAGTTAAAAGATATAAAAGATTTAATTATTTATAACGAACATGCAGATACTGGAATAATTACCGTCAATGTTAAAGGTGTTTTTCCTCAAGATGAAGCTAGTTATTTAAATAGTCGTGGCATTTGTGTAAGAAGTGGAGAGCATTGCGCTAAACTTCTTAAAGATTTATTAAAAACAAATGGCACCGTTAGAATCTCAATGTATTTCTATAATACAAAAGAAGAGATTGATGTGCTCGTTGATGCACTTAAAAATGGAGGTAATTTCTTAGATGCCTATTTCGCTTAATCCAGAGATGATGCGTGAGATCATCATGGACCACTATAGTAGTCCATTACATAAAAAAACCCCTGCCAATCCCTCCGATTTTGTTCAAATTCGTATGGATAGCGATAGTTGTATCGATGATATAACTATCTATTTAAAGTTAGAAAATGGAAAGGTAATTGATGCCTGTTTTGATGGTGTTGCTTGTACAATCAGCACTGCCAGTACAGATATTTTATGTGATTTATCAATTGGTAAAACATATGAAGAAGTTTTGAATATTTTGCATCAATATCAAAATATGATTTATGAAAAACCATATGATCCTGAAGTTTTAGATGAAGCAATTGTTTTTGTTAATACCCATAAACAAGCTGCTCGTATTAAGTGTGCAACTATCGGTTGCAATGGTATTGAAGAATTGATTGATGAAGAGTGTAAACATGAAAAAAAGTAAAATTGAACTAGATGAAAGTTATAAATATGACTTTAAAGATAGCATAAATTCTATTGAAAACACCGGTAAAGGCCTATCGGAATCTGTTGTAAGAACAATTTCGCAAACCAAAGAAGAACCAGACTGGATGCTTCAATTTAGATTAAAAAGCTATAATACTTTTACCAAACTTCCTTTCCCAAAATTTGGACCAGATGTTAGTAATATTGATTTTAATTCATACACTTATTTTACTCGTTATGTAAAAGGTGAAAAAACTGATTGGGATAAAGTTCCCGAAACCATTAAAAATACCTTCAAAAAAATAGGTATTCCTGAAGCTGAACAAAAATATTTAGCCGGTGCTGCTACTCAATATGAGTCAGAAATGGTTTATCACAACATGCTTAAAGAAGTTCAAGATAAAGGCGTTATTTTCTTATCTACCGATATGGCTTTAAAGTTATATCCAGATTTAGTTAAGAAATATTTTGGAACTGTTGTAAGTCCTGCTGACAACAAATTTGCGGCTTTAAATAGCGCTTGTTGGAGTGGCGGTTCTTTTATTTACGTTCCTAAAAATGTGAAATTAGATAAGCCTTTGCAGTCTTATTTTAGAATTAATAATCAAAAAACTGGCCAATTTGAGAGAACCTTAATTATTTGTGATGAAGGTAGTAGTGTCCATTATGTTGAAGGATGTACCGCCCCAATTTATAGTGAAGATTCTTTACATGCGGCAATCGTTGAAATTATTGTTTTAAAAGACGCTAAATGCCGTTATTCAACTGTTCAAAACTGGTCAAACAACATCGTAAATCTAGTTACTAAAAGAGCGGTTTGCTACGAAAATGCCACTATGGAATGGATTGATGGAAACATCGGTTCCAAAGTTAATATGAAATATCCTGCCTGTGTTTTAAGAGGCGAAGGAGCAAAAGGTGTTTGTATTTCAATTGCTGTTGCTCGTGATGGACAATTTCAAGATGCTGGAGCAAGAATGATTCATGAAGCTCCAAATACTAGTAGTCAAATTATTTCTAAATCAATTGTTCGTGCTGGTGGAGTTTGTAATTATCGTGGAACTGTTAGAATTAAACCAAATGCAGTAAATTCTAAGTCTCACGTTGAATGTGATACTTTAATTCTTGATGATATTTCTAAATCAGATACTATTCCAAAGAACGAAGTTTGGAATAACACTAGTTTCCTTGAACATGAAGCTACTGTTAGTAAGATTGATGAAGATCAACTTTATTATTTAATGAGTAGGGGTGTCTCAAAAGAAGACGCTACTCAAATGATTGTTATGGGATTTATTGAGCCATTCTCTAGAGAATTGCCAATGGAATATGCTGTAGAACTTAACCAATTAATTAAGCTCGATATGAAGGGGAGTGTTGGTTAATATGAATTTCGATTATGATGTAATTGTCGTTGGAGGAGGCCATGCTGGAACAGAGGCCTCTTTAGCTTGTGCTAATATGGGCAAAAAGACCTTATTAGTTACTTTAAATATTAAAATGGCCGCCAATATGCCTTGTAATCCTTCAATTGGAGGAAGTGCCAAGGGTGTTGTTGTTAGAGAAATCGACTCATTAGGTGGATTTATGGGAATTGCTGCTGATCACGAATATCTTCAAATGAAGATGTTAAATACAGCAAAAGGTCCTGGTGTTCAATGTTTAAGAGCTCAAGCTGATAAAAAAAGATATCCTCATTTTGTTCAAGAAAAATTGACACATACAAAAAATTTAACTGTTCTTGAAGGTGAAGTAAAAGCTTTACTTCATAATGAAAACACCGTTTTTGGTGTTGTTTTAGGTGATAAAAAAGAAATTACTTCAAAAGCAGTTATTTTAGCCACTGGAACTTATATGAATGGAGCAATCCTTGTTGGTCACACTAAAAAAAGTGGTGGTCCAGACGGCGAAAATCCAAGTATTGGTTTAAGTGATTATTTAAAAGATGGGATGGGTATTCCACTTCAAAGATTAAAAACTGGAACACCACAACGAATTGCTAAAGAATCAATCGATTTTTCTAAGGGTGATATTCAATTAGGAAATGTTGAAGATCAAGGTTTAAGTTATACCACAACCAAATTTATTCCAATTAAGGACCAAATTCCTTGTTGGTTAATTTATACCACACCTTTAACTTTAGAAATTATCAGGGACAACCTTTTAGAGTCAGCTATGTATAGTGGACTTGTTAAAGGAATTGGTCCTCGTTATTGTCCATCAATCGAAGATAAGGTTGTCCGTTTTTCAGATAAACCAAGACATCAATTATTTCTTGAACCTGAGTCTTATGATACAAATAGTATATATTTGCAGGGGTTTTCGACAAGTATGCCTACAAATATTCAAGATAAAATGGTTCATTCTTTACCAGGTTTAGAGAATGCAAAAATCTTAAAATATGCTTACGCAATTGAATATGATGCTATTGACCAATTTGAATTTGATAGCAGTTTAATGATTAAAAAATATAATGGATTATATATAAGTGGTCAAATTTGTGGCACTAGCGGATATGAAGAAGCTGCTGCTTTAGGTTTGATGGCTGGAATCAATGCTTGTTTAAGAATTGATAAAAAGCCACCATTAGTTTTAAAACGTGATCAAGCTTATATTGGTGTTATGATTGATGATTTAGTTACTAAAGGTACTAAAGAACCTTATAGATTATTGTCAAGTAGAGCCGAATATCGTTTATTACTTAGAAGTGATAATGCGGATATGAGACTTCTTGAAATTGGCCATGATATCGGATTAATCGATGAAAATAGATATAATCAATTTCTTGAAAAAAAGAATACTATTATGGAATTAAATAAGCTTTTAGGAAAAATTCATTTAGGTGAAACTAGTAAAATTAATGATTATTTACCAACAATTGGTTTTGAAAAATTAACGAGCGGAGTTAGTGCTCGTGATTTGCTTAAACGTAATGGAATGACTTTTAGCGCTCTTAAAAATTATATTGATCTTCCAAATAATTTAACTCTTTCTAAATTAGGTGAAGAAGAATTAGAAATTATGGTTAAATACGAAGGCTATATTGATGCTGAAAGAAAAGAAACCGTAAAATTCAGAAAATTAGAAGAAATTAAATTAAGAGACGATATAGATTATATGGGAATGGATGGTTTAGCCATTGAAGCCCGTCAAAAATTAACTAAAGTAAAGCCTATAAGTATTGGTCAAGCTAGCAGAATTAGTGGCGTTAATCCAAGCGATATTGCTATACTAGTAATGAATCTTAAGAAAGTAAAGGCTTTATGATAACGATAGAAGAAATTAAAAGTAACGAAAAATTAATTAAATTTAAAGACATGGTGTTAGAAGAGAACAAAAAGATGAATTTAACATCCATTGTCGAAGATAACGAGTTTATTGAAAAGCATCTTTTTGATTCTTTAACGATTTTAGATTATTTTGATTACACAAATAAGAAGATAATGGATTTAGGAACAGGGGCTGGTTTTCCAGGTATCCCTTTAGCAATTATGCTTCCTAATACCTCTTTTGTTTTAGTTGATTCAACTAAGAAAAAATGCGATTTTGTTGAATTTGTTGCTTCTACTTTAGGACTTAAAAATGTGAAGGTAATTTGTTCACGTGCAGAAGAATTAGAGGGGGTTTACAGGGGATTTTTCGATTTTACTGTCTCTAGAGCCGTTTCATATTTGCCTGCTTTATTAGAATTATCAATCCCATTTTTAAAAGTCGGCGGAAAAATGATTTCTTATAAATCAATTAAGTATAAAGAAGAAATCAAAGATAGTGAAAGTGCTTTAAAAACATTGAATGCATCGGTTATTGATGTTAAAGAAATTAAATTACCTCTTTCAAAAGAAGAAAGATTTAATATAATAATAAATAAAGACAAAGGCACTTGTGGAAAGTTTCCACGTTCCTTCGCTTTAATAAAAAAGAGACCCTTATAAAATGAGAGTAATTGCAATAGCTAACCAAAAAGGTGGAGTTGGAAAAACAATAACTACCATCAATCTTGCTGCTGGACTTGAGATTATGCATAAGTCCGTTTTAGTTATCGATCTTGATCCTCAAGGCAATTCAAGCCGTGGACTTGGAGTTGATATTTCTTTAGTAAATAGAAATATTTTTGATGCTTTAATTCTCGATGTTGATATCAACAAAGTTATTCGACATACTTCGATGAAAAACCTCGATTTAATCCCATCAAATTTGAAATTATCGAACCTTGAAAGTGAAATCAACCAAAAAAGTATGAATCCGTTTTCAGTTCTTAAAAATGTTATTTGTAATATTAAAAAACAATATGACTATGTTTTGGTCGATTGTCCACCTTCTTTAGGCATTCTTTGTTTAAATGCTTTAACTGCTGCTGATAGTGTTTTAGTCCCTGTTCAATGCGAATATTTTGCTATGGAAGGATTAGCGCAAATCTTAGTTACAATTTCGAAAGTTCAAGATGATTATAATAAAAAATTATCGATAGAAGGCTTTTTACTGACAATGTTTGAACCTCGTAGTCGTTTAGGAGTTGAGGTTGCAGAACAAGTTAGAGGCTTATTTAGAGAAAGTACTTTCAATGTAGAAATTCCACGCAATATTTCTTTAAGTGAAGCCACCGCAAGAGGAATTCCTGCCTTATTATATCGACCAACAAGCGCCGGTAGTTTAGCTTATTTACAATTGGCTAGAGAGGTGATCGATAATGACAGAAGAATCTAAAATAATTAAGAGAAATCTTAAGACTTTAATCAAAAGATTTTCTAAATCAGATGTCGTCACAAATATTGAGAAAAATTATTCCAAAGATAAAATTAAGATAATAAATACAGGGGATATTGTTGAAAACTCCTCTTTGAAAAAGGTAAAAATCGACCCACTTCAAATTGAGGAAACTTGTAAATCAATTAATGAAAGTGGAATATTTTCTCCTCTTATTGTTCGTGTTGTAAAAGATAAATTTGAAGTGGTTTTGGGTTATAAAAAATATGTTTGTTGTAAGAATTTAAAGAAAGAAACAATTCCTTGTATCGTTGCGATGATGGATGACGAAGAAGCTTATTTATTGATGCTTGCTGACGAAAGAGAACATAAGAACTGTAATATTTATAAAGAAGCTATTATTTGCCAGACATTATGCAAAAAATTCGGCTATAAAAAGAAAGATCTTGCTGAGATTTTAAAGCAATCAATTAGTCAAGTTTCAAACATTATTAAGTTATTAAATTTGCCTCAATCAATTCTTGATGACTTAAGTTTAGGTAAAATTAGTTATGGACACGCTCGAACAATCTCGCGTTTACCTCAAGAAGAATCTTTAAAAATTTACGAATTAATTAAACAAAATAAGATGAGTGTTAGAGATACTGAACGCTATGTTCGTGAGTTCGAAAGCACTGATGATTCTACAAAATACATAGCCAATCCCCATTATATTTCGCAAAATAACCAAATTATTCTTCGCTTTAGTAGTGATGAAGAATATAAGAAAGCAGACAAAAAAATTCAAAAGCTTATTAAGAAAAAGAAAATTGTGTTATAGTATATTTACTTCAGGGCATGGTGAAATTCCATACTGGTGGTATACCCCACGAATCTTAATGATTGAGTTAGTGAAATTCTAACGGCAATAGTAAAGTCTAGATGAAAGAAGTGCTATTTTTGGACCTGAAGTAATTGTGAGGTCCTTTTTTATGAAAACAAAGAAGTTTATTGATTTTATTAGTCGTGTTGCAGTGTTTGGTTCATTAGCAGTTATTTTGTATTGTGTCCCATATTTACAATTTGCTTTGCCATTTACACCAAGTTTTTTAAAGATTCATTTTGATGAAATACCAATTTTAATTGCTGGTTATGCTTATGGTCCTGGCGTATCTTTCGCCATTATTATTCTTAAAGGTTTAATTAAATTGATTCAAGATATTCCAGAAACCGGTGGAATCGGCGTTTTAACTGATATTTTATACAGTAGTGCCTTTATTATTCCAGCCGCTTTAATTTATAAGAAAAATCGTAGTTTAAAAGGAGCAATCGTTTCTTTTTCAGTCGGTGTTGCTTCGCAATTAGTAATGAGTTCTGTAATCGGTTTATATACGATTTATCCGCTCTATGGCTTCTTTTTTAATCCACAGGCCAAATCTTACGATGACGCGATGTTGACTGTAGGATATTTATTTAGTGCTTTAGATAATCGAATTGAAACCGCTAAAGATCCACGCATTATTTATGAATTTTTATTACCATTTAATATAATTAAGGACGGAATTGTTGGACTTGTGACTTTCTTAACTTATAAGCCACTAGAAATATTTCTTCAAAAGAAAAACTCATCGAAATAATCGATGAGTTTTTAATTAGTTTTAAAACTATTTAGCGATTGCGCCAGCTGGGCAATTAGCAATAGCTTCCTCAGCGGTAGCTTCGTCTAATTCACCGATAACAATAGCTTTTCCATCGGAATCTTCGCCAAAAGCTGTTGGATATGAACCAAAGCAAAGTCCACAACCTAAGCAACTATCTGAATCAACTTTTAATTTAACTGACATAGTAATTCTCCTTTTTAAATCATATTTAGTATAGCATTTTTTATAATCAATTCAATTACGAAATATTGGTTAAAAAAATGTTAAATTTTGTGATTGGGTAATGCCTTAAAGCCTTACTTATGTTATTATAAATAACATGAGTGATGAAAAGGAATTGACACGAAGCGAGAAGTACAAAGATTATCGCACAGAAATTAAGCAGACTAGTAACAAAGGATTTAAAAACGAAAAAGACACTGTTACACATGATTTTGTGTCCGAACCAAAGAAAAGCGTTACTCACTATAAAGAACCTGTTAAAAAAGAAAATACAGTTTATAACCAATATCGAAAGACTAAAAAGATCAAGATAATCTCTTATTTTGTAGGGGTAGGACTTTTAATTGCTGCTTTAACGGCTCTAATTATTTATTTAATGGTAACTTATTTATGAAAAACGAAGAAAAAAATGTCTCAATTGCAATCGATGGACCAAGCGCTAGTGGAAAATCTACTATCGCTAAGCTTTTAGCTGTCCGTTTAGGTTTTATTTATATTGATACTGGTGCAATGTACCGTGCTTATACTTTAGCCTGCATTGAAAAAGGAATTGATTGCGAAAATGAGGCTGAATGCAACAAATTAATTGGCAAAATTGAGATTGGCTTTAACAAGAGAAATCACGTTACACTCGATGGAAAAGATGTTGAAGAGAGTATTCGTGGAAATAAAGTTGCTGATAATGTTAGTTATATTGCAAGTTATAAAGAAATCAGATTATTTTTAGTCGATTTACAAAGAAAATTAGCCAATAACAACTCGGTTATTATGGATGGAAGAGACATTGGAACTTATGTTTTACCAAATGCTGATGTCAAATTTTATCAAGTTGCTGATGTTAAAGAACGAGCTAAAAGAAGATGTATCGAAAATGTTGAAAAAGGAATTCCTACAACATATGAAGATTGTTTAGCTAATTTAGAAAAGAGAGATTATATCGATTCTCATCGTGAATTTTGTCCATTACGTCCTGCTGAAGATAGCATCGAAATTAATACGACAAATTTAACTATTGAAGAAGTTTTAGATTTAATGCTTCTTATATTAAAAGAACAGGGGGTCATAAAATCATGTTAGGACTCGTAGCAATTGTTGGATCTCCATCTGTTGGAAAATCCACATTATTTAATAGAATTATTGGCGAAAGAAAGTCGATTATTGAAGAAGTTCGTGGCGTTACTAGAGATAGAATTTATGGAGAAGCTAATTGGCTTACTCGTTATTTTAAAGTTGTCGATACTGGTGGAATTGAGCTTGAAAATAGACCTTTTCAAGAAGAAATCAGGATGCAAGCACAAATTGCCATCGATGAAGCGGATGTTATTATTTTTGTAGTTGATGGAAAACTCAGTATTACTGACGATGATAAATTAGTCGCCAATATGCTTTTTAAATCCAAAAAACCTGTAATTTTGGCCGTGAATAAAATTGATAACAAAGAAATGATGAATAATATTTATGAATTTTATTCACTTGGATTGGGTGACCCAATCGCAGTTAGCGGAGTTCATGGAATTGGAACTGGTGATTTATTAGATAAAGTTATTGAATATTTACCAAAAGAAGAAAAAGAAGATGAATATAACGGTATTTCTTTTGCAATGATTGGAAGACCAAATGTTGGAAAATCTAGTTTATATAATGCTATTTTAAGTGAAGATCGTTCAATTGTTTCACCAATTGAAGGAACGACTCGTGATGCTGTCGATACTCACTTCACAAGAAATGGTAAAGATTATTACATGATTGATACTGCCGGACTTAAAAAGAGAGGCAAAATTTACGAAGCAATCGATAAATATGCCGCTTTAAGAAGTTTAAGAGCCATCGATAAGAGCGATGTAGTCGTTTTTGTTATCGATGCAAGTGTCGGAATTACTGAACAAGATAAACATGTTGTTGGTTATGCTATGGATTCTAAAAAAGCTATTATTATCCTTGTTAATAAATATGATTTAATTAAAAAAGATAACGATACCATGAATGATTTTACAAAAAAGATTAGAACAGAATTTAAATTTTTAGATTATGCTCCAATTTTATTTACTAGTGCAGTAACTAAAGTAAGATTAAGTCAAATATTCACTCTTATTGATAAAGTTTATGAGTCTTATACCTTTAAAATTCAAACTTCGGTCTTAAATAAAATTATTGAAGATGCGCAAGCGATGAATGAAACTCCTTCATTTAATGGAGGTAGAGCTAGGATTTATTATGCTCAACAAGTAGGAAGTAAGCCTATGACAATTGCTTTATTTGTCAATGAACCTACTTGGATGCATTTCTCTTATTTACGTTATATTGAGAACAAAATTAGAGATTCTTTCGAACTACTGGGGTCTCCAATTAACTTGGTACTGAGGAAAAGAAAATGAAAATTGGAATTTTAGGTTCGGGTGCTTGGGGATTAGCCTTAGGAAACATTCTTGCTGAAAACGGCAACGATGTTATGACTTATTCTCGTTCGTTAGATGTTGTTTATGAAATAAACAGATATCACACTCATCGAAAAGTGTTAGGTGATTGCATTTTAAATAGCGGCCTAATTGCTTCGATCGACCTAAAAGAAGTTATTGGTGAAGCCGAAATTGTTTTAATTGCGGTTCCTAGTAAAGCCGTAAAAGACATGATTACTGAACTAAATAAGGTTCTCGATCATAAAGTTTTAATTGTTAATGCCACTAAAGGTCTCGATTTAGGGACCAATATGACGATGCAAAAATTAATTAAAGCGAATTTAAAAAAGAAATTATATTCAAATATTGTCTCTATTTTGGGGCCAAGTTTTGCTAACGAAGTGGTTCGTCATAATTTAACTTGCGTCTGTTCATGCTGCTCTTCTTTAGAAGTTGCTAAAGAAGTTCAAGTTATTTTCTCTAATAATTATTTTAGAGTTTATGCGATGGACGATGTAATTGGAGCCGAAATTTATAGTTCAATGAAAAACGCCATTGCTATTGCTAGTGGTATTTCAAAAGGATTAGGATATGGCGAAAATTCTAAAGCTGCATTAATTACTCGTGGTTTAGTCGAGATGCAAACTGTTGGAAAAGCGGTCGGAGCAAAAGAAAAAACTTTCTTTGGTTTAACTGGTTTAGGAGATTTAATTTTAACTGCGAATAGTAGTGAATCTCGTAACTTTACGGCTGGTTTTACTATTGGAAAAAACAATGGTGCAAAAGAGTTCTTAAAGAACAATACCGTAACCGTCGAAGGTATCGCTACCGTCAAGGTTATTTACGATTTTGCTAAGGAAAATAGCCTTGATTTACCTATCATAAGTGCCTTATATGATGTTTTATACAACGAAAAAGTGCCTTCTGATGAGGTCATTCATAATCTTATGATTAGAGACCTAAAAGTAGAGTAAATCGACATATTATCGAACTTTCCGGACATTTTGATTGATTTTTCTTGCAATAAAAATAAAAGTATTTTATATTGAAGTTATCGAAAGGGGTACATTATATGACCAAAAATGAACTTGTCATCGCCGTTGCTGAAGCTTGTGAATTATCAAAGAAGGACGCAGAAGCCGCTGTTAACGCCATTGTTGAATCAACAATTAAAGCATTAAAACACGGTGAAGAAGTTAAATTCTCTGGATTCGGAACTTTTGCAGTTAAGACAAGAGCTAAGAGATCAGGCACCATTCCTGGAACAAACAAGAAAATTGAAATTCCAGCATCAAAGACTGTCGGATTCAAAGCTTCTAAGAGTTTAAAAGAATTAGTAAAATAATTAGCTAAACTTTAAACAATTAAGAGAACTCTTTATATGAGTTCTCTTTTTTTATTCTATAATATAACCATGGACTTAATTTTTGACCAACTAAAAGAAATATTTAACAAAAACGGTTTCCGTCTTTTTATGGTTGGAGGAACTAGTCGTGATTATTTACTAAATAAACCAATTGATGATTACGATTTAGTAAGTGATGCTACTCCTATAGATATTAAAAAAATTTTATCAGTCGATATGACTTTTGCAAAATATGGCACAGTTCGCTATAAATTCGACAACAAGAAAATTGATATTATTACTTTTAGAGTTGAAAGTGGATATCGTGATTCACGCCACCCTACAAAAATAACTTTTGTTAAAACTCCTGAAGAAGATTATGTAAGACGTGATTTTACGATTGGAGCAATTTATATTGATGAAAAATATAATGTAATCGATCCAACAAAACGCGGAGTTCAAGATTTAAAAAATCATGAATTAGTGGTGATTGGCGACCCTTTAACGAGATTTAAGGAAGATCCACTCAGATTATTAAGGGCTAAAAGATTTATTAAAAAATATGATTTACATGTTTCAGATGAACTAAAAAAAGTGATGCATGACAATTTATATTTGCTAGATAATCTCAATAAAGATAAGATACTAGAGGAAAAGAAAAAAGAAGAAGAGATTGGAGGGAAGAAAGATTATGAATTCTAATTCAGCAAGTGCATTAAATTTTAGTTATTTATTATTAGATTTTTATAAAAGTTTAAACATAAATGAGCAGGAATTAGTGGTTATTTTAATGATTGACCACTTAAGAAAACAAGAAAACGAATTTATTACTAAAGATGAATTAATCCTTAAAATGAATTTAAGCGAAAAAGAAATCGATCAAGCAATGACTTCTTTATATAAGAAAAAATATATCGAATTCTCCTTTGATTTAGGAAAACCTTCAACTTCAATTAAACCAATTAAAAAGATTCTTTATAAAAAATTTGAACAATC
>CAYQCJ010000027.1:0-14625 GCA_964416025.1 uncultured Staphylococcaceae bacterium | reverse complement strand
GGTATCAATCGTTACTCTCACTGTGTCGTTATACATATAATATAGATAATATGAATATGTAGTATTTTGTGTTAAATAATAGTACCTAAAATCACAAAGAATCGAAGTATCGCTTTGATCATAAAACACTTCTTCATTCGCAATTTCGTTTCCATCTTGTTTAATGGAAAAATAAAGTTTTTGATCTATTGCGGCTCCGTTTAAATTTAAAATAATATTTCTAATCATAGTTGTAGAACTATATTCAAAACTATTACTAATTGAATCAGCAACAATGTATTTAGATGCTAGTGTCGTGAATTTAAAATAATCAATTCCCATCGTTCTATTATCGTCAGTTGTGTAATTTAAAGAGAAATTATATGTCGAACTGGCTTTTAAATTCTCAATACTAAATTTACATAAGTAATTATCACCATCAATTTCAGTAATTGAAGAAACACCACCACCAACGCCAGATCCGTTTGAATCATAAATAAAGAAACTAACTTTATTGGAGATATAATGTTTTAACTTAACTTCATAGTCGAAAGATGTAGGATAAATGTTCATTTTCTTACTAGCATCATCTAATTCATAAAATATAGAACTGGAAAATTTATCGATATCAACAACATTTAGCATATCGTTTTCATCAACATAAGCGATTCCAAAACATAACTAGTATTTTCACTTAAAGCTGAACCTGAACAAGATATAAGCCACTCGTTAGTTTCAAGATTTCCTTCGCTAGTTGCAGCTTTTTGCGTAACAGTTGGATACCCATATTCATTGGAAAGAAGGACAGACTTAAATGTAGTGTAATCCTTTGTTCCGATAAGTTTATTTTCGTATGTATAGGAACTAACGCCAGCTGTAAATTTTCTATCGGCTTCAGAAAAAGTAAAAGCACTTGCGGATGTTGTAAAATTAATTTCTTGGAATTTAGCTTCAATTTCTCCATCTTCGTGGTAATAAAAGAGTGAAAGTTTATATTTAGATGAAGGACTTAAAAAATTATAATCAACATCAATATAAATTGGATCATCAGTAAGGGCCATCATTGGTCCATCACCTTCAGAAATTCCATTGGCGATAGCTTTAAAAACTTCGTTATTTTTCTCATCTTTAATTCGATAATAAACAGGAGATTCTAAAGTTTTGCTTCTTTTTAATCCTTCGGTTAATTTAATTGTCGAACTTGAATTTGCTTGAGTTATTGTTTCTTCATCAACTGTATAAACTGATGCTAAAGTTGTAAAAGAATAGGGATCCAGTATGGTTTTTGAATTTTTTCCATCTAAATAATACAAATTAAATGTGTAATTTGTTGAAGGATTTAAATCGTTATTTGAATATTTAACATCAGTAATTTTTGAAGTTTCATCGTATGTAAATTGTGCTTTATTACTATCGATTAAATTACCGGCATCATCAGTTAAATCATAGTACAAATCAGTTTGTTCAAATGTTTCGAGTTTGGTTTCGTAATTAAAATTAGAAACATAATTTTCAGTAATTCGTGATTGTTCATCAAAAACGTAAGGAACTTGGGTAACTTTAGGAACAATCGCCACGACTGTAATCGTAGTTACAGCAACAGTTACTGCCGCTGCAGTTCCAGCAAGAGAACCAACAGATCCGATTAAAGGCGAAGATTTTATAAAGACATCACTAGTGTTATTTGTTTCGACTACACCGGTACTATCATCATCTTTTTCTTCTTCAATATCACAAGATAATTGGCTTCCTTCAGCTCCAACATGAGTATAATCATTAATCTCAGAAGCAACAAAAAAGGGAGGTTGAACATCGAGCCCATTAAATGGAGACTCTTTTGAACTAAAACTCCCTGTTAGATTTGCATCATTTTGATTTTCTTTACTCATATAAATAAACCAAATAAATTATATCTTTATTTTAAATAATTAAAAAGAAAACTATTAAGATTTAATGATTTTAACTTCGACATTTTTGATTGCTTCATCGAGCAATGGAGCAAAATCAAATTTTGCTTCAATTTCTTTACAAATATCAAGATGTGGAGCAGTCTTTGGTTTTACTGGAGCAAAGATTGTACAACAATCCTCATATGGACGAATTGAAATATCGTAAGTTCCAATATCTTTAGAAATTTGAATAATATCAACTTTATCAAAAATAGCTAATGGACGAATGACAGGCATATTAGTTACTTCGTTGATTACATGCATAGAATCGATTGTTTGACTTGCTACTTGACCAACTGATTCACCATTACTGATTGAAGGAATATGTTTCTTTTCGGCCAATTGAACAGCTAAACGATACATCATTCTTCTCATAATTGTAATTGGATAACCTTCTGGACTAACTTCATAGATTTTTTCTTGAATTTTAGTGAAAGGAATAACATATAAAACTATCTTTTCTTGATAAAGGTTTAACTTAGCAAGAATGTCTTCAAGTTTTGTAATAACTCCACTATTTGTGTATGGAGGAGAAGCATAGTGAATACAAACAACTTCAATGCCTCTTTTCATCATCAAATAAGCGGCTACAGGCGAATCTATACCTCCACTTAACATGAGTAAGGTTTTTCCTAAAGAACCAACAGGATAGCCTCCTAAGCCCTTAATTGTCTCAGTAAATAAGTAAGCTCCATCTCTTCTAATTTCTAACGAAAAGAAAATATCAGGATGATGAACATCAACTTTTAAATTGGTGTTTTTTAAAATATCCCCTGCCAATTCCCTGTTAATTTCATCACTGATGAATGGATAGGACTTATCAATACGATGAGTATAGATTTTAAAAGTTTCACCTTTTTCTTTTTTAATTTGCTCTAAAACAATCTTTCTAACATTATCTAAATCTGGATCAACTTTTAATGCTAAAGAAAAACTATAAAGACCACTTACTTCTTTAAGTTGTTTTGTCATATCAACATTGTTTTCGAGTAAACGAAGATAGATATGGTCATGTTGAATGTCCATGGTGTATTTATCTTTAAAATCTTTAGTTGCTTCTCTAATTTTTCGACCTAATTGGGCAATAAATTGTTTTTTATTTTTGCCTTTGGTATTCATTTCACCAAAACGAATGATAATTGTATTGTAATCCATATTTTTCCTACCTTATTGTATTTAAAATTGCTTTAAGTTTTTCAATAAATATATCGATTTCTTCGATAGTATTTTCCTCAGAGAACGAAACTCTAATAGGATTCTTTGCAATTTGATAATCCTTGTTCATTGCTAGTAAGACATATGAAGAATCTTCTCTTTTTGAATTGCATGCAGAGACACTATTTACATAAATTCCTTCATTCGATAAAGCTTCAACAACCACACTGGCTTTTTTAGTCTTTAAACTAAAACAAACAATATAAGGGTTAAAATTTTCTAAAGGTGTATTAATAGCTATTTCTTCAATTTTCTTTAATTCTTCAATCATATGATTATGAAGATTAAGAACATATATATCAGCTTTTTGTAAATTATTTATGGCTTCATTAATGGTTTCATTAAAAGAAGCAATACTAGGATAATCAAGGGTTCCACTTCTAACTCCAGATTGTTGATTTCCGCCATAAATAATAGGTTCAATTAAAAGTTTTTTCTTTAAAATTAATGCGCCAATCCCCTTTATTCCATGAATTTTATGACCGGTTATAGTGATCATATCAAGCGATGATAATTGAAGAGGAATCTTTCCAAAAGCTTGAACACAATCAGAATGAAAAACACATTTTGGATAATCTTTTATGATTTTACTAGCACCAACAATATCGAGAACACTACCAACCTCATTATTGCTTGCCATTATAGAAACTAAAATAGTTTGTTTCGAAATCAAAGATTTAAGTTCATCTAAAGAAATTTCGCCATTTTCATTCACATGTAGATATTTAACAACAAATCCTTCTTTTTCTAATTCTAAAAAGGGATTTAAAACTGATTCATGTTCAACATTGGTTGTTATTATTTGGTTTCCTCTATTCTTATTTTTGCGACAATACCCTAAAATCGCTAAATTATTACTCTCAGTTGCTCCGCTTGTAAAGATAACATCATACTTATCGTCGAGACCAACTTTATGTAAAATATTGTCTTTTATGCGTGAAATATTTGAGCTATTAATCATAGCTAATTTATGAATTGAGGAGGGATTGGCAAAGGATTTTATAGATTCTTCTTTGAAAACATCTAAACATTTTAAAGAAGGTTTGCTACTACTAGCATTATCAAAATAAATCATATTTATTGATTACTTGCCTTATCTTGAAGTCTCTCTAAAACATGAAGAGACATTTCGTAAGATTCTTTATATTTTCCACCAACATAAAGAGTTTCAACTTGGTTAGCAGATTGATTAATGTCAGCAAATTTTAAACGATCACGATTAATTCTCAACATATTGTTTGTTGTTAATTCTTGATAATTTTTAAGTTCAGAAATCTTTTTGCTTAAATCACTAGATTTATTATTTAATTCGGTATTAAATTGATCAACTTTACTAACATCAATTGGAGTAACACGAAGTATATCATTGATTGAATCGATTAATTCGTAGCATCTATCAATTATAAGTTGAATCGAAGAATCAATTTCTTTAGAACAATTCAAAGCTGACAAAATAGACTCATTTTCTTTAAGTAATCCATATTTTGCTCTAATATTTTGAAAAGCGTTATCAGATGATGCTTTCAATGAAGAAATGTAATTTTTAAAAGTGTTAATTTTTTCATTTGTTTTCGTAGTTCCATTATCTAAATCTTTAATTTGATTTACAAGCATACTATAAGGAGTATGTTCAACAGCATGAACGTAAGTTTCAAGTCTTCTTTTTTCTTTACTAGTGTTATCAACATCGGTCTTAATTTCAGTCAACATACTTTCGTGATTGGCATCAATTACATAATATTTTTTAATTTTTTGAAGATTGTTAGTAATCTTAATGTACTCTTTTTCAACAAAATTAAAATTTTGCGAAACTGTTTGATATTTGTCATCAAAAATAACTTTTGACTCTTCTTCTTCAGCAAATTTCTTGTCAATTTCAATTAAATGATTGTTGATTGCGTCAAGTTTTTCAGAAATATGAGAAATATTTAATTTTAATAAATTCTCTTTAATATCATTTAATTCGTTATTAATTTGATCAATTTGTGCTTCAACATTTAAAGTAACTAATGGGAATTTTTGAGCTACTAAAGCATTATATTTATCAGTTGTTTCTTGAATTTTAGCTGGAGTTTCATCGAGTGTTCTAGTAATTAATTCAGGAATTGTATCGATTGCTTTACTGAGTACATCCATCACTTTATCTAATTCAGGCAAAATTTTATTAGCATCATCGTAATTGGCATTTTCAATTAATTGTTCGAAGGTACCAAACTTTTCATCAATTTTTTCAAAAACTTTATTGAAAGAATTTTTAACATAATTCAAGGAATGTTCATCATTATTAAATTTAGATTTCAACTCTCTAAACTTATCTTTGAGAAGTAAACAAGCTTGTCTTGCATCTTCTTCTGGTCTAATAACTGCTAATAAATCATCATTTAATTTGTTAACGTTTTCTTCAAAGTTTTGCATGGTTGAAGCGTGACTCTTGTAATATTCTTTAAATTTACTAATTTTATTTTCTTCAATAAATTCACCAAGTGTTGAAACAATCTCGGTATATGATTGATCTTGAAGATCACGTAAATCTTTAAATCTCTTAAAGAAATTAGCGTGTATATCGCAATAAAGAAGGTTTGTACGGCTAATAATTTCTAATCTAATGATGTATTGAGAATCTTGGCCAGTCAATAAAGCGTGTAAATATTCATATTTCTTTTCTATTTCGCGAAGAGTTTTTCTTGCTCTTTTCTTTGCTAAAACAAATTTATCTAAAATAGCATAAAGAATCACCAAAACAATGACTCCAATCACTGAAAAAACGATTGTCCATGTTAACCAGGCATCAAGTAAAACTATATTGGTTAAAAAATTTAAATTTCTCATATATAACCTCGCATTTTATTTTAGTATATATAAATAGTTTTTTCTACTATTTATAGTATAAATGACTTGACTTTTAGAAGACATTTTTGTTATAGTATTAATCGCATTTAATGCAGCATTTAAATACTTCTTGTCCGACGAAGTACGTAAAGGAAGAAAGTAATCTTAGCTACAAAGACGAAATCGATATTACTTCACCCGAAGAAAGGAATTTAGACCTAAGCTTTATTTGCAAGTAAAGAAAGGAGAATACATATGAGAAATTTAAAATCCGATTGGAAGAGATCTAGAAGACTTGGTTTTTCTATTTTAGAAAATGGTAAGGAGCTCAAAAAGAGACCTTATGCACCTGGACAACATGGCCAAGATAAAAAGAAGGTCTCCGAATATGGAAAGCAATTAACTGAGAAGCAAAAACTCAGAGATATGTACGGAGTTAACGAAAGACAATTCAGAAGATTATTTATCATCGCTAGTAAGTCCAAAGGAATTACAGGTGTTGAATTTATGAGAATTCTTGAATCAAGACTTGATAACTTAGTATATAGATTAGGTTTTGCTAACACTAGAAAAGCTGCTAGACAACTTGTTAATCACGGACACATCCTTGTCAATGGCAAGAAGATTGATATCCCAAGTTATACATGTTCAGTTAGCGATGTAATTTCTGTTAAAGACAATGCTAAGAGTATGATCGTCATCAAGAATAGTCTTGAGGCCATCACCATCACAGCTCCTTATGTCACTCTTGATAAGGCCAACATGAAGGGAACCTACGATAGACTTCCTGAAAGAAACGAGTTAAGTCAAGAAATTAACGAATCACTCATCGTCGAATACTATAACAGATTATTATAGTTTCAAAATTGTAGTACTTAAAACCGTCACGAAAGTGGCGGTTTTTCTTTTTTGTAATAGTTTTCTATAATATTTCGGTTATAATGATATGAGGTAAAAAATTATGAACTCTATTCCACACGATCACAGTCTAAAATTAGATAAAAAGAAAACGCTTTGTAACGTTAGCAACTCGATTTTAAAACATTTTGAAGTACCAACATTTCATGATTCATATAAACCTTTAGATAATGTACTTAAAAAGACAGACAAGAAAAAAGTTTGCTTAATTTTATTTGATGCTTTAGGTAAAGCTATTATTGATAGATATCAACAATATATTCCTTTTATTTATAGTCATGTTTTTAAGGAATTTAAGAGTGTTTATCCACCAACAACCGTGGCGGCTACCACTTCTTTAACAACTGGCAAATACCCAATTGAAAATGGATATTTAGGATGGACAATGTATTTTAAAAAATATGATAAATACATTAATGTTTTTCCATCAAATAATAAATTAAATAAAGATGAATTTATTAAACCAGCAGTTCAATATGATTTATTAAAAACACAATATATTTGGGACTTAATAAACACTAAAGATAATGCAAATTCCGCGGTCAATGTCATGTCTTTTGATTCAAATGCTGAAAAAGATCCTTTAATTAATCTTAAGAGTTATTTTAAGAAAACTGATGAAGCAATAAAAGCTCATAAGTTTGTTTATAGTTATTGCACTGAACCAGACCACACAATGCACATTACTGGAGTTAAGTCTTTCAATACAAAAGATATGATTATTTTCCTTAACATTGAATTAGAAAAATTAGTCAATAATAATCCAGATACTTTATTTGTATTAGTGGCCGATCATGGTATGATTGACGTCAACCAAGAATACATCCACTCTCATGATGATTTTATTAATTCACTTTCTAGTCCTTATTTTTCAATTGAACCACGTTTTTCTAGTTTCAATGTAAAAAATAAAGAAGCATTCATAAAAGCTTATAATGAGCATTATTCAAAATTATTTATTTTAAAAAGCAAACAAGAATTGTTAGATAATCACACTTTCGGATATGGAGAGCCAAATCAATACGCATTAGATGCAATGGGAGATTATTTCTTTATTGCTAAGAATATTTCAATGATTAACGATGGTTACGCTCCACAAGATATGTTAGCAAATCACGCCGGTTGCACCAAAATCGAAACCGAATTATACATGTCTATATTTAATAAATAACAATATTATTTCTTATATTGAAGTCTCATAACTGAAAATGGAAAACCGAAGAAATCGTTGTTTTCATTTGTAACATAATACAATCCTCCAATCATTTCTTCGCCTTCAGATATGGTGTTTTTTACTTTTTCATCGGCAAAACTACCAATTTCTTTATTATTTGCATCATAAACTGATGTTATAAAAGCATTTACAGGACATGTTACTTCACTATTTTCTAATTCACAAATAAAATAAGTCTTATCGTCATTAAAATGAATTTTTCCATCAACATTATAATAATAAATGGTTCCTGGATCGTTGTTAGTTACCTCATTAGCTCCACAAGATGATATAGCAAATAACGAACTAAATAAAACTAAACAAGACATTAAAATTAAATTCTTTTTCATGTTATTCACCTCTATTTTATAAATTTGATCGCACTAACTTTAAAATTAAAAGAAGACATTTCTGTACCTTTCAACTCGAAGTCCATGTAACCGTAAACTTCTAATCCATCAGTTAAAGATGCTTTATTTGAAGCATCGTAAGCTAATCCTAAATTTGTATCTTCATACGAATATAATTTAGCTGAATTTGACACGATTAAGTTAATTACAACATTATCATCATCTCTATTAAGCTTAAAATACATTTTTTCTTCTTTGTAATTTATAGTCCCTTTTTCAGAAATTGTTTTAGTATTTTCCTTAACGGAATCACTACAACCACATAAACCACCTAATAAAATAACTGAAGTCAAAATCAAAAATTTAAATTTCATGTTCAATACCCCATTTATAAATAGAAACAATCAACTTTTATAGTATACCACTCTCTCCAGGGGGGGCTAATAAAGCATTGTAAAATAATTGTTAATATTTTTTAATGAAAAAGAAAAAGCATATATGATATAATCATAGGGCGTTAAAAATAATGCTTCATGCTCTGTTGGAGAAGTGGCTTAACTCACTGCCCTCTCAAGGCAGCATCCATGGGTTCGAATCCCATACAGAGTACCAATTTGAAATGTACCCCTTTCCTTGAAATAGGAAAGGGGTTTTTCTATGGCAAAATATAGCCAAGAATTTAATATATGATGTGTCAATTTAAGAAAAAAACATTTCCTTTGCTAAATATTAAAAACATTAAAAGATCAACCATTAATCGTATTGTTTTTTAAAATTGCTAGAAAATTGCAAATCTAGGATACAAAGCATAGTTTTCTATTTAGTCCAAGAAATTAAGTACATATCAATTGCAAATAAAAATTTTCAAACAATGATTAAAATTTTTTGTTTATTTATTTTTTTCTTTAATATCATGGATGTCTTTTTCTATTTTTAAATTTGTTTTTTTAGCTAATTTTTTAACACCATTAGTTGCAATATTTGTCAATTTTGAACCGGTAAATATATTTAAAACTACCAAAATGGCATCAAAAATAACTGATATGATAGCTTGCCAACCTGGCCCAATAATAGTGTTATTATAAAAATAGATGTTATATCCGTAATTTCTTTCAACTTGAGCAAATAAGTCAGTGACATCGCCTTGTATCAATCCTTGACTATACAAATCTTGAACAACAACTTCTAAGCTAGAAAACGGAGTTTTTAAGAAAGCATAACGCATTAATGAGCATTGATATGTTCCTGGAAAATATGAGATGAAACAAGAAGATTGAACCCATTCAGGTAACATACTTATTGGAATATAAGCACCAATCACAAATCCTGCACCAGCACTAAAAACAGCAATAACACTAGCCAATGTAGATTCTTTTTTGATAAATGAGCAAATAAATAAAGTAAGAAATGTCGAGCCTAAAGTGTCAAATCCTAAGACTCCAATAATGGTTATAAAATCAACAAAAGTCAAAACCCATTCCCCTTTTGCAAGAATATAAGCAAAACAAATAACAAGCACTATCAAACAAATCAAAAATGTAACAACGAAATTAAATGCAAAATAACTAAAAATTAAAATTTCTTGTTTGATTGGAGAAGAAGCAAAATCTCTATTAACTCCATTCTCTTTATCATTGACAATAATGTTATTACACTGAATTGATACAGTAATAGTTGCCAACGCAATAATTCCGCTAAGCATCCATGAGTCTACAAGACAATTTACATTTTTCATCAATGAGTCATATATAGGGTTAGTGATATCTTCAGTCATTAGTTTTTGCAAAGTCTCATTTGTTAATGTTAATTCTAAATCACGAAGAAAAAATACATAAACAAGAAGAATAATTAGAGGAACCATTAGTGTATAAAACACTCTCATTTTATTTTTGAAGAAAACCAAAAAATGTCTTTTAGTTAATTGAAAAAATATATCAATATTTCTTGATTTATTAATCGTTTGTTCCATTTTGTTCACTTTCAACACCAAGAGTAATGTTGTTTCCTGTTACATTTAAAAATACATCATCCATATTTCCTTTTAGCACTTCAAAATCAATTAAATATTTATCATATTTATTAATTAAATCTTTCGATCCTATTGTATCTTTAATGGCTATTTTATAAGCTTTTTTATCTTTTATATAATTAAATTTAATTTTATCTGCCATCAATATTTTTTCAAACTGCTCATCATTCTTCATATAAGCCAATATATAGTCGTAACTATATTTATTTTTAAGTTCATTAGGAGTTCCTTGAGCTATGATGTTTCCTTTATTCATAATGACAACAAAGGTAGCTTTCTCAGCCTCTTCCAAATAGTGCGTCGTTAAAAATACCGTCATTCCTGTTTTTTTACGTATATCATCAATAAGACTCCAAACAATGAGTCTTGTTTTAGGATCAAGTCCGGTAGTAGGTTCATCAAGAATTAATAGTTTAGGCGTATGAACCATAGCACGAGCAATATCAACTCTTCTTTTTTGTCCACCGCTTAAATTTTTAATTGGTTTATCTAATATCAATTTCAAATTTAATAAATCAATAATTTTAGAAATATTTTGTCTTTTTTCATCGTTACTCATTGAATAAAAAGAAGCACGAATTTCTAAATTTTCTTTAACAGTTAAATCTTGATCTAAAACACTATTTTGAAATACAATTCCAATTTCTTCTTTAATTTGATTAGCGTTCTTATCAAGATCATATCCATCAACATAAATTTTGCCACTATCTTTGCTCAAAATATTACAAATAATATTAATTGTTGTGGATTTTCCAGCTCCATTAACGCCTAAAAAGGCAAATAAAGAACCTTTTCTAACATTTAAAGAAATATTGTTAACAGCAGTTAAAGAACCATAAGTTTTTACTAAATCTTGTATTTCAAGAATATTTTCTTTTGGAATCTCAACTTCTTTTTTATTTTTTCGCATTTCGATTTACCTTACCCCATGTTGGCTTTGAAAAAGCGCCAATACAAATCGTCACTGAATAAAGAATTAGGAATAGCGGAAATAAAAATACAGCATCCATCAATTCACTTCTTTTTTTAGCACCCATTTTTTTATAATCTAAGCAAACAAGCAATAATCCTTGTAAAATTCCAAAGAAAACAAATAAACCACCTAATACACCAATAATGGCCCATATTGTATTCCAAAACATTGAAACATAATAAGCGCTTCCGCCATACATAGTTAAAGTGGCAGCAAATGAAGCATCAAATGTAGCAAACCCTAAAAACAAAAAATTATAAATATAAAACAAAGGAATCCAAGTAGAAATTAAAATTGTGATAAAATTGAAAATATAAGTCAAAAACATTTCAATATAAGAAAAATTACCTGTGACAAAAAATTTTCCGACCATCTTAAGCAATCTTTCTTTGATTAATTTCATTCCACCGCTGCCAATACGCTTATTTCTGTTCAATGTATCTTTAAAGGAGGATGGCATATCTTCATAAACTATAGCATCTTCAACAAAATGCCCTTTTACGCCTTCAAGCATTCTATTAAAATTGAATTCAGCATCATCACTGATAGTATTTGCATCATATCCGCCACATTTATTAAGCATTCTTGTTGACATCATTGCTCCACTACCATTAATATGAGCAGCAATTCCAAGACGTTCTCTCACTCTACTCCCAAATCTAGAATCAAATGTGTAAAAGATAGTACAAGCTTTTGTATAAAAATTTTGTGTCGAATTGATTGCTCCCTCGTATGGTCTAGCAAAATCAACACCACTTTGAAAAGCATCATTCATCAACTTTGAAAATTCATTATTTATATGATTATCAGCATCAAGATGAACTATCATATCATAGTTTTTCTCAGATTTTCTTAATATTTCAATACCATATTTCAAAGGATATAAAGCCATGTGATGACTTGGATCAGTATCGATATGTTCAATAACAATAGCTCCAGCTTTTTTAGCCAACTCCACAGTTTTATCAGTACAATTATCGGCAATAACATAAACATCAAATAAATCTTTAGGATAATCTTGCTTGTTGATACATTCACTAACAGTATCAAAAATTACCTCAGCTTCATTATGAGCAGGAATTACGTAAGCAATTCTTCCTAATTTATTTGATTTTTTAAAAGTTTTTTTCTTAACCCAACAAAACAAGATGTAAAAAACCTGTAGCAAAACAGGAATTGCAATTATAAGTAAAATGATGTAATTAATTATACTTAACACCCTATATAAAATTTCGTACCACATATATGAATTCTCCAATCAATATTATAGTTAAATTATACCAAAATAAGTGTGTATATCAAATAAAGACAGATGAAAAAAAGAAATAAAAATCAATTAATTTCTATCCAATAAACACAGAAAATTAATTGATTTAAGGGTTAATGGCCAAAATAATTAATCTAATTTTGCCAAAACAAGATCTATTCTCTTAATCGCTTCTTTTTTACCTAAAATCTTTAAAATTGAAAATAAATTTGGAGTAATTTTTCTTGCACTTATAGAAACACGAATAAGCTCGCAAGCATCATTCATATTTCCAGCATATCTTTCAGGATTTTCTTTATAGACTTTTGCATCTGTACAAAAATTATGTTTATTAGCCACTTCCTTAACCGATGTATACCAAGAGTTTTCGTCACAATCGATTTTTATATTATTTTTATACTCATCTAAAAATTCTTTAATAATTGATTTATTTATAAGAGGATTAAAGTCTAAAGTTTTGTTAATCATCTCTTCATATTTACTAAAATTGAAGAAAATAATGTTTTCATAGATATCACTATATTTAGCATAGTCTTTACGTGGGTTTTTCTTCTCACGCTCAATATTTAATATTTCTTTATATTGCTCTGGATTAGCTTCAATAAATGTTTTTAAATCATCAGAAAATTGTTTAGCCCAAGCGTAAGATTTATCGAAAATCTCGTCTTTATTCATGACGCCTAAAATTTCTTTTCCATAAAAATTAAGTTTATCAATATCAAATAATGCACCATCAAGGCTCATTTTATTTAAACTAAATTTAAAAGTTGATAAATCATAATTTTTTGATTGAACAATATAATCTTCATAATTTGAATTAGCAATTGTCATTAAATAAACTAAAAGTGATTTAGGTTCATAGCCAGACTCTAAAAAGAAATCAACACTAGCTTCAGGGTCTTTTCTCTTGCTGAGTTTTCTTCTTGTTCCGTTATCCATCTTCATAATAACTGGAAGATGAGCATATTTTGGAGCTTTCCGACCTAAAGCACGGAACATTTCAAGATGGATTGGTAAAGATGGAAGCCATTCTTCTCCTCTTGTGATGTGAGTTGTATGCATAAAATGATCATCGCAAACATGTGCAAAGTGATATGTAGGAAGACCATCACTCTTTAAAATTACGACGTCTTGGTCATTTTGAGTAAGTTCAAGATCGCCTCTAATTTCATCATGCACTTTAATTTTGTTACTATGATCTCCAGTTGATTTAAAACGAATTACATATGGTTCGTTATTTTTAACTTTTGAGATAACTTCTTCGATTGATAAATCTCTATATTTAGCATATTTACCATAATAACCAGTGATTTCCTTATTAGCAGTTTGTTCTTCTCTAATAGCATCAAGCTCTTCAGGAGTAGCAAAATCAACATAGGCGGTACCTTTTAATAACATATCTTTAATAACTGTCTCATAAATTTCTTTACGATCAGATTGCTTATATGGACCGTAAACACCATTCTCTTTGTCGGTTCCAAAATAACCTTCATCTGGATCAATACCGAATTCATGAAGTTGTTTTATTAATAAATCACCACTACCTTTGATTTCACGTTTGGTGTCTGTATCTTCTAAACGAGTATAAAAGACACCTCCACTATCTTTAGCAACCTTAAAAGCCACTAAACTAGTGAATAAACTACCAGTATGTAAAAAGCCTGTTGGAGAAGGTGCAAAGCGCGTAACGCGCGCTCCATCCTTTAAATTTCTTGCTGGATAGCGTTTTTCAAGGTCTTCAATGGTTAGATTAATATCTGGAAATATCAACTTAACTAAATCTTCTAATAAATTCATACAATTCTCCTTTGACTTTTAAAATGTATTTAATATATAATAATCAAGCACGCAGGTGTAGTTCAGTGGTAGAACGTAACCTTGCCAAGGTTAATATGCGGGTTCG
>CAYQCJ010000026.1:0-15598 GCA_964416025.1 uncultured Staphylococcaceae bacterium | reverse complement strand
CCTCTTTTTGGTATAAAAAGATTTTTGAAAGATATCAAATTAAACGATCATTTCTTTTACATCGCATTTAATGGATCGGCTGTCTTTAATTACAAGGAAAAATCTTTTTATACCTTATCTTTAGAAAGTGAAGATTTAAATTATTTCTTCAATAAATATAAAGATAACGAAGAAATCTTTGTTTATGCGTGGACTAGCGATAACAATATTATTGCTAAAAATGTCTTAAATTATTATACGAAACATGAACTAAATTATAACGATGCAGGAAAAATAGTGGACATTTACAGGGGTTTTTCAAATTATACGATTACCAAGATTGTTATTGCAGCTCCTAAAGAAGTCCTTGATAAATTAGAATTTAGTGAAGAAGAAAAGAATAAATTTTTAATTCAAAGAACAAGAAAAGTCTATTATGAAATAATGAATAAAGATGCCGATAAAGTGAAAGGTGTAGATTTCTTAAAAGATTACCTAAAGATTCCTAAAGAAAATATTTTCACATTTGGTGATGCTCTTAATGATTTAGAGATGATAAAAAGTTATAATGGAGTATGTCCTATTGATGGCGACCCATTAGTGAAGACAAATTCTAAATTCATTATGCTTTCTGCCAAAGAAAATGGGGTATATAATTTTATTAGCGAACATTTTAAGGAGAAATAAAATGGAAAAACTTACGAAAGAAAGATATCAATCTTGGTTGAAAAACCTCGAAGAAATCAACAAAAACGATTTTAAAGCGTTAAAAGAAATTAAAGATGAAGATGTTTTGAATGATATGTTTTATCGTGAACTAGAATTTGGAACTGGCGGCTTAAGAGGGGTCATGGGAATTGGTACAAATAGAATGAATATTTATACTGTTTCTAAGGCAAGTCTTGGTTTTGCTAGTTATTTAAATAACCATTATGATTATCCAAGTATTGCCATTGGCTATGATTCTCGTAATAATTCAGAGTTATTTGCACATCAAAGTGCAGCAATTTTTGCAAGTAAAGGTATCAAAACTTATATTTATAAAGAATTAGAACCAACACCATGCTTAAGTTATGCAGTTAGGGAACTCAAATGTAGTGGTGGAATTATTATTACTGCTAGTCATAACCCTGCTAAATACAATGGTTATAAGGTTTATAACGATGAAGGACAACAAATTACATTAGAAGCGGCTAATGAAGTTATTGGTTATATTTCAAAAATAGATGAATTTAAAGAATTGAGAAACGTTGGTTCTTTTGAAGATTTAATGGATGATGGTGACATTGAATATATTAATGATTTGATGATTGATGATTTTATTAGAGACACTTTAGCTGTTTCTATTACTAAAGATTTCTCTAAAAAAGATGTTCATATTGTTTATACTCCATTGAACGGAACTGGATTAAAACCAGTCACTAGAACATTAAAAGAAGCGGGATTCGCTAATGTTATTGTTCCAGTTGAACAAGAATTACCTAATGGAAATTTCCCAACTTGCCCATATCCAAATCCTGAAATTTTAGAGGCAATGCAAGTTGGAATTAATTTATGTAAAAAAACTCATGCTGATTTATTGATTGCTACCGATCCAGATTGTGATAGATGTGGAATCGGTGTCAATTACAATGGTGATTTTAAATTATTGAGTGGTAATGAGGTTGCTATTTTACTTTTAGATTTTATTGCTAACCAAGAAAAATTACCAAAGAGACCAGTTGCTGTAAGAAGTATCGTTTCAACTAGTGCAGTCGACAAAGTTGCTGAAAAATATGATATTGAGATGAGAAAAGTCTTGACTGGTTTTAAATTTATTGGCGAACAAATTTGTGAATTAGAAAAAGCTGACGAAATTGATCGATATATTTTTGGTTTTGAAGAATCATACGGATATTTAACTGACGTCAAAGTTAGAGATAAAGATGCCGTTAATGCTTCCTTAATTATTGCTGAAATGTTCAATTATTATCACGGAAAACATATCAATTTAGTCGATAAATTACATGAAATTTATTCTGAAATTGGTTATTACGATAATTCGCTTATTACTGACGAATTCCCTGGTGAAGTTGGAATGAAAATTATGCAAGGAATGATGGAGTTCTTCCACGAAGAAAGTGCTGATTCCATTTCGAAGATTTTTGGTTCTAAATTAATTACAAAATATGATTATCTTAATTCAGTCGAAACTACTAACGAAAAAGAAACCAAAATCAATTTACCATCGAGTGATGTTTTAACTTTTGTCTTTGAAGATAGAAGCAGAATTACCATTAGACCTAGCGGAACTGAACCTAAAATTAAGACCTATATTGAGGTTGTTGGCTCATCTTTAGAAAATTCTATTGAAGAAAAAGAAGCCAAAACTTCACGTATTAAATTGTTTTATAAGAATTATTTAGAAGCTAAAAAGTAACATAATCGTCTATTTTTAGTCAAAAAAGCACCAATCTGTCATATTCCTACAAATTTTTTTGGTTACAATATATAATTTATCTAGTAAAGGACAACCTTTTATGAAAAATTATATTAGTGGCGAAAATTGGAATAAGTGGCTTTTTAATAATTCCAGCATTTCTCACTTTGCTAAAGCTAACAATATTTCTAAAAGCGATCAACAAGAAATTCGTGTAGCGTATCAATCATACACGATGTGGTTATCGATAATTTTGGCGTTCCTTATAACGGTAACAATGATTTTTGATTATGTGTATGGTTTTTATTCAAATTATTTCTTCAATGAAGCTGGCTTCGGAATTTATAAATTTATCGGTGTTACATTGGATTTTGTTATGGGCTCTTTATATATCACATATTTCTTTAGCACTAATAAAAAAGATATATCGTGTACTAAACGTGAAATAATCCAAATAATCTATTATTTAAGTGTAATTATTGGAAGTTTTTTGTTTTTTATTAGTGATGCTAAAGATCCTGCAACTAGTTCATCGTTTTCTATACCATTTATTTGGGTGGCTCTTTTAGCGATTGTTCCTTTATATTCAGTGTATTTATGGAGTGGTTTAGGTGTAGTTGCTTTGTCGTTAACTATAACTTTTGTAACTGTTTTCGGCTCCACTCAAACAACAACTTACCAATACTATATTATTATGTGCTTCTCAATTGCGATTAGCTTTATTATGAGAATGATTCATTATAAATCGTCTTATTATCGATTCTTAGATAGCAAAAATTCAACTTTTAACGAATTAATGTCTGAAACAGACCCTTTAACACATGCCGAGAATAGAAGAGGTATGGAGAAATTCTTTTCCATTAAAATGCCAGGTTGGCTTATGAATGGATCGTATGTAACATTAGCAATTATTGATATTGATGGATTCAAGAATTATAACGATTTATTTGGACATGTTAAGGGAGATGAATGCTTAATAAGAGTAACAAATGCAATTGTTAGAAGCTTCCCTAATTTGTCTTTAGATATTTTTAGATTTGGTGGTGATGAATTTATTGTCGTCATTGAAGAACCTAATTTATTAATAGTTGAAAAGTATATTAAGGCGATTTTAAATTCTGTTAAAAACGAAAAGATACCAATCACCAACGAACCTAACGGACCGATATTAACAATATCAATTGGTGCTAAAACTTTAAAAATTGATGAAAATTATTCGTTGACTAATCATGTTGATTTGGCAGATAAACTTCTTTACAAAGTTAAAAATGAAGGTCGAAATCACGCAATGCTAAATAACGAAATTATTTTCAATAAGAAGTGAAAAATGGTCGATTTTTGCGATTTTGCTTGACTTATATATATAAAATATATATATTTTTATCGAAGGTACAGAAATGTATTCTTTACTCGAAAGAGTGCCTTAGTGGCATTCTTATTTTTTTTAATAGGAGGACTTAATGGAATCTATTGAGTTAGTAAAAACACTTATTGAGGAGTTACTTAAGAAGGAAGGCTTTGAACTGTATTCATTAAAATACAATCATAGTAAAGCTGGAAGTACTTTGGAAATCATCGTCGATCGAGATGACTCGATTAATTTAGATGATATCACCAATATTAGTAACTTAGTTTCAAATTTACTTGATGAGCATGATTTTAGCGATGATGCTTACACGTTAGATGTATCAAGTTTGGGTATTGAAAAACCAATTAAACTAGAAAAATTAGATAAATATGTTGGTAAATACGTCAATATTCACTTACAAAATCCATTTAAAGGACTTAACACCTTGGAAGGTGAACTTGAAAAATGTGACGGAGATGACGTTGTAGTTGCCTATAAAAATAAAACAAGAATTATCAAAGCGAATATTAAACGCAGCGATATTGATAAAGCTAGATTAGCAATTAAATTTTAGGAGAAATATTATGGAAGAAACAAAAATTGCAAAGAAAACAGTTGAAACAGCAGAACAAAAAGAATCTAAAAAGAGAGGAAAACAATTTTTAGCAGCCCTCAATGAAATGGTTGATACTAAAGGTTTAAGCGAAGACATCATTATTGATGCTTTAAAAGAAGCTTTTACTAAAGCATATACTAAGAATTTAGAGAGCAAAATTGCTATCGATCCAACTCGTAGAGCTATTAAATCAAAGAATAAAGATGGAATCAAACTTTCTGATGCTCTAGTCAGATGTGAAATTGATCTTAAAAAAGGAAATATTGAATTATTTCACCAACTTAATGTTATGAAAGATGACGATATCACCGATGATTTCATCGAAATCAGTGAAGAAGATCCACGTGCAAAAGAGAACCATCTTAATGCTGGTGATATTTTTGAAGAACCAATTAATTTAAAATCATTCACCGCTGGTGATGTTTATAAATTTGTCGGTGTTTTCCGTCAAAAAATTAGCAAAGCTGAAAAAGATGCTTTATATGCTAAATTCTCTGACAAGATCGGTCAAATTGTTACAGCTGTAGTTGAAAAAGTTGATTTAAACGATGTTATTATTAACCTCGATAGAGAAAACAAAAACGAAGGTGCTGTCGCATATTTATATAAGAAAGATTTAATTGGTGATGAGCATTTTAATGCCGGTGATTATGTTAAAGTTTTCATCGTTGGAATCGGAAGTAAGAGCGATGACAAGAAAGAAACAGCTATTCAAGTTTCAAGATCTTGCCCAGGTTTCTTAGCTAAGATTTTTGAAAATGAAGTTCATGAAATTATGGATGGAACAGTTAAGATTAAAGCTGTTGCTCGTATTGCTGGACAAAGAAGTAAGGTTGTTGTTTATTCAACCGATAAAAACGTCGATCCAAGCGGTGCTTGTATCGGACAAAACGGAAGTAGAATTCAAGCTATTGTTTCACAATTAGGTAATGCTAAAGATAACAAAGAAAAGATTGATGTTATCACTTATAACGACAATATCGGTTTATATTTAGCCGAATGTTTAAAACCATCAACAGTCTTAGGAATGGTTATTGATGAAGAAAAGAGAAGTGCTATTGTTGTATGTCAAGATGGCACAACAAATTTAGCTATTGGACACCGTGGAAACAACGTTGTTCTTGCTAAAAAGTTACTTAGTTACGACGAAATCAAAGTTATTGATGAAGCTACAGCTAAAAAAGAAGGTATTGTTTACAAGACTATGGAACAATTCGAAGTTGAAGCTAGAGAAGCTGAACGTATTAAGAACAGAGAAGAATCTTTAAAGAAACAAGAAGAAGCTCAAAAGAATGCAGTTGCTACTCCAAAAACTGATGTTGCTCCTGCTACCGAAGAAAACTTCCTTAGTAAAGATGAAGATATTGAAGATATTGAACCAGTTGAAGAAGAACCTGCTAAAGAGACTGCTACAGAACCTGCTAAAGTTGAAACTCCAGTAGTTGAAGAGCCAGTTGAAACAAGAACTGTCAATACTACAATTTCTCTTGATGCACTTGAAGCAAGTTTAGAGAACGAAAAGAAAGATAAAAAGGACGATTCATTTAAGAAGAGACCTTATAAGAAATTTGAAAAGAAAGCTGATAAACCAGCTGAAAAAGTTGAAGAAAACAATGACGATAAGAAATCTCCAGTTAAGAAGATGGATATCTATACTGAAGAAGAGCTTAAAGCCATGGAGAATGATGACAATGAGAATCAAAATGTCGATGAGGATTTCAGCGACTATGATGATGATTCTTATTACGAGGATAAGTAATGAACAAAGTACCTACTAGAAAATGTCTTGCGACTAATCAAATATTTCCTAAACAGGATTTATTTAGAGTGGTCAAAACTAAAGATGGCGAAGTCACTTTAGATATTACTGGTAAGGCAAATGGTAGAGGTGCTTACATTGCTAAAAAAGTCGAAGCAATCGACAAAGCAAAGAAATCAAAGTGTCTAGATAGAGCCTTGGAAACAAAAATTCCTGACTCTATTTACGACCGTATGATAACGTTTTTAAAGATGAAATAGGGGGTGATTGAATGAAAACGAATAACAAAAGACAATTTAACAAAAAGCCAGGTAATAACAACAATTCAGTTAACAAACGTGAATCGAATGTTATGACCAAAAAAGAAAAAAGAAATGAAACTAACAAGGTAAATGGCGGTGTTTTTGTTTTTACAAAATCATTGTCAGTAGGTGAACTTGCTAAACAATTAAACATTATTCCAAGCGATATTATTAAATATTTCTTCATGAATAAAAAACTTGTTACAATCAACCAATACTTAAATGATGATGAAATCGGAGAAGTTTGTTTACAATTTGGTTACGATTTTAAAAAAGAAGATATTGTTGCCGAAGAAGATTTTGAAAAGATTGATCAAAACGATGATCCAAAAGATTTAGTAGAGCGTCCATGTGTCGTTACAGTCATGGGACACGTTGACCACGGAAAAACTACTTTAATCGATGCCATTAGAGATTCCCATCTTGCTGCTGGTGAATTTGGTGGTATTTCTCAAGAAATTGGTGCTTATCAAATTACTTTTGAAAATAAGAAGATTACTTTCATTGATACTCCAGGGCACGCTGCTTTTAGTGCGATGAGAGCTAGAGGTGCTAGTGTTACTGATATTGTAATTTTAGTTGTTGCAGCTGATGATGGTGTTATGCCTCAAACAATTGAAGCTATCGATCACGCTAAAGCCGCTAAAGTTCCTGTAATTGTTGCAATTAATAAGATGGATGCTCCTGGAGCCAATCCAGAAAAAGTTTTAACTCAATTAATGCAACATGATGTTATTGCTGAACAATACGGTGGTGATGTCATGAGTTGTGAAATTAGTGCTAAAAAGAAGCAAGGAATCGATAAATTACTTGAAACTGTTCTTCTTCAAGCTGAAATGCTTGAATTAAAAGGAAATCCAAAGCGTTATGCTTCTGGAACTGTCCTTGAAGCTGAACTTGACCAAGGTTGTGGTCCAAAAGCTACTTTACTTGTCCAAAACGGTACATTATTAAGCAGTGATTACATTGTTGTTGGTACAGTTTACGGAAAAGTTAGAAGAATGGTTAATGAGCACAATAAAGTCTTAAAATCAGCTGGACCATCGACACCTGTTAGTGTTATTGGTTTAAGTGATGTTCCTCTTGCTGGTGACCGTTTTATGGCCTTCCCAAGCGAGAAACAAGCTAAAGAAATTGCTGATAAGAGACAAATTAAGAAAGTTGAAGCTGATAGAGCGAGTAGCGGCGGAGTTACCTCTCTTGATGAATTATATTCAAAGATTCATGAAGGACAATTAACTCAAATTAATATTATTTTAAAGTCTGATAGTACTGGAAGTGCCGAAGCTGTAAAATCCGCTCTTGAAAAATTAAACAATGAACAAATCAAAATAAATATTATTAGATCAGCTGCTGGAGCAATATCTGAAAACGATATCAACTTAGCAAGTGCAAGTAATGCTATCATTTATGGATTTAACGTTAGACCAACCGCTTTCATTAAGAATAAAGCTATCGAAGAACACGTTGAAATTAGATTACAACGTATTATCTACGCTTTAGTTGAAGAAATGGAAAGTGCTATTAAAGGTCAAATGAAGAAAGAAGAAGTTGAAAAAGTTCTTGGACAAGCTGAAGTTAGAAACGTCTTTAAAGTTTCTAAAGTTGGTACAATTGCTGGCTGTATGGTTACAGATGGTATTGCTAAGAATGGTTCTCAAGTTAGAATTCTTCGTGATGGTGTCATTATTTATGAAGGTAAACTTGATTCTTTAAAGAGATTTAAAGATGATGCTAAAGAAGTTAAAACCGGTTATGAATGTGGTATCAAAATCGAAAACTACAATGATGTTAAAGTCGGAGATGTTTTCGAAATGTACGAAATGGTAGTTAAGGAATAGTATGGGAAATCAAAAAGAAAGAGTAAAAGCGGCAATCGATAAAGATATTAGAGAAATTTTACAGTTTGAGGTTACCAATAACTGTGGATTTTTCACTGTCTCTAGAGTTGATGTTACTGACGATTTAAGTTATGTTCGTATTTATGTTTCTTTCTTTGAACATCCTCAAGATAATTTTGAAAAACTTCAAAAAACTAAAGGATTTGTTAGAAGTTCTTTGGCTAAGAAGCTTAATTTAAGAAGATCTCCAGATATTGGATTTATCCTTGATGATGGTTTCTTCAAAGAAAAAAGAATTGAAGATATTCTAAAACAAGATAAAGACGAAGCTGATACAATCGATCCAAAGAAAAACTGAAAAAGACGACCAAATGGTCGTTTTTTTGTTAAAAATTTTGCTATTTTAGTAAAAATTAAATTTTGGATTTTATTACAAAATTTTTAACGGTCTTTTTTATGTTATACTATAAGGATGATAAAAATCGGAGATATTGTATTAGTTATTAGTCAAGGGATCGGTAAAGTGGTATTTAGCGACTTTGAAAAGGTTGGAATTGAGTTTGATTCCAATGAGATTTTAGTGTTCTTATTAAAGTACGAAAACACAACTTTATTTGTGTTAGAACCAAAAATTATTGATAGTTTTAAAGATTGCCAAAATAAAATAAATTTTGATGAAGGTTCAAAACAAAGAGGAAGTTATTATTTAGAACCAGGATCTTTTGATAGTTTTTCAATTAATAAAGAAAAAGGTGAGTTTTCCGCTAGAGTTTTTGGCAGTTACGCATATTACGTTTCTTTTAACTACAATACTTGTTTATTTACTTGTACTTGTCCAGTTCATGAAAATTGTAAACATGAATATGCTTTTTATACTTATTTACTTAAGCAAATTGATTATGCCTTGAATTTACTAGAGATTTTACCAAATGAAAAAATTGATGAAACAAGTGAAATATCTGATTTCATCGATATTTTAAAAGATTTTAATAAGGATGATTTAGATTTATATGCTCTCGATAAAATGGGCGAATGTTTCAAAAATAATAAACCAGAATTACAACGATTTTTAAATTATATTTCTAAATACGATTTTGTCGACAATTATAAATTGAGGCTTGCTGTCGATATGATTTATAGTGTTTTTGATGCACAACATTCAACTATTAAACAATTTTTAGTCTTCAATTCGAGAAACAAAAATATCTCAAAGATGAAAGAAGAACTCGATTTAATTGAGATGAATGAAAAAACTTCGTCAAGATTTACATATTCTTACACATATTGCTTAGTTAATAGTTTAATTAGCAAAAATATAACTTTATTCTTTGATAGTGTTGGGGCTAGTAATAACGCTGCAAATGATAAATTTTTGAATAAAAATGTCGATGCTATCCTTAAATATTTTAAAAAAGAAACTCTATCAAATTATTTTTATTTTGAAGCTTTAGTAACATTAACAAATATCGGAACTAAAAATTTTGATTACCATAAGGAATTGATTGAGATGTTTTCATCTCTTTCTGATGACGAAAAAAAATTAGCTACGCCTTATTTACCAACTTATGTTTATCAAATGATTGAATTGCATGATTTTGCTGTTTATTTTAAAGCATTACCAAATATTATCGTTAAATGTCAGCATTTTATATCGAATATATCGCGTTTTACGGATGAAGAAATTGGTTATGTTGGCGGAAGTGTTGCAGATATTTTAGCTTCGCCTGGAGTCTCTTTAGCTGAAAATAATATGTTAAAAACAGTTTTAAGTCGTCTTCCATACAATAATATTTTAAAGTCTTATATTAAAAACGATTGTCCTGCGTGCACAATTTATTATGAATTAGGTGAAGTTAAACCTAAAATTACGATAGATGAAAAGGCGTTTAATTATTATTTTAAGTCTTCATATGTCGTTAATAAATCACCTAAATCCGGAATTTCTAATATCAGTTATTTCTTAAAATTTTTCAATGGAACAATCGTTGCCAAAATGGAATTAAAGAATAGCGACGATAATTCTTGGACAATTTATGACCATTATGATGATGGCTTTGGAAATTATAATATTGTTAATTATTTCATATGGAATATTAAAAATAATGATGAAGAATATAAGGAAATTGTAACAAAAATTAACACTAAAAAAGAGCAAATTCAAAACATTAAAAACGATGAAAAATTGAATGATGTTTTTGATAAAATTACAGAAGATGTCGTTAGCTCAATTAGGAAGAATAATTCAAAATCCCTTGTAAAGACCCAATATTTTTTCGATTTAAGTGAAAAAACAATTAGTTTAACAATGAAAATTGGCATCAATAAATACTATCAATTAACTGGTGTTGCATCCTTTTTATGGCACATAAATAATGGTGAAAAACTTACAATTGGTAAAGAATTATCTTTTATAAATAGCGAAGAAAATTATGATCCAAAAGATTACTCAGTTTTAAGTATTTTAGCTTTTTATGTTGATAAAAATACTTCTGCAATTTCAAGAAACAAGATGAAATTATCTGAAGATTTTTTCTTTATTCTTTTAGATAAACTTAAAGGTAGAGAAGTTTTTATAAATGGAATTAGCTGTTTACTTAGACTTGATGAATGTATGCCGGATGTTATTGTGACAAAAGATTTTAAATTGTTTTTAGCTAATGAAAATTTAGTTATTTTTAAATATAAATTAATTGATTTAGTTTTAAATATGAAAGATGGAATGGTTGATATTTTAAAAAGAAATCCATCATATAAGCATCTGATCGACATAATTGATCCTAAAGGAAGCGATATTTCGCGTGTTAAAAAGAATTTTATAAATAAAGTTTATCCAAATTTTGCTGATCATATTCATGTTGATGATTCTATAAAAGATGAATTCGTTATCTCAAAGATTGAAATTGATTCTTATTTTGATTTTGATGATGGTGTCGTTTTATTAGAAACAAAAATTAAAAAAGATGATAAAGAAATTGATGAGAATGAGATTTTTGATTCTTATGATTTTGCTAAATTAGCTTTATATAAGAGTTTGATTGAAGAATTTGGTTTTGTTAATAAAGCAATCACAGAACAATCTGATATTTTAAACTTCTTGAATGCTGATCTCTCAGAATTTAAAAAGGTCTCAAATGTTTATTTATCCGATAAAATCAAACAAAAACAAGTTAGTGTTTTTATTCCTCCTCATTTAAAAATGACTTTTACAAATAATATTATGAAAGTTTTTGCTAGTGACTCAGAATATAGCGATAGCGATTTATATGCGATTCTTGAAGCAATTAAATTAAAGAAAGTGTTCGTTCTTTTAAAAGGTGATAGAATTATCGCTTTAAACGAAAAATCTAAAGAATTTTTTAACAAGGTTGAAGACTTAAAATTAAATGCAAAAACTTTAACTGTACCTCAAGAGCAACCTATATATCAATCGCTAAAAGCCTTCGAAAACATCGATGATTTTGAAGTTGATAAGTATTTAGAAACAATGGTTAATTCGATTGCTAATTTCAAGAAATCTAAAGTTTCAGTTCCTAAAATTAATGGAGAATTGAAACCTTATCAAATTGATGGTTATAAATGGTTAAAAACTTTAGCTGATTATAAATTAGGTGGGATTTTAGCTGATGATATGGGATTAGGAAAAACTCTTGAAATTATCACTTTATTAAAGAGTGATAAAGCAAATGAACCAATCTTAATTGTTGCTCCAAAAAGCTTACTTTATAACTGGAAGAGTGAATTTGAAAAATTTGATCCTGGAAATAAGGTTGTTATGATTTATGGTTTGGGTGATTATCGAAAAGAAGTCATTGAAAACATAAATGAAAATGAAAGAGTTATTTATTTAACATCTTTTGATTCTTTAAGAAACGATTCTAAATTATATAATGCTAATTTTAATTACATTATTTTGGATGAGGCACAATATATTAAAAATATTCACGCTTTAAAAACTCAAAATGTTAAAACATTAAAAGCAACTCATAAATTCGCGCTTACAGGCACTCCTATCGAAAATGATATATTTGATCTATGGTCAATTTTTGACTTCTTAATGCCCGATTACCTGCCTCCAATCAAGGATTTTACATCATCTGCAAATGATGAACAATTCCAAGGAAGAATTGCTAAATATGTTGCTCCATTTATTTTAAGAAGAACTAAGAAAGAAGTTTTAAAAGAACTTCCTCCTAAATATGAACACATTGTCACTGCCGAAATGAGTGGTGAGCAAAGAAAGTTATATGATGCCACATGCCTTAAAGCTAATGAAATTTTAAAAGATGGCGGTAAAGCTTTTGATGTTCTCTATTTATTGACTAGACTTCGCCAAATTTGTGTTGATCCACATACTTTTGTAGATAATTACGAAGGTGAATCCAGTAAAACTGATTTAATGATACAAATCATTCAAGAATATATTGCTAATGGACACAAGATTTTAGTTTTCTCTCAATTTGTTAAAGCGTTATCAATATTAGAGAAATTGTTTCAACAACTAGGTATTAATTACCTTGTTTTGACTGGCGAAACCAGTAGTGAAAAACGTCTTGAATATGTAAATGAATTTAATAAAAACCAAAATATTAAAGTCTTCTTAATTTCCTTAAAAGCCGGTGGTAACGGACTTAATTTAACTGGTGCTGATACGGTAATTCATTATGATCCATGGTGGAATGTCGCGGCTGAAGACCAAGCAACTGATAGAGCTTATCGAATTGGACAAATTAAAAATGTTGAAGTTATAAAACTTATTATGCAAGATTCTGTCGAACAAAAAGTTATTGAATTACAAAATCAAAAGAAAGATTTAATTGATAAATTGATTTCTGATGACGATTCTTCGATTACAAAAGTTAGTGTCGATGATTTAAAATTTATTTTGAATTAGTTTTATTCTTTTTTTCAATATTGACTGGATTTTCAGTGCAAGAATATGTATTTTTTGATTCTTGAATGAAATTAAGTTCACTTAAAAATTCTTTTTTCTTTGATTTAATAATCATTTTACAAGGATTGAATTTGTCATAAATATCTCTATAAAGACCAAACATAAAAGTTACAAAATCTTCATATTTTAGGTATTTATAATTGGTAATAGTAAAAGTTCTATCATCTTTTATAAGGTCTAAAGCACATACTATTTTGTCTTTTTTATAGACTAAATAATGCTTTTGCCCAACAGGTTTTTCTTTGGAAATATTTAAAAATAAGGGGTCTTTACAAGGGCTTTTGAAAATAAATTCGTTTTCTTTAATGAAATCGTCGATGGTAAATATCTCTTTATAAAAGAAATTCTTTGAGTTAATTTGTGTCTCAAAAGCATTGTAAAATAGGTCTTCTTTTTCACGATTATTAAGCATGACGCCAAAATTATTTTTGGCTTCTGGGAATGTTTTATAGATTGAAGAAAGAATATCTTTAATTTCTTGTCTTTTGGTATGTCCATCATTTGGACAATGACTAGAAAATACAGGTATATTTTCTTCTTTAATACATCTTTTAATTGTTGATTCATCAACATAAATGAAAGGGCGAATAAAAGTGATTTCTTCATTTGTTAAAAACATTTTTGGAGAAAAAGTGGCGATTCTAGCACCATAAATTTCATTTAAAAACAAAGTTTCAACAGCATCGCTCATGTGATGAGCAAAACTAACTTTATTACAATTTACTTTTTTAGCAAATTTATTAATGATTGCTTTCTTCATTTTGGAACAAATTGAACATGGTAAATGTGGAGTATGTTGTTTTTCTTGTTGTATCGATAAAATTTTATAAACAGTCTTGCCATCTAAAACATTTAAAGTTAGTCCTAAAGAAGCACAATAATCGCTGATTGGAGTTGCATCGAATCCAGGAAAACCAAGATCAATTATGCAAGGAATTATCGTAATTTTTTTACCAGTATATTTTTTATAAAGGATCAAAGCATATAAAAGAGCCATGCTATCTTTTCCGCCGCTAATACCGACACAAATTCTATCGTTATCGTTTAATAAATTAAAATCTTTATCCGCTCTCTTAATTGAGGCTAAAATAATTCTTAATGCTTTCATAAATTACTTTTAAAATAATATCATTTTTTATATAATATTCAACGCGAATGAAAATTATATATTTAAGAAACTTTAGAGACTGTAAAATGGCAATTAAAAACTTGTCGTTGGTTCTCGGCTATTTTGACGGAGTTCATATCGGACATTCTGGTTTGATCTCTTTTGCTAAATCAAATAGTGCTCCAAATTGTTTAGGAGTGCTTACTTTCGATAGAGCTTTAAAGTCGATAGAAGGCTGTATTACAAGCAATAAATTAAAAGAAGATATCCTTGAAGAATTAGGTGTTGATTACCTTTTTGTTGTCGTTTGTGATGATAATTTCAAAGCTATGTCTTACATAACTTTTGTCGATAAAGTTTTAAAAGCTTTAAATCCTGTAAAATTATTCTGTGGTTCTGATTTCTGCTTCGGTTATGAAAGACAAGGCGATGTTAATTATTTAAAAGCAAGATTTAATCAAGTTTATTGTTTACATTATGTTACTGATCATAATGGGAATAAAATATCGAGTACAAACATTAAAAACGAAATTAGAAAAGGAAATATTGAGGAAGCTGCTAGATGGTTAGGACGTCCTTATATTATTACTGGTTCGGTAGTTCATGGATTAAATAATGGCGACAAAATTGGATTTCCAACCGCAAATTTAACCCCAGATGATACTTATATTATGCCTAAAAATGGTGTTTATATTACAAAACTTGATGTTGATGGCGTCAAATACAAGTCGATTACAAATATTGGTGTTCATCCAACAATTGAAAAACTTAATCAACCAATTATCGAAACTAATGTTGTTGGTTATGAAGGAAATTTATACGGAAAAGTCGTTTCTTTATATTTCTATAAAAGACTTAGAGATGAAAAGAAATTCAATAATGTCGAAGAACTCAAAACTCAAATTGCTCTCGACAAAGCTGAAGCAAAGCATTATTTCTTATTTAATAAGCTAAAGAGTGATAAATCTTGCTAATTTGATAAGAAAAGTGTATATTATTGGTCGTTACGTTAGTCCCAGTATATCGAATCTCGAAACGTTATACATAGATTGACGCGTATATAAAGTGAAAGGAGAACAAAAATGGCAGTTGCAAAAAAAGTTAAGGCTGAAATCGTAACAAATTTCGGTGGTAATGCAAAAGATACTGGTAGTATCGATGTTCAAATCGCATTACTTACTGAGAAAATCAAGGTTTTATCCGAACATCTTAAGAACAACGATAAGGATCACGTTGCAAGACGTAGTTTACTTGTCTATGTTGGTAAGAGAAAGT
>CAYQCJ010000025.1:0-17430 GCA_964416025.1 uncultured Staphylococcaceae bacterium | reverse complement strand
TTAAAAAATAAAAAGATATGAACAACTTATTTAGATGAAATATTTCCAAATGCTCAATGTGAGTTAAATTATTTTAATGATTATTCTTTTTTAATTGCAGTAATGTTAAGTGCTCAATGTACTGATAAAAAAGTTAATAAAGTAACTGATGTTTTATTTTTAAAATATAAGACCTTAAAAGAGGTCGATTCTGCCTCTTTAGGAGACATCGAAAACATCATTAAACCTTTAGGCCTTTATAAGAACAAAGCTAAGAATTTAAAGGGGATTTGCAGGGGTTTATTGGAAAATTTTGGTGGAATTGTGCCTTCTTCAAAAGACAAATTAATCACTCTTCCAGGGGTTGGAACAAAGACCGCCAATGTTTGCTTAATTGAGCTCTTTAAAATACCTGCTTTTCCAGTGGATACTCATGTTCGTAGAGTTAGTAATCGTTTGGGCCTTGTTTCAACGCAAGATGTAACTAAAATTGAAGCCTCATTAATGAAACAATTTCCTAAAGATAAATGGATCAAATTACACCATCAATTTATCTTCTTTGGACGCTACTATTGTAAGGCTATGTCTCCTAACTGCCAAAATTGCAAATTAAGAGGGATTTGCAAGGAGAAATGCAAAAATTTATAGTCTTTTTTCGATAATTTTTAGGTAATCTAAAGGGGGTTCAATGCCTCTTTTTATTTGCTTACCTTTTTCTTTAAAAAACGATAGCGGAATTGATTTTCTTTTGTTGTTTATTAAGAAGTTTTCTAAATCCTTATAATAGACAATGTAATAAAGTTCTAATGTTTTAAATTCGAACAAAACAAAACCAATTCCGCCTTGTTTAGTAATTCTTTTTAAGTGCTCCAATTGATAGGAGTGAAAATTAGAAAGGGGAAAAGAAGTTTTGTTATTGGTAGTTTTTGCTTCAAAATCGATATATTTTCCTTTGAATACGCCATTATAATCGGTAGTTGAATGTTTACTAAAAAATGCTGAAGAAATCTGTTTGGTATCTTCATTCATTTTAACTATTTTTATTGGTGTATCTTTCTTATATATAACGGCTAAATCTTTATCCAAATAGTATTTGTTAGATTCATTAATTTCTTGTTCAAGAGACATACCACGATTATCGTATCTCGTGAGTTTCTTTTTCTCTTTTATATCGATTCCAAGAGGATAATTTACCATTAAATATCTTCCTCAATAAATCGCTCAAATTCTTCTTTACTTACTTTTCCTTCTTTCATCATCTTTTTAATTGCTTTATTAACTGGATTTGGAAGATGAGGATTATTTGCAAGAACTTGTTTATATTCTTCTTTTAATATTGATTGTTTAGTAGTGGTAGCATCAAAAAGCAACATGAGGTTTTTAGCGTCAGTTTCTGGATTGTGTGCATCAGCTAATGGAGTAACTTGAAAAATCTTTAAAGCATCCAATAAACTAAGCTGTTCGTTTTTGTTGCTACGGATGTAATATTGTAAAATATTCGCGAAATCAATATGATTTTTATAAATTGACTTAATAAATGGCGTTTCGCCTTCGAGCGAATTGGCCACACTTTGATGCAATAAACGCATATCAAAATTACCATAAGACAAATATTTTATTCTATTAGTTGTTTTGCCAACATATTTTTCAAATTTGGCCATTCCTTCATCAAACGAAACGCCATTATTTTTTAAGAAATCATCGGTAATGCCAGTCAATTTAACAACTATTTTTCCTACTTCTCCTGAAGCCTTAGTAAAAACTTTAAAAGAATTGTATTTCTTACAAATTTTATTTTTGTTATCTAATTCAACTTTAATGGCGCCAATCGCAATTATTTCTTGCGTATATTGCGTGCCTTCAAAGTCTACAAAGACAATCGTTTTAAAATCATTTAAAGCTTGTTTTAATAATTTCACGATTTTATTTTAAACTAAAAAGGCTCTACATTAAACCAATGTTTTAATGTTTGATTGAATTATTTAGCTGCTTTTAATATAATTAAAAGCACTAGGAAAGAGGTTATGAAACTATATTTAAATCAATTTGATATTTTGAATAAAAAGTTTAAAAAAGGTGTAAAAGGCTACGATTCTGATGAAGTAGACGATTTTTTAGACAAGGTATTAAGAGATTATCGCAATTTTGACACCGTTTGTGAAGAGTATGATAAATCGATCGTTTCTTTAAAACGCGAAAGTGAAACTTTAAAAGCGGAAGTTCGTGAATTAAATAATGAATTATCAATTCAAAAATCAAAAAATATTGCGGCAAAGAATTTGAGTCATGATGATAGCAATATCTATCTTGATCCAATTGATTTACTAGAAAAATGTAGCAAATACGAAAAGAAACTTTACGAATTAGGCGTTGATCCTAGTAAAATTAAGTAGTCTTCAGTCTATACAATCGCTGGTTAGTAATAACTAGAGGAAAGTCCATGCTCGCACACTCTGTGATGAGTGTAGTGATTATGCTAGTCTAAAAAATAAGGCTAGGTACTTGGGAGCAAGTAACGGCGAGTCTATCCTAAAAGGCAACTCATGGAAATGACTCATAAAGTGCCACAGTGACGAATCTATTAGAAATAATAGAATGAAACGTTGGTAAACCCCATAAGCGAGAAACCCAAATTTGGTAGGGGAAATAGCGACAAGGAATTGAACTTGAAGCTGTAAGAGAAATCTTAGATAAATGGTTGTATATAACAGAACATGGCTTATGGACTGAATACTCAATAAAGGAGAAAAAATGGAACAAAAAGCAAAAATTAAGGTTAATCTACCTACAAAAATTACTATTTCACGTATTGTTGTTGCTTTTTTATTGATTGTTGCAATTGTTGTTTTATATATTGTTGATCAATTTAATCCATTTATTTATAAATTTAATATAAGCCTTAATAATAATGGAGCAACCATCAATTGGTTGATGATTATTCTCTTTGTTGTTTTCCTTATTGCAAGTTTTACAGACTTTTTAGATGGTTATTTAGCTAGAAAAAACAATCAAGTGACCGATTTAGGGAAATTCCTCGATCCTATCGCCGATAAAATGCTTATCAATGCGATGATGATTTTCTTAGCTTTAAATTTCCCATCTCTTGGAGCTAGTTTAAAATTCCCATTCTTCTGCGTTATTATTATGGAAATCAGGGATTTAATTGTTGATGGACTTAGATTTATGGCCGCAACAAAGCATACAGTTATTGCTGCTAATATTTTTGGAAAACTTAAAACAGTTTTGCAAATGGTCGCAATTTCTTTCGTTTTTATTAATGGATGGCCATTTTCATATTTTGATTCAAATTGGTTAACTTATTTACATATTACTGATTTTATTTGTTATGCAGCTACTTTCGTTAGTGTTTTAAGTGGTGCGATTTATTTAATTCAAAATAAAGCTGTGTTTTTAGGTCAAAATAATGACTCAAAATGAAACATTAGTTAAAGAACTTACTGAACTTAATTTAACAATTGGAAGCATTGAATCTTATACTGGAGGTCTTTTTGGTAAAGAAATTACAGATGTTCCAGGAGCTAGTAAGGTTTATAAAGGCGGAATAATTGTTTATACCATTGAAGAAAAAGTACGTCTTTTAGGGATTGATCCTGATTTCATTGAGAAAAATGGAGTAGTTTCAAAAGCCGTTGCTCGCGAATTAGCTTATAAAGGAAAAGAAAAATTAAATACTGACATTGTGGTTTCTTTTACTGGTAATGCTGGACCTACAAAAGATGTTTGTAGTCACGGAAGTGAAGTAGGAGAAGTTTATATAGGAATACTTTTTAAAGATAGTTTTTATTGTCTTGAATCTCTTCATCAAGAATTGAGTAGAAACGAGATTCGTGAAGGGTCGATTAAGACAGTTGTTGAATTTATTTTAAATATTTTAAAAAAGTCTTCTTAATTTTTGATAGTAATTGGCATCTTGTATGTGTGGAGGAAAAAATCATGGCAAAAAATGAAAAAGAAAATAATGGACCTATTGATTTACAAGATGTTTTAACTCAGGTTAGACACGAGTTTGGCAAAGGATCTATTATGAGATTAGGAGACCGTCCTAACTCAGATGTTGGCGTTATTAATAGTGGATCGATACTATTAAACAGGGCTTTAGGAATCGGTGGATATCCAAAAGGAAGAATTATCGAAATCTACGGACCAGAGAGTAGTGGTAAGACAACTTTAGCTCTTACTGCAGTCGCTGAAGTACAAAAAGAAGGGGGAATGGCAGCGTTTATTGATGCTGAGAACTCAATTGACCCCGTTTATGCTGAGGCTTTAGGAGTTGATATTGATAACTTAATTTTAAGTCAACCTGATTGTGGTGAACAAGCTTTAGAGATTGTGGAAATGCTTGCTAAAAGTGGAGCATTCCAATTGATTGTTGTCGATAGTGTTGCTGCTCTTGTTCCACAAGCTGAACTTGATGGAGTTATGACCGATCAATCGATTGGTTTACAAGCAAGATTGATGTCGAAGGGATTAAGAAAAATTACTGGTCTATTAAATAAAAATGGTTGTTCAGTTATTTTTATTAATCAATTAAGAGAAAAAATTGGTGTAATTTATGGACCAAGCGAAACTACTACTGGTGGAAGAGCTTTAAAATTCTACTCTTCTGTTAGAATTGATATTCGCCGTGGAGAAGCCATTAAAGAAGGCATTAATTTAGTTGGTAATGTCGCTAATATTCGTGTTGTTAAGAATAAAGTTGCGTCACCATTTAAGACCTGTAAAGTTGATATTGTTTACGGAAAAGGTATTTCTAAAGAGGGTGAATTGCTCGATTTAGCAACTGAAATTGGTATCGTCAAAAAGTCCGGTTCTTGGTACGAAGTATATGGACAAAGAATTGGTCAAGGGCGTGATACTGCTAAAGAATTTTTATCAAATCACAAAGACATTTATGACAAGGTAAAAAGTGAAGTTGTGGCGAATGAAGCTAAATTAATTGAGGATGCAAAAAAAGAAGATGCAAAATCAGTTGATGACGAACCAAAAGTCGATTCTGAAGTTAAATAATACTTTATATAATTTTCTCTTTTCTATATAATAAAGAAAGTATCTTATAAGATACTTGTTATATATTCCAATTTAAGATTTTATTTTCATATAAATATAAAAGTTATTTCTTATTTTTGCTGTAATAGGGGTAATAGGTATCTTTCTAGTTACATAATGTATAGAAAAGGGGATTTATTATGGATTTAACGCTTGCAATAGTACTTATAATTGTCTGTGCTTTAGTCGGTATTATCGTTGGTTTTTTAGTTTGTATGTTCTTACCTGCAATGAAAGCAAAGAGAGCTCGAACAAATGCTGACAAGATTATTAATGATGCTGAAAATAAGGCAGATCGTATTAAGAAAAATGCACAAATTGACGCAAAACAAGACATATTCGAGATGAAAAAAGAAGCCGAGAAGGATATTAAGGAAAGAAAAGAAGAGGTTGTTGTTAGTGAAAACAAATTAAACCAAAGAGAGCAAACAATCGATGCTCGTGATGCTGCTTTACTTAAGAAAGAACAATCACTTGAGGATAAAGATAAAAATCTTGATTTCTCAATTCAAGAAAACAAAAAAAGAGGCGCTCAACTTCAAGAGAAGATCGACTCAATTATTGTTGAACTTCAAAAAGTTGCTAACATGAGTGAGAAAGAAGCTCGTGATCAAATTTTTGCTAAAGTTGAAGAAAAAGAACAAATTAATATTGCAAAATATTTAAGAGAGCAAGAAGATGAGGCTGAAACAACTGCTAACGATAAAGCTAGAGATATTTTGGCCAATGCATTAGCTCGCCAAGCTCAAGAAGTCACTACTGAAAGAACAGTCAATGTTATTTCACTTCCAAGTGATGAAATGAAGGGTAGAATTATCGGTCGTGAAGGACGTAACATTAAATCGTTAGAGCAATTATTGGGTGTCGATATTTTAATTGATGATACTCCAGAAGCTATTACAGTTTCATGTTTCAATCCTATTAGAAGAGAAATTGCTAGTAGAACCTTAAACATCTTAATTAAAGATGGAAGAATTCAACCTGGTAGAATTGAAGAAGTTATTGCAAAATGCCAAAAAGAACTTGATGAATCAATTCGTAAAGCTGGTGAAGATGCTTTACTTAAATTAGGCATTAGCGGCATGAATAAAGAATTAGTTACCTATGTAGGTAGATTAAAATTCAGAACTAGTTATGGACAAAACCAATTAGATCATTCTGTTGAAACTGCATTTATTTGTGGAACTATGGCTGCTGAACTTGGTCTTGATCAACAAATGGCAAAACGTGCTGGTTTACTTCACGATATCGGAAAATCATGCGATTATGAAATCGAAGGAAGCCACGTTGAAATTGGTGCTAGATTAGCAAGAAAATATGGTGAAAGCGATATAGTTGTTAACTCAATTGCTGCTCATCACAATGATGTTCCTTGTAAATCAGTTATCGCTTATTTAGTCCAATCTGCAGATACATTAAGCGCTGCTAGACCTGGAGCAAGAAGTGAAACATTAGAAACATATATTAAACGTATTGAACAACTTGAAACAATCTGTAAAGGATTTGATGGTGTTCAAACTTGTTATGCTATGCAATCTGGTAGAGAAGTTCGTGTTATCGTTCTTCCAGAAAAGATTGATGATTTAGGCGCATTCAATTTAGCTCGTCAAATTAGAGAAAAGATTGAAAGCGATATGAAATATCCAGGACAAATTAAAGTTAACGTTATTCGTGAGTATCGTGCAATAGAAACTGCAAAATAATGAACATTCTTTTTATCGGGGATATAGTTGGGAAAGTAGGCAGAAAAGCAATTTCTGACAATCTTTCTATTATTAAGAAAAAATACAATATTGATTTTACTATTGCCAATGGTGAGAACATCACCAATGGCAAGGGGATCAGTAAAAGCCATTATCAATATCTAATTAATGAAGGTGTTGATTGTGTTACATTAGGCAATCATTATCAATCAAAGAGTGAATTAAAAACATTTATTCCGTATGTTGATGCTTTGATTAGGCCGCTCAATTTGAAAGAAGATTTTCCAGGAATTGGTACTAAAGTGTTTGATGTAAATGGCACAAAAATTCGTGTTACAAATTTATTAGGCACCGCTTTTATGAAAGAAGAAGTAAAAGATCCTTACAATTCTTTACTTGATGTCTTAGAAGAAGATGAAAGCGATATTCATATTGTTGATTATCACGCTGAAGCGACTGGTGAGAAAAAAGCTTTTGCTTACAGTTTAAAAAATACGGTTAGTGCTGTAATTGGAACTCATACACATGTTCAAACGAATGATGCACAAATATTAAATACTGGTATTGCTTATATTAGTGATGTTGGTATGTGTGGATCTTATAATTCGGTCTTAGGATGCGAAATTAATAGTGTCGTGAGTAAAATTGTTTTGCATAACGAGGATATTCGTTTCAAATTATTGGATGAAGATGACAGTGTTTTTAATGCTGTTGTTATTAAATTCGACGATTTATCTTTTAAGGCAGTTTCAATAACGCCAATAAATAAAATTATTAAAATGGGTGAATAAAATGAGAAAAATAGAATACATTGACCTTCCTTCGTTGGAAGCTGGCAAACGCAGAAATAAAGAAACACCTAAAATTAGTTATGATTTTTCACCAAAAGATGAATTATTAGCTCAATTAAAAGGTAAAAAATTTTTAATTAGAACTTATGGCTGTCAAGCCAATATTCGTGATGAAGAAATTATGTCGGGTATTCTAACTTCTCTAGGTTTAACTGAAACAAATGTTAAAGAAGATGCCGATATTACAATTTTAAACACATGTGCTGTTAGAGAAAATGCTGAAGATAAAGTTTATGGAGAAATTGGCGAATACAAGGCGTTAAGAGAAAAAAATAAAAACTCTATTCTTTTAGTTTGTGGTTGTATGGTTGAACAAAGACACATTATTGATTTTCTTTGTTCTACATTTCCTCATGTTGATATCATGTTTGGAACTCATAATACTCAAGATTTAGGGAAATTATTATCTTTATATTTAGAAAATAATGGTAAAAAGAGAATAGTTGATGTTTCATCGAAATCAGGTGAAATTTACGAAAATCTTCCTTCTAAAAGACAAAACGATTTTAAAGCTTTTGTAAATATTTCTTATGGATGCAACAAGTTCTGTACTTATTGCATTGTTCCTTACACAAGAGGCAAAGAAAGAAGTCGTGATCCAGAAGATATTTTGAAAGAATGCAAAAGTTTAGTTGATGCTGGCTATCAAGAAATCACCTTACTCGGTCAAAATGTTGATAGTTATGGTAAAGATAGAACTGATGGTTATACATTTGCTCATTTATTAGAAGAAGTTGCAAAACTTGGTATGCCACGTTTAAGATTTTTAACAAGTTATCCAAGTGATTTTAAAGATGATGTAATTGATGTTATTGCCAAATATCCAAATATTATGAAATTTATTCATTTACCAGTTCAAAGTGGAAGTGATGAAATTCTTCATTTAATGAATAGACGTTATACTACAGGCCAATATTTAGAATTAGTTAATAAAATTCGTGAAAAGATTCCTCATATGGCATTTTCGACGGACATCATTGTTGGATTCCCAAATGAAACATATGAACAATTTTTAGATACAATAAAATTAGTAAAAGAAGTGGGATATACAAGCGCTTTTACATTTATTTATAGTCCAAGAAAAGGAACTCCAGCTGCTAATATGGTTGATAATGTTACTTACGAAGAGAAAGTTAAAAGATTCCAAGAATTATTGGCTGCTCTTGAAGTTAGTGTGAAAGATCATGCTGATGAAATGGTTGGCAAGGTTTATGAAGTGCTTGTTGATGGACCTTCAAAAAAGAATGCAAATGTTTTGAGTGGTACAACCGAAAATATGAAAACTGTCATATTTGAAGGTGATAAATCTTTAATTGGCAAAATTGTAAAATTAAAAATTGATGAAAGCCATGTTTATTCAATGCATGGAGTACTTCTTGATAATGAATTGGATTTATTAATTGCGGATTTAAAGAAAGAAGTAATCAATGAACCTATTGTTCAAGAATATTTAAGACTTAAAAACATTGTTGATAATTCCGAAGAACTTCACAAACTTGAAATGGAAATTAAATTTATAAAAAAATGTGAAATGAGCAATGAGGAAATTGCCGAATACAACTCTTTACTAAAAAAATACAATGAGAATCCGATTATCATTAACTATTTAGCCGTTCAAAAAGAGATGCAACAATTTTTAAAAGAATTAAAGGATGAATTTGATAAATGATTTTTTGTGTTTTAGGACCAACTGCAAGCGGAAAAAGTGATTTAGCCGAAGAAATCTCAAAATTATTTAATGCAAAAGTTGTTAACTTTGATGCCTTTCAAGTTTATAAAGAAATGAACAAAGGAACTGCTAAACCAAACAAAGAATTGCTAAATTCTGGAAGATATTTTTTATATGATTTTGTTTCAATTGCTGAAAATTATGATGTAAGTAAATATCAAAAAGACGCACGAATAATTCTTGATAATTCTAAAAACGAAAATATTGTTATGGTTGGTGGCACTGGATTGTATTTAAAAGCTGCTTTATATGATTATAAATTTTTAGAAGAAGAACAAATGCCAGAAGATTTTTGTTCCGATTTGTCAAACGAACAATTATTTCAAAAGTTGCTTCTTATCGACGAAAAAGATGCTAATTTGATTGGAAATAATAATCGTAAACGTTTATTGCGTGCCTTATATATTTATGAAATTCATCATAAAACTAAAACAGAAATTAATAATGATGGTAAAAACAAATTGCTTTATGATGATGTTGTTTTTGTAGGATTAGATTTAGATAGAAATGAGCTTTATGAAAGAATTGATTTAAGAACTGAAAATATGGTTAATAATGGTTTAAAAAATGAAGTTAATGAAATATTGACTGAATTCGGTCCTTCTTCAAGAGCCTTACAAGCAATTGGATACAAAGAATTCTTTTTAGGATTAAGTGAAGAAGAAACTGTTGAATTAATTAAGAAAAATACAAAGAATTATGCAAAACGACAAATGACGTTTTTTAAACATCAATTTAATAACGTTAATTGGTTTAAAAATATTGATGATGCTTTACAATATATAGTAGGCATAAAAAATGGCATATGATGATAGAACAAAAATGTTGTTAGGAGATGAAAACTTCGAAAAGTTAAAGTCTTTTAATGTTTGTGTAATAGGTCTTGGAGGTGTTGGTTCGATAGTACCAATAACTTTATTAAGAAGTGGAATTGTTAATTTAACTATAATTGATAAAGATGTCGTCGATTCATCCAACTTAAATAGGCAGATAGCCTACGATGAAAATGATGTTGGATCTTTAAAGAGTGAAGCTCTTAAAAAGAAGCTTTTAATGATAAGAAAAAATGCAAAAGTCCTTGCCAATCCCCTCTTAATTGATGAAAATTTCGATTTTGCTAGTCTAAAACAATTCGATTATGTTTGTGATTGTATCGATGATATTCATGCTAAAATTTTATTGATTTCGTACTGCATTAATAATGGAATTAAAATCATAAGTAGTCTAGGCATGGGTAACCGCATAAATCCTTCTAATATCGTGGTTACAAAATTAAATAAAACCACAATTGATCCTTTAGCAAAAAAACTGAGATATGAGTTAAGAAAACAGAATGTTAATATTGATAATATTAATGTTGTATTTTCTAAAAATGAGCCAATAATTAAATCAAATATAGTTAGTTCTATGGCTTTTGTTCCAAACTCAGCCGGCTTAATGATGGCTAGTTTTGTTATAGAAGATTTGTTAGCATTATAATTTCAGGGGGTAAGATTATGAAGTTACAAAAAATTGAAACTGTCGCAAAAAAAGTGGGGATTGACGCTAGTTATTTAGAAATGCATGGTGATTTTAAAGCTAAAATTAAACCTACATTTTATTCTGAGGTCAAAAATAATCCAAACGGAAAACTTGTTTTAGTTACTGCAATCACTCCAACAAAAGCTGGAGAAGGAAAAACAACCACAAGTATCGCTTTACTTGATGGTTTAGCAAAGATAAAACAAAAAGCTTTATTGTGTTTAAGAGAACCTTCAATGGGCCCTGTTTTTGGTTTAAAAGGCGGTGCTTGTGGTGGTGGTAAAGTTACTATCGAACCAAGCGAAGATATAAATTTGCATTTTACTGGCGATATGCACGCTTTAACCAGTTCGATAAATCTTATTAGCGCAATTATTGATAACCATATTTATCAAGGAAACGAGTTAAACATTGATCCAAATAGAGTTGTTTGGAATCGTGCTTTAGATATGAACGATCGTGAATTGAGAGAAATAAATATCGGTTTAGGAAGTAAAGTTAACGGAATTCAAAGAATCGATCATTTTGATATTACTGTCGCTAGTGAATTGATGGCTATTTTATGTATTAGTGAAGATGCATCAGATTTTAGAAAAAGAATTAATAATATATTAGTTGCTTATACATATGATAATAAACCAGTATATTTGAGACAACTTCGCATTACTAATGCAATAATGAAATTAATGCGCGATGCTTTAAAACCAAATATTGTTCAAACTCAAGAAGGAAATCCTTGTTTTGTCCATGGCGGTCCATTCGCTAACATTGCACATGGTTGTAGTTCTTTAATTGCCACAAAATTGGCTTTAAAAATATCGCCAATTGTTATTACAGAAGCAGGTTTTGCTGCTGATTTAGGTGCAGAAAAGTTTTTAGACATAACTTGTAGAATTGGCAATTTAAAACCAGATTGCGCTGTTTTGGTTGCAACTATTCGTGCTTTAAAGATGCATGGTGGTGTCGAATTTGAAGATTTGGGAAAAGAAAATATAGCTGCTTTAACTGAAGGAATCAAAAACCTTGAACAACATTATGAAAATCTTAGAAAATATAATGTTCCAGTTGTAATTGCTATTAACCATTTTTCAAGCGATACTGATGCTGAAGTTAAAACTCTTGAAGATTGGTGCAACAAGATGGGATATAAATATGCGTTTGCCGATGGATTCGTAAATGGTGGTTCTGGATCTGTTGAATTAGCTAATAAAGTTTTAGAAACTCTTGAAACTAAAAAATCAAATTATGCTCCAATTTATAATGTTAACGATTCAATTAAAAATAAAATTGAAATAATTTCTAAAGAAATTTATAGAGCGAGAAGCGTAATTTATACAGAAAAAGCTGAACAAGATATAAAAACAATTGAGAATTTGAGAGAAGACAAACTTGTTGTTTGTATGGCTAAAACTCCTTTAAGTTTTAGTGATAATCCAAAACTCAAAAATACTCCTAAGGATTTTGATATAACTGTCAAAGAAGTGAAATTATCAAGTGGAGCTGGGTTTATTGTTGCTCTATGTGGAAATATTTTAACTATGCCTGGTTTACCAAAGATTCCTGCTGCTGTTAAAATGGAAGACGAAAATTAATTTAAATTTAATTAAGAAAAAACGCCTCGAACATACATCTTGTATGTAGAGGCATTTTTTGTTAAAAGTATCAAATATTAGCAAGTCATTTAAATTAGATTCTAAATCATCAATTAAAGTTCTTGATGATGTCTCTTTTGAATTACCAAGCAAGGGCATGTTCTTTATTTTTGGGAAAAGTGGCAGTGGTAAATCTACCTTGCTTAATATTTTAGAATTAATAAGTTCGCCTGATTCTGGAGATATTGTTTTCGAAGGCAAATCGTTACTTAAATTAACTAAGAAAGATAAAAACGATTATTTAAGAAATGTGTGTGGTGTGTTATTTCAAGATTTTAATCTTTTTGAAAATTTAACAGTGAAAGAAAACTCAGAAATAGCCATGAGAATTAAGGGTGAAAACGATTATAAATTTAAAGATAAACTTCTAGATAAATACGGTCTTAAAGATCATGAAAAACAGAAAGTCTACAAATTGAGTGGTGGAGAAAAACAAAGAGTTTGTTTAATTAGAGCAATAATCAGTAATCCAAAAATTATATTTTGTGATGAACCAACCGGTGCTTTAGATATTAAAAATTCGACAATGCTTATGAATGACTTAAAAGAAATAAGTAAAGGGTCTTTAGTTATTATTGTTTCTCACAATAAAAAATTGATTCAAAAATACAACGATGGTTGTATTGAAATAAAAGATGGGAAGGCATTCGTAAGTAAAAATCCAATATGCAAAGAAGAAATAAAAAAAGATAATAAAAAGAAAAAAGAGAGGGGATTTGCAGGGTATTTTATATTTCAAAAACTAAAAGCTAATCTCAAAAAGAATTTAATATCTTTCTTTTCTTTATTTTTTGGAATAACAATTATTCTCACATCGATATCCTTTTTTATGGGTTTTCAAAATGTATCAAACAATATCGAAAATAATTTTCCAGACAATAATATTTTTGAGGTTTATAAAAACGAATATTACGATTCATCTAGTTCGAATATCAATTTAGTGAAAAAAGTTAGGCCGAATATTAACACTGTTAAAAATGTTTTTAGTTCTTATGAAAGTATCGAAATTGTTCCTTCTTTAAATTACTTTTTAGAAAGCGAGATTGTGTTCAAAGTATTAGGAAAAGAGTATAAGGATATAAATTATTCTTTTTATTATAAAAATAGTTATTCGAAAAATATTTACATTAATCAATTTACTAAGAATTTAGTGAAAAACGATGCTCTTCTTGGAGTAAATTCTAATATCTCGTTTAATAAATCTATTGAATTTTATATAAAAGATAAGGAAAAGATAGTTGACGACAATCTTAACTTTAATGATGATTTCAAAATTAGTCAAATAATCGATCAATTCACGTATTTAAATGTTCCAAGAGTTTATTTGCCTTACAACTATTTTTTAGAAAAATTAAAAATTTTATATCCGCCAAATATTAGTTCTATATTAGGAACTCCTGTGAGTTATTATGAATTAATTATTAATTCTAAAAATGATGAAGCAATATCGTCTTACTCATTTTTTGTAGTAAGTTTAGAGGAAAACGAAAGAAAAAATATTTATAAACTCGCTGATTATTGCCAAGAAACAAAAAATACCATAATTGATGTGCAAAATAGTGTTCACACATTAACAAAGTCCTTTACTGATCTAACAAATTCTTTAATAATGGGATTAAAAATATTTTTAATAATGATTTGTTTATGTAATGCTTTTTTGATTGGATTTTTAACATTTTCTAGTTTCAATAAATCAAGAAAAGAAACGGCCACTTTAAAGGTTTTGGGTGCTAAAGATAGTTCTTTAAATGAAGTATATGTTGGAGAACAATTATGTATTTTAGTAGGCGGTTTCTTTGTTTCAACGCTAATTACATCAATAATTATTAATATAGGCAATAGGATAGGAAAAGAAATATTTTTTGCAGGAAATCTCTTTTTGAATGATTTCCTTATGTATTTTTTAATTTTCTTTTGCTTTGTGTTTTTAATTATAGTTTCTACATCGATTCCGATTTTGGTTAGTTCGAGAATTGACATTGCAAAAGAGTTAAAAGAAGAATAATGATTAAAGTTAAAAGTTTGAATAAATCGTTTGGAAATAAGGATGTTTTGACCGATATTAACTACGTTTTTGAGGATCATAAATTTTATTGCATATTAGGCCAATCGGGGTGTGGAAAAAGCACCTTGCTCAATATTCTAGGAGGTTTAGACAATTCATTTTCTGGTTTTGTTTCTTTTGACGATTTCAACTATGTAAATGACAAAAAAATGAGATTAATTCGTTCTAAAAATTTTGGTTACATTTTTCAATCATTCAACCTCTTAGATAACGCTACGGTTTATGATAATTTATTAATTTCTATAAATTCTAAGTATACAAAAGAAAGAAAAATTAGAAGAATTATTGAGTCTACTTTAAAGAAATTAGATATTTTAAAATTAAAAGATAAGTTGGTTAAAAATTTGAGTGGTGGTGAAAAACAAAGAGTGGCTATTGCTCGAGCTTTAGTTAATCAACCAAAAGTTATATTTGCTGACGAACCAACTGGTAGTTTAGATTCAACAAACAGCGAAAACATTTTCTCAATTTTGAGAGATATTAGTAAAAACATCCTTGTTATTTGTGTTACACATGATGAGAATTTGGCAGTTAGATATTCAGATCAAATTTTAAAAATGAAAGATGGCGATTTATATGGAATTATTGGAAAGCGAAAATTAAATTTAAAAAACGATTTTGAAATAATACCTATTGAAAAAAGCGATGAAAAGCATTTTTCATTTAAGTTTTTATTTAAACATACAAAAACATTATTAAAAGAGAGAAAAGCACGTTACATAATTTCAAACGCTTTCTTGATTTTTTCTATGTTAATTTTTGGTGTTAGTAGTTTATTGGGCACCACTATAAAAGGATCTTTAACTTCATCATTTGAAAATATTCTTGGTGAAAATTCAATAATTTTAAAAAGAAAAAACGGTGAATGCGGGATAAAAGATTATTTAGCTTCTTCTTATGATGAAATAAAATATATTTACGAAGACTATTCTGACGATATAGAGTATGTTGGTGCTAGTTATTTAAATAATTTTGAAACATTTTTTCCTGATTCTAATGCTTTATATAATGTTTCGGTAAATCCTAATATTAAAATAAATGGTTTCAACATTTCAAATTTTAATGAATTTACCTTTGTTAAAAATTTTGATGAATTTGAAACATATCCTAATGTGAATACTCTTGAAAATGACGAAATTGTCATTGGAATGAATTTTCCACAATTAAAAGAATTGTGTTTAAGTCTAAATTTGGTCAAATCCTATGAATCTATTGGCAATTATATTAGCAATAACGATTTATTTGTTGCATTGAAACTGAAAAATTCCTCATGGGGATATTATGATGAGCAACTTTTTAGAGTTAAAGGTGTTGTGATGGACACGGATTCAACGATTTATCATACAAATCCTTTATTTAACGAAAGTTTATTGGAAGATAATATGCGTTTCTTTTCATCTCTGGATTTGAAAAAGGAGGAGGATTTACCGTGGATTTTGAAAAAAATATATTATATAAAGACATTAAAATTCCAAAATTCATTTTTAGACAAAATTTCTTTAGATGGTCGTTATAAATACGTTCTTTTTGATAATGATTCGTCGTTTTATAATCCCAAGACATTTAATGATGAGTTGCCTTACACAAATAAATTGTATGTTTACTCAACAATTGACGAAAGTTTGGATCTTTCGACTATTGAAGATATCAAAGATATATTGCCAAAAAATATCGATTGTTATTATTCTACGATTGGTGGCTATGTAAATTATGGAATGAGCTTATTTAGCGGATTTTCGTCTTCTTTGTATGCAAGTAATAATGAAGAAAAATTAAAAGAGTTTTGTGATAAATTTAGTCATGTTGAAATTGATGAGCAAGAAAATATAATTTGTCCTGATGATATTGCTTTTGGTAGTGCTTTTAAGCCTTCAGAAGAAAATCTTAAGTTTAGTTCGTGTAAAGAAAAAGATATTGTTGGTTCGTATCCTCAAAATTTATTAGAAATTGCTATATCTAAAAATTTGGCCAGTAAAATAGGAATTAAAGTTCCTGGTGAAAAAATTTATTTATCTTATAACGTTTCTAATGAATCGATAAGTAAATATGTCAGAAAGAAATTTAGTGATATCAACTTAACTGTATCAGGAATTGTTGAAGACGATAGTTATTGTTTATATCAAAACGACTTGTTTTCAATTTCTCTTTTTAGAGACTTATTTAGAGTTTCGAGTTTCAATTTATCGATCAATAGTGTTGTGTTTGAATTAACTAAAGATATAGAAAAAAGTAATATTTTGTCATTAAATAACTTGCTCGATGATTACGAATTTATTAATCCGATTGCCAGTGTAGAGAAAAATATTGACGAAATTTTGAACTATTTACAAATAATTTTGCAAATTTATAGTTTTACAATTGTAATTTTTGCTTCAATAATTTTGGTTGTTATTTGTTGGGTTAATATTGATGAATTAAAGAAAGAAGTTGCGATGTTTACTCTTATTGGCTATTCTAAAAAAGAAATAACAAAACTATATTTTGAAATGAACCTAATCAATGTACTTATTTGCTTATTATGTTCAATTGGTGGGCTTTTTACGGCGGATTTTACTATAAGAAAAACATTTGGAGAAATGCTTGGAGTTCAAAGTAAATTTAATTTTCCATTTATTTCGTTGGCTTTAATTCTTATTGAAACAATTGGATTTTTATTGTTAATTTTTGTCTTAATTCGAAAATATATTAAGAAAAATAATTTAATTTCTTGTTTACATAAATAATTAAAATAAAAAAATAATGATAAACAAGTTTAAAAGATATATACTAAAGACATGAATTTTTATTTTGAGTAAAAATATATATTCATAGGAAGGGTAGATTAATATGGCAAAGATAACTGGAAAAGTCAAGAAGTTCAACA
>CAYQCJ010000024.1:0-18740 GCA_964416025.1 uncultured Staphylococcaceae bacterium | reverse complement strand
ATTAGAAATGATGCATATTTTGCTGTTTGTAATTTTTCTTCATTAGATAAAATGAAAAAAGATGGTTTTTCGTTATTAGATAACGTAAGACAAGTTGGAGCTCACGAACAAATTAGACCAACTTTATCAATTGGTTTTGCTCACGAATTTCCAGATGTTAATAAATTAAATGATATGGCAAGTAATGCCATTGATATTGCTATGAGTAGAGGTGGCGACCAAGCCGTTATTTCTAAATATGGTAGTGAACTTGAATTTTATGGCGGAAAATCTGAAGCTATCGAAAAACGTAATAAGGTTAAAGTTAGAGTTGTTGGCGACTCATTAATTGGCTTAATTGGTAGATCTAGCAATATTATTATTATGGGTCACGAAATGGCTGATATGGATGCTATAGGCGCATGTTTAGGTATTAAATCAATTTGCGATTATTGTAAAAAACCTGCTGTTATAGTTTATGAATCAAAACTTTTTGAAAGAAAAGCAAGAGCAGCTATGACTTCTTTATTTAGTAGAGATCAATTACAAAAACTCACTGTAAACTGTAAAGACGCGGTTGGATTAGTTTCGGCTACTACATTAATTATTGTTGTTGATGTCAGTAAACCATCAATGACCATGTGTCCAAAAATATTGGAAGATAGTCCTAAAGTTGTTGTTATTGATCACCATAGAAGAACTGAAGATTTTATTGATAATCCAGTTTTATCATATATTGAACCAGGAGCAAGTAGCTCTTGTGAACTTATTGCTGAATTAATTAAATACAATAGTGTTGCTAATGCAAATGGCGGAATAGCGCTTGATTCAATCTATGCAACCATTATGTTATCCGGAATTTTCCTTGATACTGGATTCTATAAGAATAAGAGTGTTGGTATCAGAACCTTCGATGCTTCCTTGATTTTAAAGGAATATGGAGCTGATAACGGAATTGCTGATGACTTGTTAAAAGATGAATATGAAGAGTATGTTTTAATTAATAAAATCATTTCAACTATGCAAACGCCATATTATGGAATCGTTTATTGTATGGCTGAGGAAGATGAAATTCTTGATGCATCAACTCTTGCTAAAGTTGGCAATCAATGTATGCAATTAAAAGGTATTAATGCTTGCTTTGTCATTGGTAAGACTGGTGACAACGAAGTTAGAATTAGTGCTAGAAGCGATGGCACTGTTAATGTTCAAGTCATTTGTGAAAAACTTGATGGTGGCGGACATTTATCACAAGCTGCTGCTTTATTAAAGAAGACGACGATTAACGAAGTTAAAGATAAATTATTGGATGTTCTAAGTGCTTATTTAAGCGATGCTAGAACCTCGATTAGGAAGGGAGAATAGAGATGAAAGTAATTTTATTACAAGATGTTAAGGGAATTGGAAAAAAGGGCGAAACCAAAGAAGTTAAAGATGGTTACGCTTTAAATTTTTTAATCCCAAAGCGTTTAGCTGTTAAGATGACTGAAACCAGTGTTAAGGTTTTAGAACAACAAAACGAAGAAGAAAGAATTAGACAAGAAAAACTCAAGGCTATTGCCGAAGAAAACAAAGGCAAATTAGAGGCCATTACTCTTGAATTTATTTGCAAAGCTGCAAAAGACGGAAGAATGATTGGTACAATTTCTTATAAGGAAGTTGGACAAAAATTATCAAAAGACTTTGGAATTGATATCGATAAGAGAAAAATTGTCGACAAATATCAAATCAATGCTTTTGGTGTAACAAATTTAAAGATTGAATTATATAAAGGTGTTATTGCCAACATTAAGGTACATGTTAGCGAGGAAAAATAATGCAATATCCTTTTGATGAACAAGCTGAAAAGATGGTTCTAGGATCAATTATCCTCGATCAACAAGATAGTTATGAGGCCTTTTTAAAGTTAGATGGCGATGATTTTTATTGGGACAATGGCCACAATAAACCAATTTATGAAGCCGTTAAAAATGCTTTTGAAAGCTCAAAAATTATTGAGGTTGCTTCTGTTATTTCTTATTTAAATGATAACAAGACATTAGACATCGTAGGTGGGGTTGATTATATAACACAGATTTGTCAATTAGTTACTTCAGCTAGTGATGTAAACTTTTATGTTCGTCAATTAAAGGACAAAACACTTCTCCGTAACTATTTGATGCAACTTGAAAAGATTGCTAACTCATATAACAAAAATCCAATTGATGATATTGGTTCTTTTGTGACTAGTGCTCAAAACAGTTTAAATGAGATTGCAAGTGAAAGAAGAGTTGAAGAATTTGAACGTGTTGGAGAAATTAGTGTGGCATTGGCAAGGGAAATTGCTAATTCTAAGGGTAGTGATGCCATCACTGGGTATAGAACAAACTTCAATGATTTAGATAAAATTTTAAACGGATTAAACCCTGGAAACTTAATTATTTTAGCTGCTCGTCCATCAATCGGAAAATCAGCTTTAGCTCTTAACATGGCTTATAATGTGGCTAAATCAAATAAAAAAGCCGTCGGATATTTTTCACTCGAAATGGATAATAGAATGTTAGTTACTAGATTGTTTTCTAATGTTCTTGAGGTTCCTTTTGATAAAATTCAAAAAGGAATGTTATCAAAAGATGAAAGACTTAGATTACAAGAAAAATCTCAAGAGCTTGAAACAACCCCTCTATATTTCGATGATAGCGGAAAGAATACTATTGATGATATTTTGATTAAAAGCAAAAAACTTTATGAACAAACTAAAGATATGGGCGGTTTAGGTTTAATTGTTGTTGACCACGTCGGTATTTTAGCTGATGAAAAAGGTTTTGATAAAAAGAGCGATCAAGAAAAGGTTGCTGCTAGAACTAGAAAATTAAAACAATTAGCAGGTGAATTAAAGATTCCAATTATTTGTGTCGCTCAGTTAAATAGAGATGTTGAAAAGAGAGATGTTAAAATCCCTCAATTGAGCGATTTACGTCAATCTGGTTCGATTGAACAAGATGCTGACCAAGTTATGCTTCTTTATAGAAAATCTTATTATAAGGACCAAGGAGTCGATACTGGCGGCGCAAAGAAAGAACAAAAATTTCAAAATTCTCTTAAGCAAGACGAACCAAATTCTGAAGAGGCACAAAATATACCTGAGGCACCTGAGGGAGCTGATATTCTTTCAATTTCAGTTGCTAAGAATAGAAATGGTGAGTGTAAGAGAACATTCTTATTTTTCTTTAAAGCTTATGGAAGATTTGAGAATCCAACCGAAGAATATTTAGCAAAGTTGAAGCAATTTTATTAATATGTTACATCTATTGACTATTGGAAGTGGATCCAAAGGAAATTCTACAATTATTTATAATGAAGATACGACCATTCTTATTGATTGCGGTGTATCAAAAGCTAAAGTTGTTGAAGGCTTAAGTTTAATATCGAAAAAATTAAAAGACATACAATGTGTCTTTTTTACTCATAACCATATTGACCATGTTAGAGGTATTGATATTTTCGATAAAAATATTGAATTCGCCTGCAAAGGTGCCGTGGATTTATTAGAAAGCAATGAACTAGAAGTTTTTAAAACATATAATTTTGGAAGTGTTTTGGTTATGCCTTTATTGACAAGTCACGATGCTCCAAGCGCTTGTGGATATAGAATATCTGATAAAGAAAGCACACTTATTTATATGACTGATACAGGCTTCATTCCTGAAGAAAGCCTTCAATATATGAAAGACGCAGATCTTTATTTTATTGAGAGCAACCACGATATTTCGATGCTTTTAGACTCTCATAGACCAAATGTACTAAAATCGCGAATTTTATCTTATAAGGGCCATATGTCTAATGAACAAAGCGCCGAATATATGTGCGATTTAATTGGTCCAAAAACAAAAGAGATTATTCTTGGTCATTTAAGCGAGGAATGCAATTCTCTAGGGGTTGCTTTAAATACTTATTATGAGATTTTTCGAGAGAATAAGATTAGTATTGATGATGTTGTAATTTATCCATTGAGACAGTGGGAGTTTTATAAATTATGATAAAAATTAATTTATATTGCACGGGGTCTATCAAAGAAAAGTATTTTAAAGATGCTATAGATGAATATTCAAAGAGAATTTCTAAATATGCTTCATTAACAATTATTGAAACGCAAGAAGTTAAAATTCAGAACAAAACCGACGAAGAAGTAAAACGTTTAGAAAGTGAAAATGTTCTAAAAAGATTAAAACCAAACGACTATGTAATCTTAAGCGATTTACACGGAAGAGAAACAAATAGTGAGGGATTGGCAGGGGATATTGAAAAATTAATTAATAAAGGAATCTCTCCAATTAACATTATAATTGCTGGTACTCTAGGATTTGGTAAAGAATTGATTGAACGCAGCAATGATCGAATTTGTTTTAGTCAAATGACTTTCCCACATCAGCTGATGCGAGTAATATTGCTTGAACAACTATATAGAAGTTTTAAAATTATAAACAATGAAAACTATCACCATTAGGAGGAATTATTATGGAAATGGAAGAATTTAGAAATTTAAAGGTTTATGTCGATCCTGATTATAAACACATCAATAGTTATATTTTGGATGATGGTGAGATTTTTTATGTCGAACCAAATTTTTATACTCAATTAAGATATTGTAAAGAACACTTTGAAAAACAATATTCAGAGATTATTGAAAAGATTATAGATATCGCAAAAAGAAACAAAAAGGTTATATTTACCGGTAATTTTGATAGTCCAGTGGTTTTTAAAGATGATTTTATTTATCGCGAAATAAACGATGTATTAGCCGAACTTAAATTATATTTTGATAATAAATGTAATCCAGAAAGCGATTGGAAAGATTAAAGAAAAAGCCTTGATTTGAAACCAAGGCTTTTAAAATACAATTTTTGTTTTAGACAGCAGGTCTAAGTTGTTTCATACTCATCCACATAATTCTAAATCCGTAGAAGAGAACGAAATACATGACAGCATAACTTGGGAGAATGAATCCCATAATGAGAGTTAATAATGCTGGAGAAGGTGCAGCCCAAGCGGCCATACCATAACATTGATACCATTTAATAACTCTATTTGGATTGTTTTTGCCTCTAGTCATTAAGAACATAACTAAACCCATAAGAATTAATATACCAGCATTGATACCAGCAACCATTCCGGTTTGAACCCACATCAATGTTGTTCTGTTATTAATATAAGAATCATAAGCAAAAGTTTTAAAGTTATCTAAATATCCGGTTGGGGTAGTAGCATCATTAGTTAAGATTTGATAGAAAGTTTTACCTTCTAATCCTTCTCTTAAACTCTTATAATCGCCATTTACAGTCCCTACACTAGTAGCTTTCGTGTAATTATATAAAACTCCATAGAAATTATTAACACCGAAGATTGCTAATGAACTTGTATTAACTTTACTAGTATCAGTTGATAGTCCGTATTTACCTGGACTTAAGATATAGTTAACTTGAGTAGCGAAATCACCAGCAGTAGTAGGGATGAAATATATACAAAATTCATTTGTATAGTTTTGTCCGCTTGCTGCGCTTCTTTCGTAAGTCATAATTGGTTTAACAACTTTAGTTTCGCCAATAACGTTATATTCGATGGCGCTTTCTTTTTCGTATGTTGCAACACCTTCAGAGAATTTGATATCTCCAACTTGAGTTTTGTTTTCAACATAATAATTTAAACCATATGTGTATGGATCAGCTGAAGTTCCGTTAACAAACGAAGCTCCGCTTGATTGAGAAACTGATACAGAAATTGGAATAACTGTGACGATTAATGATAATAATGCCATAATAACGGCAACATACCATTTTTTTGATGAACCACAATCAAAAACGATTTGGTTTGAAAAAAGAGATTTAACGTAGTACCAAACTTTTCCCCAGTTAAGTTTCTTTTTATTTTTAATTACTTTTGCTTTAGAATTTTTACTCATAATACTTCCTTAATAAATGCTTAAATAGTATAAACTATTTAGTTATTTTATACAAATTAAAATACGTACCCTAAAACTGCCTTTAAAACTTAACATTTAAAGCAATTTATCTGCCATACTGACGATAATATTTAGTTTATTTGACAAGCGTAAGAACTGAATATAAAATATACTCACTTGGGGATGTCTAGGTTTCGACATATCGTATCTGGCTTAGATTGCAGTCGGGTGATTCCGTTATCGATCATTAAAGAATATCTGGCAACAGAAATTCACAATTAGCTTTTGCTGCTTAGTTCAGCCATTTAGTGACTACTAGTTAGTCAGAAAGCTTGAGCCCTACGGATTCATTCCTAAACTCGTAGGATACTCATCATAAACTGGGAATAAGAAATTATGACGACTATAAATAATTTACGAAAACTCTATAGTCTAGTGGCCGGAACTTCGTTAGGATTGCTAGGTCATGAAACTACAAACCCTAAATAAACTGTAGTAGTCTTTGTGGGGCGCGGTATGGACCGGAGTTCGACTCTCCGCATCTCCACCACAAAATCACCAAGAAAAATCCCTTGCTTACAATTTATAAGCAAGGGATTTTATTTTGTTAAATCAATAAATTAGTGGGGATTGGCAAGGGATATTGATCAATCAACCACTGGATACATTCTAGAATTATCGCCATTTATTTCGATAATTACTTTATCTTTATCGCTCGAAAAGATTAGTTTGTTATCTTGTATTATGTAATTTGTCTTATAAGAAATTTCTTTATAAAACTTATCCCGTTCAGAGATTGTTTTTTCTGTTTTAAATGAAAAACCTTTTTCATTTAGGCTGGTATGATAATCTAAATTGTACACATCATTTATAGATTCTTTTGATAATAAGTGAAATGCAAATGGCGTGTAGATATCTTGATGTGCAAAATTAAATGAATATATATATGCAGTGCAAAATTTAGAAGTATGATCATTTTCTATAATATAATAATCTAACTTATTCGATGAATCTTTAGTTGTAAAATAATGATAATCTTCATTTATATCGGCAAAAGAATTTATATTATTATCTTTTATAAAGTTATCTTTAAATTGAGTAAATGTAGTGTCTTCAGGAATATTAAAATTTAACCAAGTGTTCATGGCATAAAAAACTTTTTCCGCTTTTGCTTTGAATGAAGTGTTTGAATGATATGTATAAGAAAACATATTTAAATTGTCGGCAGATTCATAATATGTTCCGCCACTACAACATGTCAACAAAGGAAAGATGGACGTTAATAATAATATTTTGATTTTCATAATTTAATTATATAAAAATGTCGAATTTTCGCAATATATTTATAAAGTAGAGGTTATTAATCTAATTGAATTAGAATAAGAATTATTAATAGATATTAACAATTTTTAAATTATAATAATAAAGAGGTAATTTTATGGACAATATTACAAACAAATTGATGAATTTTTTAGACTCTTCGCATTCAGCCTTTAATGCTGCAAAAAATATTAAAGAGCGACTACTTAATGAGGGTTTTAAAGAATTAGATGAAAAGACGGAATTTAAAGTTAAAAGTGGGAAATTTTTTGTGATGAGAAACGATAATGCTGTTATAGCTTTTAAATTTCCAATGACATATTTAAACGGTCATGCTTTTAAAATTTGCGCCTCTCATCTAGATTCACCTACTTTAAAGTTAAAAATGGGGAAAGAAGCAATAACTAATGGTTATCATCGAGTTAACGTTGAAGTTTATGGCGGAACCATTCTTTCAACTTGGCTTGATAGACCTCTTTCAATTGCGGGAAGAGTTATTATTAAAGCAAATGGCGAATTAGTTACAAAAATTATTGATATTAGAGCACCATTATTGATTATTCCTAACGTATGTATTCATTTTAATAGAGACATTAATAAAGGGTTTGCATATAATCCAGAAAATGATATGAAACCAATAATTTCTTTAGGTGATCAAGAAAATTGTGTTTTAGAAGCGATTAGTAGAGAGCTAAATGTATCAAAAGAATCTATAATTGCCTATGATTTAGAAACATATAATTACATAAATAGTATGATTGGTGGATTGAATAATGAATTATTAATGTCACCAAGAATTGATAATTTAGAATCAGCTTTCATATCCTTAGAAGCTTTTCTTAATAGTGAATCCTGGAATATATCCGTTTATGCCGCTTTTAATAGTGAAGAAATTGGAAGCAGAACTATTAGTGGTGCCGATAGCGATTTCCTTGCTTCTGTTTTGTCTAGAATTTTTGAATCTGGAGACAATTCAAATGCTGAATTTTTAAGATATATAGCAAATTCCTTTATGTTAAGTGTTGATAATGGACACGCTGTCCATCCAAGCCATCCTGAATATAGCGATCCAAATAATTTAGTGTATTTAAATAAGGGTCCAATTATTAAATTTAATAGTAATATGGCTTATTTATCGGATGCTGCAAGTTCGGCAAAAATTATTGATTTATGCAAAACAAATAATATACCTTATCAAATTTTTTATAATAAAAGTGATGTAAGAGGTGGTTCTACACTTGGTACTTTAAGTGTTTCGCATCTTGGTATTCAAACATGCGATATTGGTTTACCACAATTAGCAATGCACTCAAGTTTTGAAACAGCTGGTGCTACTGATGTTGAATCTATGTACAAATTAATATGTGCTTTTTATTCAATGCAATAATTTATTTACCAATTTTGTGCATTAAATGAAATGTTTTGTATTAAACAATAATCTAAACTTTCAACATAAAAGGAGCGGCAAATGAATTGGGTAAAAGAAATTAATGCATCATTATCGTATATTGAACAGAATTTAAGTATTGATATCGACTTAAATAAAGTTGCGCAACAAGCTAATTGTTCAAAATATAATTTTGAGAGATTATTCTCTTTTCTTACTGGTTGTTCTCTTGCTTATTATGTTAGAAAAAGAATAGTTGATGAATCAACCAAAGATCTTCTTACAAGAAAATTTACTGTTACAGAGATTGCTATGAAATATGGTTATGATACACCATCTTCTTTTTCAAGAGCGTACAAACAAATTGCGGGGTGCACACCTAAAGAAGCAAGTAATCAATCAACAACCTTAACTAGTTTTTCGCCGATTTCTTTTAAAATTACATTGAAAGGATCTAACGAAATGAAATTTAAATTAGAAAAAGAAGAGAAGATAGTTTTACATGGTATTAGTAGAGATTTTAGCAATATTGATGGGATGAATTTTCAAGATATTCCAAATATGTGGGCTGAATTATCAGTCAATGGAGAATTTGAAAAATTAACTAAGACTTGTGACAATAAAAGTAAGTTTTCAGCTGTATTTGGAGTTTGTTATGCTTTTAATTTAGAATGCACTAAATTCAAATACATGATTGGTGTACCTGGAGAAAATAAGAATTACGAAAACATTACAATTAAGCCTCAATTATATGCAAAGTTTTCGTGTAAAGGTGTTAAGGATTTGCAAGAAACCACTAAGAATATTTTTAGTGAATGGTTACCAAATTCAATTTATGAACATGCTGATTCTCCAGAATTAGAATTTTATCCAGAGAACACTAATTCTGATGAAATTATTTGTGAAATTTGGATTCCTGTTGTTGAAAAAAATAGAAAATAACGGGGATTGGCAAGGGATTTTGAATATTTCTTCCATAAAAACATAAAAGCATTATTTTTGTAAATTTCTTTGACTGTGCTATATTATTAGTAGTTGTGTTGAGATATTTATAATATAAAAAGGAGATTTTTATGGAAGAAAAAGATAAGAAATTGACAAATGAAGTTGGTGCGCCTGTCGAAGATAACGAACATAGCATAACTGCTGGTGAACGTGGTCCTGTAATGATGCAAGATGTGTGGCTTATGGAAAAATTGGCTCATTTTGACCGCGAAGTTATCCCTGAAAGACGTATGCATGCTAAGGGATGGGGAGCATATGGACAATTTACTGTAACAAAAGATATTACGAAATATACTAAGGCAGATTTATTTTCAAAAATTGGTAAGAAAACTGATTTATTTATAAGGTTTTCAACTGTTGCTGGCGAAAGAGGAGCAGCTGATGCTGAACGTGATATTCGTGGTGTTGCCGTTAAGTTTTACACCGAAGAAGGCAACTGGGATTTAGTTGGAAATAATACTCCAACATTCTTTATTAGAGATGTACATAATTTTCCAGATTTAAATAGAGCTGTTAAAAGAGATCCATATACTGGAATGAGAAGTGCTCAAAATAACTGGGATTTCTGGACTTTATTACCAGAAACATTCCATCAAACCACAATTGTTATGTCAGATCGTGGTATTCCAGATGGATTTAGACATATGAATTTTTATGGCGAACACACATACTCTTTATACAACAAGAAAAACGAAAGAATATGGGTAAAATTCCATTTTAAAACAGAACAAGGCATCAAGAATTTAACAGATAAAGAAGCTGCTGAAATTTGTGCTCATGATAGAGAAAGCTCTGGTAGAGATTTATTTGAAGCTATAAAACGTAAGGATTATCCAAAATGGAGAATGTATATTCAAGTCATGACTGAAGAGCAAGCTAGAAAACATTACGAAAATCCATTTGATATTACTAAAATATGGCCACATAAAGAATTCCCACTTATTGAAGTTGGTGAACTTGAATTAAATAGATGGCCAGAAAACTATTTTGCTGAAGTTGAACAAGCTGCATTTACTCCTGCTCACGTAGTTCCTGGAATTGGTTTCTCACCAGATAAGTTCCTTCAAGGACGTTTATTTGTTTATGGAGACGCCCATAGATATAGATTAGGTGTTAACTATAATCAGATACCTGTTAACCAAGCAAAACATGCTAAGGTTGCTGATTATCATCGAGATGGTGCTATGAGAGTTGATGGAAATTATGGACAAGCTCCAGCATATTCGCCAAACTCTGAAGGATATTGGGCCGCTCAACCAGAATTTATGGAACCTCCACTTGATATAAATGGTGCAATGTGGAGATATGATCCAACAAACGATCCTACTGATGATTGTTTCCGTGCTGGTGGTAACTTATATCGAATTATGAGCGAAGAACAAAAGGAAATTCTTATAGGTAATACTGCAAGAAATATCGCTCCATGTTCTGAGACAATTAAATATAGACATGCCGTTCATTGCTATTGGGCTGATAAAGATTATGGCGAAAGAATGACAAAAGCTTTATTGCTTAACTTACAAACTGTTAAAGAATTGGCTAAAGGCGATCACAGAAGCCTAGTCAAAGCAACTCTTCCTGGTGGAAAATTTGATTCTAAACCATGTGATATGAGTTGTGCAAATTGTAAGAAACTATGTATCGATAAAAAATACATGTAAATTATAAAATTTACTAATTTGTTTCTCTAAACCCTTAGGATAAATCCGAAGGGTTTTTCTTTTGAAAATATAAAAAGAATGGGGATTAGCAAGGGATTTTAAAAAAATCTCTGGCAATAATTTTAATAATATAAGATATATAGATAGGAATATTGTGATTATTATTGTTTTAATAGTGTCAAAATTATTGCCATTTTCTAGTTTAAAAAAGATTTCTTTAATGTAGAATAATAAAGGGCATCCCAAAACATAAGAAATAATAAACTTTATGTTTATGTTTTTATATTTAAAAAAGGAGAAGCTTATGGAAAAGAAACAAATGAAATTCATCTTTGTTACTGGTGGTGTTGTTTCAAGTTTAGGAAAAGGAATCAGTGCTGCAAGTATCGGCAGATTGCTTAAAAGAAGAGGACTTAACATCTTTTCTATGAAATTAGATCCATACCTTAATGTTGATCCTGGAACCATGAGTCCTTATCAACATGGTGAAGTTTATGTCACTAAAGATGGTGCAGAAACCGATCTTGATTTAGGGCACTATGAAAGAATTATAAATACAAATTTAACAAAAGAATCTAGCGTAACTAGCGGAAAAGTATATTCCACAGTTATTGATAACGAAAGAAAAGGAAAATATTTAGGAGCAACCATCCAAATTATTCCTCATATTACTAACGAGATTAAAAAGAGAATTGTTGAAGGATTTAAAGCTAAAAGTGATACTGATGTTTGTATAGTAGAAATCGGTGGAACAGTTGGTGATATCGAATCTTTACCATTTTTAGAGGCCATTAGACAAATGAGAAGAGATTATGGGTATGAAAATACCTTCTTTGTTCATAACACGCTTGTACCTCATTTAAACACAACTGATGAGATTAAAACCAAACCTACTCAACATAGTGTTAAAGAATTAACTGGATTAGGAATTCAACCTGATTGTTTATTGTTGCGCTGCGAAAGAAGAGTTGATGCTGCGAGTAGAGAAAAAGTTGCTTTATTCTGTAATTTACAAAAAGATGCTGTAGTTAGCGTTGAAGATGAAAAGATAATTTATGAAGTGGCTTTAAATTTACAACGTCAACATGTCGATGATTTAATTGTCAATCATTTAAGACTAACTTGTGCTCCAAAAGCCAATATGGATGATTGGATCAAATTGATTGATGTTATTAAAAATCTTAAAAAAGAAGTCAATATCGCATTAGTTGGAAAATATGTATCACTTCACGATGCTTATATTAGTGTTGCAGAATCATTAAAATTTGCTGGATATGCTACAAACCATAAAATTAATATTATGTGGATTGATAGTGAGCAATTAAACGATGAGAACAGCTCTGAATTACTTAAAGGAGCCGATGGAATTGTTGTTCCAGGTGGGTTTGGAATTCGCGGAATTGAAGGAAAAATCTGTGCTATTAGATATGCTAGAACAAATAAGATTCCATTTTTAGGTTTATGTTTAGGTATGCAATGTTCTTTAATTGAAATTGCTCAAGATGTTTTGCATCTTAAAGGTGCCAATTCTACAGAATTTGATGCTGATACTAAATATAAGATTATTGATTATTTACCAGATCAATATAAGGGCATTAAAATGGGTGGAACAATGAGATTAGGCGATTATGATTGTGATATTCAATTAAATACTAAAGCTTATTCTTTATATAAGAATGAACATATAAAAGAAAGACATAGACATAGATACGAGTTTAATAATGAATTTAAAAAAGCTTTTGAAGATGTCGGAGTTGTATTTTCAGGAATTAATCCACAAACAAATTTATGCGAATTAATTGAATTAAAAGACCATCCATTTTTTATGGCTTCTCAATTCCATCCAGAATTTCAATCTAGACCTTTAAAACCTCATCCATTGTTTTTAGGTTTAATTAAGGCTAGTATTATTTACGAGGAAGAGCATGAATAAAAATTATAAACAAAATTTAAAAACAAGAAATATTAAAGAAACATCTTTAAAAGAAAAAAGAATTGATTTTAAAGAGTACAAAGTAAATAAGGATAGCGAACTTCTCACATATTTAATTGAGGATTTACAATTCTCAAGAAATAACGCCAAGAATTTACTTAGTCATCACCTTATTGCAATTGATGGAGCACCTGTTTCCCAATTTGATTTTAAGATCTTTAAAGGTGACTCTTTAATAGTATCAAAAAGACCTATTAGAAAGAAAAGCAGAGGGGATTTACCGATAATATTTGAAGATGATGATGTAATTGCTATCAATAAACCATTCGGATTATTGAGTGTTGCAAGCGATAAAGAAAAGAGTAGTACCGCTTTCAGAATGATTACTGATTATTTACAAAGCAAAGATAGACATGCTCGTGCTTTTGTCGTTCATAGACTTGATAAAGAAACCAGTGGAGTTTTGATGTTTGCTAAAAATGATGAGACTAGAGCAGCCCTTCAAGATAATTGGAATGATATCGTTTCAAAGAGAGGATATTATGCGGTTGTTGAAGGCATTTTAGATAAAAAAGAAGATACAATAACCAATTATTTAAAGATGAATAATCTTAATTTAATGTATTTATCACGTCCAGGAAGAGATGCGCAAAAATGTATTACAAAATATACAGTTATAAAAGAAAATAAAAAATACAGTTTATTGGATGTAAGCATTATGACTGGTAGAAAGAACCAAATAAGAGTCACTTTAGGTTCATTAGGTCACTATGTTTTAGGTGATGATAAATATGGAGAACCTGAAAACCCAATCAATAGATTGTGTTTACATGCTTACGAACTTGATTTAGTTAATCCTTTAACAAAAAAGGCATATAAGTTTAAAGCCGATATGCCTAAAGAATTTACAACTTTATTAAGAAAATACTAATCTTTATCTTTTTCTAATGAATAATAAATCGCTTTAATGCGATTTTTATTTACGTTTTTAAGTAAAGTTAGAGAAGTAATTGCATCTTTACTACTAACTCCGTTAGATAGGAGTTCTTTTAAGTTTTTGCTTATTTCTTCATCACTAATTTCGCCAGTTTTTATAACTGGTTCGTTATATTTATCAATTACTAAAACCATCTCACCAATATATTCGTTTTCTTGTTCAGATAATTCTTTAAGAGTTGATCTAATAAACTCTTCATGAATCTTTGTTAACTCACGAGCAATAGTAATTTTCCTATCTCCAAAAACTTCATAAATATCCTTTAAAGTTTTATTAATTCTATGTGGTGATTCGTAAAAAACCACTGTAAAGGGTACTTCTTTTAGTTTTTCTAACTCTTTTTTTCTATCTTCAGATTTAGAATTTAAGAATCCATAAAATAAGAATTTAGATGGATCAATTCCGCTTCCAACAAGTGCATTTAAAAAAGCGCTTGCACCAGAAATTGGTACAACAGTAATATCGTTATCAATTGCTTCTTTAGCTAATAAATGACCTGGGTCACTGATACAAGGATAACCAGCATCGCTAAGATAACCGATATTTTTACCGTTTTTTAAATCTTCAATAATTGCAGGAGATATTTTTAACTCATTGTGTTCGTGACAAGAAACGCATTTTTTTCGAATACCCAAAATATTAAGGAGTTTTAAAGTGTTTCTCGTGTCTTCGCAAGCAATATAATCACATAAAAGAAGTGTTTCTTGAACTCGAGGAGAAACATCTTTCATATTTCCAATTGGAGATGGAATTAAATAAAGTTTTCCGTACATTATTTGTTGTTGCCTTTGTCCTTATTGATGTTTGGTGAACCATTAAAACCATGGTTATAATTATTGCCGTTTGATTGGTTATTCTTTTGACCATCGTTTTGAGGTCTGTTTTGGTTTTGATCTTGGTTTTGGTGTTGATTCTTATGTTTATTATTTAAATAATTATCCTTGCGATTACCATGTGCCTTTTTATTAGCATCATAATTATTGTTGTTTCTATTGTTTTGTTGGTAATTATTTGATTTTTGTTGAGTGTTTTGTTGTTGCGTCTGCTTATAAGTCTTATTGTCGTTGTTTTGATTATTGGCCTTTTGTGGATAATTATTAGATGGGACGTTTTGAGGTCTTGGTCTATAATTTGGATTTGTAAGTTCGTTAAACTTTTCTAAAGTAATAATCTCGATTGCGTCTTCGTTTTTAAGTTTGATTGTTTGAGAAAGAATATTGAAACCATCAACTTTAAAATCGCTACCATTGTATTTAACAGGAGCACCAATATGTGGGTATTTTTTCTTTTCTTCTGTGTAATCATCGTCTTCAAATTTTAAGCAGCACATTAATTTGCCACATTGACCACTAATCTTAGGAATATTAATTGCTAACATTTGGTTTTTGGCTTTATTTAAAGAAACGCCTTCAAATTCTTTTAAGAAAGTGGTGCAGCAAAGTGGTAAACCACAAATACCGATTCCACCGATTGATTGGGCTCTTTCGCGAGCATTAATTTGACGTAATTCAATACGGCAATGTAAAGCACTAGCTAAAACACGAAGTAATTCGCGAAAATCAACACGAGCATTTGCGATATAGGTAAATAATAATTTACTTCTATCAAGTGTGTATTCAGCATCAATTAAATCCATTTCTAGTTTTAAATTAGCAACCGATTTAGTGAATAAAACTTTTGCATCTTTAGCATCTTCGATATTTTCTTCACGGCACTTTAAATCAAAATCGTTGGCTTTTCTAAGTATTGGTTTTAATTCAAATTTAATTTCGTCAGGATTTACTTCTAAAGGAACAGAAGAAACTGTGCCAATTTCTCTTCCGACAACAGTATCAACGACGACAAAATCACCTAATTTTAAGGTTTGATCGTCTGTAGAAAAAAAGTATTTTTTTCCATTTTCATTAAAAGTAACGTTAACATAATATTTCATTTTTAAGCTCCGAACACCGACTCAATTAAGTTTATCAAGAGAAGTGATGTATTTAAATTATAATTCAATTCGTTTCTATAATTCATTAATTTTATTACTTTATCATCGATATTTGGAATTGTCTTGAGAATCAATGATAATTGAGAAGAAAAATTTGACAAAATTATAGGCTCATTGTATTTAAGTTTTAAGGATTCTTTTAAGAAAGCTAAAAGCATATCTATAAAGAATCTAAAGGCAGTTTTATCTTTGAGATTTTTAAGGCAATTTATCTCAACATAAAGTCGTAATTCATCTTTGTTATTTATTCTGTTTAAGAATTCAATAACAGCGGTTTTTGCAAATAAATAATCTTCATCTTGGCTTTCTTCTTTAATAATTTCAGGATCATTATAGAAAAAAGATAAGATTTGAGCGTCGTCTTCATTAATGCCTTCATTAATTGAATCCGCAATTAAATCGTTTTGATTGATGGTTGAAAAATGAATTATTTGCGAACGACTTCTAATAGTTGGAAGAACTCTAAATTCATTTTCAGTAGTTAAAAATGCATAAGTATTAGGAAGTGGTTCTTCTAAAAATTTAAGTAAAGCATTAGTTGCATCGCTTGCCATATTTTCAACAAGATTGATTATATAAATTTTAATACCGATTTTTTCAATAGCTGTTTTAGAGAAAGCATCTTCAATGTTTCGAATGTCATCAATTTTAATTTGGCCTTTTTTGCCATCTAAAATAATGAGGTCAGCATAGTTTCCATTATCGACTCTTTGTGTTAAGTTTGTTTCCTCTTTAACGAAGTCATTTGAACCATTTAAGATACTCTTTGCAAGGAATTTTGCAATTTCTAAGGTTGGTGTACCGATTGGTCCACTTAACAAATAAGCATGAAAAAAGAGGTTATCTTTCAAGGCATTTGAAAAAACTTGATATGGTACTTTTTGGTATTCTTTTAAATAATTAACGTAATCCATCTAATCTCTTTTTAATAATGTTATAAACGTTTGTAACGACTTCATCCAAAGTCTTACTTGCATCTATAACGACATATCTTTCTTTATATTGTTTGCTTAAGTCTAAAAAAGTATTGCGAACAGTGTCATAAAACTTTAAAGACTCTAAATCAAGACGATTAACTTCACGATTCTTATTTTTATTGATTCTTGCTAATCCAACGCGAGGATCTATATCAAAAAGAATGGTTAAATCAGGCATAGTTTTCTCAGTTGCAAATAAATTAATATTTAAAACTTCTTCAACACCTAAATGTTTTCCGCCGCCTTGGTAAGCCAAACTTGAATCTAAATATCTGTCACATAAAACGATTTTATTTTCTTTTAAAGCAGGCCAAACCTTTTCAACTAAATGTTGACGTCTACTTGCAGCAAATAATAAAGCTTCAGTTCTATTATCTAAAGCAGTGTTAGCTTTATCTAAAATAATATTTCTGATTTCTTCTGCAATTTTTACTCCGCCAGGTTCTCTTGTTAAAATAATTGGATAATTTTCTTTTTGGAGTCTAGTAAATATGAGATCAATAACAGTGCTTTTTCCACAGCCTTCAACACCTTCAAAAGTAATAAACATTGCCAATCCCCCTTATTTTATATCAGTACGGCCAGCAAGAGCCTTACCAATTGTTAGTTCATCTGCGTAATCAAGAGCCCCACCCATTGGTAAACCATAAGCAAGTCTTGTGACTTTAACATCTTTGTTTTTTAGTAGTTTTGCTAAATATAAAGCAGTCGTTTCGCCTTCAATCGTTGGATTGGTAGCGATAATAATTTCTTTAATTTTTTCATCATCAATTCGTTGGATTAACTCTTTGAATTTTAGTTTATCAGGAGTAATTCCTTTTAAACTTGATAAGTCTCCACCAAGTACATGATAAATTCCGTGATATGTTCCGAGTTTTTCAAAACTATAAACATCTTTTTCGTTAGATAAAACGATACAAGTGGAGTGCTCACGATTTTCATCATCGCAAATAGTGCAAATCTTATCTTCAGTTAATAATCCGCAAATTGGACAAGGATGAATTTTAGCTTTAGCTTCTTCGATTGCTTTTACTAATTCATCGACTTTAGAATCGTCCATATCTAAAAGAGCGTAGGCCATACGTTCAGCAGACTTTTCACCAATCGAAGGAAAAGACTTGAAAGATTCAGTTAATTTAGTAATTGAATCAAGTTCTTTCATTAAAACATTCCTGGCATACCAGGGACGTTAAATTTGCTTTCAATCTTTTCGATTGCATCATCAATTTCTTTTTTGACGCCATCATAAGCGATTTTAATCATATCAGCGACCATCTCTGGGTCTTCTTTTAAAACATCTTTATCTAAAAATTCGATTGAAACGAGAGTTCTATCACCTTTCATCGTAATTTTTACAACACCATTAGCAGTAAAATCAAAAGACGAATTCTCTAAAACTTCTTGAGCTTTTTGATATTCTCTTTGAATTTTTTGCATTTGTTGAAGCATTTGTTGATAACTTGCCATAAGTTATTTCCTCCTAATCTAAATTTATATCATCAACGTTTATATTCGTTGGTAATGTACCTAATTGTTGTAACCCATAGAAT
>CAYQCJ010000023.1:1490-19371 GCA_964416025.1 uncultured Staphylococcaceae bacterium | reverse complement strand
TATTACCGCAAGAAATGCAGGTAACTTTACATTTGTGATAATTTGGATGAATATCCTTTTTCATACATTACTCCTTCCGCCTAAGGTCATAAGTTATACACCTTAAGAAAGCACGTGTGATTATAATATCAATTATCATTATATAATTCAAGCGATTATTCTTTGATTTTCAATGCAAGAAAAGTTACCTAATTCGCCACGCTTTTTTCAAAAACCCCTGTAAAGACCCATTATTTTTTAGAATACTTTAATTTATATCAAAAACTCTCATTTACACTCAAACCCTTTTTATTTACAATAATTTTAATAGTTATATAATTTATCTATTGATTGGAGGTAGTTTAATGATAAGTAAAAAATTAGCCGCGTATGTCATTAATTTAGCAAGTCAAACAGGTGCTGACTTTGTTGAAATTTTTAATGAAGATACATTTAAAAAGAACATCGCTCTTGAAGGCGATAAGGTTGATGATATTATCACCACTAACACTTATGGTGTTGGTTTAAGATTGTTGAAAGGTATTCAAAGTGTTTATGGTTACACTAGCGATTTAAGCAAGAAAGGTTTAACTGAATTAGCAACTAATTTAGCTGCTTCATTTAGTGATAAAAGAGTCCTTGCTGATGTCGTTTCTTTTAAAAACCAAAAATATAAGAAAGTAAATAAACCAGTAAAGAGTATTTTAGCTGTTCCAACTAACGAAATAATTGATTTATTACGTGTTGGAATCGATGAAATGAAAGTTTACGACAAACGAATTGTTCGTAACATGGCATATTTTATTATTGATAAGAAAGATATTACTATTTTTAATAGCGATGGAAATGTTTTTGTAAAACATAATGAATATGGTAGATATATTCTCAACTGTGTTGCTTCGGATAATGGCAAAATGCAATCTGCTTTTGCCGGTCCTGGATCACAAGGTGGATGGGATTTCTTTACTAAAACTTTAAATGTTAAAGAACTTGCTCATGATACCGCTATCAAATGCATTAAAATGCTTGAAGCTAGAGAATGCCCAAGCGGACACTTCCCAGTTGTTATTGGAAAAGGTTGGGGAGGAGTTATCTTCCATGAAGCTTGTGGACATCAACTTGAAGCGACAAGTGTTGCTAAAGGTTTAAGTGTTTTCTCTGGTATGAAAGGCAAACAAATTGCCAATACTGTTGTTAGTGCTTTTGATAATGGAACAATGCCAAACGAATGGGGAAGTAATGATATCGATGATGAAGGTATTGCTACTCATAATAATTGTTTAATTAAAGATGGCATTTTAGTTGGATATCTTGTTGATAAATTTAATGCTCGTAGAATGAATGAAGAACCAAACGGTTGTTCAAGAAGACAATCATATAAGTTTGAACCAACTAGTAGAATGTCAAATACCTACATCGCTCCTGGTAAATCATCTTTAGAAGATTTAATTACTAATACAAAATTAGGTATTTACGCCGTTTCCTTCGGTGGAGGTAGCGTTAATCCAGCAACTGGAGATTTCAATTTCGGTTGTGACGAAGCTTATATTATTAAAGATGGTAAGATTGGTGAACCTGTTAGGGGTGCCACTCTTGTCGGAAATGCTCGAGATATTTTAAAACATATCGACATGGTTGCTAATGAACTTGCTCTTGGTCAAGGAGAATGTGGAAGCGCTAGCGGAAACATTCATGTTAATGTTGGTCAACCAGCAATTAGAGTCGATGATATAACTGTCGGTGGACAAGGAGGAAACATCAATGAATTTTAATAAATTCTTTCTAAAAGCAAAAGAAGCCGGAATTACTGTAAGTGAAATTAATATTTCAAAAGATAAATCCACTTCTATTTCAATCTTTAAAGAAGCGATTGATAATTTCTCAATGTCTTCATCTTCTAGAATTGCTGCTCGTGGTGTTTTTAATGGCAAGGTTGGAGCTGCTGTTACTGAAAAAGACGACACTTCTACCGTGGATTTCTTAATTTCTAACATAAAAGACACTGCTGAATATGTTCAACACGAAGAAGAACCTATTATCTTTAAAGGCAGTGAAAAATATCATAAGAAAAATGTCTTTAATAAAGACTTAGAAGCCTGGGAAACTAAAGATATATTAAGTCTTTTATTCTCTTTAGAAAAAACATTACAAAATGCTGATAAGAGAGTCACCGATGTTCAACTATCTTTTGAAAAATCATCAAATGAAAGAACATTAGTTAATTCTTATGGTTTAAAACTTAAAAACAATTCTAACTATTTTGTAATTTATGCTGAAGTTATTATGAAGCTTGGAGATGAAATTAAAAGCGAAGGTAAAGTCTTTATTGCTAGCGATCCAAAGGCTTTTGATTCTAAACAATTTAGTGAAGATATTATTTCTAAATGCGGTGCCAAATTTAATGGTATCGATATTAAAAACGGTGCCTACAAGACTGTTTTAAATCAAGATAGCGTTTCTGCTTTACTTAAAAGTCTTATGTTAAATGTCAGCAGCGAAGAAACTCAAAAACATTCATCTTTATTTGAAGGAAAAGAAAAACAACAAATCGTTAGTAAGAAACTTACTATCTCTGATATGCCTTTACTTAAAAATCCATCGTTTACTTATTTTGATGATGAAGGTGTCGCCACCTTTAATAAAAAGATTGTTGATAAAGGAATTTTAGAAACTTTATTATATAACTTAAATACTGCTAAAAAGGCTGGTGTTGAATCAACTGGTAATGGTTTTGGCGGTTTAGGTAAGATTGGCGTTGATTTTGTCAGCTTGTTTGTTAAACCTGGCAAACTCACTCAAGAACAATTATTTGAAAAGATTGGTAACGGTGTTTTTATTACTGATGTTACTGGTTTACATGCAGGATTAAATTCCCGTTCTGGTGAATTCAATCTTCAGGCTGAAGGTTTCGTTGTAAAAGGTGGCAAAAAAGGATCACCACTTAAACTATTTACTCTTAGTGGAAACCTCTTCAAAATGTTTAATGATGTAATTGCGATTGGCTCTGATAATGAATATCAACCAAGCGGAACAACATGTCCTTCCATTGCTTTTAAAGGGTTAAAGATTAGTCAATAAAATTGATTAAATAAAGAGGGGATTTACAAAAACACTTGTAAATCCCCTTTATTTTTTTATTTTTTCGTTATTTATGTTTCAAAATATACAAAATTCCAATAGTCTTTGGTCCACAATGACTTGATACAACACAACCAGCCTCGGTTATATGTAAATTTCCTTTTGGAACATATGGAGATAACTTATCATAAATATACTTATCTTCTCCATCCATATATCCGGAGTGTGTAATAAAGACGCAACTTAAATCGATATTATCATTCTTTAAATCATGCATAAATTCATCAATTTGAACATCAACTGCTTTTATATAATGACCTCTTGGTTTTTTATAAACTGTAAGTTTTCCAGAAATGACTTTTGCAACAACGAAAATCTTAAGCATGTGAGCTACAATCATGGTCATTCCACTACATCTACCACCCTTATATAAATAAGTAAGGGTGTTAATGCAGAATTTAGCACTAACAAGTGGCACTAATCTTCTAATTTCTTCAGCAATTTCGTGAACATTTTTTCCTTCATCTCTTAAGTCGCCCATTTTTACAACTAATAAACCGGTGCCAGTAGAAAGGTTTTGTGAATCACAAACTTCAATTCTTCCTTCAGGAAATTCTTGAGAAGCAATTAAAGCATTATTGACGGTACTAGACATAGTAGATCCAATACCAGTAAATAAAATGTCATAACCTTCATCAATATATTTTTTAAAATAGTTTATAAATTCGGCAACATTTATTGCTCCGGTGTGAGGAGTGTTGCCACTCTCATTAACTTTTTTATAAACTATATTTCTATCAATAGTAACTCCATCGAGATAGTCAGTATCATCTCCTGCAAAAGAGACATGTAATGGGACTATATCGATATCATATTTCTTCACTAAATCCGCACTTAAGTCTACTGTAGAATCAGCAATTATTTTAATCTTGTTCATATAATAAACTCCTTACTCGTTATTTTATCATACTAAATAAAGATTTTAAGAGGCTATTTTAAAGCTCAATTTTTAAAAACACCCTGATTTAGTGCATTTTAATGCAAATGTGATTATTTTTATAAAAATTCCTGCTATACATTCAAAAAATAAGTAACTAAAATATTAACATATCTATGGAGGATAAATTTATTATGACAGAAGAGAAAAAAGTCGAATCTGAGAAAAAAGTAAAAAAGACCAAAAAAGCTCATCATATGTGGGCTGATTTCAAAGCTTTTATTGCTCGTGGTAATGCTCTCGATATGGCCGTTGGTGTCGTTATCGGAAGTGCTTTCGGAGCCATTGTTACTGCAGTAGTTAACATTTTACTCAGTGTATGCACTTGGGGTGTCCCAGGAGGCTTAAAAGGATTAGTTACTGTTTTACCAGCACTTAATGATGCTCAAAAAGGTATCGAAGGTATTGGACAAACATTTGCTGCTAGCGATTTTGCTACATTAGCAAAGAGTTATGGAACAAGCGTTGGTGCTGCTGATGCTCTTACCTACGGAACTAATTTCTTAAACGGAAAATACACATTACATGGCACTACTTATTTTTATAATAACTCAGCTATTATTGACTGGGGAACATTAATTAATGCCGTTATTAGTTTCTTAATTATTGCTTTAGTTTTATTTACAATCGTTAAAGTCTTTGCTTATCTTCAAAAGAAGAGAAATGAATTTAATGCTAAGACCCTTGAAGCTTATTATGTTAAGCATCCAGAAGAAAGACCTGCTCCAGTTATTCCTGGAAAACCAGAACCAACAACTAACGAATTACTTAAAGATATTAAATCTGAATTGATTAAAATCAACACTTCAGAAAAATAATTAGTATAATTTGTATCAAAAAAGGTTCATGTTAGATGAACCTTTTTTATTTACTTTTGTTCTTCTTTAACGGTAGCTTTTAAACCAGTTGAGAGGACCTTTGCAAGGGATTTTGAATATAATACCTTTTCTTTGTCTCTATTTGGTTCAGTAGATTTCTTATAAATTTTCCAGTATTTTGAATCACAAGTTTCGACTTCACTTGAACTCTTATCAATAAGACCTTCAACAAGCACATAGACCTTTAAAGCTTCTTGATCGCCTGGTTTATAAATGTAATTTTTGACATCTGGATTTAAACCCTTAAGTTCGTTTCTCGCTTCTTCTAATGTTTTAGTTAAGAAAGAAATGTAAATCTTATCAGCCATATATTCACAATAAGCACTCTTTGAAATCTTTTTAGGATCAGCAACGATCTTATCTAATAATTCGTTTGCACTCTTATAATCTTCCGCAAGCAAATATTTATAAACTGTAAGCATATTAAGTTTTGCTGTGTAATCAGTAATTTCATCAAATACCGTAACATCAATACTTGTATCGCCCATAAATTCTTGACCAACAACTCTTAAATATTCGTTATAAGCAATTGTATTAACCTTTTTAGTTAATAATGTCATTCTGTAGCCATCGGTTGTGCTATCAATGTGAGCTGGGAAATAATCGTATAAAGCAAACATAAGTCCAATTGTAGCCATTACAATAATTCCATACTTTAATATAGCCATTCCAACACCCATTGTTGAACTGGTTGTAATAAAAATGTAAACAACATAAAATGCGACAGCTTCAATTAAAAAGAAAACTAATGGGAAAATAATGCTAATCATTGGATTAGCTTTTTCTTTCTTAGGAGTAGCAATCGTTTCACCAGTTAAACCATCAAAATTTACGGGGAATTTAAATTTAAATTTCTCTTTTCCATCAACAATCGTCTTATAAATGCAGAAACCAAAAATGTTAAACGAGAGAATTTGGTATCCTCCAATTTTATAGCCGATTAAATGGCATAATTCTAAAACGATACCATTAACGATGATACCAACAATTAAAGCCACTAATATAAACAATACCACTGCCCATTGCTTACTATTGAAAGCAGTTGGTAATCCGTTCATTAATACTGTAACACCTACTACTATAGCAATAGCTAACATGCCCAAGTAGACAAGTATACTTAATCCATCTTCTTTACTCATATATCTTCTCCTTTTGTTAATTTCAACAAATGTGTAAATTAATACCAAGGAATTATTGTATATATAATATCATATGTTATTTTTTTAACTTAATAGAAAATAATTTTTTGTTATAGAATCAATAATCCTTTTATTTAAAAATAAACTCAATTTATGATAAATAGTCTTTTTTGTCTCTTCTTCATCTTTGAAATAATAGAACATTTGTTCATTGATTGCGCTTGCTAAAAAACGTGCTTCTTCTTTTCTTTGTGAAGAGCTAATTTTATAAAAAGAAAGGTAATTGGCAAAGGATTTTATAAAAAATGAGAGAATAAATTCCTTTAAAACAGTAGAAGCGTTTGACTCAAAAACATCTCTATTAAACTCATCGCTATAAAGGAATTCTAAAGCTTGAGTAAGAATTTCCTCATAGGTTGGTTTTTCACTTACATCTAACTTTTTCTCGTAATAAATTGAATAGATTAATTCATAAATATTCTTGTAATGATAATAAAAGGTTTGTCTTTTAATACCTAAAGTATTGCATAATAAATTTACATCAATTTCATCAATCTTATATGAATCGAGAAGTTTTAATAGTTTATCTTGCAGTACTTTTTCCGTGTTCTTCATCTTCTGTTTCTCCTTTCACTTCGATTATTTTTTTCTTATCTTTTTTATTTTTATAGTTAAAGAAGAAGATTGTTCCCATAACTATTAAACATATTGAAACCATTACAACAACCGTCACAATACCTGCTGTATCTAATGTTCTTGGTGCCGTAGTTCCAAAAAGTTTTAACCAGTTGGTAGCTTCCGTTTCAGAGAATATCGACCAAACAAATAAACCGATCGAAAATAAAACAGCTCCTCCAAAAACTATGGATCTATATATATTGAATTTGAAAGCAATTTGGAATAAAACAAATACCGATGCAATCGACATAAAGTAGACACAAATTGTACTTAAGTATCGCGATTCACTATTAATAAATAACCCAGTCTTTTCTCCAAAGAAATAAACAAATAAATAAAAACACATAATAATTATGGAGATAATTGCTCCATTTGGTCCAGCTTCTTTTAAAATGTTCTTTAAGAAGTTACCTTTAATTCTTTCGTTATTAGGTTCAAGAGCTAAGAAGAAAGCCGCTAATCCAATCGTGAATAATTCCCATGCATAGAAGTTATTTGGTGAGAATGGCCATAAGAAACTTTCAGCTCCTAAACTTGGATTTCTAGCATAAGCAATCGTTCCAAATATAATAAAGAATAAATTAAGGAAAATACTAAATATAGTTTTTGTTAAGAATAAGGAACAAGTTCTTTGAAGGTTATTAATAACTCTTCGACCTTGAGCAACAATTTCAGGAAGTTTTCCGAAATCATCATCGATAAGCATTAAATTACAAATATCTTTACATGCATTACTTGCACTATTAACTGTAATAGAGACATTGGCTTGTTTTAAACTCAAGACATCGTTAATACCATCGCCAAACATACCAACAACATGTTTCTTTTCTTTTAAAGCAAGGACAATAGCTTCTTTTTGTTCTGGAGAAACTCTACCGAATACATTGTATTTATCAACTAAATCAGGAATCTTTTTAATTGGTACATTCTCTAAAGAAATATATTTATCAGCATTCTTTAATCCAACAACCTTAGCTACTTCGCTAACGGTTAATGGATTATCACCACTAATAACTTTAATATCAACATCGTTATTTCCAAACCATCCTAAGATCTCTTTGGCATTTTTTCTAATATGATCTTGAATGACAATTAAACCTAAACAAGCCATCTTTGCAGGGAGTTTTTGATTTTTAATGCCTTCTTTAGAGTGTCCAACAACCAAAACTCGATATCCCATTTTGGAATATTCTTCAACTTTATCTTTAATGATTTCGTTATCAATTAAAGGAACATATCCATAAGCTCCAACACAAATTGTGCCAATCTTTTCTAAAGATGTCGCACTATATTTATTGACTGAATTGAATGGAATAACTTCAGTACTATCGAAGACGTTTTTAATACCGAATTTTTCTTTTAAGGCAACTCCAGTAAAATTATTTTCGTTAATAGCCCAGTTATAAGATTTCATAATGGTCTCAAATAAAGGACCTTTCATAAATTCGGTATTAATAACTTCGTAAGTATAAACAGACATAGTTCCGTCAGTAATTGTTCCGGTTTTATCGATACATAAGGTATCAATTCTTGCTAAAGTTTCGATTGAATAAACATCTTGGCATAAGACTTTTTTATTAGCTAAAGAAATTGCTCCAGCAGCTAATGAAGTTGATGTTAATAAGTACATTCCGCTTGGAATCATCGAAATTAAGGCTCCACTTAACGAAAGAACCATTGTTTGTAATTCGGTGTAGGTTGGTTCTCTACCTGCAAAATTTATTGTTGAGAATTGAATAATATCAACGACACCGAAAATAACAACGATGATTGCAATTGCTTTAAACATTGTGTTAAGTTGAACGAACATTTGTGATTTAGGAGCTTTATAATCTTTACTCTTTTGTTGAAGAGTTTCGATATAATTATCATCGCCAATCGCATTGATTCTAGCAAAAATTCTTCCATGAGAAATATAGGTTCCACTTAAAATCTTGTCGCCTTTCTTTTTATTTAATGGTAAAGATTCACCAGTTACTAAAGCTTCATTTACACTACAATTTCCAAAAACAACTATAGAGTCACAAGGAATTTGATCGCCATCACGTAAAATTACGATATCATCAAGAACTAATTCGTCTGGCCAAATTTCAGTTTCGATTCCATCACGAACAACCAAAGTCTTTTCCTTGTTTAATAAAGATAGTTTATCAAGAAGTCTTTTGCTTCGAATATCTTGAACTAAACCAATTCCTAAATTTAAAAGAAGAATGATTAAGAAAACACAACTTGAATAAAGTTGAAAAGATAAAAGAATTACGCCAATTATGACAAGTAAGATATTAAAGAATGTAAAAAGGTTCTTGGCAATAATGTGCCAATAAGTATTTGAACTCTTATTCTTGCTTTTGTTAATTAAACCATCAGCAAGGCGTTTATCAACTTGTTTATGAGATAATCCAATATCATAATCAGCTTTATAACGTGTAATATTCTTTGGTTTGCGCCAAATATTTTCTTTTATTGTTGTTTTCTTTTTCATTACTACTCACTTCTTAAGGCTTCGACAGGATCTTTCTTAGCAGCTAATCTAGCAGGCAATAAACCACTTAAGAATGATAACAATACAGATATTGCGACAAGCACTAATACATGATAAATATTAAGTGTTGCGATGCTTCCTAATCCATACGTTGGATAGATTGCATTTAATATTTGATTTATTGGAATCGTTAAGAAATAAGAAACCAAGCAACCAATCAGTCCACTAAATGCACCAATTAAGACACATTCGGCTTGGAATAATCGCCCAACATCTTTCTTTCTAGCTCCAATCGCACGTAAAATACCAATTTCTTTAGTTCTTTCAATAACCGAATTATAAGTAATAATACCAGTCATAACGCAAGAAACAACCAAAGATATAGAAGCAAAAACAATTAAAACAGCTGAAATGATGGTAATCATTTGCGAAATTGAACTAGTAAATTCAGTTACGTAATCAGTGTACTGAACTTGCTCTAATTTACTTGAAGCGTGATTTACATCACCTTGTTTAATTTCGTTAAATGAATCTAAAGCAGCTAATAAGCTAGATTTACTCGTTAAATCTTTAGGGAAAATAACTAAACTATTAATTTCCGAATACGTATTAGCATAGGCCGACAAGCCAATAATTGCTTTTATAAAATCAGAGTCACTAGTTGAAGGTAAGAACGCTTTTAACATATAAGTCGAGACTTCAGTCATGTTTTGTAAACTTATTTCTTTTAATTCATCAGGAATCAAACTTAATCCTTCATACGTTGCATAAGCCATAAAACTACTGACACTCATTGTCGAATCCCAATAAAAATTATGAATATCAAAATCATTTCCGATAAGAGTGTTCAAATTCTTAGTGAAATTAGCGGTTTCTTCTTCTTTAAATAAAGCACTTAGATCTTTTGCAACGTCAGTTCTAGTTTTTCCGTCTTTTAATTCCCATGAAGAAGTAATGTTTTTTGCTAAATTACTATTGTTATTGAGAGAAACCATATAATCTTGGAGTTCTTTAGTGTAACAAAGTCCGTTAGCCATTGTTGATAAGGTCGATGTTTTCTTTGGTCTTAAAATACCAACAATTTCACATTCCATACCATAATCGCTCTCATACATGGCTTGATTATTAATTGATCCATCGGTATTTAATAATTTTGCTTTGTAGTAATATGGTGCAGTTCCGCTATCACCTAAACCAACTTGATCATAATATTGATCGAATGGGAATATTTTATATTTTTTGCCTAAAACATCTTTCCAACTAATAGGTTTAACGTGTTTTGAAGAAGCTAAATCTTGGACATCTTCTTGTTCATCGCTACTTGCATAAAATCCCAATCTTCTTAAACTTGAGAAAGAAATTGAGTTGGTATTATCAACAACTAAAACAAATTGATTCTTCGCTGTTGGATAATCTCCAGCAATAACATCATATGTCTGAGTAATATATTCTTCTTGGCCGTATAATTCATGGAAAACAGTTGTTGGTAAACCAGTAACGGATCCAATAAAACTATTGATATTTCCAGTAGATGCCGCAGTATTTACTACTTGATATGTACTACTGGTTCCGTTTTCTTCTTTAATAGGAGCAGGAAATTCGGTTGTTAAGTGATATCTATAATTTGAATTGTAATTAACCAAATAATCGTTTAATAATCCATCTTCATCTCTTAATTTATCAAGATAATTTAAATATTTACTGGTGAAAGAATTGTATTTAACGGTAGCATTAGTATCGTTATTCATATTTACATAAGGGTAAATTTCTTCATCGCTTGGGAAAGTTGTTGATTGATTATAATCTCCAGCATTGTAACTTTGATAAGTAATTGTGTAACTTGAAACTGAAACTGGTAAAGATGAAGCGGTTTCTGATTCGATACGGTTCATATACATATTAAAACCGTTATTAGTGGCTAAAACTAAGGCGACACCAATAATACCAAAACTGGCAGCAACTGCAGTTAAAATTGATCTACCTTTTTTACTATTAATATTCTTCAAAGATAACTTAAAAGCAGTCCAGAAAGACATCGATGTTTTCTCTTTTTTATGCTCTTCTTTTAGTTCTTTTCTTTGGGTTTTATCTTTCTCATCATAAACCTTTAAATGGTTGATGATTTTCCCTTGAAGTTCATCGTAATATTGTTTTTCTTTTTCTTTTAATTCAGGCTCGTTATTTTTTGTATCGCTAGTAATTTCACCATCCTTAAAAGTAATGATTCTATCTGCATATTTATCTGCTAAATCTTCATTATGTGTAACCATAATAACTAATTTAGTCTTACTAATTTCTTTCAAAATATCCATAATTTGAAGACTAGTAACACTATCAAGAGCACCGGTTGGTTCATCAGCTAAAATAATTTCTGGATCATTAACTAAAGATCTTGCAATAGCAACTCTTTGCATTTGTCCTCCAGATAATTGGTTTGGTTTCTTATTGTAAAGACCCTCTAATCCAACGTCATCAAGGGCTTTTTTGGCTTTTTGAACTCTTTCGTTAGCATTCATTCCGCCGATTGTTAATGACAAAACAACATTATCAAGAATTGTTAAATGTTGCACTAAGTTATAGGATTGAAAAACAAAACCGATACGTTTATTACGGTAATTATCCCAATCTTTATCTGTAAAAGTTTTAGTTGATTTTCCTTCAATAACTAAATCGCCTTTTGTATATCTGTCTAATCCACCAATAATGTTTAAAGTTGTAGTTTTTCCGCATCCAGATGGGCCTAAAATTGCACAAAATTCATTTTTAGGGAAAAATAAATTAATGTTTTTAAGCGCATGAAAAGGTTTTTTGTCGATGTAATAATCTTTGTAAATATTGACTAATTCGAGCATCAAAAATCCTCCGTTTTTTATTATTTTTAGTATAGAGCATTGGAGGCTTATTTTCAAAGATTATAGACAGTGTAAAAAAATTATTTTTTGTTGCGGTGTCCTTTGAAGAAATTTTGTAAAATATTACGGCATTCTTCCTCTAAAATTCCACTACTTACTTCAATATTTGAATTTTCTAATTGTGAAGCGTCTAAGTGAGATCCAAAAGAGCCAGTGTTTGGTTCTTTTGCCCCAAAAACCACTCTTTTGACGCGCGATTGAATAATAGCACTTGCACACATTAAACATGGTTCAAGAGTCACATATAAAGTGCAATTATTTAATCGCCAATTTTTTTCTTTTTTGCTAGCTTTTTTAAGACATAAAATCTCTGCATGAGCCGATACATCAATCTTTTCTTCTTTTTTGTTATGAGCCTTAGCAATAATTTTTCCTTCTTCATTGACTAAAACACAGCCAATTGGGACTTCATCAGCAATTAAAGCAAGATTCGCTTCTTTTAAAGCGGCTAACATGTAGTATTCATCGGTTTTTTTCATAGTTTTTGTAAAATAAAACCATCGCACATTTATAGATTTTCTTAAGGCTGCTATGTTCCCATCCTGACCTGGTTCGAAAGTATAAATTGCGATGGCTTTATTATTATATCAAATATTTACCTTGTTACACTATCGATTTTATTTCGTGTAATTTAGTCGATAGTTTTTATATAAATTCTTATAGAAAATGAACAAAATTTCTTTTAAAATTTGAAAAAGAAGGGGGATTGGCAAGGGATTTTGAAAACATTTGTTATTTTATGCATATAAAAAGAGGTCTTATAAAACCTCTTTTCAAATTTTAAAATAATCTAAATTATTTCTTGATTGGTTTTAAAACTTTAATTCCGCCCATATATTTTTGTAATACTTCTGGAACTAAAACGCTTCCGTCAGCTTGTTGATATTGTTCAAGAATTGCTGGGAAGACACGGCTGGTGGCTAATCCACTACCATTTAAAGTATGGCAATAATGGACTTTTCCATCTTTATCTTTATATCTCATCATACCTCTACGAGCTTGGTAATCACGAGCATTACTAACACTAGAAACTTCTTTATAAATATTTAATGATGGAAGGAATACTTCGATATCATAAGTTCTAGCCATTGAGTGAGAAACATCAGCAGCAGCTAATTTTGAAACTCTGAAGTGAAGACCTAAGAGTTCAACTAATTTCTTAGCTTTCTCAACTAATTCTTCAAAACCTCTATCGCTATCGGTATCAGTAGTATATTCAACCATTTCAACTTTATTGAATTGGTATCCTCTAATCATTCCTCTTTCTTCAGCTCTATAAGCACCAGCTTCTTTACGGTAGCATGGTGTATAAGCAAAGAATTTCTTTGGAAGATCTTCTTCGTTTAAAATTTCGCCTCTATAGTAATTAACTAAAGCAGTTTCGGCTGTTGGAAGCATAAATTTAAATGGTTCAAGACCTTTTAAAGCAAAAACATCATCTTCAAACTTTGGGAATTGACCAGCAGTAAAGCCGGATTCATAGTTTAAAATGTGTGGAGGTAACATAAATGTAAAGTTATCTGCAAGGTGTGTATCAATGAAGAAATTTAATAAAGCCCACTCTAAACGAGCTCCTAAATTTGTATAGAACCATGTTCCGTGACCACTAACTTTTGCAGCTCTTTCATAATCAATTAAACCAAGTGATTCTGCCAATTCCACGTGGGATTTGATAGGGAAATCGAACTTTGGTTGATCTTTAAAGAAGAAAATTGGCTTGTTATTTTCTTTACCACCACCAACTAAATCTGGATCAGGTAAATTTGGTAAAGCAAACCAAATGACATCAATTTGTTTTTCTAATTTTTCAAGTTTAACTTCAAATTCCTTATTGGCAGCTGCTAAAGATTTAACTTCAGCAAAGATGGCATTAACATCTCCGCCTTCTTTTTTAACTTGTGGAACTGACTTTGATAATTTGTTTTGTTGAGCTTTGTTATCTTCAACTTCTTTTTGGATTTTTCTCTTTTCCAAAACCATGTCGCAAAGACCATCAATATCGGCTTCGAATTCTTTCTTTTTTAAACCCTCTTTGACTGCGTCTCTGTTATTTAATATAAAATTTAAATCGATCATACTATATTTCCTCCGATTTCTTTATAAATACTAATTAATTGTTTACCTGAATTTTGAATACTAAATTTCGATACATATTCAAACTCTGCTTCAACCAATGATGGAAGGGATTTATTTAAAAAACTATCTATTCCATTTAATAATGAAGCAAAATCATTATAAACATACCCGGTTTTTTTATCAATTGTAATATCGCTAAATGTTGATTGATAAAGACTAAAAACTTGGGTAAAACTTGCCATAGCTTCGTATGTTTGTATAATTGCGCCATATGATGAACCAAGATTTACAAACACTTCAGCATTGTACATCGCTGAACAATAAACATCATTTTCCAACAATTGCGTAAGAAGGACATTTGAAGGAAGTTTTTTACCCATCTTTTTGATTTTTTTGTTTAAGTTTTGTGTTAAAGCAATAATTTTAAAATTTGGAAACCTCTTTGCAAGTTCGATGACTCTATCAAACGCTTCAAAATCGTCATGTTTTAATACGGTTGTCATTAACTTTGTGCCTTCATTAAAACCTAAATATCGATAACATATATTTTTTGTTAAACTTTTACGTAAATCGAACTTAGTCATTTTAATTCCACCATTATAAACATAAACTGGAACTGTAATCCCGCTGCCTATTAAATACTTTTTTGCCTCTAAACTAGGAGCAATAACAGCATCATAAGCATTGATCATATTTATAAAATTAGTGGGGATTGCATAGGAATATTGAGTTTTATTCATGCTTTGTTTAAGAATAATTTCTCCAGCACTATCATCTTCTTGGAATAATAAAGCGATCACATATTTAACCGTTCTATCCTTCTTCTCAAGTTCGAACATACTTACCTCATTAAGTGAGAAAAATTGAGCAACGGAACAAAAAGAAGCTTTGAAATGCGTCGAATACATTTCGTTTTGCATTTCAAGAGCTCCTTTAAAATTCTTTCTTAATCTATCGACTTCGAAAGTTTGTTTATTTGAAAGATCTGTATTGATTAAGACTTTCATTTATTCCTTATCTTCATCTGATCCAGCATTTTCAGTTGGCTCAGCATCTTCTGTTTCTTGAGGTTCGATTTCTTTAGTAGTTTCATCAATAATTGGTTCTTCTACTGTGTGAGGTAAAACTGTGAAACTTGTGACAGATTCTTTATCACGTAAATTAATCATCTTTACGCCAATTGAGTTACGTCCACATTCTCTAACTTGAGAAATTTCACTTCTAACAATTGTTCCAGCATTGGTAATTGCTAAGTAATCTTCATCGCCATTAACAACTCTCATACTAACTAAAGAGCCGGTCTTTGCAGTGATTTTTATAGTTTTAACACCACTTGATCCTCTATGAGTTAAACGATAATCTTCAGTTGGAGAAAGTTTTCCAAGTCCAAGTTCAGAAAGGACTAAGACTTTGTCGCCTTCAAGACTTGTGGCAACTCCGACTACATATCCATCTTTAAGATTCATGCCTTTAACACCAGCAGCAGTTCTTCCCATGACTCTAACTTCATTCTCTTCGAACATACATAATTGACCAACGTTAGAAGCAATTAAGATCTTGCTTGTTCCGTCAGTAACTTTGACATCAAATAAGTTATCGTCTTCTTTAAAGGTAATAGCATATTTACCATTACAATTAATTCTTATAAATTCGTCTAATTTTGTTCTCTTAACGATTGCGTTTTTAGTAACAAATAATAAATATTTATCGTTATAATCTTTGACGCTAATCATAGCAACAATTGTTTCTTCTTTATCAAGGTTAAGTAAGTTCAAAGCTGGAATTCCCTTGCCAATCCTACTTGATTCTGGAATTTCGAAACCTTTCTTACGATAAATTCTTCCTAAATTTGAGAAGAATAAAATGTCATCATGAGTTGAAACATAAACAATTTTATTAACTTCATCTTCGTTATAAATTGTCATACCTTTAACACCAATTCCGCCTCTATTTTGAGTCTTGAATTCTGATGTTGAAACTCTCTTAATATAACCATTTTGAGTTAAGGTAATAACAATATCATCGACAGGAATTAAATCAGCATCTTCAACACTTGAAATTGAATTATCAATTGTTGTTCTTCTTTCATCGCCGAATTTTCTTCCAACTTCTTGAAGTTCAGTAATAACAGTATTTAATTGGTTCTCTTTTGAACTTAAAATTCTATTGTATTCAGAAATATTAGCGAGTAAAGAAGCCTTTTCATCTAATAATTTTTGAGTTTCAAGACCAGTTAATCTTGAAATTGTCATAGCAGCAATTGCTTTAGCTTGTTCTTCGTTTAAGGAGAATCTCTTCATTAATTGTTCGATTAAATCTTGAGCATTTTTGCTAGCTTTAGCTAATGCGATGACTTCATCGATATTATCGTGAGCTAATAATAAACCTTCAACAATATTGACTCTTGCTTCATCTTTAGCTTTTAAGAAAGTTGTTCTTCTAACAATAACATCAATTTGGAAATCAAGGTAATAAGCGATCATTTCCTTTAAAGAAAGAACTTTTGGTTCGCCATTAACAATACAAAGGTTAATACAACCAAAACTAATTTCTAATTGAGTATTTTTAAATAATTGGTTGAGAATTACTGAAGGGACGACGTCTCTTCTTAATTCGATTTCAATATTAACATCAGCTTTTGAGTAATCTTTAATTGAAGTAATACCATCAATAACTTTGTCTCTTGCTAATTCACCAATTTTAGCAACTAAATCGGCTTTTCTAACTTGGTAAGGAATTTCAGTAACAACAATTTTGCTCTTACCATTAGCTTCCTCAACAATTTTACATCTTGATCTAATTCTAAAAGTGCCTCTACCAGTAGTATAAGCATCTCTAATTCCACCTAATCCATAAATCACGCCACCTGTAGCAAAATCAGGAGCTTTAATGAATTTCATAAGCTCTTCAACGGTGATATCTGGATTTTTACTATATTCAATAATTCCATTAATTACTTCGTTTAAGTTGTGGCTTGGAAGTTTTGTTGCCATACCGACAGCAATACCATCACTACCATTAACAAGTAAATTTGGAAATCTAGAAGGAAGAACTTGTGGTTCTTCAAGCGAACCATCGTAGTTCGGAACAAAAGGAACGGTGTTGCAGTTGATATCTCTAACCATTTCGAAAGCCATTTTATTTAAACGACATTCAGTATAACGGTAAGCAGCTGCGCCATCTCCATCCATGTTACCAAAGTTTCCGTGTCCATCAACAAGAGGATATCTCATTGAGAAAGGTTGAGCTAATCTAACTAAAGTATCGTAAATTGCCGAGTCGCCGTGTGGGTGATATTTACCCATGACGTCTCCGACAACCTTAGCACATTTTACATATGGTTTGTCGCTAGTGTATCCAGCTTCAAACATTCCATAAACAACTCTTCTATGAACAGGTTTAAATCCATCTTTAACATCAGGTATAGCACGTGAAACAATAACTGACATAGCATAATCAAGGAAGGAATCCCTAACTTGACCAACAATTTCAGTATCGACTGTCTCAGCTCTAATACCAGCTTCTAAAGAAGCGTTTTCTTGGTTTAATTCGTCTTGTTCGGCGTCAGTATCAACTACGCCATTATTCTTTTTTTCTTCGTTTTCCATTGCCAATCCCCCTTCTTTTTATATATCAAGGTTCTTAACGAACTTTGCATTATT
>CAYQCJ010000023.1:0-1390 GCA_964416025.1 uncultured Staphylococcaceae bacterium | reverse complement strand
ATACGATGCATTTGTGCTTTTTGAACATTAAGAATTTTTCCTCTTAAAGGTAAAATTGCTTGTGTTTTACTATCTCTACCTTGCTTTGCACTACCACCTGCAGAATTACCTTCAACAATGAATAATTCGCATTCTTCAGGATTATTAGAAATACAATCAGCTAATTTTCCTGGAAGAGTAGTCATTTCAAGTCCGTTTTTACGTCTAACATTATCTTTAGCAGCACGAGCAGCAAGTCTAGCATCGTAAGCGGATTTCATTTTGCTAACGATAGCGATAGCTTCTGGTTTGTGTTCAAGTAAATATCTTTCAAGTTGTTCACCAAAAACATTAGAAACAATCTTTTTAACTTCAAGGTTTCCTAATTTACCTTTGGTTTGTCCTTCGTATTGTGGATTTGGATGCTTAACAGAAATAACAGCTGTTAAACCTTCATACATATCATCACTATTTAATCTCTCTTTATCGTTGTCTTTTAAGATCTTGCTATCACGAGCATAATTGTTAAAAACCCTTGTCAAAGCTAGGTTAAATCCTTCAACGTGCATACCACCATTGCCGGTAGAAACATTGTTACAGAATGATAAAACACTGTTACTATAACCAGTATTATATTGCATAGCGACCTCAACAATAATGTCTTCCATTTTGCCATTATCATCAAATCTTTGAGCACCTTCACAATAAATAATATCTTCAGTTAATTTCGTAGCATTACGGTTCATATAAGCAACATATTCTTTAATACCACCATCGAATTTAAATGTATCAGTTAAATTTGGTTGTGTACGTTTATCAACTAAAGTAATACGAATGCCTTTATTTAAGAAAGCCATTTGTCTTAATCTATTTTTTACGGTTTCATAACTAAAAACTGTTGTTTCTTTAAAAATTGTTGGATCTGGTAAGAAAGTGACAGTAGTGCCGTGATCTGTACAATCACCAATTCGCTCAAGACTTCCTTCTGGAGTTCCACCATTCACAAAACGAATATGGTAAATTCCACCATCTTTATGAACAGTAACATCTAACCAAGTTGATAAAGCGTTAACAACTGATGCACCAACACCATGAAGTCCGCCGCTTACTTTATATCCGCCACCTTGGCCGAATTTTCCGCCTGCGTGGAGTTTTGTATAAACAGTTTCAACACCTGATCTACCAGTTTTAGAAACGATATCAACAGGAATACCTCTACCATTATCTTTAACAGTAATTGTGTTGTCTTCGTTGATGCTAACATCAATTTCATCACAGAAGCCAGCTAAAGCTTCATCAATACCATTATCAACAATTTCCCAAATAAGGTGGTGTAAACCAACACTACTTGTAGTTCCAATGTACATACCAGGTCTTAATCTAACAGCTTGTAAGCCTTCCAAAACCTCAA
>CAYQCJ010000022.1:0-19453 GCA_964416025.1 uncultured Staphylococcaceae bacterium | reverse complement strand
ACGCGTGCTTACATAATATATCAAAAGCGACTTTTTATGTCAATAAATAATTTGGGAAAAACAACTTCTATAAATGTTACTAATAGCCTTTTTTGCCGAGAAGGTGGAACATATTCTTTTTGTAGACTTCAACGCCTGGTTGATTAAATGGGTTAACCTTATTTAAATACGCACTCATCGCACAAGCCTTCATAAAGAAATAGAAGAAATAACCTAAATTTTTAGCATTCATTTCATCTAAAGTGATGGTAATATTTGGTACATTTCCGCTTTCAGAATGAGCCTTAAGAGTACCAACATAAGCCTTATGATTTATGAAGCTTAATTTTTTACCGGCAAGGTAATTAATTCCGTCACTATCATCATCACAGAATGGTACTTCAATATCTTTATTTGGCTTTGTAATATAAACGATTGTCTCATAAAGAACTTTGCTGCCTTCTTGAATAAATTGACCTAATGAATGAAGATCAGTGGTGAAAATGCTTGAAGCACAAAGAACAGCTTTGCCATCTTTTCCTTCAGTTTCATCAAATAATTGTTTCCACCATTCTTTTAAGTTAGTTAAACGAGGTTCATACATTGCTAACATTTCGACTGGATAATTTTTCTTTGTGTATAAGAAAAATCTTTCAACAGCATATTGATAAGCAGGGTTTTCTTCGATTTTATCGTTATCAAAATCGATTTGGCCTTGTTTTAAACCATCTAAATATTCACGAATATTGATTCCGGCAACAGCCATTGGAAATAATCCAACTGGTGTCATAACTGAATAACGACCGCCAATATCACGTGGTAAATCGTAAGCAACATAGTGCTCAGATTTAACTTCAGCTCTAAGTGCTCCGTTACTTTCATCGGTAATAGCAACAATTGCTTTACCATAATCTTTACCTAATTGTTGTTTAAGCAAATTCTTTAAAATTCTGAATGAAACAGCAGTTTCAGTAGTGGTACCTGATTTTGAGATAACACAAACGCAGAATTTTTTATTCTTTAAATAATTAATGTTGCTATCAACATAATTTGAATCTAAAGAATTTCCTAAATATATAACTTCCATCTTATCGCTGGATGGAATTCCATTAATTGCTTCAATAGCAGCACGAGGACCTAAATAGGATCCACCAATACCACAAACAACTAAAACATCGTAATTATCGCGAAATTCTTTCGCTTTACTTTCGATTGATTTAATAACTTTTTCATCGATTTTACTAGGATAATCATACCAACCTAGAAATTCAGCACCAAGTCCGGTTCTGTTTTTAATCATTTCATTGATTTCAGTAACCTTTTTTTGATACTTCTCAAAACTAACTAGATTTCCCTTTCCTAAATAATCAAAGCCAACTTCAATTTTCATACTTTTCCCTCTCTAACTCCTTTTTAATCATATCGGGAAGAGATTTCGCTAATTTGGAGAAATCAGTTTCCTTAAGATAAGAAGTTATTTTTTTGCTTGGACCAAAATCTTGGATGTTGTTTAGATCAGAACTGACCTGTTTTAAACTGACGTTGAGAAATTTATTCTCATTGTCGATTGTAAGGATTTTTAGGTTTACACAATCCCCTAGTGCAAATCCCTTCGAAATATCGTTAACGAAGCTGTTTGAAATTTCGCTGATGTGAAGTAATCCAATATAGCCTCCATCAAAACTAAAGAATACACCGTATTTTTTAATTGATGTGACAATCCCTTGAATTATATCGCCTTCTTTAAAAGAAACATCGAAATTCATAAGACCTCACTTCGCCAATAGTTTCTTTAGGATTTCTAAATCAGTAGAGTCTGTAACTTTGAAGTTAAGTTTACTACCCTTAACTAAACTGACATTAACACCTAAACCTTTGACTAACTGCAAATCATCAGAAGAATTAAAAATTTTATTTTTAATAGCATTCTCATGAACGTTGAATATTATATCAAATTTAAAGCATTGTGGTGTTTGAATTTGCAATATTTCATTACGATTTAAGTAGTTTATTGAATAATCTTTAGCTTCTGCATAAACCAAAGAGTTTTGAGAAAGGATGTAAGCTGAAACAGCATCAGCTTCTTTTAGCCCTTCAATACACTCTTTTAAAGTCTCTAAACTAAGAAGTGGACGTGCAGCATCGTGAATTACAACTTCTGAGCATTTATCGAGTGTTTTTAAGAATTTTAGGCCATTAAAGACACTTTTTTGTCTTGTATCTGACCCAGTTGTTATATAAATCTTCTTTTTTGCATTTAATTTGTCGACAATTTTTTTGACATAATCAGGATGATTTTCATCGACAACCAAAACGATTTCATCAATTAAATCACAAGACAAAAAAGTGTTTAAAGAATATAAAAACAAATCAATTCCGTTGATTTTTATATACTGTTTATATGAGTTTGGACTGAGACGATTCCCAGTTCCAGACATCAATAATAAGCCATAGATCATAAACTGGCCTTTGTCTTCTCCTGTCTACTATCTAATTGAGTGCGAATACTAATTGAATCGATGATTAAATGGACGATTTTTTCAAGTTCACCATTGACTGAATAATCGGCTTTAGCGATATAATCGACTCTTCCATCTTCAAATAAAGATGAAACTTTATCTCTCATGCCTTTTGGATAAACAGCGATTGAATGTCCTTCGTTTTGTTTAACAACAATCATTCCAGGAACATCTGTAAGTCCATCGCCTAAATAAATCATATTCTCGTATTTAATACGTCTTTTAAGTGTCTTTTCATTGACCTTTTTGTCGTCATTATCAGTGATTGCACCTTTTGAAATACGGAAAACATATTGAGTTTTTTGTGTATAATTGATCATTGTTTTTGGCCAATAAGCTAATTTAGTTTCTTTGTCATATAAATATTCACATCCGAAGATTTGTTTAAATTCTTTAGCGATACTAGTTCCTTCAATAATTTCTTTGTTTCCACTTGTAATTAAATAGTGTTCGATGATTAAACCACGAGTACTAGCGTATTCGTTAATACGTTTGAACCAAGTGGTGACGCCATCGTAAAATTTAATTAATTTTCCAGTTCCATATAAATATTCTCTAGTTAAGGCAACGCCTTTTTCTTTAGCGGTCTTAATCATCATGTACATGTAACCTAAAATTTTATCAACGTCATAATTTGAACAAAATTCTTGAGTTTTGCTCCAAAATTGGTCAGGAGTCATTCCCATATCTTTGATAAAACCAAAATTTTGCATATCTTCAGTTGCTAATGTCCTATCAAAGTCATACATAATTGCGATAATTTGTTTTCCCATAATATTACCTCGGAAGATTATTATATCAAAATACTTTTGATATAGCAAAAATCAAGCATATTTACGCAACAATTTGAAGGAAAATCTATTTAAAATTGATTTTTGCGACAAGAAACAGGGTGTTTTATTATTTTGATAGACTAATTTTTAAGAACAATCTAAAATAGACTTATGAATTTTTCCTTAATCGTCTTAGCTGCGTTTAAAATTGAGTGGTATCACATACTTATTTGCATTGCGATTGTCTTAGTAATAAGTTACATCGTTTTTGTGATTGTTTCGTGCTATTTCATGCATATTTTTAATAAAAAAATTAAAAAATCTACTGAAACAATCAGTATTTTTATTTTTCAAAAAGAAGAATGTATGGCAAAAACAATTAAATTATTAGGCGAAAGTGCCATGAAACAAAAAGTTTTGAATGAATTTATTGATCATTTTTCTGAGAAGTCGTATTCACTTTTATCTTACAAAGAATTTGGTAATAAATTTACTGAAACAAGAGAATTGACAAAAGAAATTAAACTTATTTATACGAATCAAAAAAGAATAAATAACAAGGAAGAAATTGATGCTTTATTTTCATCAATTAATGAGTTAAATAACGGCTACATGGAAGAAACACAACTATATAATAGTTATGTAGTGGCGTATAATTATTGGAGAAATTTGTTTATGACAAGATGGATTAAAACCATCTTTAAGATAAAAGAAAAGGAACAAATTAAATAAAGGAGAGAATGTATGAAATTTGAAGAATTCCCATTAAGAATCCCTAACGTTAAAAAGATTGGGGAAAAGATTAAAGTTTTAGTTGATGAGTTGAATGGTGCAAAGGATGAAAAAGAAGCTTTAAAAGTTGTCAAAAAGTTTTTTAAACTTTCTGATATTATCGAAACTAATACAACAGTAATTTCTATTAGAAATTCTATTAATACAACTGATAAAAAATATGAAAAAGCAATGGAAAAAGTTGATGAAGTAGGACCAGTTCTTAGTTCTTATTCACAAGCTTTTGATAAAGCTTTATTAGCATCAAAATATAGAGCTTTTTTAGAAGAAAAGATTGGCAAACATTATTTTGATATGGCCGAATCTTCATTAAAGTGTTTTGACGAAAAGATTATTCCTGAATGTATTGAAGAAAATAAACTTGTTACTCAATATGAAAAGCTTATGGCTAGTGCAAAGATTGAATATAAAGGTGAAACTTTAAATCTTTCACAAATGGGTAAATACTTAAGTGATAAGGATAGAGATACACGTATTGAAGCTGCTAAATTATCTTTCGGTTTTATTGAAGAACACGATAAAGAATTTGGTGAAATTTACGATAAACTCGTCAAAGTTAGAACTAAAATGGCTCAAAAAATGGGCTATAAAAATTATGTTGATTTTGGCTATTTAAGATTAGGCAGGTTAGATTATAATGCCGAAATGGTCGAAGGTTATAGAGAACAAATTAAGAAAGATGTTGTCCCTGAAGTTGCTAAATTAGCAAAGAGACAAATCAAACGTATTGGTATTAAAAAACCAATTTTCGTTGATTACAATCTTCAATTTAATAGTGGAAATGCTAAACCAATTGGCGATAGTACTTTCCTTGTTAAACAAGCACAACATATGTACCACGATATGAGTGTTGAAAGTGGTAAATTCTTCGATTTTATGATTGATAGCGATCTTATGGATTTAGATGCTAAAGCCGGTAAAAGAGGCGGAGGATATATGACTTATATGCCAAAATATAAGGCTCCATTTATCTTTGCAAATAGCAACGGAACTAGCCAAGATGTCGACACTTTAACTCATGAAGTAGGACATGCTTTCCAAGGATATTTAGGTAGTAAGATTTGGGTTCCTGCCTATAGAATGCCAACTCTTGAAGCTTGTGAAATTGATTCAATGTCCATGGAATTCTTTGCTTATCCTTATATGCAAGATTTCTTTGGTGATCAAGCTGATAAATATGAATTTAGCCATTTATCTGGAGCTATTTCATTCCTTCCTTATGGTGTTGAAGTTGATGATTTCCAACATTGGGTTTATGAACATCCAGAAGCTACTCATGAAGAAAGATGTGCTTATTGGGCTAAAATTGATAAAGAATATCGTCCATGGGAGAATTATGAAGGTTTCCCATATTTAGCAAGTGGACACCAATGGATCAGACAATCTCACATTTATGCTGTTGCTTTCTATTATATTGATTATACATTAGCTCAAGTTTTAGCTCTTCAATTCAAATGCGAAATGGATAAGAATAGAGAAAAAGCCTGGAAGAAATATATTAAGTTATTAAAGATGGGTGGTAAATATCCATTCTTAGAACTCATCGAAAAGGCTCACTTAAGAAATCCATTTATTGATGGAAATGTTAAGAAAGTGGTTAAGCCACAAATGAAGATATTGAACCAAACAGACGACTCCAAATTCTAAAAAGAAGGGGTCTTTGCAGGGGATATTGATAAAAACAAGAAAAAAGCTTAATGCATTTGCATTAAGCTTTTAATTTGCACACTGGTGCGAGAAACGGGAATCGAACCCGTATGAGTTGCCCCACACGCCCCTTAAACGTGCGCGTCTACCAGTTCCGCCATTCTCGCGTGCTTTACTAATATATCAAAGAATTTTTAAAAAATAAAGATAAATTAACCTATTGTCCAACCAAATATTGCAAAGGCACCAAGCAATATGGAGAAATATAATGATAAGGATACTAAATCCATGATAGTTGTAATAACTGGACCAGCAACAACGGCTGGATCAAGTTTCATTTTGCTAACCAAGAATGGCATACAAACACCAAGAAGTTTGGAAATGATAATTGTGATAAATAATGTTATTGAAACACTGCCAGCTAATGATAGCCAAATTAACCATGTAGCTTCGTTATTAGTATTATTTGTAATGAATTCTTCTGGAATAACAACGATACGAACAGCAAATAAGAACATGCAGAATCCAAAAGTGAAGACTGCAGCGATAGAAGCGACGATTAAGGCAACACGAAATTCTTTCCATAAAACTTTAAAGAATCCTTTAGCATTGAGTTCAAAATCGTGTGTTGCAAGTCCTCTAATAACTAAGGTTGAAGATTGTGAACCAGAGTTTCCTCCAGTATCGCAAATTGTAGTTAAGAAAACTGAAATTGCAGTTAAAGTACCAATTAAGAATTGGAATTGATTTTGTAAAGCAATTGATCCAATACTTAAAACCATTAATACAAGTAACCAAGGTAAACATTTCATGGCCAATTTGGCGATTGGAGTGTCCATATAGCTGTCCTTTAAAGGAGCAACTTTACCCATGGCTTCAATATCTTCTGTATTTTCTTTTTCGATAACATCGACGATATCATCGATTGTGATAATACCAGTTAACTTTTTATCTTCGTTAACAACAGCGATAGCGTTTAAATCGTATCTTTTGAAAATTTGAGCAACTTCTTCTTCATCAGTGTTGACATCAACGGTTTGAAAAGTTTTGTCGCAAATATTTCCTAAAACTTCATCGGCTTGAGCAAAAACTAAATCATCAAGATTTAAAACACCAATTAAATCGAACTTTTTATTTCTAACAAACAATGTATAAACAGTTTCAACATTTTTTCCAACTTGACGGATTGTGTTCAAAGCATCTTTAACTTTAGTGTCTTCAAATAAAGTGATGTACTCAGTAGTCATGATGGCTCCAGCAGTATCATCTTTATAACCTAAAAGTTGATTAATTTCTTTTCTTTGATCTGGTTTTGTATTTTTTAAAACTTTTGCAACGACATTAGCAGGCCGTTCTTCTAAGAAATCTGCTAACTCATCGTTTGCTGATTCTTGAACAAGAATTCCGACTTGTTCGTTGGTTAAATATGTAATTAATTTTTCTTGGATTTCAGTATCTAATTCACTAAAAAACTCACTACTAAAAGATGGTTTAATAATTTTAAATACATAAACTAAATAATGGATGTCATCAGCGTTTTCTGGATCGATTTCGTTGACACTATCAGCAATATCAATATTTGGATACGTGTCAAAAATTTCACGAACCTTCGTGAAGTTTTTCGCCTTGATGGCATCGAATAACAGTTCCTTTAAATTGATGTTGTTTTCTTCCATATGCTTTATTATGAGTTTTTAAGCCTCAAAAGTAAATTCAAAAATTAAAAATGTGTATTCTTTTTTATTATCTATAATAAAAGTGATATTATAAATAAGGTTATTTAAGGAGAAAAATTATGAGTAAGAAAATTTTAGTCGAAACAAGTGCAAGACATATACACTTGACTCAAGAAGCTCTTGAGTTGTTATGTGGTAAAGGATATGAATTAGAAGCTAAAAAAATGCTTAGTCAACCTGGACAATTTGCTAGTAATACAAAATTAGATTTAGTTGGACCAAAGCATACAATCGCTGGCGTTTCAATTCTTGGACCAGTTAGAAAATTTAATCAAGTTGAAGTTAGTGCAACTGATGCTAGAACTTTAGGAGTTAAAGCTCCTGTTAGAGAATCTGGTGATATTGCTGGAAGTGCTCCAATCAAAATCGTCAATCCTAATTATTTAGTTGATGGAAAACCAGCTGAATTAGAACTTACTGAAGGTTGTATTGTTGCTAAAAGACACGTCCATATGACTCCAGCAGATGCTGAAGAATTTGGTGTAAAGAATGGTGATATTATCAATGTCAAGATTTCTGGAACTGGTAGAGAAGTTGTATTTGGTGATACAGTTGTTAGAGTTTCTCCAAAATTCAGTTTAGCAATGCACATTGATACTGATGAATCCAATGCAGCCTGTGCATTTGGCGAAATCTATGGAGAAATCGTTAAATAATGATTAAAACATATAAGCACATTTGTCACGGAACTTGTTCGCAAGAGATGACAGTTACTTATGACACTGATACCAATAAAATAGTTGATTTAAATGTTGTTGGTGGTTGCAGTGGTAATCTTCGTGGAATACGTGCATTAGTAATAGGAATGGATTTACAAGATGTTCACGATAAATTACTTAACATAAAGTGCGGTGCACGCGACAATTCTTGTCCTCATCAACTTGCTTTAGCCGTTGAAGAGATTCAAAAATCTGAACATTAAACTTGCTATAATCGTCTTAAAATTATATAGTATGTCTACTTATCAGGAACCACATATCTTTAGTGAAAAAATGTGGTAGCAACTCTCAGTATTGAGTAAGTGCTTCTAATAGCAAAGTGTTCCACGCTTTGAACGATAAGGATGCAAGGAAAAAACAAGCCTTCCATAAAATGTGGAAGGCTTTTTATTTTGTAAAAATGGAGGAAATATTTATGAAAGATGAAAGAATTTTATTTACAAGTGAATCAGTAAGCGAAGGGCATCCAGATAAAGTTTGTGACCAAATTGCTGATGCTATTTTGGACGCAGTTTTAAAAGAAGATCATAATGCTTATGTAGCTTGTGAATGTTTTGCAACTACCCAATTTTTATTGATTGGAGGCGAAATCACTACAGTTTCACACGTAAATTATGAAGAAATTGCTAGAAATGTTATTAAGGAAATCGGTTACGATGATGATAAATTAGGTTTTAATTATAAAACTTTAAAAATTCTTAATTTAATTCATGAACAATCTCCAGATATTAGACAAGGCGTTCAAAATGCCAACGAATTACTTGAAGGAGCAGGCGACCAAGGCATTATGTTTGGTTATGCAAGTAACGAATCTAAAGGTTATATGCCTCTTCCAATTACCATCGCTCATAAATTGGTTCGTGTCGCTTCTTCGTTAAGAAAAAGTGGTGAATTTAAGTATGCTAGACCAGATATGAAATCCCAAGTTACTATTGATTATTCTCAAAATCCTTTGCGAATCGACACTATTTTGATGTCAGTTCAACATGATCCTGATTTTAATCAAGAAGAATTTAAGAAATTTATTCATGAAAATATTATGAAGAAAGTTGCTGAAGATTTTGGTTTAAATACTGATTTTAAGGTTTTAATTAATCCTACAGGAAAATTTGTAATTGGCGGACCTGCTGGAGACACTGGTCTTACTGGAAGAAAATTAATTGTTGATACTTATGGAGGCAGCGCTCGTCATGGTGGCGGATCATTTAGTGGTAAAGATCCTTCAAAAGTTGATAGAAGTGGTGCTTATATGGCTAGATATATGGCTAAGAATTTAGTTGCAGCTGGTGTTGCTGATAGATTAGAGATTCAATTGAGCTATGCAATTGGAAAACCTGAACCATTATCGATCAATATTTCAACCTTCAAAACTAGTAATTATAGTGATGAAGTTATTCTTGATGTAATTGATAAGGTTTTTGACTGCAGACCAGGAGCAATTATCAAGAAATTCTCATTAAGAAATCCATCTTTTAAATACCAAGATATTGCATCTTATGGGCATTTTGGCCGTCCAGATATCGATTTACCATGGGAAAAGTTGGACGAAGTGGATTCTATAAAGAAATTGTTAAAATAATATTATCAAATCCTATTTTCTAATATATAATAAAGTTAGAAGAGATGTTACGTAGGAGGTATAATTATGAACTATCAAATCGTTGGTAAAAACATTGTGGTTACCAAGGCTATTTCGGACACAATTCAACACAAACTTGTTCGTGTGGGTAAATATTTTGACCCAAACGAAGAGATTAATTGTCGAGCGGTCGTTACAGCCTATAAAAGTATAACCAAAGTCGAGATTACAATTTTTACAAAAGAGATGATTTTTAGATCAGAAGTTAAGAATCCTGATTTATATGCCGGAGTTGATCTTTCAATCGATAAGCTTGAAGGACAAATGAGAAAATTAAAGACCAAATTAGAGAGAAAATATGACCAAGACGGACTTAGCAAATCAATCCTTTTCGAACAATTGAAGAATGATGGTGACGAAGAAGAAAATGACACAATTGTAAAGACAAAGAATTTAGATTTAAAGCCAATTACTTTAGATGATGCTATTCTTCAAATGGAAGCTATCGGACATGATTTCTATTTATATCTCGATACAGACGATGAAAAAATTTCATTGGTTTATAAGAGAGTTGACGGAGGCTATGGTTTAATTCAAGCCGACAATAAGGTTGTTTTATAAACTTATTTAAAATTGTAAAATTATAAGTTAAAATAGACTTGCTCGAAAGGGCAAGTCTTTTATGATTAAAGCAATTGCAACCGATTTAGATGGGACATTATTTTATCCCAAAGAAAAAAAGAACATGATTTGTGAAGCAAATCTTTTTTTGCTCCAACAATTTGCTGATAAAGGTGGAAAGATTTGCTTAGTTAGCGGTCGTAGTATCGATTACGGCAAAAAAGTTATTGAAAAAATTAATCGTGATTGCACTGTTATTGGTTTCAATGGATCGGTAATTTATAGCGGTGGCAAGATTGTTTTTGAAGAAAAAATCAAAAATGAAGAAGCCAAAGAAATTATTGATGGATGTTACGAAACGTTTAAAAATATTGGCGTTATGATTATGACTGATAAAGGAACTTTTGTTCACATTAATGGTTTTAAGCATGTTGGAAAATTTATTTTTAACATCTATAAAAACCATCAAAAAATATACGCAGAAGAGATGCATTATGATGAAGAAGCTTATCAAAAACAAGTGAATACCGGCCATATTTATAAGATTATGTTAGCTTTCGGTTTTAGCAATAAAGCAAAGAAAAAAGCCTGTGCCATCAATAGAATTTTACGTGGTGCTTACGAAAATCTTGAGTCTAGTTGGAGTGAACAAGTTGTTGAGGTTACTCCAAAAGGATGCAATAAAGCTTCAGGTGTTGCGGATTATATTAAATATGCAAATTTAAATGAGGAAGATGTGGCTGTTGTTGGTGATAGCGGAAATGATATTTCAATGTTTAAAAAGTTTTATGCCAACTCTTTTTGTATGGCAAGGGCTCCTGAAACAGTTAAGAAATATGCTAAATATGAATTAGAGTCTTTTAAAGACCTTGGACGTTATATTTTCAATTAAAAAAAGTAGATATTTTATAATATAATAATATAATATATAAAGTTAAGGAGAAGATTTAAATTATGAATGTTATTAGCCGTGTAATTGTTTCTTTAGTTTATTACAATTCTTTAGTAAGAGATACTCTTGAATATACATTAAACAAAGATTCATATGATGTTTCGTTCTATGATTACAAACAAAATGGAATCATCAACGAAATTAAGTTAGAAACCCCATTAAAATTATTCTTAGACAAGAATGGTGATAAGGGTGCTGAACTTAAAAAGAGATTAGAAAAGTTTGGTGAGGATTTTTATAGCGATAAATCAACAGTTATTAAAAAGGCTGCTGATGGACTTAGAGTTGATCATGCTCAAAATGTTAAGATTTTTGAAGCTGTCATCCCACTTCATGAAGAATTAAATTCAATTATCGTTCTTCACATCAACCATGCTAAAGAAACCAACATGCTTGAAGATAATGTTGTTGCTTTAAAAGCTGCTGATGAGAGATTCTATAGAGGTGTCGCTTTATTAGCTTTAGGTGGAGAAATTTTCCGTCAATTTGATGAATATAACAAAGCCAGAAAAGAAGCTAATGGAGAAGTTACTCCACAATCTAATTTTATCCAACAAGACTTAAACAAATTGGTAAGTTTACTTGGAACAATTAGACAATATGCTACCTGCAATGATGAAATTTATACCAACGCACTTGATTCCTTATGGGATGCCGTCGAAATGATGAATGGCAAACGTCAAGTTCCAGCTGGAAAGAATTTCCAAGATGTTATCAATGATGTCAACATTAAAGTTGGTGCCTTTGTTAGCGATGCAGAAGCTAAATGGAAAGATATTTATCCAAAGATGATTCAAGAATTAACCGCGGATAATGCTAAAGCCAGAGAAGAAGCTAAAGCAGCTGAAAAACCTGCAGAAAACAAATAGTTTTTGGTGTTAAAAATGCAAGAAACTAATAATAAAACAAATAAAAGAAGAACTTTACGTTCTCAATTTACAAGCAAGCAATTCGTTGCTTTCTTAATTGGGATCTTGTTTCTTGTGGCTGGAATTGTTTGTACCGTTTTAGGTTTAATTGGCGATTATGCAGATTCCACAATCGCAAAACCTTTCAGTGGTGCAAGTGATGCATTAGTAAATGCATTTCATTTTGGTTTAACTTTAACTTGGTTAGGGGTTTTCTTTGTTCTTGTTGGTGCTTTAATTTTCGCTTTATCATTAAGTTTTGCTAGTAAAAACGAAGATCGTAATAACGAAAGAGAAGCCAGAAGAAAGCAACGTTTAGAAGCTATGGAAAATAGCGATGTAATTATCGATGCTACCGCAGTTACTGGTTCAACAGTAAGCGCAAATAACGCCGATAAAAAGTAATTCTAAGTTATGAAAATAAACCACTTGGGATTTCTCAAGTGGTTTTAATTTGTTTATTAATTTTATATAATTATGAAGTTAAATAAAAAATCTTTAGATTTCTCTAAAGATTTCGTAATTTAATCGCTGGCGGAGAAAGGGGGATTTGAACCCCCGCGCCTGTTACAGCCTACGAGCTTTCCAAGCCCGCCCCTTCAGCCACTTGGGTATTTCTCCATATGCGCGGATTAAATTATAACAATTTTTTAAGGAGATGTCATTATTAAATATGAAAGAAATCAAAATTAATTACTCTAATGCAAATCAAAGAATAGATAAATTCGTAAGGCGTTTTTTAAATGATGCTCCTTTAAGCTTTATTTATAAAACATTTAGAAAAAAAGATGTAAAAGTTAACGGACATTGGGTCGAACAATCCTACATTATTCAAGATGGAGATGTTGTGCGAATTTATGTTACAGATGAACAAATTGCTGATTTTAATAAACCAAAAAATATTGAATCAATTAAAGTTGATTTAAAGATTGTTTATGAAGATCAAAACATCTTGATAGTCGATAAACCAAAAGGCTTATTAGTTCACGGTGATAGCGATGAAAAGCGCATTACTTTAACTAATAAGGTTCAAGCTTATCTTTTCCAAAAAGGCGAGTTTAAAAATGATGGAGCAGGTTATATTCCTGGTCCAGCACATAGACTTGATAGAAACACTAGTGGTTTAGTTATTTTTGCTAAGAATCTTGAAACCAGTCAAGAATTAATGGATTTATTCAAAACTAAACAAGAGATTGAAAAATATTACCTCGCTTTAGTCTTTGGAAAAACTGAAAAAGTTGGAACAATTAATCTTCCATTAGCTAAAGATCCTGAAAAAGGAATGGTCTTTGTTACCCCTATAAATGAGGGTGGAAAAGAAGCTATAACTAAGTACTCCGTAATTGATCAAAATGATTCATTTTCCCTTGTAAAGGTCCAGTTAATTACTGGAAGAACTCATCAAATTAGAGCTCATTTTAAAGCCATAAATCACCCATTAGTTGGCGATGGAAAATACGGAGATTTTAGAACTAATAAATTATTTAAAGAAGATTTTAAATATGATTACCAATTCTTAATTGCTTACGAAATTAGGTTCAATGATGTCGGCGGAAAATTAAGTTATTTATCTAATAAATCTTTCAAAGCGAGTGTCTCTGATAAAGAAAGAGATATTCTTAAAAAACTCAATATCTCCTGTAAAGCCTAGTTATTTTCTTTTAAAAAACGTTTAAGTTCATAGATAACACCATTATGGTTGTTATCTTTTTTTGTGACAAAATGCGCTGATTTTTTAACATCTTCTAAAGCGTTTTTCATCGCAAAAGAATTGGTAAATGATTGAAGCATATCAATATCGTTTTCGGCATCACCAAAAACGATGATGTGTTCATAATCGATGTTATAAAAATCAGCAACATGTTTAATGCCGGTGGCTTTATTGATATCGCCTATATAACACTCAGTATATTCGTTATGAAACCAGAATCTCATTCTGGTATTTTTGAAGTTATCTAAACAGTATTTTGTCATCTTTTCTTTGATGTCATTTGTGTACTCTTTAAAGTGAAAAACACATGTAAAGGGGTCTTCTTTTAATGATTTATCGATTGGTGAAACAATTAATTTTGTTTCTCCAGGATTGTATAAAAAGAATAAAAAAGGATCTTTAACATCGAGGTAAATATTGTTCATAGCTTCACAATATGCTGAGTCTAACATTGTGCCGTAAAAATTAGTGTATAAATTTACAATATCTTGATAAGGAATTCTTTTACAAATTGATGGGAAAGTTGAATCATGAGGATTAAAAACATAAGCACCATTAAAACAGACAACAGGGACCTGTAAATTTAATTCTTCATAATATCTTTTTAAACTACGATATGGACGGCCACTTGAAAAGGTCACAATGTGGCCTTGGTTAATTAACTTTTTAATATATTGTTTAGATTTCCATCTAATTCTTTTATCTTTGGTTAATAATGTTCCGTCTAAATCTAAGCAAATTAAAAATCTAGTCATGGACATATAATCCAACTGTCTTTTTAACTTTAGTTAAGGTTTTATTAGCGATGATTCTTGCTTTACTAGCGCCATCATCGAGAACTTTATCGATAATTCCGCTTGATAATATTTCTTTGTATTTGTTTTGGAATGGCTCTAAAACACTAACAACTTCATCAGCAACAGCTTTTTTAAATTCGCCATAGCGGTGGCAATCTTTAAATTGTTCTTGAGCATCAGCAATGCTAATTTCTTTTAAAGCAGCGTAAATTGTCAATAAATTTGAGATTCCAGGTTTATTTTCAACATCAAAAATAATGTCGCTACCAGTGTCGGTAACAGCACTCATAATCTTTTTTCTAACAATGTTCATGTCATCTTTAAGGAAAATATCACCTTTTGGATCAGATTTTGACATTTTTCTGGTTGGATCACTAAGCGACATAATACGAGCACCAACCTTTGGAATAACTGGTTGAGGCATAACAAAAACTTCTTTGTTATAACGGGTATTAAATCTATGAACTAAATCACGACATAATTCGACGTGTTGAACTTGATCTTCTCCAACAGGAACGATGTCGGCGTTATAAAGTAAAATATCTCCACACATCAAAACTGGATAAGCAAATAATCCGAGTCCGATGGCGTTTTTATTCATTTTTTGGGATTTATCTTTGAATTGAGTCATTCTTGATAATTCGCCCATATACAAATAATTTTGTAAAATAGCGTTCACTTCTGCGTGAGCACTGACGTCGCTTTGTAAGAAAATGGTTGTTTTTTCTGGATCTAAACCAGCAGCTAAATAAAAAGCGACAATGTCTTTAGTGTTGTTTTTTAAATCTAAAGGATCGATAGGTAAAGTTAAAGCATGTAAATCGGCAATGAAAACGAAAGATTCGTAATCATCTTGGAATTTTTTAAAATTCTTAAGAGCACCTATATAATTTCCTAAAGTTAAATTTCCAGTTGGCTTGATGCCTGATAGAGAACGTTTCATAATGCTTAAAATTATATATTTATATATTTTTAATGTCAAATTGTATATAAATACTTGGTACTTTTTGCTATAATTTTGCCATGAGAGAGAAGAGATTATGGAAATAAAATTATATAACTCATTAACGAGACAAATTGAAGTATTTGAGCCAATCAAAAAAGACGAATTATCGATATATGTTTGTGGACCAACTGTCTATAACGATCCTCACATTGGTAACATGAGACCAGTGGTCTTTTTTGATACTTTATGTAGATTCTTTAGTTATGTCGGCTATAACGTCAAATTTGTTTCAAATTATACAGATGTAGACGATAAAATTATTGCTAAAGCTATCAATGAACATACAACTGAAAAAGTCATTACTGACCGTTATATCAAAGTTTTTCAAGATTGCTTAGAATCTTTAAATGTTCGCAAGGCTTATCAAAATCCTCGTGTTACAGAATATATGCCACAAATTATTTCTTATATTGATGGTTTAGTTGAGAAAAAAGCGGCCTATGTTGTGGATGGTGAAGTATTTTTTGATGTTAAAAGCGATGCAGATTACGGATGTTTATCCAACACAAATATTGATGAATTGGTGAGTGGAGCTCGAATTGAAACCAACTCTAAAAAGAAATGCCCATTAGATTTCTTATTATGGAAGAAAACTGATGATGGAATTAAATGGCAAACTAAATGGTGTGAAGGCCGTCCAGGATGGCACACTGAATGCTGCGTCATGATTGATTCAATCTTTAATGGTGTCATTGATATTCATGGTGGCGGAATGGATTTAAAGTTCCCACATCATGAAAACGAAATTGCTCAAGCGATGGCTATGCACCACAATCATATTGCCCATTATTGGATGCATAACGCCATGATGAATATCGACGGAAATAAAATGTCGAAATCTTTAGGTAACGTTATTAAAGCTAGTGATGCAATTAAAGAATATGGTGGAGATCTCGTTCGATTAATTTTAATTAATGCTCCATATAGAAGTATCATTAATTTTACTGATAAAACTGTTCAAGATAACAAATCAATCTTACAAAAATTAGATAATTGTTATCGTCAATTAAATCTTCAAATTGCAATAAATAATGGGGATTTGCAGGGGAAATCAGAATTAATTAATGGATTTTTAGAAGCTTTAGCAGATGATATTAATGTATCAAATGCCGTTACTTATATGCTTGAAGTTATCAAGAACGCTAACCTTGAATTAAGAAAACCAGAAATTGATGTCAAAGCTCTCGAATCTTATTTTTATGCTTTAACTGATATGATTTCAATTTTAGGTCTTTCAATCGATTTTAAAAAGTTTAACAATGAAGAGATTTCATTATATAATGAATACACAAAAGCAAAGAAAGAGAAAAACTTTGCTAGAAGCGATGAATTACGTAATGAATTGATTGCTAAAAAAATAATGTAGTAAGGAGGAAAGTATGTTATTTCAAATGCTTGCCGATTCGGCAACTAGTAAAAATATCTTTGATTCAACTACCGATGGTTTAATTATCGAGTGGTTTAACACAGGTTTTGGGACTCAAAGCGAATATTGTTGGTGGGGAAATTTAATTTTAATTACTTTAAGTTTAATTTTAGCCACTGTTTATGGAGGAATTATTGGTTATCAAAGAGAAATCAATGGTCACGCTGCTGGTTTTAGAACTCACATTTTAATTGCTCTTGGTAGTGCTTTAATAATGATTATTTCGATTTATGGTTATTCTTTCACGGTAAACGGAACCACAACTCGTGATTCGATGCGTTTAGCGGCGGCTGGTGTTACCGGAATTGGTTTCCTTGGTGCTGGATCAATTATTCAAAATGGTTTCAATATCAAGGGTTTAACGACTGCGGCTTCGATTTGGGTTACGATGGCTATTGGTATGTGTTGTGGAGCTGGTTCATTTGTTGTCGGTACTATCGGAACTATTATTGCTATTTTATGTTTAGCTACATTCAGAAAATTAGAAGTTTTTGCTAGTAAAAAGAATTGTAATGTTTTGCTAGTTGTTCAAGAAGATGTTCCCGTTTTAACAAATTTACTCGATATTGCTAACAAATTACAAATTACTGTCAAAGATATTTCTTCAAATATTGTCATCAGAGGCGATAAGAAGTATTTACGTGTTGTTTTTAAAATTGCAAGTACTGACAAAAATCAAGTACAAAACTACTTAGATGAGTTGAATTTAACTTTCAAACCAACTGAGTTAAGAGTTTTGAGTTAATTTTTTATATATTTTTTATTAAAAAATATTATAACTTTAAAAAATCGCAAAAAATGCGATAAAACAAAAAATGGAGGATTTTTTATGGCTATTATATATGGCACTAACACAGTTAAGAGTTCCTTGACGATTAATGGTGTTAAAAAACTTTATTTAGCTAAGGGGTACTCCAATCTAGATGTCGTTAAATTAGCTAAAGAAAGTGATGTGAAGGTTGTTTATGTTGATTCTAAAGAACTTGATAGGATGGCACCTGGTGCTAATCATCAAGGAGTTATAGGAGAAGTGAGAAACATCGAGACCTTATCTTTGGATAATTTGTTGATTAATGCCAAAAAGGTTACTAACCCAGTATTAGTGATTCTTGATGAATTAAATGATCCCCATAACTTAGGAGCGATTTTACGTAGTGGAGATGCTTTTAATATTCAAGGAATTATATTCAAAAGCAGAGGACAAGTTTCTTTAACGGATACTGTCGCAAAAGTCAGTACTGGAGCCATTAATTTCGTTAAGTGTGCTCAAGTAACTAATTTATCGATGGCCATCAAACAACTTAAAAAAGAAGGCTATTGGGTTGTTGGATTAGATGGTAGTGCAAATGGTGATCTTAAAACAATTCCAGCTAATGCCCCACTTGCAATAGTGGTTGGTAGTGAAGGCTTTGGAATTTCACGTCTAGTTAAAGAAAATTGTGACCTATTAGTAAAAATACCTATGCTTGGACATGTCAATTGTTTAAATGCGTCTGTAGCTTGTTCAATTGCTCTTTATCAAATTAGAAATCGATAATTAATTTTAAATATAAGGGATTAATATATGAATAACGAAAAAATTTTCCGTGTTTTTGTGTCATCAAAAAACGGAAATGCAGATTCTCAAAAAGAGATTTTAAATTACTTAGAAAATTTAGTTCATCCGCTTACAATGGTTTATTACCACAACACAAAGAAAATGGGAATAACTCTCGAAGATCTTCATGATCTAGTGACAGAGCTATTGTTTTATCTTTATGAAAACATCGATAGTAGCGTTATTTACGACTTCGATAATTTGGCAAAATACTATTACATTAAATTGGTTCAAAAAGAGGTTAGAGATAGTTTAAGAAAGAAACGCAGTTACTTTTTAAACGCTAAATCTCTTGATGGTCAAATTAATAATGGTGATCTTGTATTTTCAAGAACAGTCGATGCTTTTGATTCTGGAGATTTACGAGAAGTGATTATGGATGACGAAATATTTGAGAAATCCGTCATTCAAAATGGTGCAAAATTAAGCGAAAGAGAAAAAATAATTTTAGTTCGTTTCTTAAATAATTATACTGTCAAAGAGATTTCTAAAGAACTTCATGTTCATTACCAAACTACTTACAAACATTTAACGATCGCTTTGGACAAAATTAGGAATTTTATTCAATGTGTTTTCCCAGAAATATACGCTCGTTACGCTAAACACTAAAAGACTTATAATATAATAAATAATTCTCGATAGGTGACAAATCTATTGCATTAAAATCAAAATAATTGGCTTTTGATTTAGT
>CAYQCJ010000021.1:0-19491 GCA_964416025.1 uncultured Staphylococcaceae bacterium | reverse complement strand
TTATAGCGACCTATCGTTTTTTTATAGAAATGCCAAATAAGCAAAAAATCCTGGCCCACTGTTGCGTTTTTAGTGAAAACCAGGATAAATGATGTCTGTTTTAGTTAAAAAGCCTATAAAAGACAAGAAAAAAGGCTTGATACCAAAACAAACTTTGTTTGTTATTGTATCAAACCTATGCTTTCAATATGGTGGCCCAAGCGGGGCTCGAACCCGCGACACAAGGATTTTCAGTCCTTTGCTACTACCAACTGAGCTACCGGGCCATCTATTTTAATAAAGGGCCCATATAAGACCCTAATTAAGCACAATTCTTGGCGGACCAGACGAGATTCGAACTCGCGATCTTCGCTGTGACAGAGCGACATGTTAACCACTACACCACTGGTCCAAGCGTGCTTTAATAATATATCACATGAATGAGAATATTATCAAGGATTTTTGTATCAAATATTTAGAAGTTTATTAAGTATTAAATCTATAAGGTATTTCTATAAAATGGCCCTTAGAATAGGGCCATTTTATAGAATTGAGAATTTATTGTTTAATTATTTTACCTTTCTTTTCACCTTTAGAAGCATGTACTAAAACTGTGCCACCTTGATTTTTGGCAAGATTATTTGCATAAACAACGGCTTCCTCTTTAGTATTAAATAATTTAATCACTTTAGAACCACCATTAAATTTAATAGTCCACTTGTTATCATCCGCTCTCTTATTAAGATGATATACCTTGATTGGAGCAGTAGCCTTTTTAGTAGTAGCATCTGTTGAAACAGCATTTTTAGCAGGTGTTTTAACTGTTTTTTCAGCATTTGTTGTATTGATTGTTTTATCTTCAACAACTGGCTTAACTTCAGCTTTCTTTGTCTTTTTGACAGGAGCAGCCGCTTTACTACGTTTTACATTAGGATTCTTTTGAAAGTTATAATCCTTTTTAGCTGTAGAAGCAGGTTTTACTGAAACTTTCTTTTGAGATGATTTTTCTTCAACTGGTGCATTTTCGACTGGTTTTGTTTCAACAACTGGAGTTTCAACATTATTTTCTTTTTGTTCAACTGGTTTTTCTTCAGGTTTAGCAACAACTTGCGAATTAACTATCTGAACATCATCATCTTTTTCTTGTTCAACTAAAGCAACTTCAATAATTGGCTTTTCTTTTGTGGCATGCACAACTTCAACATTTTGTTCTTCTTCAGAAGCGTCGAAATTAACAGACTTTTCATCTTTAGCAGTTGATGTAATGCCTTCAGATTCGGGAGCAACAACAACTGGTTTTGAACCTTTCATTGACATGATTAAAGATATAAGCGAAATAACAAAAGCAACAAAAACTAAAAGTAATCCAATAATATCCATTGTTCCAGGAATAGTAGCAAAATTGCTATCAACAAAAGTTTTAAAAGCTGTTCCAAATAATGGAATAAATAAGAAGCTAACTAAACCATCAACTAACCAAATAGCTGAAGTAAAAAAATTAGCAAACGTCTTTTTCTTGCAAATAACAATGATTTGAATAAGTAACAAAACAACAATTAAACCAAGAAAAGACAAGGAAATAATTGAAGTTATACTTATATCAGAAAAAGTAAAAATTGATTTAAGCACTGAAGCGAAATCAAATATTTCTCCTGCAGCAACACCCATTATAGTTTGTTTTAAAATTAATGCGCCAAAAAAGCCGAATACAGCGGAACAAACTGTAAGAATTGTCGCAATAATAGTCATAACTAATACAGATTTTTTCATAAAATCCTCCTTAACTACATATAATAATTTCAATTATAACAATATAAAATTGTTAATCAACTTTAAATAATGGCAATTTTTACAAAAAATTGTAATTTTAAACCAAAATCCCTTGCAAATCCCCACTTAACTTACAATTTTAACAATTTAGTAACTTTTACAATTATTTACAATTGGATTTAAGTTAAGATTTGCATATGTTTTTAATAAAACTTAACCTAATTATATGAAAATGTATTTTAAAGTATTATGTAATTTGATAGAATAAAGCCGTAGAGAATTAAATCTTTAAAGGAGAAATTATTATGAGTTTTAAGAAAATTGTTGTCGCTGGTGGTGGCGTTTTAGGAAGCCAAATCGCCTTCCAAGCTGCTTATTGTGGATTTGATGTCACTATTTGGTTAAGAAGTAAAGGAAGCATTACTCGCACTCAACCAAAAATTGATGCCATTAAAAAAGATTATTTAGAGACTATCGCCAAGATGGATACTAAAGAAGGGAAAACTCCTGCTATCTTCGCTAGAGGTATTGCTGATGTTGATACTTTCGATGCAAAAGCTTGCATTGCTAAAGTTGAAGCTGCCTACAAAAATCTCAAACTTGAACTTGACTTAAAGAAAGCTGTTGCTGATGCTGATCTTGTAATTGAATCAATGGCTGAAGACGTTGAAGCTAAGAAAGAATTTTATAAAACACTAGCTCCACTTCTTGCTAGCAAGACCGTTATCGTTACTAATTCATCCACAATGTTACCATCTAAGTTTGCTAAATTTACAGGAAGACCAAATATGTATCTTTCTCTTCACTTCGCAAATGAAATTTGGAAAAACAATACTGCTGAAATTATGGGACAAGCTAAAACTGAAAAGAAATATTTTGATCAAGTTGTTCAATTTGCAACCGATATTAGAATGATTCCTCTTCAATTACACAAAGAAAAGAATGGTTACATTTTAAATTCAATGTTAGTTCCTTTCTTATTCAGTGCTCTTGATTTATGGGCTACTGATGTTAGTGATCCAGAAACAATCGATAAGACTTGGGTTATGGGAACTGGAGCTCCAAAAGGACCATTTGCAATTTGTGATGTTGTCGGTTTAACAACTGTTTATAACATTGTTTTAATGTATACAAAAATTCCTGGTTTTATTGCTCCATATCACTTCAAAGCTATCGCTAAAAAAGTTAAAGAGTATATTGATCAAGGTAGACTTGGTAAGAGTACCGGTATTGGATTTTATAACTATAAAAAATAAAATTTAAATTCAAATAATCAATTATTTTTTAAAAAATAATGGGGATTTGCAGGAGATATTAAAATAAATGGACATCTGAATTATCAGATGTCCATTTTAATTTTAAAATATTTAAGGATAGAGATTTAAAAGACTTCTATCTCTTTTATGTTGACTTCATTGCCAGTCAATAAATAAGTATTACCACCTTTGCAAACAGGACATGTCTTCCCGTTTTTGATAGTATCAAATTCTTTTTTGCAATCTGAACAATACGAAACAGCTTTAATGGTTTCAATTTTTAATTCAGCATCTTTAGTCATCTCATCTTTTTTAATTGCCCATTGCCAACAATCTTCAAGATAATAGGGAATTATGCCAGAAACATCACCGATTTCTAAAATAACCATGCGAATCCCCTTCGCTTTATTCTCAATAGCAATTTTTTTGACACTGTCTAATATATAAAATACAACACCTAATTCATGCATAAATTTTTATAGCTTTTTATTATTCTTATTTTGTTTTAAAGCTTTTTGATCTGCTTTATGTTTTTTATTAGAAGCTTTCTCTTCTTTAGTTTTTTTGCCAAAAATAATTTTAATACCACGTTTTGCAGCATAAGGTAAAATTGCTTTCATTTTATCTTCAGAGACAACCATTGTTGAACATTCTGGATGATCTCTAAATAAGTGGATAGCATCAAAATCACATTTAGTTGTACATAATCCACATCCAATACATTTATTAGGATCGACAATACTGGCACCACATCCTAAGCATCTGCCGGTTTCAATCTTAATTTGTTCTTCGGTTAAGGTTTTATGAGCATCTTTAAATGAATGTTTATAATCAATTTTTTTATCCATTCCGGCTTCTTGTCTAATTGATTTATCGTAACTACCGAATATTAAATTATCTTTATCTAATTGGATAAATTGTTTCAAATCTCTACCGATTGTAAGGGATGTTCCTTTTTGAACAAATCTATGTAATGAAATAGCACCTTGTTTACCAGTAGCAATTGCATTAATTGCAAAGCTTGGACCAGTATAAACATCGCCACCTACAAAAATATCTTTTTCGGCAGTTTGATAAGTTACAGGATCAGCAATAGGACGTCCACCTTTTCCGTATTCGACTTTAGTACCTCTTAATAAATTTCCGTAATCGATCGATTGACCAATTGAGAAAATAACATTATTACATTTAATTGTAATTGTGTCTTCGTCATCATATTTTGGAGCAAATCTTTTGTTTTCATCAAAAACTTGAGTACATTTTTTTAGAACTATTGCATAAACATGTCCATCTTTTTGAAGAATTTCTTTTGGTCCGTACGAATTCAGAATTGTAACATTCTCTTCTTCGGCTTCACTGATTTCTTCTTTAGTTGCAGGCATGATATCGCGGCTTTCAAGAGAAACCATGGTAACTTTTCCATTACCAACACGAGTTGAACATCTAGATGCATCAATAGCAACATTTCCACCACCAATAACAACGACGTCACCACTTAATTTAACATCTTTTTTATCATTAATTTCTTTTAAGAATTTAACAGCAGTTGTGACTCCTGCAGCAGTTTCACCATTAATTCCAGGTAAACGACCACCTTGGCAGCCAATTGCTAAATAGAAACCTGTAAATCCTTCATCACGTAATTGCTGAATTGTGATATCTTTTCCAACTTCAACACCACAATTAATTTCAACACCCATCTCACGTAAAACATCTATTTCAGCATCAATAACATTCTTCTCTAATTTATAGCTTGGAATTCCATACATAAGCATTCCGCCTGGACGAGCATTTTTTTCAAATACTGTTGGATAATAACCCTTTTCAGCAAGATAAAAAGCACATGAAAGTCCGGCTGGACCAGCACCTATAATAGCAATCTTTTCTTTCCATCTACCAACATTAGAAGGCATAACAACTTTAGGAATATATCTTGTTTTAGCATCTAAATCTTTATCAGCAATAAATTTCTTAATAGCATCAATTGAAACAGCTTTATCAATTTCACCTCTTGTACAAGCATCTTCACAAGCTCTATTACAAACTCTTCCACAGATTGCTGGGAATGGATTTTCTCTTTTAATTAAAGCCAAAGCTTCAGCATATCTCCCTTGAGATGCCATTTTTATATAGCCTTGAATAGCAATATGAGCAGGGCAAGTCGCTTTACAAGGAGCGGTACCGCTTGGATAACACTCAACTCTATTTACATCGCGATAATTTTCAGTCCATTTATCTTCGCCCCAAGGCATATGGTCTGGTAATTCATGCTTTGGATATTCAATCATTCCGTTTTTAGTACATAATTTTTGACCTAATTTAACTGCACCAGCTGGACAAACTTCAACACATCTACCACAAGCAACACAGTTTTTTGGATCAACTTTTGCAGTATAAGCACTTCTTGAAAAATTAGGAGTATTAAATAATTGTGACGTTCTTAAAGCGTTACAAATATTAACATTACAATTACAGATAGCAAAAATCTTGTTTTCTCCATCAATATTTGTAATTTGATGAACAAATCCATTTTCTTCTGCTCTTTCAAGAATCTCTAAAACTTCTTCTTTGGTGGCATATCTACCTTTTTTAGTTTCAACACAATAAGTAGCCATATCACCAACACCAATACACCATTCTTCTGCGTTATCGCCACAACCTTCACCTAATTTAGCTCTTCCATAACGGCAAGAACATAAACCAACTGAAAGTTTTCCTTCGTATTTTTTAAGCCAATAAGAAATATGTTCTATATTAGCTGACTTATTTTCCATAGAAATAGATTTCTCAACAGGAATAACGTGCATTCCAATACCAGCACCTCCTTGAGGTACCAGTGGTGCTATTTTAGCAATTGGTAAATATGTCATTCTTTCAAAAAACATTGCCAATTCAGGATGTGCATCAAGTTGCTCTTTACGCATATTAGAGAATTCAGCTGAACCTGGAACAAACATAGGTAAAACGTATTGTTTTTCATGTTTTTCATTTTCCCAGTTATATTCAATTACACCAACATATGCCATTTCATCTAAGAGTTTTTGTAATTTTATAGCATCAAGTTTAGTCTTTTTAAGCAATTGCTCAAAAGTCATCGGAACTCTTCTCTTCATTTTTAAAGCAACATCAGCCATTTCGTCAGTACAAATACAAGCTAATCCCCAATACTCTGGATCATCACTTGTCACTTTGTGACCAATTCGATCAGTAATTTTTTGCCCTAACTTTAAAATCTTTTTGTTTGGATTTTTTTCACCACGATGTTTTGGGGTAAAAGCATTTGACATTTCAGCCATTTCTATTCTCCTTTTTGCCATTCTTTGACGGAATTTAAAATATAATCAGCTAAAACATTCATATTTTCGCCAGTTTTGGCAGAAATTTGAATAACTATAGCATTTGGATTTCTTTCAGCGACATATTCCTTACATCTATCAACATTAAAATCAAAATAAGGTAAGACATCTATTTTATTAATAATAATTAAATCACAAACTGAAAACATCAATGGATATTTTAATGGCTTATCGTCACCTTCAGGGACACTTAAAATCATTATATTTTTACAAGCTCCAGTATCAAATTCAGCTGGACATACAAGGTTTCCAATATTTTCTAAGATTACTAAATCGGCATCGTTAGCATCCAATTCATCAAGTCCTTGTTTTGTCATGGTGGCATCAAGATGACACATTCCACCAGTATGAAGTTGAATTACTCTAACACCAGTTTTATCAATTAAAGTTTTTGCATCACAATCACCATCAATATCAGCTTCCATTACTGCAACTTTAATTTTATTTTTAAGTAAATTAATTAAGCCAGTTAAGGTTGTTGTTTTGCCAGATCCAGGAGAAGACATTAAATTAAGAAGAAAAGTTTTATTTTTCTTCAATTCTCTCCTCAATAAAACCGCTTTTTCATCGTTGTCTTTAAATACACTTTGTTTAACTTCTATAATTTTTATATTATCCATTTAATTAACCCTTAATTTTCTTAAATTTTAACATTTTAGCAGTAATATTACTATTATTTTTTATAGCTTAAAACCCTGTTTTTAAGGCATAATTTTAAACATATAAAGATAAATTATTCAAAATTTAAATAATAAAAATAAAATGTGAAAAATACCATTTCTTTTAACATATTTTTTTATTCTTCGCTATAATATTATAAAGTGAAAAACAGATATTTAAATTCCTTAATTAATAGTTCATTATCAATCATCCCAATCATCCTGATTGTGGTTATTTTGTCACTCACCGGAATCGCTCCTTTAGAGCGGAATCGTGGCGATTATTTACTTTTATTAATTGGAATGATTGTACTGATTATAGGTCTTAGTTTATTTCAAATTGGAGCTTCATCAAGTTTAACAAAAGTTGGTCAATATATGGGAAGTTCTTTATCTAAGCAAAAGAATTTATTTATTGTTGTTTTGTTTGCTTTTGCTTTAGGTGCTTTGATCACTTGTGCTGAACCAAGTATTCTAATTGTTACTAAACAAGTTAATATAAACGCTTATGTTTTAATTGGTAGTATTGCCGTTGGTGTAGGTTTGTTTGTTGTTATCGGAATATTAAGAATCATTTTTCATAAATCTTTAAAATTATGGTACTTATTCTTTTATGCTATTACTTTTATGTTGATGATTTTTATTGCTCTTGATGAATCTAAAAGATCGTTTTTACCGTTTATTTTTGATTCAGGAGGTATTACAACTGGTTCAGCTACTGTTCCATTTATTTTATCTTTAGGTGCCGGTGTTGCAGCTGTTCGTGGTGGAAAAGATGCAACAAATGATAGTTTCGGTCTTGTCGGAATGTCTTCGATTGGACCAATTATTACAATGACATTATTAATTTTAATTGGAAATAATTCAACCGATTATATCCCTACTTACACTCAATTAGGATCAATGCCAATCTTACAAATGTTTATTAACGCTATGATTCCTCAAAATGGAACAGATTTAGGAACGTTTTTAAGTGTTTTAATTGCTTTGCTTCCTGTAATGATTATTTTCTTTATTTATCAAGCATTATTTATTAAATTACCAAAGAATAAAATAATTAAATTATTAGTTGGCTTTTTATTTTGTTATGTTGGTTTAGTTTTCTTTTTAACAGGAACTAGTGCCGCTATGACTCCAATTGGTTTTTATGTTGGAAAATGTTTAGGAAATAAACCAGACTATGCAATCATTCTCATCGCTTTTGTTATTGGATTAGTTACTATTCTTTGCGAACCAGCAGTTCATGTTTTAACCGAAGACATGGCAGAAATATCCGATGGAAAAATCAAAAAAATAACAGTTTTGCTTACATTATCTTTAGGAGTAGGTATTGCTATCGCTCTTTCAGCAATAAGAACTATCTATAATTTTTCCATCATTTATTACATGGTTCCAGGATATGCAATTTCCTTAACTCTTATGTTTATTTGCCCAAACATTTATACTGCAATGGCTTTCGACTCCGGAGGCACAGCAAGTGGACCAATGTCTTCTTCATTTGTTTTACCTTTAATTGTCGGAATTACTTCATCAATCTATGGCGCTCAAGCAAACTATTACGAACAATCTTTTGGTCTTGTTGCAATGATTGCTTTAACTCCAATTATTGCGATTCAAGTTTTGGGTGTTGTTGAAAAAATCAAAGAAGAAAGAGCACGTGATATTATGCGTAAACATATATACACTGAAGAAGATGCTCAAATCATTCATTTTTAAGGAGGAAATATGGTATTTAAGAAAAAGAAAAACGATCAAGTTGATACTAATAAAAAAATTCCTGTTGAGAAGAAAATTGATATTAAAAAACTAAGTTTGTTCATTACAATAGTTAATCAAGGACAAGCTGATGCTATCGCACAAATATTTAAAAGAGAAGGTGCTGCTGCTCAATTCATAAGTTCTGGAACTGGCACCGCCCAAAAAGAAGTCTTAGATATTTTAGGAATTGAAAATAATAATAAAGAAATTGTTATGTCTCTTATTAAAGAAGAATCAATTCCTGAGATTAAAAAAGAATTGTCTGCTTACTTTATTATTAGCAAAAGAAACAATGGCGTTGGATTTTCAGTTCCAATGTCTAGTATTATTGGACTTAAAATATATCAATTTTTAACAAACACAATATAAGGGAGAAAAATATGCAAAAATTTGAAGTAATAATAACTTATGTAAACATTGGTTTCTCTGATGATGTTATGGATGCAGCTCGTGATGCTGGCGCACATGGTGGCACAGTCATTCATGCTCGTGGAACCGGAACAAAAGATATGGAATCTAAATATGGAATAGTGATCACTCCAGAAAAAGAAATGATTATGATTCTAGTTGATGCAGAAATCAAAGATAAGGTTATGTCATCAATTTATAAAAGTGCAGGACTTGGCAATGACGGACAAGGTATTGCTTTCAGTTTACCAGTCAATGATGTTGTCGGTTTAAAGTTTGATGAAACAAAGAAATAATCAATATCCCTTGCTAATCCTCGCTATTTTTTAAAAAATGATTAGATTTTGTTATTTGATTTTTTAAAATTAAATTTCTAAAAAGGTTTTGTTTTCTAGACAAGATCTTTTTTTATGCAAATTCGGTAAAAAATATTTATATAGTTTACGTATATAAAATAATAAAGATTTAATACATATATTTATGTATAAGACTTGTATTTTTGCCATTTTTTTGAGAAAATTAAAGCGTTAAAATGCTATAGGCATTTTGAAAGAAAGAGGTAATGTAACTATATGGAATATTCCGAATTAGTTAACGATATGTGTATCGTTAAAAAGGGTTGCGACCACGGCCCTGCCCCAATTCCTGAAGAAGGAAGATGGGTATTATCTAGAGAAATTAAAGATATTTCTGGTCTCAGTCACGGTATTGGCTGGTGTGCTCCTCAACAAGGTGCATGCAAATTAACACTCAACGTTAAGAATGGAATTATCGAAGAAGCTTTAGTTGAAACTATTGGCTGTTCTGGTATGACACATTCCGCTGCTATGGCTTGTGAAATTTTACAAGGTAAAACAATTCTTGAAGCTTTAAACACAGATTTAGTCTGCGATGCTATCAACGTTGCTATGAGAGAAATCTTTAAGCAATTAGCTTATGGACGTTCACAAACTGCTTTCTCTGAAAACGGTTTACCAGTTGGATCTGGAATGGATGACTTAGGCAAGAATCTTCGTAGCCAAATCGGTACTATGTTCGGTACAAAGGCTAAAGGTCCAAGATATCTTGAAATGACAGACGGTTACGTCTTACATTTAGGATTAGATGAGAACAATGAAATTATTGGATATGAATTCGTTAATATCGGAAAAATGATGTCCGCTATTCGTAATGGCGTAGATCCAAAAGAAGCTTATACAAAAGCTGTTGGACACTATGGCCGCTTTGACGAAGCTGTTAAAGTTATAGATCCAAGAAAAGAGTAAATGATATGGTAAATTTTGAAAACTACAATCGTAGAGAAGTTGGCAATAACAAATGCCTCAAAGAGAATGGCTTCAAAGATTTAGAAGAATGTCGTGCTCTTTGTTTAAAACATGGTATTGATGTTGAAAAAATAGTCAGAGGCGTTCAACCAATTTGCTTTGATAACGCTGTTTGGGCTTACACTTTAGGTGTTGCTCTCGGACTTAAAAAAGGCGTCAAAACCGCTGCTGAAGCCGCTGAATTAATCGGTGTTGGCTTACAAGCTTTCTGTGTTCCTGGCTCAGTTGCTGAAACACGTGAAGTTGGTTTAGGACATGGTAACTTAGGTGCTATGTTACTTAGAGAAGAAACAAAATGCTTCTGCTTCTTAGCTGGTCACGAATCATTTGCTGCTGCTGAAGGTGCTATTGGTATTGCTAGTAATGCTAACAAAGCCAGAAAGACTCCTTTAAAAGTTATTTTAAATGGTTTAGGAAAAGATGCTGCTTATATTATTTCAAGAATCAATGGTTTCACCTATGTTCAAACAGATTATGATTTTGAACATTCAAAACTTAACATCGTTAAGGAAGTTCCATTTTCTAAAGGCCCAAGATCTTTAATTAAATGCTATGGTGCTAACGAAACTAACGAAGGTGTCGCTATTATGCAATATGAACACGTTGGTGTTTCTATTACAGGTAACTCAACTAACCCAACAAGATTCCAACATCTTGTCGCTGGTCAATATAAGAACTGGTGCTGGAAACACGGAGAAAAATATTTCTCAGTAGCTTCTGGTGGCGGAACTGGCCGTACATTACATCCAGACAATATGGGTGCAGGTCCAGCTTCATATGGATTAACTGATTCAATGGGAAGAATGCATGCTGATGCACAATTCGCCGGATCATCTTCAGTCCCAGCCCACGTCGAAATGATGGGATTAATCGGAATGGGTAATAACCCAATGGTTGGTGCCACTGTCGCTTGTGCTGTTGCTGTTTACGAATCTCTTAAATAATAATTAATCTATTATTTTTGAACATAAAAGACGGAATGAAAATTCCGTCTTTTTTAATAAAATAATGGGATTAGCAAGGGATATTGAAAAAAGGATGTAGAAATTCTACATCCTTTTTAAGATCGTTTTTATTAATAATTACTTTTTAAGTAAACCACTAAAGTATTTGTTTTTCTTACCAGCAATTACTAATCTAACTATTCCAAAAATCATACAGAACATACCGCCGCCTAAGCAAAGCACACAAACGACAAATTCTAATGATCCTGGAGTAAAAACTCTTTCTTTAATAACATTGTATTTAAATGAAAGTAATAAAAATATTGCACCAACCACCAATAAAATACTCGCAATAACTATAAAGCATAAAGAATTTTGCTTTAAGTCGTAAGCTTTTTTCATATTTTGATGACAGGCTTGGTTAAAATGATGGCGTTCATCATTATCTTTAATTGCTTCTTCAGAATGATCAACTTCTTTGCAATTAACACAAACAAAAGCACCATTTTCACTTCTTTTTAATTTTTTACCACATTTAATACAATATTTAGTCATAAAATCCTTAATTAAGCAGTAACAACAGCTTTATAAGCATCACTGAATGCTTTTTCGACAGCGGCTTTAATTTCAGCATCAGTCTTAATTGCTTTATTATCAAAGATTGTAGTAACAATATTACCAACAGCAGTTCTGCAACTTGAAGAATAATCAAAAACTGGAGATGAAATATATCTACTATCATTTGTATATGAAGTGTTGAGTTTTAAAACTTGTCCAGTATAATCTTTCTTTTTATCAGAATAACTTGAAGTAATAGTTGTTGTTCCGGCTTTATCAGTCATAGCCTTAATTGTGGCTGAATCATATGATGAAGCACGAAGTGGGAAATAAGACTTAGCAACAGCTAAATTAGCTGTGTTTGTAGAATTTGTTAAAAATTTGTAGAAAATCCAAGAAGCATATTGCTCTTTAACATCTTTCTTTTTGAAGAATGTTAAAGATGGTCCTTGAGACATAACATGTGATTTAGCAGTTGATCCAGTTCCACTTCCATAAATTGAACTATCAATTGTTGGAGTCTCATTTAATTGAGCTTGGAAAGAACCATTAGTAGCAAAATAAGTAGCACCAGCGGTTGAAGAGAAAGCGACCATACATTTTCCTTGAGCAACTAATGTTGAGGAATATTGGTGATAGCCTTTAGCAGCATTGGTGATGTAAAGTTGATTTTGAGTAGCTAATAAGCCTTCATTGTTCCATTTCTTTAATTGAACAATAAGCTTTTTGGCATCAGCATTATTGAATAAAACTTGTTTAGCAACTTCATCGCTTTCGTTGCTTGTATATGGAATACCAAGCATATCACAGAAAGTAATAAACATATTTTCAGCACTATCATAGCAAACTGGAACGGCTTTAAAATAGCCATCAGCATCATATTGTCCGCCATCATCAGCAACAGCTTCTTTATTGCCATTGAAAATAGTAGCAAAATCAGTCTTCATTTGAGCAGCAGTTGACATTAAATCTGTCCAATTTTTTGGAACAGAATATGCGGCTTTAGAAGCAGCAGCAACTGGAGCAGTATATTTTGTGTAGTCATCAATGGTTGTTACACCACAATCACCAGCACCAACTTTATCAAATGCACTCTTATTGATAACCATAGTCTCAGCAGACTTTGAATAAGGCAAAGAGTAGAAAGCTTTTTCTTTATACATTCCACTTTCGTTTGATAAATATGATTGGTTATAATCAGCTTTAGCAGTTGTAGCATCAGCAGTTTTACCATCATTTCCTAATCCTAATCCGATTGTAGCATCATCGATATAACCTGACATATCTAATGAAGCGCCAGCATTCTTATAACCGGCAACGTGATCAGCATAGCAAGAAGCGATAGATGGAGTATCTCCAGAATTTAAAGCAGTATTGACTGCAGATTGAATTTCAGAGTAAGAACCTTTATAGCTTTGTTCAATTTTAATATTTGGATATAACTTATTAAATTCAGTAATTGCATCCTTAGCAAAATAGTACTCAGAATATGTGCTCTTTGCTCTAGCTTGTTCTTCAGTTAACTTATCGCTAAGTTCTGGAACAACATAGTTATTCCACCATGTAACTGTTGCAGTTAAGTCTTTTGGAGCTCCTAACTCCTCAGAATTGTAAGCAGTATAATTACTACCTCCATTACTACAAGAAACGGCCATGAATGCCACTGCACTAAGAGCTAGCATTGGTAACATAGACTTCTTCATTAACTTTTTCATTGATTTTAAATCCTCCTATAGTTAATAAATATATTTTATCACTTTAGACTCTAACCTTTTATGCCGGCTCTACCAACCCCGCGCATAATGTACTTTCTAAAGATAATAAACAACAATAGTAGCGGAACAGTTACAAGAACCGTCGCTGCCATAACCCAACTGTATTGTGTGATAAGTTGCTCATGGTCTTCAATTTGAAGAGCAGCACTTCTTAAGGCAACACTAATTAAATAGTAATTTGAATTACTAACAACAAGTTTTGGCCATACATAAGCATTCCATGAACCAATAAGACTAAGAATAAAAATAGTAATTAAAGTTGGAGCTGATAATGGTACCATTACTTTCCATAAGTAGGTCCAATCGCTCTTTCCGTCAACTTTAGCGGCTAAATATAATTCATTAGGTATTTGTTTAAAGTTTTGTCTTAATAAATAAATATAAAAGACACTCGCTAAGAATGGCAAAATCATTGCTGTATAAGATTGTACGGCTGTTGAATTTAAAGAGATTAATCCTAAATTCGACATAGTTGTAAAGTTTGTAATAACCATCATTTCGCCAGGAATCATCATTGTTGCTAAGAAACAAGTAAACAATAAATCTCTTCCCCTAAACTTTAATCTCGCGAAAGCAAAGGCTGATAAAATCGTAATAATTAATCCACCACATGTTGTGGTTAAGCCAACAATCAAAGTATTTCCAACATATTTCCAATAATTGAATCTAGATAATGTGTTGGTATAGTTAAAGACAATGTTTTCTATTAATTGCCCTTGAGTTGGCCAGAAAGTATTACCTTGAGAAAGTTCACTTTCAGTCATAAACGAAGCAATAATCATATAATAGAAAGGTAATAAAACAATTAAAGCAGCAACTATTAAAAATAAATAACTGAAAAATAATCCAAAACCTTTTAAAACATTATCGGCTTTTTGTGTGCTTCTGACATCTTTTTTCTTGCCAGGAACAACTAAATTTAATTTAGTGGATATAACAGGGTTTTGCATATTAATAATGTACCTTCTTCTTTGATATCCACATTTGAACGACAGTAAATACCATAATAATTGCAAACAAGACAACTGCACCAGCAGCCGCAATTTGCATTTGTGGATTATTACCATTCAATTGATCGTAAATAAAATAAACAACTGTATATAAATCATTAACGTTTCCGCTAGATGTATATGATCTATTAAATAATCCGATAACAGCGTTATATTCTTTGAACGCACCAATAAACGAAGTAATCGTAATATAAAGAATTTGTGGACTTAATAAAGGAACAGTAATCTTTAAAGCAGTCTTAATCTTTGATGTTGAATCAATTTTCGCCGCTTCATAATATTGTTTATCAATTCCTTGTAAACCACTTGTAAAAATCAAAATCTTATAAGGTAAAGCTGACCAAATAATATAAAGACACAAAACAAACATGGAATTACCCCATGATGCGCCTAAACTGATCCATTTCGTTCCGCTTATACCGAATAAATTGTTAAATATACCATTATTAGAGAAAATAACTGAGAAAACCATACCAATAGCAATAATGTTCGTTACATACGGCATAAAGAATATAGTCTGGAATATTTTTTGGCACCACTTAATACTATTGATTCCGATTGCAATAAATAAAGCTAAAATTACTGAAATTGGAACAGTGACAAAAGTAATAATAAGGGTGTTTGGCAAGGCATATTGAATAAAAGATGTAACTTTTGATTCAGCAATTCCTGGAATTTTTTCTACTAATCCTAAAACAATTCCGTAGTTGTCGAAAGTAAAACCATCATTAGCACCACTTCTATAATCATAATTCTTTAAAAATGAAATGAAAAAAGTGTTGATAAGAGGGTAGAAAGTAAAGACTGCCATTAAGATTAAGGCAGGGGCTAAATATAACCAAGCTTTCCAATTATTCTTACTTTCCATATTTATCCTTAAAACATTACTCTTTCTTCAGTTTTTGCATCAAAGACATAAATCTTATTAGGTCTTACTGCAAATTTAGTTGCACCAATCTTGGCTTCAATATCACTATCAACAATAATCTTAATGTTATCGCCACAAAAATCCTTATGGTTACAAACAAGTGATAAATCACGTCCCATAGTTAATATTTGTGTAACATTTAAAGTTAAGCACTTCTTACTTTCAGGAGCTTCATCTGCCATTAAGAATCCTTCTGGTCTAATTCCAACAAAAACATCACGATTTTCTATTTTTTTAGTTGCTTTAATAATCTTTTCGTCACCAATCATGATATAACCATCTTCAATTCTACCTTTAAAAACATTGATTGGAGGGGTTCCTAAGAATTTAGCAACAAATAAACAGTTTGGTTCTCTATAAACTTCTTGTGGATGGTCTTTTTCCATAACTAATCCACTCTTCATAACAACAATATCATCACAGATTGACATAGCTTCTTCTTGATCGTGTGTAACGAAAACAGTAGTAATTCCAGTTTCTCTTTGAATTCTTCTGATTTCTTCACGAGTTTGAAGTCTTAAACGAGCATCAAGGTTACTTAAAGGTTCATCAAGAAGTAAAACTTTTGGCTTCTTAACTAAGGCTCTAGCAATAGCAACTCTTTGTTGTTGTCCACCGCTAAGTTCACTTGGTTTTCTATCAAGATAATCTTGAATTTGAACTAATCTAGCAGCTTCACGAACCATAGCATCTATTTCATCTTTTGTTAATCTTCTGGTTTCTTTAAAAGTTTTACCTTCTCCGTTAACCAATTCATATTTTTCATTACAAATAAGTTTATGTTTATTTAATTTAGTCCTTTCGATAGCACTTAAATCTTTATACTTATTTACAAAAAATAAGGCCTTTTCGCTAGGGTTTTCTTCATTTTGAAGACCAAAATTAAATAATTTAGCAGAGATATATTTTGAGCAATGATACTTTTCGCATAAGAAACGAACAGCACCTTCTTTTTTAATCTTTCCGTTTAAAGCTGAACTTAAAATAACATCTTTAAGTTCATTAGGATTTTCTAATATTTTTAAAACTGTATCGTAAGACATCAACTTAAAATCTTTTTTAGTTTCTTCAACTCTTAAATTTGTAAGAGGGAAAGCAACATTTTTATAAACTGTCATATGAGGATAAAGAGCATAGTTTTGGAAAACCAATCCAATTCCTCTTTTTTCAGGAGCTAAGTGAGTAACATCTTCATCATCAAACCAAATTTCACCACTGGTTGGTTCTTTTAAGCCGGCGATCATATATAAGGTTGTAGATTTTCCGCAACCAGATGGGCCAAGTAAACCTATCAATTCGCCATCTTTAACAGTAACAGTAAAATCATTTACTGCAATAGTATCGGGGATATTTTTCTTTTTATCTCCATCAAATTTCTTGGTAAGTCCAATCAATCTAATTTCCACTTTTTAACTCTCCTTGAATACGTAAGTATTTTATTACAATAGATACCACATTTCAACTTTTTACAATTCAATCACTCATTGCTTCAAAACGATATTTTGAATATCAATTTCTCGATGCTTTTCTTGATACTCTTCATAATCTAAATATATGGTGTCGTTATCGACTGTAACAACATAACTTTGGACGATGTAATCGTGAAATGATTGATGATCTTTTCTAATTACCATCATTGTTAACGATACAAAAACAGGTATTAAAAAAGAAACTAACGATAAAATTAATTCAACAAAGAAAAATAAACAAAATCTAGCAGTAAAACGAGCAAATGAAAGATTAAAACCATTCGATGAAACCACACCAATCTTTGTTAACTTCATCCCTAAAGTTTGTCTTCCTCTTTTGCATATTAAAGGAACAATGTAGAAGAAAATAATTACAGTAAAAAGAAATGTTCCAATTGTAGAAAAAATGTAAACAATATTTATTTTTTTGGTTGCCGAACTATAACTTTTATTTAGTTGTAAATAACCCAATGCAGTAGAAAAAGAACTGGTATAAAAGTCATAATAAGTCTTGTCATAATCGCTATTAGTAAGAGCTCTTTCATACTCACTATTGAACAAAAGCTCTTGCGAATCCCCATTATTTGCCGCTTTCTTTAAATCTAAATAGATCTTGTTTCCATCAACTTCGTAGAAGAATAAATCGTTATTAAAAAAGGATGTTAAAGCGGCATCCAGTTTTTCACTTTTTTCGTTATATGTCAACGTGTCATCACTATCTAAAACTGAAGAAAGTTGTTTAATCTCATTATCGCTTTTTATATATAATTGAGAAGATAATAAGCCTTCTTCTCTATCGTTAGTTAAGGAAATAAAACCAGAATTCGTTTGAATAATAGCAAAAGTCCCAATCAATAAAATTATGGTTGATACAAAACAAAGAAGAAGATCAAATAACATTGAACTTACTCTCTTTGGAGCGCTAGCACGAACGTAATTTAGTTCTAATACTTTATTATTTTGTTCCGACTCCATCGTCATTTCCTTCAATCTTAACATCGATAACATCTTTAGAATCTTTGTTTTCAGTAACAACAAAATCCGAACTGCTCTTAACAATAGTTAAAGATAAGAAATCGCAAATTGTTTGATATCTCTTCTTATTAACAAATTGAAAAATAAATGAGAAAACACAATATAAAGCTGAAAAACAGAACAATGAGAAGAAATTCAAACTTCCCATAAATATAAGATTTAACCCACTAGTTCCATAAAGTAAAAGAGCGATGATTGAAATAACAGGATTAAATGTTAATAAAGTTATAAAGAAACGAATAAAGATATTATAAAATTTTGGTTCATTACCATCGGTTCTACAAACACCTGTTTTAAAGAATCTATAGGCAAATGTTTTACCATTTTTAAAACAAAATGGCATTGCAAGAAAGCAAACCAAAACCGAAATTACATAACTAACAATCATTTCAACAAGTCTATAAAGCAATAAATCATTACTTAAAACTGTAAACTCATTATAAAGATCGACATATGGTTGATAATATTCAATATATTCGTCGACTGAAGAAGATAATAATTTGTAATAATTTTGATAAACTGCAGTATAAATTGTTTCGCCCTGAGCGTAATTTCCAGTCAATAAATAACTATCAATAGCTTTAGCGGCATCATTTGTTAAATATAAATAATTATCCTTAAGTTCGTAATATGAAGAAACAGATTCTTGAAGCAAAAGAGCTTTGTATTGATCAATTCCAACTGAATAATCAGCACTATTTTTATTTATAAATTGCTCTTTATTCTCTTCTCTAAAAGTAACATAGTAATAAAAAAGATTATCATTTGTGCCATTTAATTCGACGGCATCCTTATATTTTTCTTTCGATAAATCTTCAGGATTAGTTCCGTTTTTAATTAAGGAAGTATAGGTTGCGTTAGTTAAATAATTGATTGTTACATCAGTACTAGATAACAAAACTTCATCTTCCATATTGGATAATTTGCTTTTATCAACTTCTTCATAAAGTTTTAATTTAAAGGCACTAGCTTCTTCTCTTTTTCCTTTAAATATCGATGATTGCGACATACAGGCATCACCAATACCATAAATAAAAACTGCTAAAACCAAAACAATTGCAAAATCTAATAAATTCAATAAGAATTTTTTAACTGGTTTAACTGGTTCAGCTTTTTCAAAGAAACTTTTGGTTAATTTCATATTCAATATATTATTATAAGTGATTAAATAATTAAAACATTAATATTTTTTATATTAAGATTTTTTGTTAATTAACATATGATGTGCAACATTTAGAAGATACCATCTCGTTAGTATTAT
>CAYQCJ010000020.1:17398-20151 GCA_964416025.1 uncultured Staphylococcaceae bacterium | reverse complement strand
CAAACTCACTTAATTTCATCTCTTCTTTCTCCTTTCGGTTTTGCACCATACAAGGTTTTTAACCTTGTTTCGTATTAATTTTCAAATACTCATCAGTGGTGTTATTTGCAGTTGTATTTTGCGTGTTTAACTTGAAATCTCTCGTGTAAGTATTGAGATAAAGTTCCTTGATTGTTGTAGTGATCTAATACTAAATCAACTACTATACAAAGTCCGTTCTCTTTTGCTTCATTTTCAGCACTTATACAAGCACTTTCAAAATCACTTTCAGTTGCATTTAACGATAAGATAGTAGAGTGATAATTCCATTGTCTTGTTTTACTGTTAGTTCCGTTTAGTTGTGTTTTTTTAATTAAAATCATATTTGTTTCTCCTTTAATACTCTTTATTGTTAAACGTTAACCTTTTAAATTTCTTCACAATATTCAAATGTGCGTTTATTATAATTACAATCATAATATTTGATGTAGACTTCTATTATTGGTTTGGCAAAGTGATTAATTGCATACATATCAATAATTTCATATCTACGATATTTTTTTCTAAAAACTTCGTATGCTTTTTTAATATCGCTATTTGAATTTATTAAATCTTGTATTTCATATGTTTTCATATTTGTTTCTCCTTTTATTTAATTAATATCGCTTTGTAGAACTCTTGATGTTCTTTATCTTTCATAAATGCATCATATACTTTTTTTACATCTCTTCTCATCGCTCTTCTTATAAACTTGTCGCCTTTAATTCCTAATTCATTAATCATCTCTTTTTTGCCATTTGTATTTCTCCTTTGACTACCCATATCTTACAACATTCCTAAACCTAACGCAAATACTTTTTAAACAAAACATAAACATTTTCATAAATGACACTTTTATTTTGTTCTTGTTTTGTTTTTGTTTAGTTCATATAATAAAAATATGAGATACAATAGAACACAAATAGTATATAAAGACTATTTATTCGATAGTTTACAAGAATGTGAATACTTTAAAGTGCTTGAAATGAGATTAAATAAAAACGAAATAAGTAATTTGAGAGTGCATCCAACTTATGTATTGCAACCACCTTTTACTTACTTTGGCAAAAAAGTAAATGGAATTGAATACACTCCTGACTTTGACTATATCGAAAATGGTCGCAAAATTGCAATTGAAGTTAAAGGTATTCCAACTGCTGACTTTGAATTGAGATTAAAAATGTGGAAGTTTTTAAATCAAAATATTTTAATCAAAGTTATGTGTTTTTCAAAAGGAACAGGCTGGATGGAAATGAATGAATATCACAAAGCAAGAAAAGTGATTAAAAGAGAGCAATACGAAGAGCGCATTAGAAAGCAAATTGAGATGGAAAATGAGAAGAAACAAAATAAGATTTTAAAGATGAGAAATCGTTTAAATGTTTTAGAGAAAAAGGAAAAATTAACTGCAAAAGAAATCGAGAGAAAAAACGAGATTTTAGAGCGGTTGTGTTATTATGACAAGTGAGAGAGATATCGTTTTAGATAATATTTTGTCGCACTCTGCCGAGATACATTCAATGCGAGTTCAGGCAAAAACGATTAAGGAAATCGCCGAGTTTTTAGGAATTGAGTATAATTTATTCTATAAATATATATCTAGATATAATTCTAACTATAATTTTAGAATATATCTTAAAGACTTATCTATTAGATTAAATAAAAGTAGTAGTAAAGATAAGAAAGAAAGTATAAAGAAAGAAAATGAGAACAATTTAAGACTAGAAAATGAGCGAGAAACATACATAAAAGTGAACCAAATGCGGAATGTTGACAACGAAAGAAAACAGATGGTTGAAGATGCTCTTTTTAAAGCTTGTTTCGATCATACAATAAGTTATTCGGCGTTCAACAAAAAGACAGGAATAATTGAAAAAATCGAGCAACCTGTTTCAGCAAACTTCAACGCACAAAGATTTTATTTAATTAATCGTCATCCTGAAAAGTGGTGTAATGAAAATAAAGAAGTTATTAAAAATGAGCCTGAAAAGCTTGGGGCAATTGAAGTTAAATTTATTAAACCAAATGATGAACCTAATATTAAACGAGTTCAAGAAATGATGGAGCAAATTAAAAATGATAAGAACACCGACTGATTTACCAAGTAAAGTTAGTGAAACAAAGAATCTTGAAAGAGTGCAAATTCAAATTTCGGCATCGTATCAAGAAGTTTTAGAAACAAAAAAGAACACGATTTTGTTAGTTGGTGGTAGAGTTGGTGGAAAAACAAAACAAGTTTCGATTATTGCATCTTTGATTATGGCAGGTCATCCATATTCCGATGGTGTTGTTGCAAGAGTTAATTATGGCAGTTTACGCGATAGTTCTTATAGCGAGTTAATGACTGCAATTGATGATATTCCAATATTTAGAGAGCAATTTACTTATAAACAAAATCCGCTTCGAATTGAAAGGCTAAATGGTGTCAATAACATTTATTTCGTTGGTTATGGTGGTAGCAATACAAGTAGAACAAAAGGTTTAAAGACAGTAAATAAAATCGGTTTTGTAATTTTTGAAGAAACTCAGGAATTAAAAGATAAAAGAAACTTGGATGAAGCTTTGGCATCGTTTAGAAGAAACTATGGAGAAAATGTCAAAGTCTTTTTATTAGGGAATCCACCACCTGCAAAAGCGCATTGGTTTAATCAATATATCGAAGAAATGAAAAACGATAAAGATGTTTTAGTTAAATTTGCAACTTGGGAAGATATAATTCCATTTCTAAACGATTT
>CAYQCJ010000020.1:2658-17298 GCA_964416025.1 uncultured Staphylococcaceae bacterium | reverse complement strand
TTCTATCACGATCCAAAAGAAGATGGCATACTCGGTTCGCATAGTTTAGTTGAAAAATATGTGCGAAAATGGTTCAATGAATTGTGTGAAGAGTTTAATTTAGGAACAATGGAGCAATATTTAAACAATCCTTATGGAGCTTACAATATCGTGCCTATTTATTGGCGAATTGATAGTGCAGCAACTGATTTAATTCAAGAGTGCAAATATTATTTTTCTAATCGTTGTAATGTCGCTGCAATTTCAAAATCAACAATTATGGAGATGGTTTCATCAGTTCAAAGTGCAATTTCAAACGATATGGTTTATATCGTTGATTATGGTGGCTATTTCGATTATGTTAAAAATGATTTTGTTAAAACCGATATGAATTTATTAGCAAAACAATTATCATTACTAATTTGGAACGAAAATCAAGATAAATATGATAATTCAGTTCCAAACGATGTATGCGATGCATTTACTTATGCGATTAGATTTTGGTATAGAAATGTAGAAAATATGAATTATTTTGATATACTAAAAGCAAACAAGTTCGAGTTAATTAAAATCAATAAAATATTAGAAAGGAATTAAAAAATGGAAACAAAAAATCAAATTTTATTTGAAAACGATGTTAAAATTTTGGAGAAAAGAATCGGAAGAAAATTGAACGAAGAAGAATATAAGCAACTTAAAGCAACTTATGACAATCCGATTTTTACTAGTGTCAGTTTAAGAAAAGGCGAAGGCGATATTAGAAAGTTAAAAGTTGGCGATTATCATCAATTACAAAATCGAAATGAAAGAGATAATTTAGCTTACTTAAAGTATATCAACGGACAAATGAGTGATATTTATATATTGCTTTGTGTTATTGCTAAAAAGTTGGGTGTTGACGATCCATTAGAAGAAGCTAGTAATTTTGCTATTGATATTAACAATAAAATAAACGAAAATAAATAAAATGAGGTATAAATATGATTTTAAATAATGTAGAAAATATTGGAAAATCAATTACGCAGGAGCAAACATTTGCTAGTAATGGTGTAAATCAAACATATTCTTATGCTGACAATTCTTTGTTTTTTGCATTAATTAATAGTACTTATAGAGATTACTATTATCGAAATGTAAGAATTAATTTGCAATGGTATGATGGTTATGTTGTTGGATGGCATAATATTGCCAATGGTATATTTTCAACAAGAATCGGCACTGCTATTGTCGATGGTGTCGCAAATCAAGTAATGGGAAAGTCAATCATATTCAAAACCGCAAACAAGTTAGAAAGTTCAAATAAATGTCTTGACTTCATTTCTAATACTTGGTCTAAAAATTGTGATTTAGTTAGTAATCTATTTACAAGTGCTAAATATACTTATGCGACAGGAACAAGTCTTTTAAAGTTAAACCAAAGTGGCAAAGATTTATGGCTTGAACCTTTGCGAAATGACTATTTTTATTATGAAACCGATTTTAAAGGAAATATTGTAAATGTCGATTGTTTTGTCAAAGCGTATGTAAATACCAATTCAAGCAACAAAGAAGAAGAACAAATAAATTATTTTTTAGTTGAAAATAGAAGTTATCAAACAATGAAAAAAGGCGAGATTATAACTTATTTCGACCAAAAAGAAAATAAGATGGTTTCAAAAAAGTTTGAATGTAATCAAAGTAATGTTCCAAGTGTTTGTTATAAAGTTCATCGTTTTGTAGGTCAGGCAACACAAAATGTTAATATGGCAGCGATGAAAGTTGAAAAAGGTTTAAGTTGGCAAGATATACCAAAACGCATTCAAGAAATGATTAAAAACGATTATTCAACAATTCGAGTAAATGAACCAATTAGATTGCCTTTTAGCGATTTAGGGTGCGAATTAGTTAAAAGGTCAAGAGATACAAGTGTGCCAAATATAAATGTTGGTGTTTCATTATTAACTAATATTCGTGCATATTTAGAAGAATATGAATTGGCGAATGCTTTTTCTGTTCGTGATATGTGGAACGGACAAGGTCAAGTTGGTGTTCCTAAACAACTATCTATTGGCGATATTAATAAAGTTGTCGCACCAACTGTATTTAGTGATAATAAAATGAATTATCAATTATTCGATGGCGATCCAGATAAGCAAAAACCCGTCATAACTCAATTTGAATTAAGAGTTCAAGAGTGGGCGATTAAAAAAGATGATATTTTAAAGAAAATTGCAACCACTATTGGAATGTCTCCAAAAATTATTGCATCATATTTAAGTGATAGTTCAATGCAAAAAACAGCAACTCAAATAGATAGTGATGATGATAGTGTTATTGCATTTGTTGAAAGAGAACGTGGCAACTTTGAAAAACCATTCAATAATTTGCTTAAAAGAGTATGTAGATATTATGCATTTAGCGATACAGTTGAAGTGAAATTTGGAACACCAAGTTTAATAAGTCAAGAAACATTAATTAAAAATACCGACTTTTTGTATCAAAATGGTTATATCGATTTAAGAGATGCATTAAGTCGAATGAATCCTGATGCAACTGAGAACCAATTAGATGATTTAGAGCAAAGAGCCAAAAAAAGACAAGAAGAAATATTAATGTCGCAACCAAAAGAAATAGATGATTATGGAAGTTTCTAAACAAGTAATGCCAAAAGTAATCGGCATTCAAAAAGAAATTAAAGTCTTGATTATATTTTATGCTTTACATTTAATGTCAAAAAGTATCTTGATATTGAAAATTAAAAAGTTAATTGCTGATTTTGAAAAGAAATTGCCTGATGATTTAATTGATAAAAATAGTTATGCACCATACATTTTAAAAAGTGCGTTAATTATGATAAATAAGTGTTATGTTCCAATAGTAAATCAATTTAAACCAATTGAAAATATTAAAAAACCGATCGATTTATTTTATAAACAAAAAGCAACACCAAATGTTGAAAGTTATTCAAAAAAAGTTTTGAACGCAATAAAACATTTAGAAGATAGTGAATTAGCAACTCACGAAAAAGGTAAAAAACCAATTTCATTATGGCAAAAAATCGAGTTAGATATTAGACACGATAATCAAATGGAAAAAGTGCAAAAAGCAATTGATAGTGGCAATGATTTATTTTGGTTAAGTTCTCATCCTGATTGTAGTGAAAGGTGCGAAAAATGGCAAGGTAAGTTAGTTAGTATGAGTTTAAAGTCTATTGATAGGTCAATGTTTACAGGAAAAAGAATAAATGGAACAAAAATATATTCTTTTACTGATATTGAAAACATAGTTGATAAATATGGCTATAAAAACAATATAATCAATGGTTTTAATTGCAGACACCATTTAATCGCTTATAACAATGAATATTCCGTTCCACCTGAAAAATATAATGTTGACGAAGTGAAAAAAGAAAGAGCGATAAATACTAAATTAAGAGAATTTGAAAGACAAATTAGAAGAGCAAAAGATACGATCGCGATTTATAAAGTTGCTAATGACAAAAAAAGTGTTGCAAAATATCAAAAAAAAGTTAAATATTTAATTAGTAAGTATAAAGTGTATGCCAATTCAAATGGCTATGCGTGGCTTGAATATCGAATATAAGGAGCAAATTATGACAATTGATGAATTAATTAAAGATGAAGTAGAAGCAGTCCAAGGTTATAAAGATACTTTGAGTGAGATTAAAGATACTGAAAGCAACGAATATAAAGTGCTTTTAGAAATTATGAATGAAGAAATAGAACATATTGAAAAATTATATAATTTAAAGTTTCGTTTCTAATTTTAAACGAAACTATTTACATTATAAAATAAATATGTTATATGTTTTATAAGTAGTGTTGTTATTTATTTTGGTTTATAAATAATTAAACATTATTAAAAGTTCATTAATCAGTTGCCTTGTTGACCTTTTTAAAGAGAAATGGGGTTTATAATAATAACGAAAATTAATGGAGAATAGGAGAAAACCAAAAATGGAAGATAGAAAATTAAGACTTTTAAAAAAGGCACTTAAATTATATGGTGTCGAAGATGAAAAACAAGGCGAGTTCATTAAAGACCTTGAAGAGTTAGAGAAAACACCTGATGATGAAGTTGAAGATGAGAAAGAAGTTGAAGAAGAAAAGACTGAACCTAAAATCGAAGCTGAAGAACCAATCGAAGAGAAAGTAGATGAAGTAAGTGAAGATAAAAAAGAAGATTTAGTCGAAGAAGAACCAATTAGTGTTGACTATGAAGAAAAGTTTAAAGCACAAGAAGAAATTAACTCTTCTTTAAAAGCACAAATTGGAAAATTAACCGAGATGGTTTCGGCACTTGGCATTCCTGTTGAAAAGGAAGAAGAGAGTGATACACCATTTGGAAATCAAAAAGTTTCACCAATAAAAAGAGAAGAAAATGATGATGACACCTTTTTAAGAAAAAGATTAGGTGGAAGATAATTAAAGGAGAATTAAATTATGTCGCAATTATTAACAAATTATGGCGCTCCAAATATTAATGGAATTAGCGCTCAAAGAATTTTATCAAATCAAGTCCTTGAAAATATTTATCAAGGCATTATTGAAGATGACGGGAAAGGTGTTACGCAAAGATTTACAGAAGATTGCAGTGGCGCACAAATTAGATTCATTCATGTTAAACCAATTTTTGCCAAAGCAAGAGAATTAGGCGCAACTATTAATGGTGGCAATTTCCCAACATTGACACACGAAGGAGAAACTGATAGTTTCGGTTTAGATGTTTTAACTGTATTAGATGACCCAATCGACCTTGCTAATGTCAGCAAAGATATGATACCTGTTGATTTATTAAGTTCTTATGTCAAATCATATACCGATTTAGTAAATGTAAATATTAATGCTATGACAATTGGTGGAAAATGGATCGCAAGTGAAATCGCACAAGCCAATGGTAGTGAAGTCAATATCACTTCTTATACCGAAGGTGGAAACTTATTAACCACTTTCTTAACTGCCAATTCATTATTAGATGATGGAGCAGAAGATATGGGTGTTGCTATGTTCCCACAAGATGATCGCTGTGCTGTCGTTCAAACTGCTTATAGACCAATCTTACTCGCTAATGGTTTATTAACTATTGGTGGAGCAAATTATGCTTATGATATTGCTAAAAAAGGCAGTGTAGATGCAGGAAGTGAACCAAGAAAATCAGGAGATGGCTTCATTGGTTATATTGATAGCACACCAATTCATATTGCAGCAAGTTTATTATTTAAAGTTGCAGGAGAATATGTTGGTGTTGAAACTGCTGATATTAAAAATATGATTGGCTATGTTTCTTCTGGTTTTGCTAATGTTCGTGGTATCGCTGCTCCAAGAGATGTTAAAGTTATTGATACTCCACAAGGTCAAGGAACAAGATTACAACCATTAACAAGAATGGGATTTAAAGTTGTTGAAGGTTATGAAAAAGGCAATTCCTTAATTGTTAAATCAGGAGCAAAAAATATATTTGCTGATTTAAAAACATTATTTGGTCTTGCTGATTTAACTCATTTTGTATCTCGTGGTCCAGCTTCAAGAATTACCCTTGCTCCTGTTATCAATGCAGGTGTTGGAACAATTACTATTACCGATGCAAAAGCTAGTAAAATCGCATTTGTTGCTACTACTAATGTTGTCAAAGGTGTTAACGATTTCTTAACTGCTTATGATGCTGCCGCTGCTAATGCAAAAGGCATTGCTACTAGTGGTGTTGCTGTTGCTAGTAAAGCAGGTTTAACCGCTAATTCAAAAGTTTATGTATTAGAAATGGCTGCTGATGGAACATTAAAAGTTTCAAGCGCAACTGTTGCCTAATAAATATTTCCTTTCTAAAAAAGGCGCATAGTAAAATATGTGCTTTTTTTATTATTAAAAAATGTTATTATAAATATATATATGGAGATTTAAAAATATGGAAATTATACACCCATTAACCGATGATATTATGATTTATGATAGTGATATGCACCAATACCAATTAACTTTAAGTTATGCAAAATCACAAGTTGGAAATGCTTATCAAAATGATGCAAAAATGGAAAATAGATTGAAAGAAATATCAAATACTATTTACGATCATATTTATTCTAACTCAAATACTTTTAATATGAAAACAACTCAATTAATTTTAGCGTGTTCGAAACAAGGTAGAGAGTTAATTAAGCAAGCATTATCAAGACAATTAAAAGCAGATGCAGACAATGGTTATAATGATATTAACAAGCAAAACCCTATTGATTTTCAAAATCATACAACACTTGATAGATACGAAATAAAAAGAAATGAGATTTGTGTCAGTTGCGAAAACATATTAAATAATTCTTCTGCATATTTAGATGGCTATAACATTATGAGCCAATTACCAATCGTTTTGTTGCCAAGTTTTTTAAATCAATTTATAGGAATTGAATACTAATATGATACCTGCATTTAACGAAAGATTTAATGCCAAACTTTACAAAAGAAAAGTTAATAGCAACGATTATGAACCAACACCAAGTGTTAACTTTAAATATCGAATTGCAAGTTCAAAAGAAAAAAATAGTTATCAGTCTGGTAGTGGTGTAATCACTCAAACGCAAGGGCTTTTTATTGTTTCATCAAGATTACCAAGTGATATAAAAGTGGATGATAGAATATTCACTTTAAATAAATATTGGCTTGTTGAAAGTGTAGGCTACTATATTAACGAAACCAATATAATGACAAACGATTTAAGCGATGAAAAATTAATTGATACTTTTGTTAAAGGTATTAAATTGGTGTAATTATGAACCTTAAAAGTGATGGAGATAATATTTTAATGAATATAAAGTCAGCTGATTGGTTTCCATTTAGAACAGGTTTTTTAAAGTTTCACGCAACAAGTGGAGAGTTGATTAGTGCTGATACTTATCGAATTACTTTTGATACTAGTATTGCCGATTATATACCTTATTTGGAAGAAGGAACAGGACCACATAACATACCAAGAGCATTTGGAAGAGCATTACCATTTGGAACAAAAGGAAGATTTGATGGCAAGTTCCATCCAGGTTCAACAAAACACCAAGGTTTTATAAGTGTTAAAGCAGTTAATGAAGTTAAAAAATATTTTATAGAAAATTATGGGGGAATAGAAAATGATTGATACAAAAGAATTAGCAATTAAATTAGCGAATATTTTAAATGGTTTAGATAGTGAAACAAGTTCAGTTGAAAACCCAATGAGTGAATATATTTTCGATGTCAAAACTTATGGCGAACATTTAGATAATTTCTATCAAAAAGATAAAAAAGCAAATGTTATACCTGTATTTATTAGTGAAGTTAATGGCGATATTCAACCAATAGCAAATGTTGAAAATATTAGTTATGGTTTTGGAATAGTTATTTATTTTCCAATTTATTTAAAAAGTAAGATTTTAGATTTAAAAACATTCCTACAAAAGTGCTTTGTTGGAAAAATATTGAATTATGGTGCTATAAGTGGCACAGCTGTAAGTTCTATTTCTATTCCTAAAATTACCGAGTTTCAACGAACACAAATGAAAGGTTTACAAGATTTCATTAAAGATGAATACGCATTACCAATTGATGAAACGCAATTGTGGGCTAATTTAGATTTTAATCTTTATTTAAGTTCATATAAGGCTCTTAATGATGATAATACAAAAACCGATTTGTATTTAGGAAATGACATTTCAGTTAATTTAACTTATGGCAATTTGACTGAAAAAGGTTATTTTGCAGGTATTGGTTCATCAATGAATGGCGATACTCAAATGCAACAATTACTAACTGCTGATTTTTCAAGGGGTTTAATTAAAAATACAATTTATGGAGATACATTTCAACTATATGTTAGGAAAAATGAATTTTGGCAATATGTTTTACAGCAATATTATTTACATAATTTTACAGCGCAAAACTTACAAGTTGAAATACAAATAAATGGTGTATTAGGTTTAACAAGTTTCAATGTTGTTTGTCAAAGTTTATCATTCAATTTTAGTTGGGGCGCGCCTATTATTGCGGTATTAACATTTATGCCAAAAGCGGAGATTATTTAATATGTCAAATTACACAATTGATATACATAGTGTCGAAGTGCAAAAGCCTAAAACACAAATAACTGATACAACGAGTAAAACTGAATTACCAAATGATGATATAAAAGTTGGTTTAAAACAAGTTGTCGGCGCTGCAACTAACCCTATTGGTTCTTCAATAGGTTTATTGACAAAAGCAGTTCCAATGGTTGCAACTATAATGGCAATTGGTGCAGTTGCTTATAAGACAGTAGATTACACGTGTAATTATGTTTTTACTAAAACAGGAAATATTGGTGGTCAAAGAGCATTAAATAATTTTCATCAAACAATGTCAGCATTTATGAACCCAATAGGAGCAATTAATAATGCAATTAATATTAATTTACAAAATGAAATTGCTAATTCAAAAATCGAACAACAAAGATTATTGGTTGGCAATTCAATAACTAATAATAAAGATATGGGGGCAAGTTAAAATGAGATTTTATTTAAACAATATAGAAGTATTTCCAATAGTCGCTCCAACGATGGAAGAAGTAAAAGATAAAACACTTGATAGTTGTAATTTAACATTAGGTTTTAGTTCAAAAAGAGAATGCTATAAACCAATGTTGCCACTCTTAATAACTGATGATTTAAACAATGAATATAATTTTGTTGTTGTAAGCGATCAAGTTGAAAATGTCAAAAAAGGTGCAACGCAATATTATCAACATACTTTAACTTTTACTCATAGAGCAAGGGCATTATCAAAATTACCAGTTAGAAATAGTGTTTTTTCAAATTATTATAATGAAATGAATATTGCGTTTAACTCTTCTTATGCGGCAATTACTAGTGGAGAACAAGCATTAACAAATAACTATAACGAACAATTATATATTAAAAACGATGGCGATTTTATTGTTAATATAGAAATTAGTATTGATTATACTGACTATGCATTGACATCTACAATTGCTTATTCAAAAAACGGAAAAACATTAACTGCAACAATTCCAAATATCGTTTTAACAGGACCAACAACAATTATTATTCCTATTGCTAAAACCACTAACGATACAATGATATTGCAAAAAACCATTACATTAGCAAAAGGATATTATTCAATTAGTGTTCCAAAAGCAACTTTTAGTAGCAGTTCGGCAACAATTGCAGCAAGTGTTAGAACAAGAGTAAGTGTAATTAGCGGCAAATCAGGAAACTCACTTTACAATACATTAGATATTTTACGAAAGCAAATTGCATTAAGTGATGATGAATTTACAAACCCATCTCCATTTATTTTGCCTTATACTGAAAGCGATGATTTTTATCAAACTTTAAAAAACACCGAAAGCCCTGAATTTACTTTTACTCAAATGAATGCGTTTCAATGCGTTGCTAACATTTTATATTTTTTAGATGGCGAACCAACATTAAATAAAAACAATAAATTAGGTATTGAATATTATAATGATAAAAACAAAACAAAAATATCACTTGATAATACAACTAATTATTCATCATCAATTGCAGAAGAAAAATATTGTAATGGTTTAATGGCAGATATAAATAAAGGTCATATTCAAAACACAATTACAATTCCAAATAAATATAGTGGTTTAGCAATTAGATATTTAGACTATGGTTTACAAAGTGATAACGATAACTTTGGCATTCCTTTACCTTATGGAATTGATTATTTAACAAGAGTTTATGTTATCTTAAATGGATCGTTTACTGAAGTTGGTAGTTCAAGCAATATTTCATTTAATAATACTAAAATTGATATAACCAAAGAAATTGTAAGCGATATTGAATATTTACTTTTAGATAAATCCGTTAACCCTGATATGCACCCTAATACTGCTTTGACACAACAAAGTGCTTTTCATTTTTCAAAAGGCGATAAGTTTTTAAAATTTGGTGGAAACTTTCAATTTCAAATAACAATGAGTTCACAAGACATTTTAACTTTTGTTGTTGGTAAAGCAATAGCAAGAACATTTGGTTATACAAGCAACCAAGCTCAAAATTATTTTCCAAGACCTTATGTAAAAGTATCAAATACAACAGAAGTGTCTTTTCAAATTGAATATGTGCCAATTATTCAAACAAAATTATTAATTCAAGGAAATGAAAATAAATATTCTGGTTATGAAAGATTAGATCAAACTTCTGGCGATGTTTCAATGGCAAGGTTAGGTTCAAATTTGTTCGGTCAAGTTTCAATGTTAGGTAATGAAAGTAGATATTTAACAAAAGCGTTTAGTTCTTTTGAAAATAGAATTAAAAAAGGCACTATTTGGAAAGATAACAATGAAGAATGGGTCGCAAATGATATTCAAAACACGATTAATGGAAGATTTACAATTCAAAACATACAATTTACTAAAAACTTCAATTCTTTAAGCAATTTTATTCAATTAAACCAAAATAAGAGATTTTCAAATATTGATAATTCAATAGTTCAAAGAAGTGAAGATGTTTATTGCGAATATGTTTATTTTTCACTTGAAAACAATTTAACAAGAGAAAACATACATTTTGATGCAAATATTATTGAATATTCACTTTTTACGATGTTAAGAAATTTAGATTTTACTAATTTTCCAACATATAGCGTTTTTAGAAATGGCAATACTGATATTTCTATGGACTTTGTTAAGTTTGGAAGTGGCAATACTTTATGTTTTGTTATGAGTTTTGAAGATACAATGAGCGCAGGAAAGTACAAAGATAACAACACACGGAAACCAATTATATATACCGATGCCGATGGTTCAAAAGATTTAGTTTCATTTACTTTTTATTCAGTTCAACCAACATATACTCAGGATTTAAACCCTAATTACCCATTAATTGTTAATACAACTAATTTTAATGAATTAGGGCATTTTACTAATTTACAATTTTATAAAAAACCAAACGAGATTTTCGCTTTAAATTATGAAATTGTATTTTTGTCAGCACCAAATCAAGAAATATATTTTGGAGAACAATTTATTATTAATAATTTAATGGTCGGGAATAGACCTAATTTACCTTGCAAAGTATATTATTCAACAAGTGAAAGATATTCAATATTAGATAAAAAAGCATTAGGAAACGAATATGTTAATAGTGGCTATTGGAAGAGAACCGATAAAAAGTTTTCATTAGTTATCGAAACAACAATTAATGGTGTAGAAGTTGAATTGCCATTAGCATTACCACAAAATACAATTAGTTGGTGTATTTGCGATACAAACGAAAATATATTAATTGCGTTTAATATCGTTAATGGTTCTTTAACAAATGATGCAACATTCTATATGACTACTAGACATACAAGAATGTAATTGTTATTTAATTATTAAAATAATATAATAAAAAAAATAGGAGATAAATTAAATGTTTATAATTAGAAAAAAAGATGGCAGTATAAAATTTGCTATTACAAATGATTACATTAACCAACATTCAAACAATGTCAATGTAGTTTACTTTGCGATTGAAGATTTAGATACTGCCAAATGGAGCGCAGATTGTCTTTTTACTTTGCCAGATAGGTCTACTATTGTTTTAGCAGGAACACCAACTCAATTTACTTATAGTGGCGAAAATTACAATGGGTATAAAGTTCCGTTAAGTTCGCCAATTACTATGTATGCTGGAACATTAGATATAAATGCAAGAAATTATGATGAATATGGCAATATTTTATATTCATTTCCATTCGAGCAAACAATTAATGCAACAGCAAGTGCAGATGCAATAGAAGTTCCAATTACTGTGGCTCAATATAATTCATTTATGGCTATGTTAACTACTTACTTAAATGCTTATGACAGTCATTTGATTAGGAAATATGACACTCTTACACTAGCAAATGCTGATATTGCTAATTTAGCATTATTAAGTGTTGTGTTAATCAAAAATGAAAGTGGCAATTATGACCTTTATAGGAAAAATGATGCAACCACACTAGCAAAAGTAAGTTCGCAAGATTTTATTAACCTTTACAATGCAAGTATAAAATCAATTACAAATACGCTCGTTGACGGGGTTTTAACCACACAATTACTAAAAGAGAACAACACTACTTTAAGTGCCTTAATTGACCTTAAAAACGCATTCTATTTAAAGTCGCAAGTTTACACAAAGCAAGAGTGTGATGATTTATTTTTAACAATTCAAGCGATGTCGCAATATGCAACAAAAGACTATGTAAACTCTACTTTTGCAACAATTAGTGCATTAACCGATACAAATACATTGGCTCAAAGTGCATACGATTTAGCAAGTTCAAAAGCAAATACCTATGTTTTCGATACATACGATTTAATGAAAACTGATTTAGCAAGTGCAAGTGCGACAAAATATCATATTGGCGACAATTTACTTATCGTGGCACTCGATACACCTGATTATTGGGTTAAGAAAGTCAATGCAACGCAAAGTGGCGACTATGGTTTCTATGAAGTAGCAGAGCAAGAAGTTAATTTACAAGGCTATCAAAAGAAAACCGATAATGATTTAATCACAACCGATAAAACTATCGTTGGTGCAATAAATGAAACTCAAAAATTAGAGCAAATAGATTTCAATGGTGTTTCTGAATTAGGAGAAACAAAGTTTACTGCAACAAATACTCATAATTTAATCAATGGAAAAGAGTATATGCTTAATATGACTATTGATAAACCCGGAACACCGTTTGTCTTAACTCCTTTTAAATTGATTATCAATGGCGAAACAATGTATTTAAAGAGTGCATTAAAGAGCGGTAATTGTTCTTGTAATGATATAAGACAAATGCGAAACCCAACTACTGCATATAATAATTATCAATATACTTTTAGAGCGATTTTTTATAATGTCGATAATGTAAAATCTTTCTATTTGCCTGTTTCATTAGCACAACAAGATATTATTGGCATAAATGCTGAGTATTTAGATAGCACCTTAATAGAAAAATATGGGTACGGGCAAATTTTATTCACATATAACAACGGAAAGTTTTATAGAATAAGTCCTGACTTTATGAGTGGTGAAAAATTGGCGACAGAAATCACTTTGCCTTATTTAACTTCGATCAGTGTGGCAACCGAAAGCGCATTAGGTGGCATAAAAGCAAAAGCACTTACAAACGAGCAAAACACGCAAGAAGTTCTTATCAGTGGCGAAAAATTATATTCACAAGCAACACCTATTGCAACAAGCACTATTGCGGGTTCAGTAAAGGTTGCCGATAAAACAGGTTCAGGCTCTTTTGTTGAAGTTATGATAGATAGCACAGGAAAATTATATTGTCCTACAATTCCAACACTTAATTTTACTATCGTATCTACTCTACCAACAACAGGCGAAAGTAATATCATTTATTTAGTTCCAACAACAAGTTCTAGCACAAATAATTACGATGAATATATTTGGGTCAATAACAAATGGGAATTATTAGGTGGTGTGGCTATTGATTTAACAAATTATTATACAAAAAGAGAAATTGATGACAAAGTAAGTGCATTAAATAATAAAGATATAAAATCAATAGAATTAACACACGATACTAGCGATAATAAAATGACTATTTCAAGCACAATAACGCTTAATGATAATACGGAATTAACAGATGAAATAATTATTCCAAGTGCAACCGATACCACAGCAGGTTTATTGACAAACACACAAAACATAAAATTAAATGCGTTGCCAACTGCTGATAAAGTGGCTCAAAAGTTCGTTATCAATGGCACGATTACAAATAGTGTAGTTGCGTTTAATTCACTTGTTGTTGCCGATTTAATCAGTGCTATAAATAGTGATAGTGTGATTATCTTTAAACCAACAAATGCTGATATTCAAGACTTTATTATCAATACAAAGAAAGTTAGTGGCACAACATACACTTTAATTGGCAATTATACAATTAACAATTCAGGTGTGATAACTAATTATGAATTAACGATTACTATTGTTGATAATGTTGCCGAAGGTTCAATTAGTATCGTTTCAGGTGCTAGTGTAGAACCTGCTGATTATGCAAGTGCTAACACACAATTAAATGGGCTTAGCATAAATGGCACAAACTTCAAATTATTGGATGTAAAAGTAAATGACGGGTCAAGTTTAATTATCGGTGGTAATAGGTCATTAGCAAGTGGAGCAAGTGGAGCAATTGCTATTGGCGCTTGTAGTCTTTCAACGGCAAGTGGTAGCAATTCAACTGCAATAGGTTATCTTTCAGTGGCAAATAATGATTCAACGGCAATAGGCAATAGTTCATCGGTAACTGGTGATTCATCAACTGCATTAGGCAATAGTTCATCGGCATTAGGTAGCAAGTCAACTGCATTAGGCTATTATTCAATGGCAAGTGGTAATTTATCAACTGCAATAGGCAGTAATTCAGTTGTTTATGTTCCTAATTGGGTTAGTTTCGATGGAACAAGTGATGGTTTGGTTCGCACTATCGCTTTAAAATCTACTGACAATATATTTTTTAGAAATGAAAATGTAGACTACGCAAAAACCACACAAGCAAGTTATACAAGTGGACAAACATTAACGGAAGTATTGAACACAAAACAAGATACATTAGTAAGTGGCACAAACATTAAAACAATAAACGGCAATAGTTTATTAGGTAGTGGGAATTTAACTATTAGTGGTGG
>CAYQCJ010000020.1:0-2558 GCA_964416025.1 uncultured Staphylococcaceae bacterium | reverse complement strand
ACACAATGAAACACGAGATACAATTCTTAATTGATGATGAAATAGGAGAATAAAATGAAAAAAGTAGGAATAATTTATGTTGATGATAAACCAATTTATATGGTTAATATTAAAGAAATTGATGACAATTCTTATATTGAATTAAAGAAACAAGTAGATAATAATCGTGAAGCTTATTTCAATAATATTAAAAAAGAAAATGAAACATTAAAAGATAGTGTTTCAAAAATGGCGATCATATTAAAAGAACACATAAAGTAAAGGAGCAAATTATATGATAAACACAATTTTATTAGCAGGAGCATTATTGGTTGCTGGTCCAATGAATGCAGAAGAAGTAGTCGAACCACCAACAAGTGAAGTGGAGTTTCAAGAGCAAGTTTTCACATTAACAAAAGACAATGAGAAAATGGTTTTAACTCTAACAAGTGAAACCGAATGTAAAATCGAGTATTTCACAGGCGAAACACTTAACAAAACTTTAACAGCAACTTACACACTTGAAAACAATGTAATTACAATTACAAGTGGCGAAAATGTTATTAAAGCAAACTTGAATGTCGATGGAACATTTACTGAATATGTTGAAAGCAAGAGTGATTTTGAAAAGTGGCTATCCGAATGGTTAGATGCTTCTACCGTTGCGACAATTATGTCTTATGTTGCTTATTTAGGAACAATTATTGGGCTTGTTGCAAAATTAAGAACACTCAAACAAAACAACAATTTAACTCTTGAAAATGTAAAAGACACAATTTTAAGTGAAGTAGGCGATAAAATCAGCACCGAAACTAGAAATGAAATTGAAAAGTATCTTCCATCTATTTTAGAAACTAGCAAAAATCAAAAAGAAATATTAGAAGTCTTTGCAAAGGTATTGTGTTTATCACAAGAGAACACTGCCGAAAGCAAAGTTGCAATTTTAAATCTAATATCTCAAATTGGTATAGTTGATAATAAAGTTGTTGAAACTGCTAAAAAAGAAGTGGAAACACAAAAAGTTGAAGAAGAAACAAAAAAAGTAGAGAACACTGAAAGTTTAGATAAAATCATTAAAGACAACGGAACGAGTATCTAGTTATGAAACACAAAAAACTTTTACTAATTAGTGCTTGTGTCTTTCTTGTTTTTGCCCTTGTAATGCTTTTAGTTGGTGGCTATATTGCAGGTTGGGATATTTTAGGTTGGTTCACTAGTAAATACGCAATGTGGATGTATCTAATCGGTGGACTTTACATTTTGTTCGTTGTGGGGCTTGTTATTTATGACAAGATAAAAAATATATGAAAAAATATACAAACAAAAAAGTATTGTTAGGCTTTTTAGCACTTATTAGTGTTATTGCAATTATTTGCGTTTCATCGTTTGTTCCATTTATTATCGACCCAACTCAATGGCAAACGACTGAATTTTTAAGTGATGAGCTTATCATTGTGGCTATCACTATTTTTGGTGTTGTTTGTGTAATGTTTATAGGTCAAGCAAGCAACCAAGCAAACCCTAACTCGAACATTGCAAAAGCAAAAGTAAGATTTTATGGCAAAGTAGAGAAAATCACAAATATATCAGGTTTTTGTCAATGGGTTAAAAAGGTTTTACAACCAAACGATATTAAATCAGCAAAGCAAAGAAAAATGTTAGAAAACAAAATTGAAGATAATGATATTTTAAAACTTTCTTTAAAAGAGATTAAATCACTCATAGACACACCACAAAAGATAGAAGGTATATTCTATCGTGGAATAACAAAAAAGCAATACAGAGCCCTTAAACGCATAAAGAATGGCAAATTAAAGATAGACCTTGTAGAGCCTACTTATTATTTAACATTTAAAGCAATAGATAGCGATAAAACAATAACCGAGCGTTCAGGAAAGGAAAGTTCTAAAAAGACTTGGTTAATGGCTTATAGTGTTGGCAGTAAAGTTGTTATAACTTTAATTGTCGCTATGATTATGGCAAGTTTTGTTCGAGATACTGCAAGTGGCGATAACGATTTAGCAAACTCATTTTTAAAGTTTTTTAATAGAATATTCGCACTTATTACAAGTTCATTTATGGGCTTTATTGTTGGCAGTCAAACAAACGATATTGATGCTGAGTTTATCGAAATGAGAGTATTAGTTCAAGAAATGTATTTGCAAGATACTACTTTTGTTCCATTAAGCGAACAAGAATTAGCAAAGCAAGAATATATCGAAAGAGTAAAAAAAGAGAATGTAATTGGAATTGATTATGACAAAGGAAAAAATTGAGATAGAAAAAGAGAAACAAAGGCAATACGAGATTAAATGTCAGGGCGAAAAAACTCGTATAAAGTGCCAAAAACACCACTTTTTTAAATTGCTTTGGTTTTATATTAAAAAGCCATTTGTGTGGCTATTTGATAACATTAAAGATTGGAGAACAGCAGTTATATTTGGAATAGTCTTTTTAATCGTTTCAAGTGAAGTGTGGGTTAGTTATTTACTAGGCTTTATATTTATGGGAACACCATTTGGAACAACTATGTTAAGTGTCGCTAGTTTGTGTCGGGCGTTCTGGCTTGGTCCATTTAC
>CAYQCJ010000019.1:1035-20907 GCA_964416025.1 uncultured Staphylococcaceae bacterium | reverse complement strand
CTGCTTCATATTATATTGATGCTTTCACTTTAAGATATATTAAAGAAAAATATCCAAGTGTAATTTGTGCAGTAGCTACTTGTTGGGAAGAAGGTCCAAAAGCCTATCATACTTGCAATAATTCTTGGTATACATTTTTAGATGGCGGACCATGGGCTCCATGGTATGCTAGTAAAGAAAATACTCATTGTCCTGCAAGTGATGCTAAAGATGATGTTGGAATCGTTTGTATTCCACATTTAAGTAGAGATTTAATTGCTTGTTTTGATGGAAATGGTTCAAATTTTGGAACACATCCACAAAATATTTTAAGAGGAATGATTTATGAAGATAATGAAATTCCTTACTTCTATAACCTTGTTGATCAATATAGACATCTCGCTAAATATAACGATGGATTCGCATATAACATGGTTTTTGTTGGTCCAGGTTGGCTTAATAAATTAGGAAGATGGGAAGCTCCATATAGCTTACTTAAAAAATCTTATGAAGACGGTTTAGCGTATTATGGAAAACTTAAAAAAGAAGGCAAATTAGTCGATATGACTATGGAAGAATTTGGCGAATTTTATAAAGAAAATAAAGGTTACGACGATCCTCAATGTGCTTTATGGAAAGATATTTTATACGGATCAAAGAAAGAATATTTTTGGTACGCTGACCCATATTTCAGAACTTGTTTAGATTTTAATCAAGGTGGAGCAATGATTGATTTTAGACCATACGTTGCTAAATTACCTTGGGAAGTTGGAATTGGCACAAAACATATTTACGATGCAAGTTATCCTTACTTAATTCAAGCAAATTATCGTGCTGGATATTTCACCCATTATGCTGGAGCCGGAACAATTAAATCAGCAAAAATAATATATGAAAAAGAAGAAGTTGATTTATGTTTAGAAAGAACTTTAGCAAAATATGAAAAAGTTGGTGAAGACACTAAAGTTATAGTTGATCCAGTTACTGTTAAATTTAATGATTTCGAAGTGGTTATTGAGTCATCTTTCTTATTTAAAAAAGGAACTGGCGTAATTGAAATAACTCGTAAAATTTTAAACGATATTGGTGATAGAAAAATTACCATTGAAGAATATTTTACCGGTGCATTTGGTACCAACGAATATCAAGAAGATATGAGTAAAATTACATTAGGTTTTACTAAAAATAATGGGGATTCGCATATGAATTTCGAATATAAGTGCAGAGATTTAATCGAAAAAAATGTTGATTCTATATATGCAAATATTCCAGATGTTGAGACTTTATTGTCGATGGGTGGAGATAACGATTCTTGTTTAATTACTGAGGGTCACGCCTTCTCACCTGTTTATAGATTAGCTCTTAAAAAGACTTTATCTAAAGGAGAAATGAAAACATGGCTCAAAGTAAAAAAGGCAAACTAAATTATAGATGTCCTTCATGTTTTGCTCGTGATATCGATATGGATATGTTTTACGACGAAGAAAAAGGTGAATATTATTGCATTCGTTGTGGATATGTTGGAAAAGAAGAAGATGTTTTAAAAGCTAATGAAGAAATTAAAAAGAAATATAAGCATATTAATGATCGTGTTGTTGATTTAGGTGAAGATGATAAAGACGTTATTTACAAAAAACACATTAAGGGAGAATTCTAATGATATTAGGTATTGATACATCTACATATTTTGAAGAAATTGATGCTGGTGCTCAATATTTTAATGCTGATCACGAACTAGTCGATCCTTTAGATGACTTTATTCGTAATGGCGTTAATTTTCAAAGAATTAGATTATGGGTTAATCCTTATAGTGATAAAAATGGCAAACCATATTTAGGCGGAACATGTGACATAGTTAATTTTATTAAATTAGCAAAGTTATGTTTAAGCAAAGGTTATCAAATTATTTTGGATTTTCATTATAGTGATTTTTGGTGTGATCCAGGTAAACAATTTAAACCTAAAGCTTGGCAACATTTATCAAAAGAAGCGCTAAATGATATGGTTTTTGAGTATACAAGAGATGTTTTGTCCGAAATTAAATCAGAAAATATTCCTTTATATGGCATTCAAATTGGTAACGAAATTACTAACGGAATGCTTTGGCCAACTGGTGAGTTAATTGACAATGGTAAAGGCGAAAAACGTGGTAATTATTCTGGTTTAATTCCTTTAATAAAAAGTGGAATTAAAGCTAGTAAAGAAATATTTCCAAAAGCAAAAATTATTCTTCATTTAGAAAGAAGTAGTGACAATAAAATGTATCACGAATTCTTTGATGAAATGACAATCAACAATGTTGATTTCGATATAATTGGTGCTTCGTATTATCCTTATTATCACGGAAAAATTGATGATGTAATTGCTAACCTTGTCGATATGAAAATGACTTATCGAAAAGAGGTTATGTTCATGGAATTAGGCTATGGATTTACTACAATTGATTACATCTCAAATTATGAAAAAAATGAAAAACAACTGGTATTGAACGATGAATTTGTAAAAGATCCATCACATTATGTACCTTATCCATTGACGGAAGATGGTCAATATAATTTCTTAAAAGAATTCTTAAAGAAATGTCGAGATAACAATATTGATGGAGTGTTTTATTGGGAACCACTTTGGATCCCTGGAAAAGATATTTGTTGGACGAGTCGCGAAGGTCAAGAGTATATCAAAGAAACCGGAAAATCTACGCGAAACGAATGGGCTAATCAAGCTTTATACGATTATAAAGGGATTGCCTTAAAAGCCTTATCAATCTATAAAAATAATTAATTTGGAGGAAAATTTATGAAATCAAAATTATTTAAAAATGTTAGTTTATTAGTTATCGGAATCGCAGCTACTGCTTCATTAGCTAGTTGCAATAATTCAGGATCTAGCGAAGGAATTACTTTAACTGTTTGGGAAGATGAATCAAATATCCCAATGTTAGAGAAATTAGCAACTGAATTTATCGGAAATTATAAACAAGAATATAAATTAGCTTCCGAAGTTACTATTAATTTTGTTTCTCAATCAGAAAAAAGTGCTATTGAAAAAATGAGTACTGTTTCTCCAACCGGAAACGGACCAGATATCGCAGCTATTACTCACGATACAATTCCAAGTGCTGTTAAAGCTGGTTTAATTGATGAAGCGTATTATAAAGAAGATATTAAAAATAGAGATAGTGATGGCGCAATTAGTGCTGTTACATATTCCGATAAAGTTTATGGATATCCAATTACTGCTGAATCCATGACTTTAATGTACGATAAAAGACAATTAACTGCTGAACAAGTCGCTTCTTTCTCAAGTTTAAAAACTAGTGGAAAAAAGATCGCTTGGGATATGCAAGTCGATGGCGCATATTATGCTTTTGGTCTTAATAATGATTCAGTTTTATTTGGTGAAACTGGAAAAGATAAGACTTCAGTTGATATCGGAACCACAAAATCATGCGCCAATTGGGCAAATTTTATAACAAATTATGCTTCAAGTTGTGTTTCTAGCATGACTCCTGAAACTTCAATTTCTCAATTATCAAGCAATGGAGTTGCTGGTGTTATCTCTTCTCCTTTCTTATACGCAAGTGTAATTGATGCTATTGGTGAAGCAAATGTTGGTTTAGCTACTTTACCAAGTTTAGATGGCGAAACTTTAAGACCATTCAGTGGTTATAAATGTTATGCCGTCAGTAAATATTCGAAAAATCCTTCTTTAGCTCACGCTTTAGCTAACTTCTTAACAAGTGATGATGCTCAAGCTGTTAGATTAAGCACTAAATCATACCTTCCATGTGTTAAAGAATATACACAAGATATGAAAGACATTATGAGTGCTGATACTACTGGAAATTTAAACGCTTTTAAAGATTCTTTAACTAATTCAATAACTATGCCAAACATTGATGAAATGTCTAATTTCTGGAAACCAATGAATGCTGCCGTTAGCGAATTATGGGGATTAAAAGGTCAAAGCGTTACAAGTGCTGATGTAAAAACTAAATTTGATGCCGTTACTACAACTCTTAAAAAATAGGTTTATAAAATGAAAGAAGTAAGTGTACAAAATAACCATCATTACGTAAAAAAAGATCGAATCTACTTTTTTAAACAACCATTCATTCATTTTGGTGATGCTTTTAGAAACGCTTCACTTTATCGCAAGATTACAATGATTCTTAATTTTATTTTACCTGGAATCGGCAATTTATTGCTTGGTGCAGTAGAAATTGGATTAATTGTTTTCTTAGTTTTCTTTGGTTTAGTTTTTGGTGAAGCTTATTTAGTTAATGTTTTTAATAGCGGAGTAATTAGTCTTTCAGTGCTTGATGCAATCGTTGTTTTTGGATTAATCAATGTTGGGATTGTTGTTCTGTATTTTAGTTCCTTTAAATTAAATGTTAGTAGTAATTACAAATTAAATAATGGACTTGAAATTCAAAGATCGTTCATATTTAAGTTCTTTAAAGAGTGGTTTTTATCAATTAAAGAATTTTTTTCTAACTTATCTTATCAATTTAAAATTAGTCAGAAAAAAGAAAGAATAATGTTGATTTCATCGTTCTTTATCATGGGAATACCTCTCATGTGTTACAAAGAATTTGTGAAAGGTATACTTTATTTTTTGGCACAATTTGTAGTTATCGCATTCCTTTGTGCTCGTGGTGTTGTCGATATCGAAAATTTCATCATGTTATCTTCGAATGAATCACTTAATGGTGTTCCTTTATTATACGGAATCATTGCTATTATGGTAGTTATATTCTTAGTCGTTATGTATTTTATGAATTATAAAGCTGTTTTAGAAACTGTTACACAAATTAATGGCAATAAAAAAGTTAATGATTTTAAACGTGAAATCCATAGTTTAGCTAATTCTAAATTCTATGTTTCTAGTTTAATTATTCCAGTTTTAGGAGCTCTTGCTTTTACCGTAATTCCTCTTGTTTTTATGATTATTATTGCATTTACCAACTATTCGTTAGTGTCAGCTGATGGATACAATAATATTAATGCTGGAACAGGAACATTCTTAGATTGGGCTGGTTTTTCCACTTTCAAGAGAGTCTTTGTTGAAGGTGCTAACCTTCAAGATTTACTTAGTGTCTTCTCTTGGACAATGATTTGGGCGACATTTGCAACATTCTCCTGTTATTTAGGTGGATTATTCTTAGCAATGTTACTGAATAAAAAAGTTATTAAAGGAAAAATAATTTATAGATCTTTATTTGTTGTTGCAATGGCCATGCCACAATTCGTTTCACTTTTAACTATGAGATCAATTTTTGATACTTATGGACCGCTAAATTCATTATTAAGAAGTTGGGGTATTATAAGTGAAAATTATGAATTCTGGATGAATGAATTTAGCGCTAAAATGCTTATTTTATTCATCAATATGTGGGTTGGAATACCATATTACATGCTTTTAATGAGTGGTTTGTTGATTAATATTCCAAAAGACTATTACGAAGCAGCTACGATTGATGGAGCTAGTAAATGGCAACAATTTAAACGTATTACATTCCCAAATATTCTTTATATGACGACTCCATTATTGATTACTTCGTTTGTTAGTAATATCAACAATTTTAATGTTATTTATTTCTTAACAAATGGTGGAACAATCGCAAACGGAATCTCAAATACAGCTTATAAAACAGATATTTTAATTACTTGGCTTTATACCTTAACTATGAAGAAGTTTGATTATAACTTTGGAGCGGCTATTGGTATCGTTATGTTCATAATAAGTGCGACTATATCGCTTATTGTCTTTAGAAAGAGCAAAGCTTATTCAAATGAAGAGGAGTATAGATAAAATGGAAAACACAAGACATCTAAAAAAGAAAAACTCTCCATCTTCATTAAGAAGAAAAAGAATCTTTGATTCGATTTGGTCTAATGCTTTAGTTATTTTCTTAGTTTTAATTTGGATGATTCCAATTATGTGGATCGTTGCTAGCTCCTTTAGTGCTGATAAAGGTTATGCTTCCCCAACCTTCTTCCCAACAAGTTACACTTTAAATAACTACATAACTTTATTTACTGAAACTGATTTTCCTAAATGGTTACTTAATACCTTTGTTATTGCGATGTTTAATACAGTTTTAACAACATTCTTTACTCTTATTACCGCTTATTGTTTATCAAGATTTAGATTTAAATCGAGAAAAGGACTTATTAATATTTCGCTTGTCTTAGGTATGTTCCCTGGATTTATGTCGATGGTTGCTGTTTATTTCATTCTTAATATGTTAGGTCTTATCAAGAGTTATTGGGCCTTACTTGTCTATTATGTTTGTGGTGCTGGATTAGGATTCTTTGTTTCAAAAGGTTATTTTGACACAATCCCTAAGGATATTGATGAAGCCGCTAAATTAGATGGTGCTAATCAATTTGTTTGTTTCTTTAGAATTTTCCTTCCATTAGCTAAACCAATCTTAATTTATACAGCTTTATTAGCTTTTATGGCTCCATGGGCTGATTATATTCTTGCTGGTTTAATTCTTACTGATGATTCAGTAAAAACCGTTGCTGTCGGACTTTATGAATGGATGGATCCAACAAAGATCAATACTTACTTTGGTAAATTTGCGGCTGGTAGTTGTATTGTTGCTATTCCAATTGTTGGCTTATATATTTCACTTCAAAAATACTTTATTGCTGGTATTTCTTCTGGAGCTGTTAAGGGTTAATTATGAAAAAACTTAGATATTTAGCCTTATTAGGTGTTGCTGGATTGATGCTAACAAGTTGTAACAGCACTGAACCAGTTGTTGAAGATGAATCGATAAAAATAAATGATATTGATACTTATGTTTATGGTGAAAAAATTTCAGTTTTTGATAACATTCAAACCAAATTCATCGGCGAATATACATTATTTTTTGAAGGAGACAACATTCGTATTGATGACGATATGATAATTGGTTTAAAAGCTGGAACAGTTACTGATGTCACTTTAACTACCACTGATGCTCGTACTGGAAAGTTTGAAGTAACTGTTATAAATCGTGATTATGTTTCAAAACATAGTTCAGCTGAAGAAAGTGAAGGATGGTTTGATGATGTTACAGTTTCTTCAGTTGATGGATTAACAAAAGAAAGCGATTTTGCTAATGGAATGGACATTTCTTCTGTTGCTTATTTATATGAAAAAGGTGCCCAATTTTATAACCGCGATGGTAATGAAGAGTCATTATTTTATTTGTTAAAAGATAGTGGCGTTAATTATGTTCGTTTAAGATTATGGAACGATCCTAGCGATGGAGAATATTTATACGGTGGAGGAAACTGTAATCTCGAACGTGTTAAATGGATGGCAAAAGAAGCCACTAGTGCAGGATTAAAGTATCTTCTTGATTTCCATTATAGTGATTTCTGGGCTGATCCAAGTGATCAAATTGTTCCAAAAGCATGGAAAAATTTTACAACTGTTCAACAGTTTAAAGATGCAATTTATTCTTTTACAAAAAGTTCTTTAGAAGAATTAAAAGAAATTAAATCTCTTCCTTCAATGGTTCAAATTGGAAATGAAACACGTGACGGAATGTTACTTCATCTTCCAGGAGATGGCAAAAATTATTCAGACGACAAAACCAATCAATCTTCAGCTTTATCTGGAAGCATTAATACAAATTTTGTTTCTTATGTAAATTCAGGAATTGAAGCTGTAAATGACGTGGATTCATCGATATTAACTATGATTCATTATGTTAAGAATTTCTCGGATCCAACGAACATTATTTCTTTCTTTAATAAATTAAGTTCAGTCGATTACGACATTATTGGTTTAAGCGGCTATAGTTATTGGCATTTTAATTCAATGAGCACATTAGGAAGTGGTTTAAGTGCTATTAGTACTGCATTTCCTAATAAAAAGATCGTTCTTGCAGAAACAAGTTATGGATTTACTTATGAATCAGATTCAAATGCTAGCAATTCATTCTCTAAATATAACGATACTATCAATGTTGTTTCTGGTTATCCTTGTTCGATTCAAGGACAAGCAAAAATATATCGAGATACTTTAAATGAAGTGCATAAAATTTCAAATGGATATGGTGTGTTTTATTGGGAAGGCGCTTGGACTCCTATCGCCGGTTGTGGATGGGGCGATAGTTCCACATTATCAAGTTGGTCTAATCAAGGTTTCTTTTCTTATAACGGAAAGGCCCTTGGAAGTATAGATGTGTTTAGACAAGTCTACTCAGATTAATCATAATTATTTAAATATAAGGGAGGATAAATTATGAAAAAGAGAAGTTTAGTGTTGGTTTTATCATCGTTAGTCGTTTTAGGTTCAGTTGGTGCAAGTTTAATTGGTTGCGCTAAACAAGAAACTGTCGTTGAGAAAAAAGATTTAACAGTCACAGCTAGTAAATCAAAAATTTATGTTGGTCAAACTCTTACTTTAACTGTCAAATGTGAAGGAAAGAATGTTTCAGATACATTAACTTTTGCTAGTTCAGACAAAACAATCGCTACAGTTGATGCTAATGGAAAAGTCACAGGTGTTGCTATTGGAAGTGCAAAAATTACTGTAAGTGGTGATAATTACAATTCTAGTGAAATTAGTATTACAATTGCTGCTTCTACTCAAGATGTTACATTCACATTTACTCCAGTCTTTGCAGATGGTAGTGGTGTTACTGCTTTTGAAGATGGAAAAGCTTTATGGATGGCTGGTGCATTCTTAGGAAGTGAAACCAAATGGGGTTCACAAATTTTAACTAAAAATGCTGATTCTACTTGGTCAATCACTTTAAAAAACTTAGAGTTTGATCAAACATTGACCTATGATATTTATTATGATGATGCAACAACATTCGGTTGGAAAAATTGTTTTACAGAAAATGTAGATAACAAACATGTAAGCTATACTGTTGTCGAAGGAACTACTGCTGTTTCTCAAAATGCTACATTTAATATTCCTTCTAATGTTGAATCTGTTGTTCTTACAGTTTCAAATTTAACTTTTGCTGATGAAAGCACTTTAGCTGATACCACAAATTTATATATGTGGAATAGTGTTACTGCTAGTGAAGTTGCTTTTACTAGAAATGCTGATAATACATTTAGTTATACTTTAAGCAATGTCCCAATCGGTGAATATGGTTTAAAGGTTACTTTCTGTTTAGGTTTAACTGCAATTAATTGGGATTATAAATCAAGCAATTATGCTGATAAGTATATTGCTATTGCTGACGATACAACTGCTGTTGCTATTAAAGATGCTGAATTTGCTAGTCAACCTGTACCTCCAGCTGCTGAATCGGTTACCGCTAACATTACAGCGACAGTAGCAAATATTCCATCAAATCATGGTGATGTTCAAATAGTTACAGATTCATGGTTAAAAATGACATGGGTTAGCGAAACTTCCTTTACTTATGCATGGAGCGGTTTAACTGCTGGAACTGAATATTCTTTCTATCTTTATGTTTATGATAATGATGCCGCTGCCGGCGTTACTTGCCCAACTGATACATCAGTTGCTGCAAATTTAATTAAATTTACAATGGCTACTGCTGATGCTGCTTATAGTTTAACTGCTGATTTTTCTACTGGTGTTGCCTCAATCGCTTTAGCTGTTTAGTTTAAAAAATAATGGGGATTTACAAGGGATTTTGTAAATCCCCACACTTAATTGGAGGATAAATATGTTTAATTTATTTAAGAAAAAAAAGAATAATAATCTTACAAAAGATGAAAATTTAGCTCGTGAAAAAGAGGAACATCTTTTAGAAAAAAAGAGAGAACTTGTTCATAAAGAGATGCTAGCTTATGAAGAAGAGAACCGTAAAAAAGAAAAGATTGCTCCAGCAGATTGCGAGATTTCTTTACAACACATTAATAAAATTTATCCAAACCATGTTCAAGCTGTTTTTGACTTCAATTTAGATATTAAAGCCAAAGAATTTATTGTTCTTGTCGGTCCTTCTGGTTGTGGAAAAACAACCACCTTAAGAATGATTGCTGGTCTTGAGGATATCACTGCTGGTGATCTTTATATTAGTGGAAATTATGCTAACGACTTAGAACCAAAAGATAGAAAAGTGGCAATGGTTTTTCAAAGTTATGCTCTATATCCTCATATGACAATTTTTGAGAATATGGCTTTTGGTCTTGAAATGCAACATCTTCCTAAAAAAGAAATTGAAGATCGTGTAATGAAGGCTGCTAAAATTCTTGAAATTGAAGATTATCTTGATAGAAAACCAAACGCATTAAGCGGTGGACAAAGGCAAAGAGTCGCTCTTGGTAGAGTTATTGTTAAGGATTCAAAAGTTTTGTTAATGGACGAACCATTATCAAATCTTGATGCGAAATTAAGAGTTCAAATGAGAGCTCAGATTGTTAAATTACATCGTTCAATCGGTGCAACTACAATTTATGTTACTCATGATCAAACCGAAGCTATGACAATGGCTACGCGAATTGTTGTTATGAAAAATGGCGTTGTTCAACAAATCGGTACTCCTAAAGAAGTTTATAGCAATCCAGCTAATATCTTTGTTTCTGTATTTATTGGTGCTCCAGGAATGAATATTTTCCCAGCTCAATACAACAACGGAGTTGTTACTTTAGATAATGGTTTTAAAGTTAATTTATCGCAAGATTACGTTGATAAATTTAACAATTATTATAAAGATAAAATTGCTGTTTTAGACAAAAAGGATGGGGATTTGCAAGGGATTTTGAACTCTTTAGCAGCTGAAGAAAAAGAAGAAAAAGAAGAAATTTATACTAATGAATTAAAACAAAACAATGAATTAATTGAGCATTATAATGACTTTATTAGTAATAAAGGTGGACTTGTTCAATTTGGAATTAGACCAGAAGATATTGCTGAATTTAGTAATTCTCAACTTATCATCAATAAGAGTGATAAATTTACAACCAATGTTTCTATTGCTGAGTTATTAGGTAATGAATATCATATTCATTCAGAAATCGGAAAAACCGAGTTTGTTGCAAAATTTAGTGCTAATAAAGAAGTCTTTTCCAATGAAAACATCGAAGTGGTTCTTGATTTAGATAAGATTCATTTATTTGATGACAATTCTACTGAAAGAATTTTCTAAAAATGAGATTAACACCAACACGAAGTTGGTGTTTTATATTTTGGGTTGATTTAAGTATTTGAAAAGTTTATATTATCTATGGGTGCTGGAGAACCGGCTGAGATAAGTGTGATACTCACTTGACCATTAAACCTGATCTAGGTAATGCTAGCGTAGGAATTATTTTCTTTTATAAGAAATTATCTCTACGTTTGTAGAGATTTTTTTATAGGAGGAAACGTATGAAAGAAATCAAAAAATTTAATTGGATTAATGAGGTGATTTTTGCTTTATTTTTCTTCTTAATGTTTATAGTCGTAGCTTTCCCATTATTAGAAGTAACGTACACAATTAATGATGCTACAACATCTTTAGGAACAATCAGTTTTGCTGATGTTTTAATTGGAAATAAGGTGGCTTTACAAGGGATTTCGTTAAATTTATCAAATAGTTTGTGGCTTTTACCCCTAATTATTTGTTCATATTTCATTTGTGGATTATCAATGTTTATCGGTACTTTATATAAGAATCATGATGAAAATAGAAACGCAAATATTGCATATGGAATTTCTCTTGGTTTCTTATATTTAAGCTTGTTTTTATTATTATTTGCTTCTTTTATTATTCCAATTGTTGATGATTTTTATACAAGTATTAGTGGTTCAATTTCTATAGATTATGTTTCTGGAAATGGCAACAATAATGTCGCAATCATCGCTATTGTCTTTACATTAATTATGTCTATTATGGTCTTTGGTAAGATCTTTGAATCGAATAAATTCACAGTCACTGAAATTACTGAAATTGCTGTTTTAGTTGCTTTAGCTGTAGTTTTAGATAAATTTGCCCGAATTCCAATTCAAGCAAATGGTGGAAGTATTAGTTTTAGTGCAGTTCCTTTGTTTATCATTGGAATTCGTCATGGTGGTTTTAAATCGTTTATTGCGAGTAGTTTAATTTTTGGATTTATAACTTGTCTATTGGATGGTTACGGATTTGCAACTTATCCATTTGATTATTTTGTTGCCTTAAGCGGTTATTGTTTTGTTGGAATATTCTTTAATTTTGCTAAAAAACATTTTGTTGATGGCAAGGACTTAAGTACAAGTAAAACATTTGGAATTTATTTTACTGCTATCCTTTTATCTGGTTTACCAGTTATGATCGTGCGTTATATTGGACATATCATTAGTGGAACTATTTTATATCAACCAATAACATTCCTTGATAACTTTATTTATCAATCAACATACGTTCCTGCATCAGTTTGGTGTTCAATCGGTGCTACTTTAGTGTTGTTGGAACCAATATTACTTATTCAAAGAGCATTTCCTACTAAAAAGAATAAAATAGTGGGATAATTCCTATATGGAAAGAACTTGCATCATTGTAGCTAATGGAGAGTTTAATAAGACCAATATCAATAAAAAAGATGGTGATCTTTTAATTGTTGCTGATTCTGAAAATTATAAATTATTAAATTTTGATGATATAGATATTTTTATCGGAGATTTTGATTCTTTAGATGAAATACCTAAAGGAAAAGATTTTATAAAACTACCTATCGAAAAAAATGATACCGATACAATGTATGCAATAAAATATGGAATACAAAAAGGCTATAAAAATTTTGCTTTATATGGCGTTTTAGGTAAAAGATTTGATCATACATTTGCTAATATCCAGTCTTTAAATTTCATAAAAGAAGAGGGATTTACAGGGGTTATTTATGATTCTCTTGCAAAAGTTTGCTATAGAATTTTAAAAAATGAAAGTATCAGTTTTGATAAAAAACAAACTGGTATTTTTAGTGCTTTTTCTTTGAGCGATGAAGCAACTATTTCGATTGTTGGATTAAAGTATCCTTTAGATCATAAAAAAATTACTAATTCGTATCCTTTATGTATTAGTAATGAATTTGTTGGAAACGATTCTAAAATTACTGTTTATTCTGGATCTGTCTTAATAATTTATAAATATTAACATTTTCTATTTGTTTTTGTTTGATTTGACTTATAATAAAGTCATTAAGGAGTTTTATTTATGAAATATTGCAAAAATTGTGGTGCCGAAATGGGTGATAATGATGTTTTTTGTGGTAAGTGCGGAACAAGAGTAGATGGAGGACCAGTTTCTACTTCAGTACCAGCAACTGTTAGTTCGGGAGACGAAACAATGGCTACTATAATTAAGGTTTTCTTAGTTCTTGGTTGTATTGTTGCTGGATTTACAATTATTGCTTTGGCTTGGTATATTCCAATGACAGTATCGATTTTTCATTCTCTTAATGAGCATAGAAAAGTTAGTGTAGGAATGAAAGTTTGTACATTAATTTTTATTGGCGTTGTTCCTGGAATTCTTTTACTCTGTTCAGATAATTTATAGAGATAAAATAACGACATTTTTAATGAAATTTTTAGGCAAATTCTTGGCGGATTTGCCTTTTTAACATTTTTTAAATTTTCTTGTTTAAATGTCTGTTTGTTTGTGATAAACTATCACGGTCGCGTTAGTAATAATTATATTAAATACATTTTATAGAGCACTTTGTCCTGGGCCGCTATCGAATTATTGAACGAAAGATTACAACGAAATGACGAAAGGGATCTATAAAATGGATATTAACAATTTAGACGAATTAAAGGCTATGGTCGAGAAGGCCAATTTAGATGCGTATATTGAAGCTATTACTAATTTCAAGAACACATTAGTCGCTGACGGGAGCGAAACAATCGATGATGCCCGTATTGAAGGAGCTTTATTACGTAAAGTTTGCGAATTAGAGCAAGCTGCTGCTAGCACAACAACCAGCAGACCATCTAGTTCAAGAAGTGTAAGCGAAGATAATTCTAATACACAAAGATTTTTCATCAATGTTGGTGGAATGGACGGATTTGATAAGGATACATTAAAGGATTTTATTATCAAACATTGCGAAGGAATCACAAATGAACAATTTAGTGATAGTTTCGTAAAAGATAGTTATTCTTTCTTCGAATTACCAAAAGAAATGACTGACTTAGTCATGAAGAACTTAATTGGACTTAAAATCAATGAACGTGATGTTAATGTTGAATTAAGCAACAAGAAACCAGCTTCTGGTGGACGTAGAGGTGGAAGCAACCACGGATTTAGTGGTCGTGGAAACTATGGTCGCCGTGATGGTGGTAGTGGTTATGGACGTCGTGATGGTGGAAGTAGTTACGGACACCGCGATGGCGGAAGTAGCTATGGACGCCGTGATGGTGGTAGCAGAGGATATGGACGTTCTTCATCTCGTGGAGATGATAGAGGTAGCAGTGACTACGGACGTTCAAGTTCTAGAGGCTACTCAAAAGATAGATATTAATCTATTAACAATTTAGGACAAATAAGCCTTTTCTAGAAATAGAGAAGGCTTTTCATTTGCAAAATTCCTTGTAAATCCCTACTATTTTGTTATTTTTCGTTAATTGGTATGGAGTTTTGATATTGTTTAGGTTAAAATCAATTAGTATGAAAAACGATAATAAAGTGGCGATATTTTTTGATCTTGACGGAACTCTTTGGGACGCTCTTGTTCCTTTGATGGATAGTTGGAATGAAGCCATGAAAAATAATGGCAAAAAATATCGCTTTGATATGAAAACAATGAAAAGTTTTATGGGTTTAACTCCTGAAGAAACAGCCCGTATTGGATTTTCAGATGTTGATTTAAAAGAAGGTATGAGATTATTTAATATTTGCTTGGATGCAGAAATTGCATATTTAGCAAAACATCCTGGAAAGATTTATCCAAACGAAAGAGAAACATTAGAGTTATTAATGAATAAATATCCTTTATATATAATTTCGAATTGTGGAAAAGGATATATCGAAGATTACCTTAATGCTTTAGATATGAATAAGTATTTTACTGGTCATGTATGTATTGGTGATACCGGATTAGAAAAATGGCAAAATATTAAGTATTTACAAAAAAGAGAGGGGATTGACCGTGTTATTTACATTGGCGACACTCTTAAAGATAAAGTTGAAAGTGATAAAGCAGGTGTTGATTTCATTCATGCCGCTTATGGTTTTGGTGTTATAAATAATTATGAATTTTCAATTGATTCATTGGATCAATTAGATAGCCGTATAACTGAAGTTCTTGGAAAAGCTCATTAGTTTCCAATATTTTTGAAATAGTTCTCCTAAATTTGTTAATATATAAAGAAAGGTATTTCATATGGAACAAACAAAAGAAAAGGTCGAGTCTCCTCTAAAACTCAATTATAAGCGAACGATTATAATTGGTTTTGCGTTTTTCGGTATTTTGCTTTTATGGCAAGTCTACGATTCATGGTGTCCTACATTCTTAACGGATTTATTTCGTGAAGCATTAGGAACTAGCGATACTGAACAAGTACAATATTTGGTCGGTATAATGATGGCTTTTGATAATTTAGCTGCCTTAATTATGCTTCCAATATTTGGTCATATAAGTGATAAAACACATACAAAAATAGGTAAGAGAATGCCATTTATTTTAATTGGCACTTTCGGTTGTGCGGTTGCCTTCCCATTTATTCCTGTATTGTTTCATTATCATAATCTTGTTGGAACAATTGCTGTTATGGCTATCGTTGTTTTCTTTGCAATGATGTATAGAAATCCAGCTGTTGCTTTAATGCCTGATATTACCCCAAAACCTTTAAGAAGTAAGGCAAATGGTATTATTAACATTATGGGTTATGTTGGTGGAGCTTGTGCAACAATTTTAGGTATTGCTTTTGCTCTTACAACATATTTAGGAACAGATTCTGTTAACTGGTTTAATAAAACAGGAAACATTTGGATAATTGAACTTCCATTCATAATTGCATCTGCATTAATGGTTTTTTCAGCCTTATTCTTATTCTTCTCAATTAAAGAAAATGCTGTTGAAGCTGAAATGGCTGATCAAATGAAACGTGGTGAAGAAATGGCTGCTGTCACTGATAAAGTTGATAATGATAAACCAATGACTAAAGCAAACTTAACAATGCTTATTTTAATTCTTGTTGCTGAATTCTTCTGGTTTATGGCTGATAACGGAATCGGAACATTCATGGGTAACTACACAATTTATTATTTATTATGTTCTAGTAGATCTAACATGATTAACATTATTGTTGGTGGTGTTGGTAGTATTCTCGGATTTGTAGTTGGTGGTATGTTAGCTGGTAAGATTGGTAGAAAATGGACTATATTTAGTGGATTAGGATTAACTGTATTGGCTCTTGGTTTATGGTTTATCCTCTCTTATTCAATTCCTGTAAGTACTCCTGCTGCTGGTGAATTTAATAAATTCCCAATTTATTTATATTTTGTTTGGGCACTTAAAGGATTTGGTATGTCATTGGTTCACGTTAATTCGTTCCCAATGGTTGTTGAACTTTGCTCGAATAAAAAAGTTGGTAAATTTACTGGTTTTTATTATGCTGCATCAATGGCTGCTCAAACTATTACCCCATGTTTACTTGGTTTATTATTATTAAATGATAATTTCTCTTGGCAAAGTTTACCAATTTACGCACTATCTTGTGTTGCTGTGGCTATAATAGTATTTGCATTCGTTAAAAACGTTAAAAACAACAAAACGAATATTAAAAAAGGGCTTGCTGCATTAGACGTTGACGATTAATTTTATTGAAGGTGTAATATGAAAAAAGAAAAAGTTATTGCTAATTTAAATCCGTTAATTATGTGCGGAATTGCTCATCGTGGATATCACAACGAGCAATTCACTGAAAACGGTATGAAAGCTTTTGATAATGCTATCAAAAACAATTTAGCTATTGAATTAGATGTTCATTTGACAACTGATAATCAACTTATTGTTTGCCATGATGAAGAACTTAAAAGAACTACTGGAAAAGAAGGAATCATTGAAGATTTATCAGTTAAAGAAATAAAAGATAACTATAAATTATTAGATGGTGGAGAAATTCCTACTTTCCAAGAAGTCTTAAGTTTAGTTAATGAAACTGTCCCAATTGTAGTTGAATTAAAAGTTTTTAGACGCAATTACAAAGCTTTAGCAAAGAGATTAAAAGAAGAATTAAAAGGGATTAAAGATAAGAAAAATATATTTTTAATTTCTTTTGATCCACGCAGTTTACTTCCATTTAGAAAGAGTGGATTTATGCGTTCGCTTCTTGTTACTCCATCTCATTATTACACTTATATGTTCAGACACTTATTTGAGTCGGTTGATTTAGATCAAGAAATGTTTAATAAAAAGAAAATCCAAAGATATACTAAAAAACATTTAGTTAATGTTTGGACCATTCAATCAAAAGAAGAATTTGAAAAAGTTTATCCTTTTGTTGATACGGTTACTTTCCAACATTTTGATTGCGAATATATCAAGGCAAGATTAATGGAAAAAAATAATATCAAAGGGGAATAAAATGGCTAAATATGATTATCTAATTGTAGGTGCTGGTTTGTATGGTGCAACTCTAGCAAATTTACTCAAAAACGCCGGTAAAAGTGTCCTCATTTGTGAAAAAAGACCTAATATTGGTGGCAATGTTTATACTGAAAAAATTGATGGAATAGATGTCCATATGTATGGAGCTCATATTTTTCATACAAGCGATGAAAATATTTGGAATTATGTAAATTCATTTGTTCCATTTAAACCATTTATGAATACTGTTTTAGCGAATTATAAAGGCAAACTTTATAACCTTCCTTTTAATATGAACACTTTCGAAGAGATGTGGGGAGTTAAAACTAAAGAAGAAGCGATGGAAAAAATTGAATCTCAAAAGAGAAATTATAAAAAACCTCAAAATCTTGAAGAACAAGCTATTTCATTGGTGGGAACTGATATTTATAATACTTTAATTAAAGGATATACTGAAAAACAATGGGGTAGAAAAGCTACTGAGTTACCTGCCTTCATTATCAAAAGAATCCCTTTAAGATTTGAATATAATAACAATTATTTTAATGATGTTTATCAAGGAATTCCTTCACTTGGTTATACTGAACTTATAAAAAGAATTATCGGAAAAGTTGATGTCATGCTCAACACTGATTTTTTAAAGCATCCAGAACTAAAAGACATTGCTAATATGATTATTTATACAGGAGCAATTGATGAATATTTTGATTATAAATTTGGTGAACTTGAATATCGTTCATTAAGATTTGATATCGAAAGAATTAATAAAGAGTATTATCAAAACAATTGTGTAATAAATTTTACAGAATTTGAAGTTCCTTATACTCGTATTATTGAACATAAATATTTTCTCGATACTAAGACTCCAACAACTGTAATAACTCGTGAATATCCAGTCAATTATAAAAAAGGCATGGAGAGATATTATTCCGTTAATAATGAGAAAAACGACGCTTTATATAACGAATATTTTAATGAATCCAATAAAATACCAAACGTGTATTTTGGTGGAAGACTTGGAAAATATAAGTATTTTGATATGGATGATTCGATTGCTGAAGCTTTTAGAGACTGCCAATATTTATTGGGAAAGTAAAAATTTCTATATAATTTTTATATTTGGTAGTTTATAACATATAATATTAATAGAAAGAGAGTGACTAAATACGAAATTTAAAAAGACTAGTGAGCTTAAAGAACGTTTTAAGAGTTTATTTTTGCCTTACTTTATTAAGAAAAACGATATAACAAAAGAACAATTACTTCTTGTAGAAAAAGATTGTGTTAAAACTGAAGTTGTAAGATCAACCTTCATTGCTATTGTTATGCTTATACTAATGATCATTTATATGATTATAGGTGGTTGTTATAATTTCTTTTTTAATGGCAAAAAATATGGACTCATATTCTTTTCTGCTGCTTTGTTATTAATTGTGATATCAGCGCTTTTAATTCTTTTTAATATAATTAATATTGATAGAAATATTTCGGTAGATAAAAGGCAAACTGTACAGTTTGTATTTTATTTTTTCATATTAGTTGGAGTGATGATGTTTTTTGTTGAAACTCAACTTCGAAATCCAAAAGAGTTTTCATTGTCATTTATGCGGCTTATAGCGTTAACAATAACGGCTTCTACGCGTTTATGGTCTTTAATTACACTTGATATTGTTGGTACTGCTTTAACCACTTTTTGTCTTATTTATTATCCAATTAGTGCGGCTTTTGCTATTCAATATGTCGCAGTTTTAATTGTTTTCTTGTTTGGATCTTACTTTGTAAGGTCTAACAATTTCTTTTCTTGCTATTATAAAGATAAAGCCAATTGGCAAAGCAATAAAAATTTATTACTTTCTATTACTGATAATTTAACTGGAGTAAGCAATAGAAGAGCTTTGGATATCACTTTTAGTTCTAAAACTTTCGGTTGGCAATTAAGAAAATCAAAGATTACTATAATTATGTTTGATGTTGATTTTTTCAAGATATATAACGATACTTTTGGCCATTTATCAGGTGATAATTGCTTAAAAAATGTTATAAAAGCTATTTCTCCATTAACAAACAAAGGCAATGTCGATATTTATCGTTTCGGTGGAGATGAATTTATAATTCTTTTAAAAGAACCTGATACTAAAGTTATTCTTAAATTTATTATTGATTTACTCAATGCTGTTCGTAACGCTAAAATTGAAGCTCCTAAATATTTAAAAAATAAGTATCTCACAATTTCTGTTGGAGCATCTTCTGTTGAAGTTGATGAAAAGTATTCGTATATTAACCATATTAATGAAGCTGATAGAAACCTTTATGAAGCAAAAGAAAATAATAAGGGTGGAGCTTATTATGATGGTGAAAAAGTTGATGAAAAGTATTCGTATATTAACCATATTAATGAAGCTGATAGAAACCT
>CAYQCJ010000019.1:0-935 GCA_964416025.1 uncultured Staphylococcaceae bacterium | reverse complement strand
CAAAAGAAAATAATAAGGGTGGAGCTTATTATGATGGTGAAAAAGTTGATGAAAATATTTTAAAATAATTAGCGTATTCGTTTATTTTTTCTTATTTAAGTCTTATAATTTTCAAGTATTCAAGGAGTATAGATATGAAAAATGTTTTGATTATTTCTTCTTCGCCACGTAAAAATGGAAATTCCGTGATTTTAGCCAACGCTTTTAAAGAGGGTGCTGAATATTCAAAGAATAATGTTGAATTTGTAAATTTAAGAGACTTAAAGATTAATTATTGTTTTGGTTGTAATGCTTGCTCTACTTTAGGAGAGTGCATCCAAAAAGATGATGTTAATGATTTGATGAAAAAATTATTAAAATGTGATGTCTTGGTTTTAGCTACGCCAACATATTTTTATAATATGTCTGGTCAATTAAAAGTAATGATTGATCGTATGACTGCTTGTTATACTAAGATTAAAGCTGATATTTATATTTTTGTTAGTGGCTGGGATAATAACTCTGAAAACCTTGAAAAGGTTGTTAATTCAATTAGAGGATTCACTAAAGATTGTTTAGAAAATTGTCCAGAAAAAGGTGTTATAAAAGCTGGCGGTTTTGTTGAAACTGGTGATATTAAAAATACTAGATTTGTTGATCAAGCATTTGAATTTGGTAAAAATTGCTAGCCAATCCCCCTTATTTTTAAAAATTAAAAGAGTTTGCATATTATGCAAACTCTTTCTTTTTGTATCGAAAATTTCTTTTTTGAGTTGTTATTTTTTATAACAAAACAACAGTTCCGTCTTCTTTAACTTCGATTTCTTGATCTTGCTTTACGGTATCAAGAAATTCTTTCCCTAATCTATCAATAACAACAATATCGCTATTTTCCCAAACTTTTGATAAGACAACTCCAGCTGCAGCAAGTGAATCTATGCTTTCTGAAAATAATA
>CAYQCJ010000018.1:0-27837 GCA_964416025.1 uncultured Staphylococcaceae bacterium | reverse complement strand
GTCATCGCTATAATATAAGGATAAGAAAAATGCTTCAAATATATATAAAAATCTTGGTCATCTTGTGTAGGAAGATGCCTACTATCCAATAAGAAAACAATTAATTTAAGATTCTTATTATCATTAAAATAAGAATCGAAAATTTTGCCATAAAACTCGTAATCAATGTCTTTTTTCGCACTAAAACCATATCCAGGAGAATCGACGAAATAAAAAGATTCATCAACCATAAAATAATTGAGTAATCTGGTGTGTCCAGGAGTTTTACTGGTAAAAGCCAAAGCTTTTTGATTAACTAAAGCGTTGATCAAACTGGATTTACCGACATTACTTTTGCCAACAAAAAGAATCTCCTCTAAATGAGGTAGAGGAGAATCTTTTAAATCGACAATAGATGTAATAAATTTTGCGGTTTTATAGCAGTTTTCCATGTTATTTTAAACAGAATTTGATTGCTTCATCAACCGACGTCATATAGATAATCTCTAAATTATCTTTGACCTCTTTTGGAAGTTCATCAACATTCTTTTTGTTTTCTTTTGGTACGATAATCGTTTTAATTCCACTTCTTAAGGCAGCTAAACTCTTTTCTCTAAGTCCGCCGATTGGGAGGGCTTTTCCACGAAGAGTTACTTCACCAGTCATGGCAATATCACCACTGACAGGTTTTTTCGTAAAGGCGCTAACCATCGCAGTAGTTATTGCACAACCTGCACTTGGTCCATCTTTAGAAACTGCTCCTTCAGGAACGTGAACGTGAATATCGTTTTCACTAAATAATTTATCATCAATATTAAATTTCTTGGAATTGGCTTTGATATAATCTAAAGCAATTTGACAAGATTCTTTCATGACGTCGCCTAATTTACCAGTGAGCAATAAATTGCCTTTTCCTGGGAAATAATTGACTTCAATTGGAAGAATATCGCCACCATATGGAGTCCAGGCTAAACCTGTAACAACACCAATTTGTGGTTCTTTTTCTTTTCCGGTCTTATCAAAATCTTCAATTCCTAAGTATTTTTTAACTTCTTTAGGGGTTAAAGTCACTTTACCTTTAATTTTGCCATTTAATATTCCAACAACAACTTTTCTTAAAATACTAGCAATCTTTCGTTCAAGGTCTCTAACACCGCTTTCCATGGTATAGTGTTCAACAATATAAGCGATTGCTTCATCACTAAATTCCACTTGTTCAGATTTTAAACCATTATTAATAAGTTCACGTTTAATTAAGAAATCTTTAGCAATATGAATTTTATCAATAAGTGTATAGCTTTCAACTTCAATAAGTTCAAGTCTATCCATTAAAGGAGCCGGAATTGTATTTAAATCGTTAGCAGTACAAATAAAGAGTACTTTGCTCAAGTCATAATTAACTTCGAGATAATTATCGTTAAAGTTAGTATTTTGTTCTGGATCAAGGACTTCAAGCAAAGCACTGCTTGGGTCACCTTTGAAAGAATCATGACTTAATTTATCGATTTCATCGAGTAAAAATACAGGATTATCTACTTTAACTTTTCTAAGTAAATTAATAATTCTTCCAGGTCTAGAACCAACATAAGTTCTTCTATGGCCTCTAATTTCGCCTTCATCACTCACGCCACCTAAAGAACATTTAACAAATTTTCTTCCTAAAGCACGAGCAATTGATTGGCTTAAACTAGTTTTACCACATCCTGGAGGTCCATAAAAACAAAGAATAGGAGCTTTTAAGTTGCCATTCATCTTCTTGACAGCTAAATACTCAACAATTCTTTCTTTAACTTTCTTTAAACCATAATGGTCTTCATCAAGTACTTTTTTCGCATTGACAACATCGTCGTTATCAGGGGTATGTTCAAACCATGGGACGCTCATTAAAATTGTTATGTAATCTTGAATTAAACTAGATTCAAGACTGCCTTGAGGCATCGTATTTAATCTTTTTAATTCATCTTTAATTTTATCCTTAACATCTTGTGGATAAGGATTTTGAGCGAGTTGTTCGGTGATTTTGTCTTGAATTTTTTGTGTATCATCGCCCAATTCGGTTTGAATTGCTTTCATTTTTTCGCGTAAAAAATATTCTTTTTGTTGTTTTTCAGTTGAGGCACGAACCATATCATTTATTTTGTTTTCAATATCGTTATTAGAAACAAATAAAGTGAATTGATTGATTAAAGCATATAAGAAATCTTTAATATCGGCCGAAGAATAAATTTCTTGGCGAACTTCTGGTTTAACATTAATAATATTAAGCATTCTGAAGCATAATTCAGAAGCAATCATGCCATTGGTTAAGCGTAATTTAAAATCGCGATCTTCATCGAAATTCAAAAAACTCTTATCGCTATTGTATGATTGCGAAATCATATTAGCTAATTTCTTAACTAAAATTGTTTCGGTTTCTAAATCAGTGCTCAATAATGGAAATTTTTCATATTCTGAATAAACAAAATTACCTAATGCATTAAATATAGTATTAGTAAGTTTGATACGTTCCACTCCTTGAACAGAAATTCGTAAAATTTTGCCAACTTTTTGGCAATTTACAATTCTACAAAGTGTTCCGACTGAATAAATATCATTAATATCAAATGGATCTTTTTCGTTGATATCTTTCTTTTGAGAAGTGACCAAAACATAATTATTATATTTTGCACAAGATTCGTTAGCAGCCGCAATTGACATTTCTCTTTGCGCACTAAAAACCTCGTTTCTCGAAGGCAAAACAATGCCTCCGATTGTAACGATTACTGGCAAAGCTTGAATTTCAGGCTTTGCTTGGTCAACTATTTCATTTTCATTAATATCCATTAAAATCTCCAAATTTTATAATAAATCAACTATTTAGCTTCCTTTTTAGCAGGATCTTTTTTAGCTTTAACTTCTTTTTTAGCAGCTGGTTTCTCGGCTGGAGCAGCATTATCTCCTAAAGGAGCATTGTTAGCTTCTAAGAAGTTTAAAATCTTTCTGTTAAGTAAGTTGCTAACTAATTGTTGTTCTTGGCTAGCATACATTTTCTTAAGTTCATCAGCTTTCATGTTGTACATTTTGGCTGAATTCTCATAGAAATCGGCTAATTCTTTTTGAGAAACAACTAAACCTTCAACTTGAGCAATCTTATCAACAACAACAGTTGCGACAAGTTCGTTCTTGGCTTGGCCCTTGAATTCTACTTCTAATTTAGCATCATCCATTCCGGTGATTTCTTTGTATTGTTCGAAAGTTAATCCGTTTTGAGAAATTTGTTGAATCATATTCTCTTTTAAACTCTTAGCTTCATTTTCAATGACAGCATCAGCGATAACAACTTCACTGTTTTTGCAGATTTGGTCGATTAAATCTTGCATATATTTGTTTTTGCTATCTTTTGCTTTCTTAGCTAAGATTTGCTTTTCTTCATATTCTTTTAAAGCTTTGACTGTTTCGACATCTTTAATTTTAAGACCGGCAACAAATTCATCTTCAAGTTTTGGAGATTGTTTTGTCTTAATTTCGTGAATCATACAAGCAAATTTGGCTTTTTTACCAGCTAAATCTTTGATGTATTGATCTGGGAATACAACTTCAACATCCTTTTTGGTTTCACTTGTGACACCAACTAATTGATCCTCAAATCCTGGAACAAATGTATTTGAACCTAAGACGAGTGAATAGTTGTCACTGCTTCCGCCATCAAATTCTTTTCCATCGATGTAACCTTTAAAATCGAAGACGACTGTATCGCCTTTTTCAGCAGCACCCTCTTTTAAAACTAATTCGCTATTATCTTCAAGTAATTTAGCGATAGCTTCATCAACTTCTTTGTTGGTAACTGATGGGACTTCTTGAGCAAGGTGAATATCCTTGTATTGTCCTAATTTAACTTCAGGATAAACTGTAATTGTAAAAACAACTTCAAGTTCGGTATCACTGAATTTTGTGACTTTGACTTCTGGAGAAACAAATGGTCTTAATTTGTTTTCTTTGCAAGCATCATCAAATAATTTTGGAAGAACAACATTGATTTGTTCATTTCCTAAATCTTGTGGATTGATTTGTTCTTTTGCTAATTCGATAGGAGCTTGTCCTTTTCTGAATCCTTTGATTTGAACATTGCTGGCTAATCTCTTTAAAGCTTTAGCTCTAGCATCTTCCCAATCCTTTCCATTAACTGAAGCGGTAACTTCATAGATTCCGTTTCCTTTGTTTACTAATTTTGTAGCCATAATTTTTCTATTTCCTTTCAAATTGCGTACGATTAAAATTATATACTAGATTTATAATCTAGTAAAGATTAACACCCTATTTTGACCGATTAATTTGCCTTAATTAATCAATACAATCTTCCAATTTTTTGATAAAAATTTTCATTTGCTCTTCGTCGACGGTTAAAGCTTGATAAACTGGGTCCAATTTATAGTCTTCTCCAGCCATACTATTTGCAACATATAAAACAGCTGCTTCAAAATTTTGTTTATCTTTTTCAGTTAAAAATTCAGGAACAATATAAAAACCAATTGTATCAGTGTAAGATCTTGAAATTGACGATACAGTCATATTTTTTTCGGACATACGAATATCGTTAGCCACATCATTAACCACCTTCATTGAGATGTTATTTTCTTCAGTTTTATCGATCGGAATAAACGAATAAACCTTTCCATCTTTCGATAAAACGACATTCTTTTTACTCTTATAAATGATTAAAATAAAAACAAAATACGAAGCATTTTTTTCGTTATTTTGATGTTTATCATAAGCAAACTCAAATATTTCAAGAACTTCGTCCGCTGTAAAAAAATCAAAGTTTTTAGCAATTTCTGAAACCAATTCGGTAATTTCTGCATGATTTTTAGCATTGCCTAATTTCTCTTTGTAATAATCGACAGTTTTAATGTTTTTTTCATTAACGACGTAATCGCGTTGTTTAATCATGTTAAGCACAATATGATTTAAATCCCTTAATTGTTCTTCAGTTTCTTGATTAACATAAGGTAAATTTTGATAATATGAAACCAAATCTAGAGCCTCATCATCTTTTTTCAAAGTAACTAAAAGTAATAAAAAACTATATGAAGCATCTTTTAAATCGAAATTATCGATGGTATTTTGATTATCTTTGTAATATTTATATGCTGAATTAAAATAACGTTCACTATGCATTCTAAAAATAAAATTATCGTAAACAGTCTCAGGATCGCTCGAATTACAATTGTCTTCAATATACTTATCGATTTCTTCTTGAGTGTATCTTCCGTTTTCCATTCTTTTACCTTTCCTTATGTAATTTATTATAAAGCAAAATAGCGACATTATCAGGGAGAATTTGTTTTAATTCCTCACTTGTAGCGTTTTCTAAATCAGCGATTGTTGGGTAAGTTTTGGTCAATAATTCTTTTCTTTTTTCGCCAATTCCTTCAATATCATCAAAAACGCTCTTAAACATGTTTTTATTTCTTTTTTGAATGTGAGACGTAATCGCAAAACGATGGACTTCATCTTGCATTCTTGTCAGCATAAAAAATAATGGTTTATCATCATCAAAATAATGCTCTTCAAAGTTCATATCTAATAGGCCACTTGTTCTATGTTTTTCAGATTTAACGAGGGATATGATAGGGATTTTGATTTTTAACTTGTTTAAAACTTCAATTCCAGCCTCTAATTGAGTGAGTCCACCATCAAGAATAATTAAGTCAGGAAAACTGGAATTTTCCTCTTTCAATCTTGAATATCGACGAGTCAAAACTTCTTTCATCGAATTAACGTCATCTTGTTTGTTTTTTGATTGCAAATTAAATTTTCGATACATCTTTTTAACGGGTTCACCATTAATAAAAACCACCATTGCTCCAATTGCATTAGTTCCTGACAAATGAGAATTATCAAATAACTCAATTCTTAAAGGAGTTTTAATATTGATTATTTTACCTAATCTTTCGAGCAATGCGAGATTATCATCTTCAAGTCTTGCTGTCATAAAGTGCTCATCTAACGCTTCTTTTGCATTGATTAAAACAGTTGAAAGCATATCAAAAACTTTGCCTTTAGAAGGTGCAAGAACACGCATATCAGGGAAATATGATTCACAATCTTGACGTAATTCATCGTTAGTTACGATGAGCTCTTTTGGATGTGGATTAATTGCATAATATTGAAAAATAATATCAGAAATAAAATCTAAAAGATCGCCAATTAATTCATAGACAAAAGAGCGTTTCGAAAGTAGCATTCCCTTCCTATAAATAAAAACTACGAGCGAAACATAGTTGTCTCTAGTCGAAAACCCCCGCAAATCCCTATTTATTTTGTCAAAAAACTCAACTTGTTGCTTTTCATTGACGCTTAAAATTGAATTCAACATTTGATTATATTCATTGGCTTTTTCAAAATCTAATTGCTCACTTGAAGCTTTAATTTTATCTTTTAATTTACTAATTACTTCTTTATTTTCGCCTTTTAAAAATGAAGAAATTTCTTGGCAAATTTTATCGTTTTCTTCTTTAGAAATTTTATTGATACATGGACCTAAACATTGATGCATATGGTAGTATAAACAAGGTGATTTTGGAACACTTCTACACTTTCTTAAAGGGTAAATTTTATTGATTATATCGACTGTTTCAAAAGCTGCCGAACTATTTGGAAATGGTCCAAAATATTCACATCTTTTATCGTTGGTATTTCGAGAAATTGAAACATAAGGTTCCTTAATTTTTGAATGTAAAGCGATGTAAGGATAATGCTTATCATCCATCAACATAATGTTATATCGAGGATGATGTTTTTGAATTAAATTCATTTCCAAAATTAAAGCTTCTTTTTCAGAACTAGTAACGATTGTTGTAAAATGATCAACATTAAAAACCATAGCAGCCGTTTTTCCGTTTTGTGGACGCAAAAAGTACTGCGAAACCCTCTTCTTTAGGTTTTTTGCCTTTCCAATGTAGATGATTTCATCATCTTTATTTCGCATCTGATAACTGCCAGGTTTATCAGGTAAAAGATCGATTTCTTTTTTTAATAATTCGTTCATTATTTTAAAGTAATGACGGTAGCACCTGTCCCACCATCAATATCATTTCCTAATCTAAAAGAAGCGACATAACGTGATGTTTTTAAATAATTATGAATAGCTTGACGTAATTTTCCAGTCCCATAACCATGAATTACTTTTACTACTTTTAAATGACGAATTGAACAATCGTCCAAATATCTACTTAAAGCCTCAATCCCTTCATCGATATGATAACCAACTAAATTTAATGAACTAGAAACCACTTTTTGATTAATAATTTCGGTATCAATATCTCTAGTTTCTTTCGTTGGAACTGGAGGTTTATTGGTAAGTTCGACTTTAGATTGATCAATATTTACACTCATTCCAGAATCAGTATTGAGAGTTAATTTATTGCCATTAATTCTAGTAATTTGTCCGCGAGAATTAAGAGAAGAAATCATAACAAAATCACCAACTTTTAAAGGCTCTTTTTGTTCTTTTTTATTCATTGCTTCAATGCGGGCTTCAGTCTTTTTAATATCTCTATTTTTCAAAAAGTCGCTGTAAATGTCCTCTATTTCATCATATTTCTTATCAATATAGGCATCTAATTCATCGAGTTTTTTATCCTTTAATTTTTGAGATTTTTCTTTTAATAATTCTTCTTGTTTTGTATTTTCTTCAATCTTATTTTGAAGCTCAATTTCCTTAGTTTTAATTTCTTCTTCACGTTCTTTTAAATCAATCTCTTTATTCTCTAAATTTTTAATTCTTAAATCTTCTTTAGTCATGTAATTTTTATTATAAATATTGGTGGCATCATTGATTATTTCATCTTTAAAACCATACTTTTTAGCAATTAAAAAGCCATAAGATTTTCCACCAACTCCAATCATCATTTTGTAGGTAGGTTCAATCTTTTTCTCGTTAAATAAGAACGATGCAGTCAATACTTTTTCATTACTTAAACCGAATTTTTTTAATAAATCATAGTGAGAAGTAATGAGAGAAATACAACGTTTTTCAATTAAATATTTAGTGACAGCAATCGCCAAAGCTTCACCTTCTTTTGGATCAGTTCCGTTTCCAACTTCGTCGATTACAACCAAATCACGATTGTTTAAATATTTAAAAATAACACTCAAATTAGAAATATGAGCTGAGAAAGTCGATAAATTTTCTTCGATTGATTGATCATCACCGATATCGACATAAATATGATTAAAAAATCCAATTTCACTATCAATAGAGGCAGGAATTGCCATACCTAATTTAACCATATAAGCCAATGTTGCCACTGTTTTTAAAGCGATAGTTTTACCACCAGCATTTGGTCCACTAATCAACATCAAAGTTTCTTTTCCGTCTATTATAAAGTCATTTGTAACAACATGTTTTTGGTCAAGTAAAGGGTGACGAGCTTTATATAATTTTACAATTTGGCGAGTCGAAATTTTAGGAATCGAAGCATCAATTTCTCGAGCATATTTAGCCTTACTATTTATAAAATCTAATTCGCCAATAACAGCATTATTTTTAGTTAAAATATCCTTAAAACTGGCTACATTAGCGGTCAATTCACGTAAAATACGGTTTATTTCGTTTCTTTCTTCAAGTTCGTTTAAATGCTTTTCGTTTTCTAATTCAATAACCTCTAATGGTTCAATAAAAGTTGTCAAACCAGAATCGCTTAAATCGCGAACAATTCCAGATACACTACTTTTAAAAGAAGAATTAATTGGTAAAGCAAAACGGCCATCACGCATAACAAAATTATCACCAGCCATCTTATCTTTATATTTATTCATTAAAGAAGTAAGTTTTTTATGAATATCAGAGTTTAAAGAATATAATTTACGACGAATTTGACTAAGTTTTTGTGATGCATTATCACTAACTTGATTATCAATTGTAATTGCTTTATTTATCGCTAGATAAAGTGAATCTACTGGTTTTAAGCCGTCAATTAAAGGTTTAATTGAAATAAAAGTTTCTTTAACTTTTGAAAAATATTTTGTTAAATCCATAGTGCTCGTTATTTCATCTTTAATTTTGTTTAAAGTAATTTCGTCGAGCACTCCACCTTTTTCGATTAATTCAAAAATATTTTTCATCGATAAAGACGAAACAATTGGCATCTCGTTATAAGTTAAAGTAAGTTTTGAAACTTCATCCAATTTATTCAATTCTAAAATAACTTTTTCACGATCTTTGTAAGTTTTTAAAGACAAAAGAATTTCTTTGCCTTTTTCAGTCTTAATGTATTTATTTACATGAGCAACAATCTCATCTATTTCTAAAATTTTCCAAGCTTTATCCATATGTAAAATAATACCATATAGTGAACATATTTTCATTTTTATTACATTTGAAAATTATAGTATTTTAGTTAATTTTTCGTTATTTTTAAATATATCTATTATATTAATAGATAAGTTCTTATAATTATTTTTTATCGACCATATGGGAATATTCAATAATTTAAACATTTCGTTTTTAAAAGTAAAAAAAGTTAATTCGTGTTATAATAAATGTAATGATTACTATTAAAATTGACAAAAATACACTCGAAAGAATAGTAAACGAGTTCAAAGATTACATTATCGACTCCAATATCGGTTATATTTTGTATGTCTTCAAAAAAGATAACGCAATGTTAACAATTTACGATAATAAGAAGGGCGAAACTTTTAAAATGACCATCCAAGGCGAAGATCCTATGAGCATCGCTAAAAAATACAGTTTAGAAGAAAAAATTATGCCTCGTAAATCTAAAGTTGTAAAAGAATCACCATTCTTTATTGATGTTGATCAACAAATTGGAAGCGACGAAGTTGGCACAGGAGATTTCCTCGGCCCTATCGTTGTTTGTGCAGCTTATTGTGATCACGAAACCATGAAATTAATCGAGCAATACGGAATTGTTGATAGCAAAAAACTTAACGATACCACTATTTTAAGAATCATTCCTTTATTGATTAAAAAGGTTTATTATTCTGCAAAAATTTTAGAAAATGATCGATACAACGGAGCTTATGCTAAAGGTTTTAATATCAACAAAATTAAAGCTATTTTACATAATCACTGTTTACTTGAACTTCATAGCAAAGTTCCTTATGTTAAAAATGTTTATATGGACCAATTTACTCCAGAAGAAAATTATTACAGTTACTTAAATGGCATCGATAAAGTTGAAAAAGGTATTATTTTTAGAGAAAAAGGCGAAACTTATTTTCCAAGCGTTGCTTTAGGAAGCTGCATTGCTCGTTATTTATTTTTAGATAATATGCGTTTTAAAACCAAAAAATACGGAATGAAAATTCCTTTTGGAGCCGGAAACGAAGTAAATGTCTTTGCTAAAAAATTCATCAACAAATTTGGATTAGCTGAATTCGATAAAATTGCAAAGAAAAACTTTGCTAATTATAAACAAGTAACTGATACTAAATTAGTTTAATTTGTCGATTACGTCGGTAAAATATTTAGGGAGAGGACAAGTAACTGTCATCTCTTTTTTTGTTTTTGGATGAATAAAAGTAAGTTGATAAGCATGTAAAAGTTGGCCATCATTAAATAAATCAGTCTTTCCACCATACATACTATCGCCAGTAACTGGATGATTTATGCTCGACATATGAACTCTAATTTGATGAGTTCTTCCAGTTTCTAAAATACATTTAATCAAAGTGTTGTGTGAAAATCTTTTCACAACTTCAAAATGTGTAACGGCGTCTTTGCCATTAGTATTATCAATTGCCATTTTTAAACGGTTTGTTTTATCTCTTCCAATTGGACCAATAACTTTGCCTTTTTCAGACTCAATTACGCCATCAACAAGTGCCATATATTCTCGGTGCATGGTGTGATCTTGAAGTTGTTTAGCAATAAAAAGATGGCTTGAATCATTCTTACAAATCAATAGTAATCCGCTAGTATCTTTGTCGATACGATGGACAATTCCAACGCGATCAAGACCATTTACGGTCGACAATTCTTTTTCGTTATAAATTAAAGCATTAACTAATGTGTCGTTATGATGTCCATCGCCAGGATGCACTACTAAACCTTTTGGTTTGTTGATAATTAAAACATCATCATCTTCATAAACAACATCTAATTTTAATTTGTAAGGCTCAAGTTCTCCTTCGCCTTCTCTATTAATATAAGTAACTTCCACCTCGTCACCTGGAACAACTTTATAACTAGGTGAAACTGATTTTGAGTTGACCTTTACAAGGGATTTTTTAATTAGTTCGCTAAAATAAGCTCTACTATAATCATGATTTATCAAAGAAAGAGCTTTATCAATTCGAAGAGTTCCTAAATCAGAAGGTATAATATAATTTACAATTTTTTCCATTATTTCTTATCTTCACTAATATCTTTATTTTCGATTGCTTCGGCTTTTTGTTGAGCCAATTTATTCTTATCACGATCTTCTTTAATCATATCGATAACAAAATAAATAATTAAAGCAATGACGGAACAAACAACAAAAGCATCGGCTACATTAAATATACCAAAATTATGAAGCCAAGAAGAAATATCAAACATATCGATAACACCATCTTTATAGAAAGTTCTATCAATTAAATTTCCGACATCTCCAGTAAATACACAAGCTAAAATAATCCATAATCCAAACTTAATTTCTTTTCTTTTAATGATTAAATAAACTAAATAACCAATCAAACCAAAAGCTACCAACCACGAAACAATTGCAAAAATAATTCTAAAAGCTAAAGCACTGTTTGGATCGTTAGTTCCTAACCCAAAAGCGGCACCGGTATTAGTAACATAAGTGATTCGAAGAAAACTACCAATAAAATCATAAGAAACACCCTTACTATAATGTGTCGAAACATACATTTTTGTTACTTGATCAATGGTTACACCAATGATAATAATTAGTATACAAGTGATAAGTAAAAGTAGGTGTTGTTTAGTAAAATAAGGGGTCTTTGCAGGGGATTTTGAATTTATTTTATTATTTTGTGACATCTTGGACATAAGTGAACTCCATCATTTTCTGTGATTTCTTTTGGATCAAAATAGTTCCAACATCTATCACATTTTATACCATCGTGTTTTGAAACTTTTACTCTACAGGTTTTACCTTCGTTTCCACCTTCAAGCACATTTGTAAACTCCACACTTGAAACGATTAAGATTAAAGAAATTTCTTCTTCACCGATATCTTCAATAATCTTTTTTGTAGTATCTCCATTGAAGCAAACAACAACTTTTGCTTCTTGAGAACTACCAATAACTCCACTAGTTCTTGCTTCTTCTAATGCCTTTAAAACATCATCTCTAAAGCCTTTTAAAACATCAAATTCTTCGAGTAATTCACGGCTATATTTATTAGATTTTTCTGGATAAGAATAGAATTGAACATTGTCTTCAGTTCTTAATGGATAATTAGCATTAACTTCGTCCATAGTAAAAGGAAGAATTGGATTTAATAATCTCATTAAGGTAAATAACAATTCATTTAAAACTGTTTGAACTTGTTTTCTTCTAATACTACAAGCATCATCACAATATAAAATATCTTTAGTTATATCGAGATAAAAACTACTTAAATCATCGCTCATAAACTTCAAAACATCGCTTACAGCGTTAATAAAATTAAAGTTGTTCATATTATCAATAAAACTATTTTTGACTTGTTCTAGACGTGCCAAAATGTAATTATCGACACTTTCAAGTTCGGTTTGCTTATCACTTTCTTTAAATGATTCTTCAAGGGAACCATTACTTAAATTTCCAAGTAAAAATTTGAAAGTATTTCTAATTTTTCTATATTGATCACTAATTGTTTTTACAATTGGTTCAGATATTCTAACATCTTGTTGATAATCGATCAAAGAAGCCCGCAATCTACAAACATCAGCACCATAAATATTAATAATCTTTAATGGATCAATACCATTTCCGGCTGATTTTGACATCTTTTCCCAATGTTCATCCATAACAAAACCATGAGAAACGACTTGTTTATATGGAGCAACACCGTTGACAGCTAAACTTAAAATAAGTGATGAGTTAAACCAGCCTCTATATTGATCGCTTCCTTCAAGATATAAATCGGCAGGATATTTAATTCCTCTTTCAAGTAAAACTCCATTCCAACTTGAACCACTATCAAACCAAACATCCATAATGTCTGTTTCTTTTCTAAATGTTCCGTTTGGAGAATGTTTATTAGTATATCCTTCAGGTAATAATTCTTTTTCAGTTAATTTATACCAAATATTACTACCATTTTGTCTAATTAATTCGTCATAATGCTCAAAAACTTTCTTATCAATTATTGGAGTTCCATCTTCACAATAGATAATTGGAATTGGTACACCCCAAGCTCTTTGACGAGAAATACACCAATCATTTCTATCTTTAATCATGTTAACCATACGAGTTTCACCCCATGCTGGCTCCCATTTAACGCCATGAATGGCTTTAATTAAATCTTCTCTAATTGGTTCAATTGAACAGAACCATTGTGGAGTAGCTCTAAAAATGACTGGTTTATGAGTTCTCCAATCGTGAGGATAAGAGTGAACAATATCTTCTTCTTTAAGTAAAACATGGTTTTCTTCAAGAATCTTCAACACTTCAGCATTAGCATCTTCATAAAATAATCCAGCAAGACGAGGTCCGCAATCTTCGGTCATTTTTCCGTGTTCATCAACAGGACAATAAGGCTTTATTCCATATTTTAAACAAACTAAATAGTCATCTTCACCATGTCCTGGAGCAATATGAACTAATCCGGTTCCACTATCAGCAGTAACATAATCACCTAAAATAACAACCGAATCTCTATCATAGAATGGATGTTTACAGACAACACCTTCCAATTCTTTCCCTTTGAATTCTTCAATTAAATCACATTGTGTAAGACCTAATTTTTCAACAATTTGCTCTTTTAAATCACTTAAAAATACTAATTTACCAATATTAGTATTAAAAACACCATAAACAAACTTAGGATTTGCACAAATAGCTAAGTTTGCTGGTAAAGTCCAAGGAGTTGTTGTCCAAATAACTAATTTTGCATCATTTGGGACAATATCTTTGCCATCTTTGACGCTAAAAGCAACATAAACTGTATAAGCTTTTACATCATGATATTCAATTTCTGCTTCGGCTAAAGCGGACTCACTTGAAGGAGACCAATAAACTGGTTTCAACCCTTTATAAATCAATCCTTTTAAAGCCAAAGTAGCGAAATTTTCAATTTCGCGAGCTTCAAATTCAGGTAAAAGTGTTAAATAAGGATGATCATAATCTCCTAAACATCCTAATCTTCTAATATCTGATTTTTGCCTCTCAACTTGCTTTAAAGCATATTCTTTACATAATTCTCTAAAATCAAAAATTGGAGTAGTTTTTCTATTTACACCAGATTTTGTAACCATGTTTTCGATTGGTAAACCATGTGTATCCCAGCCAAAAACAAAAGGAGTTTTGTATCCCGACATATTTTTGTAACGAACGACAAAGTCTTTTAAAATTCTATTTAACATATGTCCACAATGCATTGCACCATTAGCATATGGAGGGCCATCATGAAGAGCATATTCTCCAAGTTTTCCTTCTTCGTTCATCTTTTCATAAACTTTTTCTTTATTCCATTTATCAACCAAAATAGGCTCTTTTTTATTAAGATTACCTCTCATTTCAAAATTAGTTTTTGGCATTAATAAACTTTCTTTAATTTCCATATTTTTCCTCCTAGCAAATAAAAATCCTTAGATTACTCTAAGGACGCTTTTACGTGGTACCACCTTAGTTGCTAAATAAATTTAGCCACTCATTTTTTGTTATTAAACATAAAGTGATACCAATTTAAGTTAATTTAACATTTTCACCAACCATGTTTTCTCTAAAAAATTAATCTCAATTGACTTGTCTTTATGTTTAATATTATAACTTAATTATAAAAGATATCAAATTATTTAAGACAACTTATACACCGTAAATATAAGCGCTCAAATCAAAAACTATAGCAATAATATAAAAATTATTTGAAACATAAAATCTTGTCACAATAATTTTTCACAATATCATCATGAGTTGCCATTATGCATAAAGCTTCTTTAGATTTATTTTTTATCGCTTCAAGGACCATTTTCTTATTTTTTTGATCAAGCATATTTATCGATTCATCAAACAAGAAAATCTTCGCATTCAAATTAATTTTTTGATAAAAAGAAACTAGTTGAGATTCGCCACCACTAAGCAAATCCACGCGTTCGTTAGATATATCGTCAATATCAACGATATAATTTCCTTTTGAAATATTCAAATTTTCTTTTACATTTAAAAAAGAAAATAAATCGTTTCTAGATGCTACATAAACTACATTATCTTGTAAAAATTTTAACTCCCTTTTTGTTAGGTTTTTTACTTCTTTATCATTTATGGTAAAAGAACCATCATATTTGAGATCAAATAGGCCTAAAATTAGAAGAAATGTGGTCTTTCCGCAGCCATTAGGTCCGTATACGGAATAGAATCCAGTATCATTGAAAGAAAATGATATCTTATCAAAAATAACCAAATTTCCGATATTTTTTTTAAAATCTTTCAAACAAATCATACTTTATTTTCCTTTCATAAATTAAATTTTCGTTTTATTGGCTTTATTAAACCAAAACATTATTTTTTATCAAATAACTAATAAATTCAAATTTTAAAATTTCCTTTTTTAAAGCGAATATAATAAGGAAGTAAAAATAAAAATTGTGTTAAAAAGTAAATTAATAACAAAAGAAAATTCCGATTTGTAAAAATCGATGAACTGTAATTATGAGAAGCAAAATCAAATCTTATGCTAAAAAAATAAAACAATATATAAGATAAAATCATAGAAAAATTTATTAAATAATAAGGAAAAAGTGTGATAGATATAACTTTATTTCTTGATATACCAGAAGAAATTAAAATCTTATTATTTTCAGTATTTTTGCGAAATAGAGTAAAAATTAGTAAACAATTAACAATTATTATTATTAATAATGAAATGACAATTAAAGTAATAAACAATTGCTTTAAAATTGGTCGCAAATTAACGAAAACACATGATGAATAATGTCCGTTATTATCGTAAAATACAAAATTATTATCATTCAGAAAACTTATAAAATGATCATTTGTAGTTTTCTTAGAAATATAATTCAAATTAATATTATTAAAATAAGAACTTCTTATTTTCTCGAAAGTTGTATCGCTAACCAATATTTCTTTATCACCTAAATATTTATCAATAGAATCGTTTTTAACAAGTTTTAAAGAATCAAAATCATCATTGAAATTAACATAATTTAGCTCATCACCACGCATATTTACACAATCAAGATTAAAAAACTCTAAATTTTCATCCGTATAATAATAATTTAATGATTTATCAATATAAAAAATATTATCTTCTATTTCGAAATCAATATTTTTATTTTCTCTATATTCTAACGATGTTTTAGAGATGAAACGATTAACTTGTTTATCATCAAAAAGCTTTCTGACATCAAACGAGTTATGAATAGAAAAATTTTTATTATTCCACATCGATAGTTTTACAGGAAAACCATTGATAAAAAGAAGCTTTTTTAATTGATTTGTTGATAAAGTTGCTTTATTTTTTTCTGAATTATCATCGATCTTATAATCGGATAAAGCATAAACATTGTCCGAATATTCAATCTTAACTTTATCACCAACAAATTCGAAATTATTATATAAGTTTTTTGGAATAACAACCTTTTCGGCTGAATCTTCATCAAAAAGCAAAGATGAATAAGAATTTGTAGTCGAATCTAGTGTTAAAAAGCAGTCAATTTCCCCATCATTTCTAATTTTAATTTTTTCTTTTTCATTTATTGCATTTGAAGAAGCAATCTCTAAATCATTAAAATCATTAAATTTATATAAATTTTCTGTAACAAATCTCTTGATTTTACATTCATCACCCTCATTTTTATTTAAATAACTCTTGTCTATTTGTTTATAATTTTGCGAATATTCTGCAGTAAAACCAAACGAACAAATCGTCGCAAAACAATCAACCAACATTACCGACATAGTAAGTAAAAAATTTTGCTTTAAAGTAGCTAAAGACAATTTTGGAAAAATTTTTTTATTTTTTTTCTTCTTTTTTGCATCATCATTCGTCTCAAACGATTTTTCTCTAATAATATTCCCTTTTTTTAAAACAATTTTTTTATTTGTGAATTCATAAATTAAATCGGCTTTATTAATCAAATATGGATCGTGAGAAGAAAAAACAACAAGCTTTGTTTCGCTTATCTCCATAATTTTAGGTAAAATCTCATTGATAGTTTTAATGTTTAAATAATCTGTAAATTCATCCAAAATCAAAACTTGCTTGTTCGAATTGAAGAAACGTTCAAGACATACAAGGACTTTTTCACCACTACTTAAATTTTTTATTCGTTTTCCGTAAAAACCATCAGGAATATCTTTATACTCATCTTTGTTTATGTAATTAAATAAATTTACATTATCATTCAAATTTAAATAAGATATTAAATTATCTTCTTGGAACAAAACAGAAATTTTTTCCTTCGAAACTTCAATTCTTTCTTTTTTTGTGTAATTTTTTATGTTTTTACTATCATAAAAAATATTTCCTGAATAATCACCATCCAAAAGAGCCAAAATATTAAACAACGTTGTTTTCCCACAACCATTATCTCCAACAATTCCAACTAATCCCTTCTCAGGAAATTCAAGTGAACTATTATCGATAATTTTCTTTTTACCAAATGTTTTATTCAAATTTTCTATTTTTATTTTCATAGCATTTCTCTAATACTTAAATAATTAATTTTCTTTTTATAAACAAAACACGAAGCAAAAAAGGATATTGCAAAAAACAAAAGCAATAGTAAAGAAAAACAAATGCAATGCAAACCAAAAATATAATCTGGAAATCCAAAAATATTTTTTGGAAATACATAAGAATCGATGATATAAAAAACTAGAATAGACAAAACACAAGAAGAAAGATTAATAACGAATGTAGCCAAATTCAAAGTTAATTGACCATTTTGTTTATTTCTTTTTATAGAATATAGCACAACTAAATCGTTCTTATTTTTATAAAAAACAATATAATCGAAAAAATAAACATATATAACTAAAACGACAATTAATATAGGTATCAAATAGTTAAAAATATCGGTTCTTACGCTAGTTTCTAAATATGAATAAAGCGTTTTATCAATTCTATCATCAACATAATATTCACTACTTGACAATAAGTGTTTGTTTTCATTTGAACATTTCGTGGCGAAATAATAAGGGTTAATCTTTGAATTGCATTTATAAAAAACGTTATCAGAAAGAACTAGATAACCCAAACCCTTATTAGATTCATTATCATCGTTAATTTCAAATTTATTAAAACCAAGTAAATTCTTAAAATCAATATATGTATCGTCAAAATATTTTCTAATATCTTTATTTAAATAAGCGTCTAAAAAATTACCATCAAAATCATAATTTGTTAAATTGATAATTTCATTCTCATTTAAAAGTGTTTCTGAAGAAACGTAATTTTGACTTTTAGCATAAGATAAAGAAATAAAATTAATGATTCCTCCAAAATTCAATGGATAATAATCTTTTATAACATTAAATTTAATAGCATCTAATGCCTTATAATTTAAAAATATACCATCCGAATTGTAAGAATTTGAGCATAATGAAAATTCAATATTATCAATATCATGGCCAAAATCAAAAATAAAATTATCAATTTTTTCCGGTTCACCTAACGAATAAAACAAATCATTATTAATCGAAAATTGATTTATACCTATAGTTTGATCATCAACAAAATATATATTAAATTTATTTGAATAATCATTATTATGTCCATAAGTCATATAAATAGCATCAATACCTTTATTTTTTAATTCGTTTTTAGTAATGCTATTGTGACTATATTTTTTCTCATAATCAAATTTTTCATCATTACTCAATTTTTCTATGCTGTTGTATTCACATTCAAATTGATAATATTGATTGTTTTCAAGAACTAAAGAATATAATAATTCATCATTATTTGAATCATAACTACTGAATAAAAATAAAATCAAAAATGTAAAGATAAAAACAACAAAAAAATTTAAGATATAAATCAAAATATTTTTATTCAAAAACTTTTTATTCATACAAAATCATCAATAAAAATTGTAAGTTCCGCCAATCAAAATCTTATCATTTGAGTGCCAAGTAGAAGTATTATCTGTTAAACCATCGCCAACCGAAATTTTTGTTACAAAACTTAATTGTGGTTTAATATTCGAAATAGTTGAATCAGTGCCAATCATTGTCCAAAAAAGCATATTATACTGCCTATAAATGCAGTTGCCATTTTCTATTCCAGCTTCATTATGAGAAATAGTTGAAAAAGTTGGAGATAAAATATACTTTCTCCAAGTAGAAGAATTAATTAATTCATCTGAAGTTTCAACATAGGTATAAATGCTTGAAAACTCAGTAAAATATTTTTGATTTTCAGATGAATCGTTTCTGTTATCGTTATAATATTCACTTAAGGTAGGGTAATATTCATCTGAAAAAACATAATAAGGTTCAGAGCGACTAAAACCGACACTAGAGTTGATGTTCTTTTGAGAAAAACAAAACGCATCATTATTCTTAATTTTTGGATAGTAATCTATAATATTTAAATCTTTATGTTGCCCAGCATTTGCTAAAGGAGCTTTAAAACTAAGTTCCGACATTATTTTTTCATTATTTAAAACAACATTACTTGTTTTATTATTACAATAATCCAAAATGGCGTTTCCGGTGCTTGACCCCCAACCAAATAGACCAGAAGAATATGAAACATTTTTATATAAACTTAATTTAATTCTATAAGCTAAATAAACACTCTGTGAATATAAATTTAAATCATATGGGGTTCCAACATATTTCTTTCCATATCCAGACTCGCAAGAAACTTGTAAATCAGCAAATTTTGAACCTTTATTGCTCACATATGTTGAAGTTGTTGTTTTTTTATAATAAATAGAACTAATTCCTTCCGAAACATCTTTATTATCAAAAACTTGAGAGTTGATTGGTTGTCCGGCACTTATTAAACAAATAGAAAACAAAGGCAAAGCAAAAAAATATTTAAAATTCTTATTCATTTTAAAATCCTTCTTTCAACAATGTTATAGTCCTAAAGAGAAATATATTCAACAACAAAAAGAATTATAAAAAATTATTTACGATTGCTTAATTCGATAATTTTTTTGAGTCTCTCTATTAATGCTTTTTCATTTCTTAAAAACTTTGCTTTGTTAACTCTATAACTCCAATTATCTACCGATAAAGTTGATGGAAAATTCATTCTTCCTTCTTTTCCAATATATAATAAATCTTGAAGAGGAACAACGGCTACATCAGCATTATTTACAAAATTTATATCAATAATTCCGTCTAAAATAGCTTTATTATCAAATTTTTTCAATTGAGGAAAATTAACTTTTAAGAGTTCTTCGTTCAATACTTTAATCAATAATTCTCTTTGTTTTGTATCTCTTTCTTCAATAAATTGCATTGTTGTTTGTGAATCGTGAGTTGCTGTATAACTAAAGAAATTATGAGTGTAATTTGATGGTCTCCAACAATTATCTTTGTTATCATCATCGAAACATTGAGTAACAATTTTCATACCAGGAAAACCACATTCATCGAACATTTTATAAAAATCTTCATCCATTAATCCAAGATCTTCAGCAACAATTGGTAAATCGTGAAGTCCATCAAATAATGAAGCTCCAGGGCCCTTAACCCAATGTCCATTACGAGCAGTTTTGTCTCCATAAGGAATTGAATAATAGCCACTAAATCCTCTAAAATGATCAATTCTTAATAAATCAAATAATTTTAATGATGAAAAAATACGATCACGATACCACTTATAGTTGGTTTGTTTTAAATAATCCCAATTCCATAGTGGATTTCCCCATAATTGGCCATCAACACTAAAACAATCTGGTGGACAACCGGCGACTGCACAAGGTTCTTTATGTTCATTAAACTGAAATAATTGTGGATATTTATAAGCTTCAACAGAATCGTAAGCAACATAAATTGGCATGTCGCCCATTATTTTAATGCCTTTTTTATTGGCATATTTTCTAAGTTTAAAATATTCATTTTGAGCTTCAAATTGTGTCCATAAATAGAATAAATAATCGTTAGTATAATCGTGAATAATTTTCGCTTCGAGTTCGACAGAATAATTTCTATATTCGTCACTCCATTGATACCAAGAAGCACCATTATTAATTTGTTTAAGAACCATAAAAAATGCAAAATCACTCGCACCAAGGTCGGTTTTTACAAATTTTTGGAACTTAGAATTTAAGACATCGAAACGCGAGAAAGCCAAACGTAAAATATCGATTCGGTTATTGTAAAGTTTTGCATAATTAACACGATCGTTGTTATCTTTTAAATCAGCCTTTTGATAATCTTTTTTCTTTAATAATCCTTGTTCTTTAAGTATATCTAAATCAATAAAATAATAATTTAAAGCGTAACTGGATGGAGATTGATAAGGCGAATCACCATAACTTGTGACATTAAGTGGTAAAATTTGCCAAAGTCCAACTTTTGCTTTCTTTAAAAAATCTACAAAATTATAAGCTTCACTACCGAACGTACCAATTCCGTACTTTGAAGGGAGGGAAAAAACTGGTAACAAAATCCCTGCATTTCTATTTTTGTTCATAACATTATTATAAATAGTTTGTTGATTTATATCATCATTTTTATAATAATTATTGCAGGAGATTTTTATGAAAAAATATTTAAAAAATTCTATAATTTACCAGGTTTTTCCAAGAAATTTTACAAAAAAAGGAAATTTTAAAGGATTAGAGTCGAAACTACCATACCTTACAGATTTAGGGGTTGATATCATACAAACTACACCTATTAATTTAATAGGAAAAGTTGGTAGAAAGGGAACTTTAGGTTCTCCATACGCTATTCAAGATTATTTTGCAATCAATCCTGAATATGGTTCTTTAGATGATTTAAAACATTTAATTAATTCCATACATAAATCGGGGATGAAATTTATTATCGACATTGTTTTTAATCACACTTCTCTCGATTCAGTTTTATTAAAAACTCACCCAGAATGGTTTTATAAAGATAAAGAAGGCAATTTTAGTAATAAAGTTGGCAACTGGAGCGATGTTTTTGATCTAGATTACAATCAACCAGGTTTAATCGATTATTTATTAGGGGTATTGGATTATTATTTAAGCCTTGGAATCGATGGTTTTCGTTTTGATGTTGCTAGTCTTATCAAAAAAGATTTCTATATTAAATTAAAAGAGACATTATTAGTAAAGTATCCAAACACCATTTTAATTGCCGAATCTGTCCATCAAAGTTTCATCACTTATGTTCGTTCACTCGGATTCAACGCTCTTTCTGATTCAGAATTAATCGAATGTGGTTTTGTTTTACTCTACGAATATAACAACCGCGAATGCTTAGAAAATTACCTAAAAACTAAAGATAATTACTATTTAGGTCAATATAAATATGGATTAAGATACGAAGAAAACGCCAATCCAAAAGAAACTCTTAGAATTCGTGGATTAGAAAATCACGATATGCCTCGAATTTATAATCTTACACATAATAAAAACGTTATGGAAAATTTATTAGCTTATTCTTTTTTCTTAAAAGGCCCAGCTTTCATTTATATGGGTGAAGAAACAAAACAAAAAAATAAGATTGAATTATTCGATAAATACTTGGTTAATTGGCATTTTGATAAAAAATGGTTCGATCTTTTAAAAAAACTTATTTCCATTAAAAAAGATGCTAAAAACCAAGAATTATTAATCAGTGATATTGATTTAACAAAGAGCGACTACCTCGTAATCAAAAATATTTTTGAAGACGGAACTAATGCTTTAGGTGTTTTTAATTTCAAAAACGCACTAAAACCAGTTACTTCTGAATTTTTCATCGATGGTAAATATTTAGATTTAATTTCTAATTCAACAATTGAAATTAAAAACAAAAAAATATTCACGAAAAAGCCACTAATTTTAGTTAAAGCCAAATAAAAAGCCTTTACTTCAAGCGAAGTAAAGGCTATTTTTTTCTATTTATCTTCTAGGAACGAAGGAATAATATCGTCATCATCGACTTCTTTATTATCTTCGCTTCTAATTAAACCATCGCCATTACCATTGTTTAATTTATTCGATGGATCGGTAGATTCTTTTGGTTTATTTGCAAATAAATTGTTGTTAACTGGCTCAGTTACTGAAAAATCAATATCTTGAGCGAATCCACTAGCGATAATCGAAACTAAGATTGTATCTTCAAGTTGATCATTGATAGAAATTCCAAATTTTAAATCCATTTGCCCGCCACTTGCTTCAATTATTTTTTGAACACAAGATTGTGCATCATATAAAGAAACTTTAGGACCAGATGTAACGTGACAAATTCCACGAGTTGCACCCTTAATTGATTGCTCAATTAATGGACTACTTAAAGCACTAAAAGCGGCATCCTCTGCACGTTTTTCGCCACTTCCAGTACCAAAACCGATTAAAGCAACGCCAGAATCTTTTAATGTGGCTTTAACATCAGCAAAATCAAGATTTATAACAGCAGGCATTAAAATTAAATCAGTAACAGTTTTAACAGATAAAGCTAAAACTTTATCAGCTTCACTAAAAGCTTGTCCTAATGGTAAATTTCCAGCATTCATCAATAATTTATCGTTACTAACAACAATTAAGGAATCAACATTTTTCTTTAATTCATTCAAACCTTCAACACTAAATTTTGTTCTTTTGTTTCCTTCAAAAGCAAAAGGACGAGTCACAATTGCAACAGTCAAAGCACCAGCTTCTTTAGCAATTTTACCAATTACGGGAGCTGCACCAGTTCCGGTGCCTCCACCCATTCCAGCAGCAATAAAAACTAAATTTGCGCCCGCAACGATACTTTTTATATCTTCTTTACTAGCTTCAGCAGCATCTTTTCCAACTTTAGGATCTCCACCAGCTCCAAGTCCGTTAGTGATAGCTTCACCAAGAATTAATCTATTTGGAGCTTTTGATAAAGAAAGAGCTTGTTTATCGGTATTAGCAACATAAAACTCAACATTGTTAATCTTTTCATCAATCATACGATTAACAGCGTTATTTCCAGCACCACCAACTCCGATTACTATGATTCGTGCAACTGGTTCAAAACCATCTAATTCATCATTCATAAAACTTGCTCCTCAATTTATAATTCATCGCTTGTTTCACTATATTTAGTGTTACGACTAACTTTCTTTGTATCACGTTCAAGTTCATTAACGCGTGATTTTTCTAAATCATCTAAACTTTTATAACTACTAGCGTAACAAATAGCGCCTAAACAATTAAAGAAACTTGTTGAATCGGCTCCAATTACATTAGTTTTTATAATATCAATAGGATTTGTTTGGAAAATTCGCAATAAATAATCTTTTAAACCATTTAATTTGCTAGCTTCTCCAATCAAAACGAGAGGTATTTTATTTAAATATTCTGAATAATTTGTGCCAAGTAAAGTTTTAAGAGCATTGCTTAAATTACTTGACCAATATTTTAAGAAATCAGCGACTACACCGTTTAAATCTTCTTTTGTGTAACCAACTGTTAAGCCAACTTCATTAGTTTTCTTCGTAATATAAGGATTGAAACTATTCTTACGAGTGTCTAATCCGTAAATTTTCTTCAAATTTTCTGCTTCAACAAAAGGAATTCCTAATTTTGTAGCGATAGATTCGGTTAAATCATCACCACCAATCGAAATAAAATTCGATTCATAAACTTTGCCATTTGCAACAAAATTTAAAGTGGTAGTTTTTTTACCAATCTCAATTAAAACATAAATTTTATATCTATAATTTTGTTTCATTAAATAATAAGCGTCACCAACAGGAGAAATCACTTCTTTTTTAATATTTAATCCTGCATCTGTAACGGCTTTTCTTAAATCAGTCATCAATTTTTTTGGAAGAGAATAAACATTAGCGTTCATCGTAATCGAACTACTGACTTCACCGATTGGAGGTACATAAAATTGTTTATTACCTTCAATTGCAAAATAATTTGGTAAAACATCGATTAATTCGCTATTTACATCAGGCAATTTTTGCTTTTTTACAAGAGATAAACAGTTAACAATATCCATTTTTTCAATATGTGAATCAGGACTAATTGTATTTGTTTGACTATTGGCATTAAAAATTCTTAAGCCAAAAGAAGGATAAACAAGCACCACATCGTATATATTTAACTTTATTGATTTGCTTGGATCATCGATTCTTTTTATATATTCAAGATCTTTTACAAGAGTATTCAAATTAAAAATTTCGCCATCTTTGACGATGGTTGTTAAAGGATGAGTTAAAGAGTAAATAACTTGGACTTTTTCTTCGTCATAATACCCGACAACTAACTTATAACTTCTATTTCTTATATCAATTACTGCAATTTCTTTTCCCATAATCCCTTTTATTATAATATTTATAATAAATATTAACAATTACATTTATAATTATTTTCAAGTATTTATTTAGTATATTTCTAGTCATTTATAAGTAATAAAAAGCACATACTAAATATTTTTAATATGTGCTAAATTCCAATCCTTAAAACTACTATCTTAAAACTTTAATAAATCGTTATATTTTTCTGATGATGCGGTCTTTTCTTCGTTATTATCGTTGGTTTTTGCCTCTTCTTCAGCATTAGCACGTAATGTTGCGGCAATACTTAACGGAATAGCAACTATGACAGAGGCACCTAAAAATATACCGAAGCAAAAACCAAGTTTACGAAAATAGTATTTCCAAGGTTTATTTCTGGTTTTTACTAACTTATCTTGCATATTTTTTCCTCCTTATTTTAATCTTTCTAAGATTCTTAATTTGGCACTCTTGCTACGAGGATTATTTTTAATTTCTTCTTCATTAGCAATTATGACATGACGATTTACTTCTCTATAATCAGGGGTCTTAATATCTTTAGGGGAGACAAAATCATTGATTCTGTTGCCTTCCACTACTGAATATTTCTTAAATAAGTTCTTAACGATCCTATCTTCTAGAGATTGAAAAGTTATGACGCATATTCTTCCACCAACTTTAAGACTTTTTATAATATCTTCTAAACTTACTTCTAACGAACCCAATTCGTTATTTACTTCGATTCTAAGGGCTTGAAAGACTTGTTTTGCTGGATGACCAGGTTTACTTAACTCTTTCATAGTCTTTGATTTCTTAATTACATCAACCAATTCAAACGTTGTTTCAATTGGTTTCACTTCACGAGCTTTTAAAATGTTTTTAGCTATTTGATAGGAGTCTTTTTCTTCTCCATAGTCGCGAAAAACTCTCGTCAAGTCTTTTAAAGAATAAGTATTTACCACTTCTTTTGCTGTTAAGGATTTTTCTAAATCCATACGCATATCTAGTGGAGCATCAAATCTATACGAGAAACCACGATAACCTTCGTCAAATTGAGGTGACGAAACCCCTAAATCATAGAGGGCACCATCAATTTCTTTTACACCTTCTTTGTCCAATACACTGCGAATATCTTTAAAATTAGCTTTGACAATTTTGAAATTTGTTCCAACTTGCTTTAAAGAATTTGTCGAATACTCAATTGCTTCATCATCTTGATCAATGTCTAGTAAGAAGCCATCCTTAACCTTAGAGAGAATTACTCTACTATGACCAGCTCTTCCCATCGTTAAATCAACATAATAACCATCAGATTTAATGTTTAATCCCTCAATTACCTCATCAAGTAATACAGGAATATGAACGTTACTCTTCATCTTTGAGTATGGCCTCTGCATCCTTTTCGAAATCCTTTTCATGATCTTGAACATATTTTGTCCAAGCCTGTAAGTCCCATATTTCGAAGTGATCCAAAGCGCCAATGATAGTAACGTTCTTTCCTATTGAATACTCTTTAAGTTTTTTTGTAGGAATTAACATTCTACCGGTTTTATCGACATCAAGTTCAACTACTGAGCTAAGAAGAATACGTTGATGAAGACGCACTTTTTCTCTTTCAAACTCCAAATGTTCGAGACGGTCGATATATTTTTGAAAGTCAGATTCTTTATAAACTGAAATACAGCCATCGAATCCTTTAAGTAAATAAAGCTTATTACCAACTTCGCTTCTAAACTTACTAGGGATTACCAAACGACCTTTTTCATCTATAGAATATTCATAGCTTCCAAAGAACATTTTACACTATCTCCCACTTTCTACCACTTGGTATCTTTAGTTTAACTATTATCTTTATTTTATTCAATATCTTTTATTTAAAATAATTTGATTATTTTTTGACAGTGTCTAATTGAGAAATAAAAAAGAGCGGAAATAATCCGCCCTTAATTTTTAAATAATAATAAAACTATTCAGAAGTTTTTGTAAATTTTGATAAATCAGGATAATTTAACTTACAGCTTCCCCAATTTAATTCGAGAGAGACAGAATCAGTAATTTCAACTTTTGTAAGTAAATAATTATCGAAACTAACATTAAGAGTATAAGAATCAGTACCCTTTACAGTAACATTAGCAGAAAGATTAACAAGAAGATATATAGTTAAATGGATTCCAGATAGAAAAGAAGAAACTGTAACTAACGCGATTATAGAATTACTAAAAGATTTACCAAGTGAAGCTGTTAAAACAATAACATGTGATCGTGGAAAAGAATTCGCAGGTTGGAAAAAAATCGAAGAAGAACTGAATACAAATATATATTTTGC
>CAYQCJ010000017.1:0-28577 GCA_964416025.1 uncultured Staphylococcaceae bacterium | reverse complement strand
ATAATAACAGCAACAAACCAAAATATATAATCGTACCATTGAAGCATATTACGTTTCCTCCCAAGTCATAATATTTTATAACAAAGACTTAATATAATCAAATAGGAAATTTAGTGTATTTTTATAACTTTTTCCCGCATTTTTTACAATAAATTGCATCCGCATCATTTGTGGCTCCACAACTACATTTTTTAACCAAACATGTTCCGCAAGATTCACAAAAAGTTGCGCCCGCATCGTTGATATGTCCACACTTTGAGCAAACATGTTGTTCTTGATTAGAATCGACATTATTTACTTTTTCATAATCAGATGGATTGTAGTTTGATGGATTAGGTTGTGAATTATTAGTAAAACTACTATTAAATGTTGTATAAGTTGTTGTATTAGAAGGCATGCCCATTCTTTTCTTATAGGCTCCAAAAACAAACGAACCAATAAAAAGAACTGGCATAGCGCATACACAAATAATAAAACCAACCATAAATTGTTCTTGAGAAACGACTGCAAAAATCATTCCACCAACAAACATTGCTAAGCCTAAAGCTTGTAAACATCCACCTACTATTTGTAATATTTTTGCAGTTTTATCTTTTGGTTGTTTATTTTTTTCTTTATTCATAATTAATACCTTAATCATTATAGCAAATCGAATAAAGTGTGAGTAAAAATTTCGCAATACACAACAAAAAAGGCCATAAATTTTATGGCCTTATTTTAAGAAATCTAATTTTTATTTTAGAATTGATAATGAAGTAGTCAAATCTAACTTGATGACACCGAAATAAACCAATAATACAACAAGCACAATTTCAGCTACTAGAATAACAAGTTCTAAAATCAACATACGATGCTTATGAGTTCGATCTTCAATTCTAAATTCTTCAAACATACAATATTGAATTAAAGTTACTGGACTTCCCCAGAAAATACTCACAAGAATCAATGTTGTATCTTTGATTTTTGACTTTTCTTCAACTTCGTTTCTCAAACTATGAAGGTATTTTATGCCCATCATATAAGAACTGAAGAAACCAATTAAGATTAAAATTGAAAGAATCGAGAATCCCATAGACTATTTCTTCTTTAAATACTTCATACTATCAATAGTAACAGCGACAAGAATGATAATACCTCTAATAACAAATTGATAATATGGGTTAATTCCTAAGAATGTTAAAGCGTAAGTTAAAGCAGTGAAGATAATGGCACCAATAACAGCACCCTTAACTTTACCGATACCACCAGAGAAAGAAATACCACCAACAACACATGCTGCAATAGCATCACTTTCATAACCAGTACCTGTATCAAATTTACCAGTTCCTAAACGAACAGACTCTAAGAATCCGCCAATACCGTATAAAATACCAGCAAGAATAAAGACGCCCATTGTAACCCAGAAAACACTTATTCCAGAAACGCTAGCTGCTTCAGGGTTTCCACCGACAGCATACATATTCTTACCAAATTTAGTCTTATTCCAAATAAACCAAACAACAATAACACCGATAATAGCGAAGATTACTAATTTTGGTATGTTTCCCCAATATCCACTAATCATATTCTTAATAGAAATATCGATAACACCAGTATTTTTACTATCTGTAACAATAGCGGCAAGACCGAAGATTAATAATTGAGTTGATAAAGTAGAAATGAAAGGATGCATCTTAAATTTAGCAGTAAAGAATCCAGCAAGAGCAGAGAACATAGTACAAAGAACAATACTTAATAACAAAGCACTAAGAATTCTAACAACTGTTGGCCATGACGAGAAATCAAATGACATTCCGAATATAGTCAATATGTTTGCTCGTGGATACAAGATCATACATGTAACAACCGAACACATACCGACCATACGTCCAATACTTAAGTCGGTACCAGCAAGAAGAATTAATCCGGCAACACCCAACGCCAAGAAAATTCTAGGAGATGCTTGATTTAAAATTTCAAATATATTATTCATTCCAAGAAGATTGCCTCTTCCCATTATAGGAGCGGCAATTCCGCAAATAAGGAATGCGATAATCATAACGAAATATAATCCGTTTTTAAGAAAGAAATCCTTAACTGAAAAATTAAATCCATAATTAACCATTCCAGAAGTAAATTTTTCATCAATAGTTAATGTTCCACCATTAATTTCAGTTTTGCATGCAACGTCTGCAAGATAAGTATTATGAATAGTGTCTTTTGCTGTTGCTAGAAATTTTTTATGTGCAGCATTAGCTTCGTAAACCGAACTCTTGTTTGCACGTTTAATGTTGTTAAGTTTTGTTTTAACATCATCAACATCATCTTTGTGCTTAGCATTTAAATCCAAAAGATCTTTTGCATATCCTTCATTTTCTGGATTTTTAGTTTTGAGATCGTTAATTTTTGTAGAATCTTCTGCAAATTTCTTTTCGACCTCAGCCATTTCTTCTTCAAAACCTTGCTTGTTTCTTTCATAAGTTTCAGCAATATCTTTTAATTTATCGCTATGAACTTGTTTTTCCTCAGCTTTTTGAGAAGAAATTTTTGCTTTAAGATTAGCATAAAAAGGATCAAATTGTTCTTTAAGAGCAACTTTAGTTTCTTTAACAAGCTTTTTAACTTCCTCTTTATTTTGTTTCTTAACTTCTTGAGCAACAGCCAAATCTTTTTTGAGACTGGTAATTTGTTGCTTTTTAATAATTTTATTTATGGTTTTATCGCTTTTAATTATAGATATTTGTTCTCTTATATCTCTAACTTTGATTTCACCATTTTTACGAAGTTCATTCAATTTGCTTTGTCTATCACCACTATCAAATATGAATTTATCTTCTTCAACAACCTTTGAAGGTGTTTTACTTATTTTTTCCTTTTCCATATATATCCCCTTTATAAATATTTAGCACTTAATCTAAGCAACTCTTCTTGATTTGTCTTTGATGTTTCAACAATACCTGACAAATGATAGTTGCTCATTACGGCGATTCGATTTGTAATACCTAATATTTCAGGCATTTCACTCGAAACAACGATTATAGTCTTTCCTTGTTTCGCCATATTAATGATTAATTGATAAATTTCATATTTTGCACCAACATCAATACCTCTAGTAGGCTCATCCATTAAAAATACTTCAGGATTTCTTTCAAGCCATTTACCAAAGATTACTTTTTGTTGGTTTCCACCACTTAAAGAAGAAATTAAGTCAGATGAACTTGTACATTTGGTTCTCATTTTGGCAATTTCAGAATCAGCAGCACTTTTCATTTTTTGATTACTTAAAATTCCAAAAGTTTTATATCTTTCCAAACTTGCAATACAGGTATTAAAAACTAAATTGGTTTTTCCAAAGATTCCGTTTTTTCTTCTTTCTTCTGTAATAAGAGCAAAATGGTTATCCATGGCTTCTTTAGCGTTTTTAAACGTTACGGTCTTATTCTTGTATTTGATGTTACCATCAGCAATTGTCCTTAATCCGAATATCGTTTCAAGCAATTCACTTCTTCCAGCACCAACAAGACCGTAAATACCGAATATTTCTCCTTTTTTAACTGTAAAAGAAATATTTGATAAAATAGGTTTATATTTAGTTGTCAAATTTGAAATTTCAAGAACATTTTCACCAGGTTTATTATCGACTGGTGGGAATCTTTGATCAAGAGTACGGCCAACCATTGCCGATATTAACTTATTCATATCAGTGTCTTTTACGTTTTCAGTCAAAATCATTTGACCATCTCTTAAAACACTAACTTGATCACAAATTTCAAAAACTTCATCCATTTTATGTGAAATATAAACAAACGAAACGCCTTTTTCTCTTAAATCAGAAACTATCTTGAATAGTTTTCTAACTTCTCTTTCAGTTAAAGAAGAAGTTGGTTCATCAAGAACAATAATTTTTGCATCATAAGAAACGGCTTTTGCAATTTCGACCATTTGTCTTTGAGAAACAGACATCATCTTCATAGGGACCTTAAGATTAACGTCCATATTAAGTTTAGCAAATAAAGCTTTCGCTTCTTTTTTCATTCTTTTTTCATTTATTACACCAAAGTCGGTCTCATATCTTCCAAGAAATAAGTTATCAACAACATTTCTTTCTAAGCATTGATTTAATTCTTGGTGAACCATTGCAACGCCATTTTCTAATGCGTTTTTTGGGTTCTCAAAATTAACTTCGTTGCCATCGACAAATATTTGACCATCATCCTTCGAATAAATGCCAAAAAGACATTTCATCATTGTAGATTTACCAGCACCGTTTTCGCCCATAAGACCCATAACGGTACCTTTTTTTACTTTTAGATTTATGCCTTTTAAAACTTTATTCTTACCAAATGCTTTGGATAAATTTTTAATTTCAAGAATTATGTTATCTTCCATATTTATCCTCCATTAAACATAAAGAGGCCACATCAAGTGGCCTCTAATTGATTCAAAAACTAAGCAGCTTTATCTAGTTTTTCTTGATATAAAGCACCACTTGATGTCTCTACCATGTTAATGACATAGCCATCATATGATCCTAAATCGTTGAATTTATCAAGAATTGAAGACTCTTGAGTACCATCACCATAAATATATGTAATTTCAAAGTTATATAACTTAGCATACTTTTTGGCAGTTGGAATAAATGATTGATTTAAGAAGTTATCAGTATTTGAATAAACTGTCCATAAAATCTTCTTTGATGTAGCAGTTGTTTGTTTGATTCCGGTATCAAGTGTATCAGCAATAGCAGCATCAACATTTGTTGAATCGATAATAGCATTTTCAGCTAACATTGACTTATCGGAAGCAGTATAGGCAACATTTGCAGAAGCAATCTTATTTCCATAAGCATCCTTCTCTGTGAAGCCTTTCTTATAAATATCAGCACCAGTTAATCCATCAACCATGTTTCTGGTTAATTGTAAACAAGTTAAGACTTGTGCGTGGTGATTTTGTGAAATTGTGCCTTTAATAGCTCCACCTGCTTTAATAATAGCGAGTGTTGAAGCGTTGGCATCATATCCGAATGTAGGTTTCTTATCTTCGCCCATTTGTCCGACCATACCTTCAGCCATACCATCATTGTTACTTACAACAAAACCAATCTTACCAGCAAATTGTGTTTTCCAGCCAGCATAAGTATCACCAGCAACTGTTGAGCTCCATGGACCAGAACTATCTCTCATTTCTTTTGCAGCTCTTTCGACAACCTTATATGTCTTACCATCTGTAGCAGTAATTGAACCTTCCTTCTTTTTATCAGGATCGGCTTTATCTGTATCAGTTTTAGCAGTTGTATCGAGTGTGCCTAAAGCAGTACGAATACCAATTGTACGAGCCATTGAGTCATTATGTGAGTTTTGTCCAATAGCGAGAACATAACTAATTGTATCGGTTGAACCGGTATCAAGCAAATCAGCAGCATGTGCTTTAACGTAATCAGAAATCATCTTACCTTGTGTGGTTCCGCCAGCCTTGGCATCAAAACCAGCATAGAAAGTGTTATCTGTGTGTGTCATGACATCTGTTTGGATACCATTAGCATCACTTGGTTGTCTGTTATAGAAAACAGTTGACTTGGTGTTAACGTTTGAACCACCAGTGCAAGAAACAGCCATTAATCCGACAGCGGCTAAAGTAAATAAAGGAATTAATCTTTTTTTCATAGTATTATAAATACCTCCTATAATAATTCCGTATTCTTTTTGTAGAGTCGTAGGACTTCTACTAAATACAATTAAACTATAATTGAAAGCGCTTTCAAAAATAATAGAATTTTCTACACTAAATTATGAATTTTCCACAATTTTAAAAAATCATAAAAACTATTTTTTTGACATAAAAACAACTAAACTAAGATGTCATCGACATTTTTACTATTTATAATTTCTCCAGGAATATAAAGTACTCTATTTTTATTAAATTCGTATGGTCCATTATCTATTCCATAACCATTTACAAAACAATCCATTAACCAAGAAATTGCTTTTGCTTGTTCTTTTGAATCGTTATATACAGTTCCATACATAAAACCTTCTTTAACGGCTTTACATCCAACATTTGTTGCATCAACTCCGACAATAGGGAAATATTCATCTATAAATTTCTTATTGGAATTATAATTTCCTCTTTCCTTTATATAATCTATACATCCTAATGCCATATCATCATTATTTGAAACTACGAGTTCAATATCGTCAGAACTATTATGTTTTGAATAAATCTTGCCAAAGCTTTCTTTAGCAATACTTCTATCCCAGTTGCAATATGATGTTTCTAAAACTTCATATGAGTAACCTAAAGATGTAAGAGTATCAATAAAACTTCTCGATCTCGATTCAGCATCTTGGTGCCCAAGCTCTCCTTTTAATAAAACAAGTTGAATTATGCCATCACCATTTTTATCATATGAAGAATTTTTATATTCAGTAGCGCCGCCATAAAGTTCATTAAGTAAAGTAGCTTGATTACTTCCTTCTAAATAAGGATTACTTCCAACATAATAACACTCATCATACATTTGCATGGTGTCATCTAAGGGCTCTCTATTAATAAAGATAATAGGCTTATAATTTTTCTTGGCTAATTCAACAAAAGCAGATGCTGCAAAACGATCAACAGGATTAACAATGTAATAATCTTTTTCAATATCCCCTGTAAAGGCCTCTTCAATTTGTTTATTTTGCAAATTTTGATTGCCGCTAGCATATTGAACATTCAAATTATATGAAGTGTCAGAAAGAACGGAAATAATGTTTTGAGTAAAGGATTGCATAAATGTGTCATCTTCTTTATATATAAAAAGATTGATTGTGTTTTTGTTATTTGAACAACTAGAAAGTAACAACAAAGGAAGCATCAAAAATACTTTTATCTTATTTTTCATTCTTTTCACCCACTTTGTCCTTTTTGGTAATAAATATACTAATATCAGTTCCGGAATCTAATTCACTTGTAATAATAATATTAGCTAAATCGCCATAATACATCTTTATTCTTAAGAAGACATTTTGAAGTCCAACACCAGTGTGAATATTAGGATCTCTAAAGGATTTATATATGTCATCAATCTTATCTTTGGTCATTCCAAAACCATCATCAATAATGTCAAATCTTATTAAATCCCCTGCAAATCCCCCTTTAATTGTAATTTTGCCATCCATATCATCAGCATTTTTAATGCCATGAGCAATCGCGTTTTCAATTATAGGTTGAAGAATCAATTTAACACATTCATAGTCGTAAAGTGCTGGATCGATATCAATATCATAGGTAAAACTATCGCCACATCTTAACTTCTGAATTAATAAATAATTCTTAGCGTGTTCAATTTCGTCTCTTATTGGAATAATGGCTTTTCCGTTTGAAATTGAAATTCTAAAGAACTTCGATAAAGCGATAATCATTTCTTCCGCTTTTTCGCTTTCATTTTTGTTAATCATATAAATAATAGAATCTAAAGTATTGTATAAGAAATGAGGATTAATTTGATTTTGAAGAGCTTTTAATTCACTTTCTTTTTGCGCTTTTTGTTCCAAAACTATTTTGTTTGCAAGTTCATTGATACGGTTCATCATCGAATTAAAAGATTTATCTAATTCTTGAACTTCGCGACTTCCTTGAATTGCTTTTTGTTTCTTATATGAATAATTTAATAATTCAACTTTTTCCATTTCTTTTTGGAGTTCAGCAATTGGACTTGTGACCGATCTAGCAATACCAAAAACAACAACAATATATAAAACTATTGCGATAGAACCGAACAAAATCAGTAAAAAAGTATAAAGATTTGTGGTCTGAATTAAAGCGTTGTTGTTTGTTAAAATAGCAACTCTCCACGATGTATTCGTAATTGTTGAAATATATAAAACATAATTAACGTTATTGATAACAATATCCTTTGAACCGATAACTAAATCCTTATAAATATCGAGTTCTGAAGTATTAAATATGGTATTGGAATAATATACGACATCATAATTATTTGTAAAAATTGTAATATGTCCACCATCACCTAAATCAGATTGAGCAATCGAACTAGCCACACGACCGAAGTCATAGGTAATTCTTAGAACTCCGTGGTCATTTTCTTTATTAAAAGTAAAATATTTGGAGATAAAGAATTGATAACCATCAGAACTAGAACCAATAGAACTAAAATTATTGATTTGTTTATTGGTAATAGCTGATTCAAACCATTTTTCAGTCACTGTCGAAGAAGATTCAGAAAAATCAGTAGTATTTGCGATTAATTTTCCATTATCGGCTCCATTATCTTCATATGAATAAATCGAAATATCGTTAACTTCACGCATAACGTTTTTAATATTATCAAGCATGGTATTTACAGGCGTTGGATTAGTTTTTATATCGGTATTAGCGAGAGATTCTTGAATTGAGTCACTAGCTGAAATTGCTGAAGAAAAATAGTTTTCGTAGTTATTTAAAATTTCTCCATTACTAACATTAATTTGTTTATTTGTAACTTCTTGAGCATTTTGCGTAACAATTACGGTCGAGGTAACAACAATAAGCGTAATGAAAATTGCCGACATGGCACAAAGAGGAATAGTTAAAATATTTTTTAAAGAATACTCTTTTTTCATTTTTGTTTCTTGTAAGCTAATGGAGATACACCATAGTATTTCTTAAAACAGTGAGAGAAATAATATGGATCTTCATAGCCAATTTTACTAGCTATAATAACTAGTTTTTCATCTGATCCAAGAAGTAAAGTTTTTGCAGCTTCCATTCTTTTATCAGTTAAGCATTTTGTAAACGAAGTGTTGTGAGTTTTTAAAATTGCACTAATATAGGAAACACTATAACCTAAATCTTTACCTAATTTATCGAGAGATAAAGTCTGATTAGTGTAATTATTTAAAATATAGTCAACAATTTGGTTGTAAGATAATTCAATTCTACTTATCTTACTTTCGTTATTGATTTTATCGATTCTATCAACCAAATTGTTGAAGAAAGTTAAACGAGCTTGATTGGTTTTGAAACTATACATTGTTTTTACTAAATCCGCTTGTGACATATAAGAATCGTACAAGGATGAAATAGAGATACAGGATTTAATAAGAATATTAAGTAAGTTATCCATAATAAAGAAATAAGTGTCTTTAAAAGATTCAGGAGTAACTTTTTCAAATAAAGCGGCTATTTTATTTTTAGATTCTTCAGCGCGACCATAAAGTAGCTCATAACTGATTGCTTTAAATTCATTATCATCAATCTTTCCGGATTGTGGTTTGGTATTGTTTAAATCGCTAAAGAAAAGGACCGAGCCCTTACCAATAACAGTTCTAAACTCCAAAGTTCTTTCGGCGTGACGATATAATTTTCTAAAACTCATATCGCTATTTATTCCGCCTTCATCATCAAATTCACTAGTTCCAACGGACATTGAAGCTCTAGAAGATTTATTAACAATAGCGATAATCTTCTTTAAAATAGCTTCAATTTCCTCTTTTTTAATCTCATCATTACTCATTACAAATAAATTGTAATGCTGAGTACTTTGGAAAAATAAAGTCTCATATGGAGAATATTTGAATTCTTCCGAAATGACTTTTTCTAATAAAAGTCCGGCATTTTCGAACTCATTAATAGTAATTTTATCGTATTCATCATCAAAATCGAAAATGCAGAAAAATAAATTTTTATAATTCAAATTAATGCCATCATCTTTTAAACGTGAACGAAATTCATCACTGATATTTTTAGTAGTCATTAAAAGATTTAAGTCCATTAACTTAGTTAATTCCTTATTCTTTTTAGCTTCTTCAATAGTAATCGACTCTTCGTTTTCAAAATTTGTAAGTTTATCCAATAACGATTCAGCTTTATCCATCGATTCTTTTAGTTCTTCAAAAGTTATTGGTTTAGATAAATAACCAACAACACAGCCTAAACTAATTGCTTGTTTAGCAAAATCAAAACTATCGTATCCAGAAATAATGATAGCTTGAATTAATGGGAGTTCTTCTTTAGCTCTCTTCACCAATTCAATTCCATCAATATAAGGCATTTTTATATCCGTAATAATCAAGTCTGGTTGAAGGCTTACTCCGTTAATAAGAGCATCATATCCATTATCAAAAGTACCGATAACTTCGAACTTTTCTTTAAACTTTTCGAGTTGTCCAATTAATCTTTCTCTAACGGCTAACTCATCATCAGCGATTATTACTTTATACATAATTCTCCTTACTTTTTAAGTTCCTCAACGATTATTTTATTTGCAATTGCTGGATCGATTTTACCACCAGTTTTTCTCATAATTTGTCCCATAACAAATCCTTGAACTCTTGTTGTTCCGGCTTTAAAGTCGGCAGGAATTGTTGGATTAGCTTTAATTACATCATCAACTAAAACTCTAATGGCTGCTTCATCACTAATTAATGTTGCACCCATGGCTTTTTGTAATTTTAATGGAGATTCATTTGTTTCAACCATTTTATTAAAAATGTCAATTCCTTGTGAGGAGTTTATCTTTTTTTCTTTTAGTAAATCAACAAGTTCAGCAACGTGCTTTGGTTCAACTTTAAAGTTCTTAATATCGAGGGTATTTTTATTTAAATAACCTAAGACATTTGAGATAAAGAAGTTAGCAAAATTTTGAAAATTCCCGGTAAAGGTGGCTCCTTTATCAAAATAATCAGCATAATCAACATTGCTAAGTAAGATGCGAGCATCAACTTCATTAAGCTTATATTCGCTTAAAAATCTTGCCAATTTTTCATCATATAATTCAGGGCAAGTCTTGATTGCATCTTCTACAAAACTATCGCTTAAATGAATTGGGCAGATGTTTGGTTCAGTAAAATATTTATAGTCGACTGCATCTGTTTTAATTCTCATTAAGATGGTTTCTTTTTTAGCTTCGTCATATCTTCTAGTTTCTTGTTGAACGGCTTTTCCTAAAAGAAGCAATTCACTTTGACGTTTAACTTCAAAATCAATAGCATTTTCAATATGTTGTAAGGAGTTTAAGTTTTTGACTTCAACTTTTGTTCCTAATTTAGTTGTTCCATAAGGTCTTATTGAGACGTTAACATCACATCTAAGACTTCCTTCTTCCATTTTTCCATCACTAACATTAGCAAAAGTGACGATGTCTCTAATCTTTTCGACATATTTTCTTGCTTCTTCGCCACTTCTTAATACTGGACGAGAAACAATTTCGACAAGAGGAATACCAGCACGATTATAATCAATTAATGTGTAATCGCTAAAATGGTGTTGCATACAAGTATCTTCTTCCATATGTAAACGTTCGATTTCACATCTTTTAATTTTTCCATTAACTTCAATTTCAAGATAACCATTACTACCAATTGGTCGATCTTGTTGAGTAATTTGATAGCCTTTTGGTAAATCGGTATAAAAATAATTCTTTCTATCAAACCATAAATCATGGTCGATTGACATATGTAAAGCATTAGAAACTCTAATTGCATTAATAACGGCTTGTTTATTGACACGAGGCATTGTGCCTGGCATACCTAAATCCATTGGAACACAATTTGTATTTGGAGTAGCACCAAAAGAAATTGGACCAGCAGAGAACATTTTTGATTTAGTCTTCATCTCAACGTGGATTTCAAGACCAATTACTGCTTCAAAATTCATATTATTTGCCCTCCTTTTCTTTATAGTTTAGGACACTTAAATCTTTGTATCCCAAGATGTTTTCCATTGCAAAGGCCTCATTAAATACACTAAAATCCTTGAATGAATCGCTAGTAATATTGAGACCAAATGGCATATTATTTTCAAAACCTAAAGGAATTGTAATTGATGGGAAACCACCAAAATTACCAATTGCTAACCAGTTATCAGCAATTAAATATGTATCATTTAATTGGTTGCTTGCACCTTTAACAAGAGGAGCAATGTCTGGGCTAGCTGGACAAATTATTGAATCATATTTTTTATACAATTCTTTACAGCGATCAACAATTAAATGTCTTACTTTTTGAGCTCTCTTAAAAACTTCTTCTTGGTTTTCACTCATAAGGGCGTAACTACCGATAACAAATCTACGTTTAATTAATGGTGAAAAACCTTTAGTTCTTGCTTGCATCATAACTTCTTGATAAGTCTTTCCTTGATAGAAAGGACCAAACTTAATGCCATCTAAATTAGCATTGTTTGAAGTAGCTTCTGCACTACTAATAACAATGTATGAAGGGTAAATTGCCATGAGCAATTTCTTGCCGAATTCTACAAAATCCACGGTAGAACCCCCTTCTTTTATTTTATTTAATAAGAAATCAAACTTATCTTTAATCACTTTATCTGTAATAGAATCATAGACTTCTTTTAAGACAACAAACTTCTTTCCTTTAATATTTCCGTCAAGTTTTGCGTAGTCTTTTTCTCTAGTAGCAAAACTAGAAGTTGAATCGTTTTCATCATGTTTTGATAAAACATTAAACATCAAAGCAGCATCTTTTACTGAACGAGTAAAATAAGCAACATGATCTAATGAAGGAGCAAATGGGAATAAACCAAAACGAGAAATTTGACCCCATGTAGGTTTATAACCAACTAATCCAGAATTGCTGGCTGGTTTTCTAACTGAATCGCCAGTATCACTTCCTAAAGAAAAAGGAACAATTGCATCACTAACAGCAACGGCACTTCCACAACTTGATCCACCAATTAATCTTGTGTGAGTTTGATCGTATGGATTATAAGTTATGCCTTTGTGTCCAGTTGTTCCGGTTCCACCCATTGCTAATTCATCAAGAGTGGCTTTTCCAATTAAAATGGCACCATTTTCTTCTAATAAATCGATAACAGTCGCATTAAATAATGGAATATAACCATTTAAAATATTGCTACCACCAGTAGTTTCGATACCTTTAGTCGAAAAATTATCTTTAGCAACATAAGGGATTCCAAACATAATTTTATCTTCAGGAACCTTAATTTTGCTTAATTCTTCAGCTCTTTTAAGAGCGCTTTCTTCACAAAGGCACTCAAAAGCATTATCTTTATTTGCTTTAGCTCTAGCAATCGCTTCTTTAGTTAATTCTAAAGGGTTGGTTTCGCCTTTTAATAAAGCAGCATGTATTTCTTCAATACTTAAATCTAAATAACTATTCATAAAATTAACCTATAACCTTTGGAAGCTTTACTTGTCCATCTTTGATTGATCCAGCATTTTGTAAAACTTCTTCTTGAGTTAAAGCTTTAGCTGGTTCATCTTCACGAAGGTAGTCAACTTCACAATTAAATGGGAAAGTCATAACACCTTCTTTATCGATTCCTTCGATATTTCCCATCAATTCTAATTGTTTTGTAATAACATCAAATTCTTCCAATAAAATGTTATATTGTTCATCGCTCATATCGAACATTAATCGATTAGCAGCGTCTTTAAGAACTTCTTTACTAACTTTTTTCATATACACTCCTATTTGTCTAAACCCGCTTCTTCATCGAGTTTTTTAATAAAATCTTCTTCGCTCATAACTAAAATTCCAAATTGATGAGCTTTATCTAACTTGCTACCAGCCGCTTCGCCAGCAACGACAATGTCGGTTGCTTTGGAGACTGATCCACTAACTTTAGCGCCTAAATTCTCTAAGACTTCAGTTGCTTGATTACGTGAATAATGGGTTAATGAGCCAGTTAAGACTACTTTCTTATTAAAGAAGAAACTATTTGGAGAAATTTTAACAGTTCCCAAATAATTCATATTTATATTATATTCTTTTAGTCTATTTATTAAATTAATATTCTTTTCATCACTAAAGTAACTAACAATTGAATGAGCACAAACTTCTCCAACATCATTAATTTTTAATAAATCTTCTTCAGTCTGTTTCATAAGTTCATCAATATTTAAATAGATCTTTGCAAGGGTTTTTGCCATTTTTGAACCAATTTCTTTAATGCCAAGACCGAACAATAATTTCTCTAAACTTCTATTTTTACTAACTTCAATTGCTTCAAGAAGATTGTCGGTTGATTTATAAGACCAACCATCACTATTGATAATCTCTTCGCGATATTTACTCAATTCATAAATTGATGGAATATCCTTAATAAAACCTTGAGCAACAAATTCTTCAACAACTCTATCGCCCATACCTTCAATATCCATCGCATCTTTCGAACTATAATGAATTAAAGATTCAATTTGACGACTAATACATTCTTTATTTAAACAGAAATGCATTGCTTCAATTTTAACAAGTGGCGTTCCACAAACTGGACACTTATCAATCATTTTAAAAGGAATTTCAGTCCCATTTCTTAAACTCTTAACCGCTCCAACTACTTCAGGAATAACATCTCCGGCTTTTCTTAAAGTAACTGTGTCACCAATCATTAAATCTTTATCTTTAACAAAATCTTCATTGTGTAAAGTTGCTCTTTGAACCATCGATCCAGCTACTCTAACTGGCTCTAAAACAGCGTTAGGAGTGATCTTTCCGGTTCTTCCGACTGTATAAACTATATCAATTAATTTTGTTCTAACTTCCTCAGGAGGAAACTTATAAGCAACGGCCCACTTTGGAGTTTTTGCAGTATATCCTAAAGTGTTATAATCGCTAAAATCATTAACTTTTAAAACAATTCCGTCGATATCGTAATCAAGTGAACTACGTTTTTCAGTATATTCATTAACATAATCAATAATTTCTTGTTTGCCTTTGATTTGACGCATTTCTGGATTTGTTCTAAAGCCTAAACTCTTTAAATAATTCAAAGCATCAATATGGCGTGTAAAACCCAAACCTTCGGCGTCTTCGAGATAATACCACCAAGCATCAAGATGACGAGACTTTGCAACACTACTATCTAAATTTCTAATACTACCAGCCGCCGCATTACGTGCATTAGCAAATAATGGTTCATTGTTTGCGGCGCGAATTTTATTTAAATCTTCTAAGCTTTTCTTTGGCATATAAACTTCGCCACGAACCTCAAAGTGCCCGCTGACATTAATTCGTGTTGGAATGCTAGGAATAGTCAAAACATTTGTTGTAACATCTTCACCTACTGTGCCATCTCCTCTAGTCGAACAACATTGTAAAATTCCATCCTCATAAATTAAACTCATCGAAAGTCCATCAATCTTCATTTCAGCACTATATGCAACTTCTTTTACACCAAGTGCTTTACAAACTTTTTCGTCCCAATCGAGCAATTCATCGATATTAAAAACATCAGCTAAAGACATCATTGGAATTTTATGAGTAATTTTATTAAATCCTTTTAAGACTGTTCCACCAATTCTTTGAGTAGGACTAGTTGGAGTAATTAATTCTGGAAATTGTGCTTCAAGTTTTTGAAGTTCTTCCATTTTTTGATCATAAACCGAGTCATCAACTGAAGGCATATCCAAAACATAATACTCCTTAGAATATTGCTCCAATTCTTTAACTAACGATTCATGTTTAATTTTTGCTTCTTCTATTGTCATAACTTAAACCTCACTTATTGTTTTTTATGTAAGAAAGGGTGGTTTCCCATCAATGTTTTTTCACCAAAGTTTGTAAAATTAATAACAACAACATCGTCTTCAACACTAACAACCGTTCCTTCACCAAATGCTTTATGAATTGCAATATCGCCGACTGCCCATTCAACTTTATTAACTTCTGATAAATCAACAGTATTTTGTCTTCTTTCAAACATTCTCTCAGGTTTATCTAAATCCATTCGATATAATGGTTCGTTTGAGCGATTTCCATAATTTGGCATGAAACCACTTTTTGGTTCCAATCCAGCTTCTTTTATAAATCTACTTGGGATATTATTGTGTGCGGTTGAATAGTTATAATCTTCGTTATATGACAAATAAAGGTGCTTTTTAGCGCGAGTAAAAGCAACATAACAAAGCCTTCTTTCTTCCTCTAAACCAGCAGAACATCTTTCATCAACTGCTCGAGCATTAGGGAAAACCGAATCAGCAAGTCCAACAACAAAAACATATTTAAATTCCAATCCTTTTGCTGTGTGAACTGTCATCAAAGAAACGCAATCAACATCACTAATTTCATCTTGAGCACTCATTAATGCGGTATTTTCGAGGTAATCGGTAAAATTGGATTCAGGATTATCTTTTAAGAAGACACGAACATCCGAGATTAAAGCCTCAACGTTTTCTTCATCTTCTCTTGCTTTTTCTTCGTCATCATTTAATTGAAGATAGTCCATATAGCCAATATCTTTCATAAAACTAAATAAAACTTCACTATACGCTTCTAAATTTTCAGTTAATTTATTTTGTACAATCGTCATTTCGTGGAATAAATCATTGATAGAATTTAAAACTCTAGCAGGAATCTTTGTTTGATAATCTTGAATAGATTTTAAATATTTAATCATTGATAAACCAGCTTTTGAGGCTTCAGTTTTAATTAAAACCAGGGATGTATCGCCGATTTTTCTTCTTGGTACATTTATAATTCTTTCAAAAGAAACATCGTCATCTTCATTGATTAGAATACGAAAATAAGCCAAACAATCTTTAACTGATTTTCTTTCATAGAACTTCAAACCACCATAAACTTTATAACCAATTCTTCGATTAGTTAAAGCATTTTCAATTTTGAGTGATAAATAGCTTGAACGATATAAAACAGCCACGTCTCCATAGTGAAAATCAGGATCTCTTTTCTTTAATTCGCAAATTGTATTGACGACATATTTTCCTTCTTCTTCACCCCTACGAAAACGATTCAAATCAATAGGATCACCCTCGCCATTCATCGTAAATAAATCTTTCTTAACTCTCTCTTTATTATGTGCAATCAATTTATTGCTTGCAGACAAAATAGTTGAGGTTGAGCGGTAATTTTGATCTAAAATGATAGTTTTCATTGGCATATAAATCTTGTTAATATCAAGAATAACTTTTTGGTTTGCGCCTCTCCATGTATAGATTGTTTGGTCTGGATCACCAACTACGTATATTGAAGTTGAACGTTTTACAAGTAAAGTCAACAATTCAAATTGAACATCGTTGGTATCTTGAAATTCATCAACAAGAATATAATCGTATTTATTATCCCATCTAGCCCTCACATCCTCGAATTGTTTTAAAATTAAAACTGAGTAGATAATTAAATCATCAAAATCTACTGAATTCATGGCATTTTTCTTCTTCTCATAAAGCTTAAAAAATTCGAGCAATTTAACGCTGTTTTGAGAACGACGATCGATAACGACATCATTAGGAAGTTTGCCTTGCATTTTCTTAGCTCTAATAAAACTTGTAGCATCTTTTACAAAATCATCACTACGAGGAATTCCTAAATCATCAGCAACTAGTTTGATGGTTCTTTTTTGGTCTTCATCATCCAAAATATTGAAAGATCTTGTGAGACCTAAATTAGTAATTTCTTGACGCAAAAATCTGGCACACCAAGAGTGAAATGTCGATATATTCAACCTTCTAGGGTCTTCTTCACTAATTAATTTTGCAGCTCTAACCTTCATTTCATTAGCAACTTTATTGGTGAAAGTGAAAGCTAAAATTCGATTTGATTCAACGCCTTCATCTTGTATCAAATGAGCGATTCTAAAGGTTAAAACTCTAGTTTTTCCACTGCCTGCTCCAGCAATTATACGAAGGTATTGAGAGTCATCAACTACTGCTTCATATTGTTTTTCGTTAAGTTCATTTTTTAAATTCATAAGTGTTAAAATTATAACATTTTAGCCCTATATAATTAACAAGAAAGTCAAATTTTCTTACTTTTTAATTTCGAAAATTTGACGCAAAAATTTCGCAATTTATTAACGAATTTAAAAAATGAACAAATTTATAAAAATAAGGGGGATTAGCAAGGGATTTTGAAAAATTATTGTAAATTTTCCAATTTTCTCTTTTAAAGATTAATCTTTAATTTATTAAAAGATTAACATACAATAATTACATGACAAGTTTTTTAAAAACATTTGGTGAAGGTTTCCTTTACTTTATCGGATTACCATTTATCCTTGTTGGATTAATAATCTATGGGCTTTATCTTTTGATTGTTTTTATTGTTATGGCTATTAAAGGCATCGTTTTATTCTTTAAAGGCAAGAAATATTCATTAATGCTTCCTGAAGATAAACTTGCTGAAGATATTTTGAACCAACAAATGCAACCACAAACTGCAACTGGTCCTCAACAATCTCAACAAAACATCACTTATAACAACACATTTAATCAATTAAATTTACCAAACTCACAAACTCCTAATCAACAAGCGATGACATCTGCAAGATTTTTTGATGCCTCTCACCAACAAAATCAAGGAATTGATAACCAAAATCCACAATATATTGAAAACAACGATGTACCAACAATTGAGCAACAACCAATTGATGATCAAAATAATAATGAAGGAGATAATCAATAATGGAAAACACAAACAAAAAATCCTTCACTGCTGATACCATTTGGAAAGTAGTACTTACAATACTTGTTATTTTATTAAGTATTTTCTTTATTTTTGGTTTAATAGGCCGTGCAATTCAGGTTATGCTTAAAAACCAAGCTAAAAAAGTCGATAAATTAATGAGTAAATTAGTTGTCGCTAAAGTTGTTAAAAACGAAAAAGATTTTAAGAGAATCGCAAACTATAAATCGCGTGTTTATTTCTTTAAACATGCAATCGCTCCAGTTTGTATTCTTTTAGTAACATTAATTTTCTGGTTAATTTGTATGTCGATCAACGGATGGAGTGAATCAATGTTCGTAATATTTGGAAGAATGATTTATCCATGGGCCGGATTACCAACCTATGTTCCACCACTTGGATTTGATTTTAGTTCAGTTACTGCAAATTATGTTGATATGAGCAATTGGTTTAACATTTCTTCATTAATAACCATATTACTTTTATTAATTGGTTTGATTTATTACTTTGTTGAAGTCAGTGGTTATATCGCTAGACAAAGAAGAATTAGAAAATTAAGTGATCAAATGTTTAGTAAGAATCTCGATGATGTTGATTTAACTTCTTTCTTAAATACTACAAATTCCACTTTAATTAATAACAATGAAAAAGCCGGAAACAATGTTCCAGCCGTTCAATCAAATCAAGGTGTTGCTAATATTTATGGTAGCAACAATCCAAATCAAAATAATTAAATTCCGTTTTTAGCAATATCAAGAAATAATAAAACTATTTCAGTAATAACAAACGCAAATAAAGCGATATCAAGAATTACAAAAAGAACGAACAACCTAAAGTTGCTCTTCTTTTTTTGTTCTTCTAATTCATTCTTTGGTTTGTTTGGAGTATTTGTTCCTGGAACATTACTAGAAATCATGTTGGTAGGTTTTTCTTCATTCGAAACAACTCTAGGAACATTCATGGACCTAGCAGGTTTTGGTTCTACTCTAGAAATAATACCGTTATGATTTTCGTTTTCGTTCATTAATACTTTAAACTCCCTGGTGTTCTTGGGTAAGGTTGAACATCTCTAATGTTCGTCATACCTGTAATATACATCAATAATCTATCGAAACCAAGACCGAAGCCTGAGTGAATGCATCCGCCGAATTTTCTTAAATCAAGATACCACTCTAAGCCCTTATCGTTTCCGAGTTCGTGCATTTTCTTTTGTAATATTTCGAAATTTTCTTCTCTTTGACTTCCGCCACAAATTTCACCAACACTTGGAACTAATAAATCGCATGCAGCAACAGTCTTGCCGTCTGGATTTAATTTCATATAGAAAGCTTTAATTTCTTTAGGGAAGTTAATGAGGAACATTGGGCCTTTAACGATTTGTTCAGTTAAATAACGTTCATGTTCGCTTTGTAAATCCATTCCCCACTCAATATTCATATTGTCGAATTTATGGCCGTTTTTGACAGCTTCTTCGAGCAATTTAATACCATCAGTGTAATCCATTCTCTTAAATGGTGATTTTAAAACATGATTTAATTTATCTAAAATTCCTTTATCAATCATGGTGTTAAAGAAATTCATTTCATCTGGGCACTCATCAAGAACATATTGAATAATGTACTTTAAGAAAGATTCCATTAAATCCATATCATCTTCAAGATCAGCAAAAGCAATTTCAGGTTCGATCATCCAAAACTCACAAGCATGTCTTGTAGTATTTGAATTTTCAGCTCTAAATGTAGGACCAAAAGTATAAACATCTCTAAAAGCCATTGCAAAAGCTTCAACATGTAATTGTCCACTGACTGTTAAACTAGCCGAACTATTAAAGAAATCATTTGGATGTTTCATATCAGCAACAACTTTAAATACTTGACCAGCGCCTTCAGCATCGTTAGCAGTAATTTCTGGAGTGTGAATATATAAGAAACCACGTTCTTGGAAATATTTATGAATTGCATAAGCTAAACAGTTTCTAACTCTATAAACAGCATTGAATGTATTAGCTCTTGGACGTAAGTAAGCAATGTCTCTTAAGAACTCAAAACTATGCTTTTTCTTTTGTAAAGGATAGTCATCAGAACAATCACCTAAAAGAGTGGTTTTAATAACTTGAATCTCAAAAGGTTGGCGATTTGCAGGGGTTATTGCAATTTTTCCCTCAACTGAAATAGCTGAACCATACTTAGTGTGAGCAACTGATTCGTAGTTTTCGACATCCTTTGAATAGACTAATTGAAGATTCTTAAAGTAAGAGCCATCATTAAACTCAATAAAACCAACGCTACCATTATCACGGTTGCTTCTAACCCATCCTTCTAGATGAACTATGCTTTGATCTTCTAATTTTTTATCACTTAATTTTAGATAAAGTGATCTGACTGTTGTCTTTCTTTCTTGACTCATATTTTAACCTCTTTCTTCAGTATTGTTTATTATACTATAACTAATATTTTCTGTAATCCTCAATCTTCCAAGATGGATCAACTCCGATAGTTAATGGAGCAAAAATCTTTTCATCGTAGAGATAATCTCCGACTTTAGCGATCATTGCCGCATTATCAGTTGTGCACCAAATTGGTGGAATAATAACTTGGATTTTACTTCCTTTAAAAACTCTGGTGATTTCACTTCTTAAATAACTATTAGCACTGACTCCACCAGCTAAAACGACCTGTTTTACATCATACATTTTTGTTGCTTTAATGACTCTATCAACAATCATACCGACGGCAACATCTTGAAATGATTTAGCCATGTCTGGAACACTAACTTTTTCACCCTTTTGTTCAATATTATGAACTAAATTGATAACTGCAGTTTTAAGTCCACTATAACTAACATCTAAACTTCCATCGTGCATTGGAGTAGGTAATTTATAATTATGTTGGCCTTCTTTAGCTAATCTATCGATAGCAATTCCACCAGGATAAGGAAGTCCTAAAACACGAGCGACTTTATCAAAAGACTCGCCAATTGCATCATCTTTTGTCTCTCCAATAATTTTAAAGTCTAAATGTTTCTTCATATAAACAAGTTCAGTATTTCCACCACTTACAACACAAGCAAGTAAAGGAAATTGAAGTTCGCCAACATATTCGTTTGCGTAAATATGTCCACAAAGATGGTGAACAGGAATTAATGGTTTGTTATAAATTAAAGCTAAAGTTTTAGCAGCTTGTAAGCCAACATGAAGCGCACCAATTAAACCTGGGCCACGAGTTACAGCAATTGCCGTCACATCTTCCATTTTTATATTGGCTTTTTCTAAAGCCTCAAAAATAACACAATCAATGTTTTCAAGGTGCAATCTACTAGCAATTTCAGGCATAACTCCACCATATTTTTGATGGACCTCAATTTGAGTAGAAACAACATTAGCAATTAATTCGCCATTTTTAATGATGGCACAAGCAGTTTCATCGCAACTACTTTCAAGTCCTAGAATAATTATATCTCCCATAACTAAATTTCCCCTTTCATCATATATAAAGCATCTTCGCCATTTTCGTAATATCTATGTTTTACTGTAATTAAAGCAAAACCATGTTTCTTATAAAGTGCAATTGCTGCAACATTACTTTTTCTTACCTCTAAAGTATAAAATTCAACGTGTTCTTCTTTGAGAATTTCTTCACTTTTCACTAGCAAATCCCCTGCCAATCCCCTGTTTCTATATATTTTATCGATAGCAATTCGAGCGATTGTTGCACTATCGAAAGTAATCCAGAAATCGATATAACCAACTACCTTTTCTTCATCAACAACCACATAAATTTTACTGCAAGGATTCTCATATAATTCATAATTCATTTGGTCTTCATTGTAAGGACAAGAAAAACACGCTTTCTCAAGTTCTAAAAGACTTAAAAAATCCTTTTCTTGTGCTTTTCTGATTTCCATTTAATTACCGCTTAAATAAATTGCCTTTAAAGCTAAAATATTTTCAACTTTCATAGTTTCTTTTTTCAATTCAAGCATATTTAAAGCTACGTTTTCGCAAACATAACCTTTAATACCTAAATATTCTAATTCGCCACAAGGAATATATTCTTTATGGTCTTCAATATATTTTAAAACATCGTCATTTTTCATAACTTGATCTTTTAAAAGGCATTCACTTCTATCATAAACACCAATATAACTGCGGCCACTACGAGCATTCATTAAACAAATTGATGGATGAGTGATATTCTCTAAAACCATCAAACTAGACATAACGTAACAAGGAATTTCTAAAGCTTTGGCATATACTTTAGCAATTGTTAAAGCAATTCTTACGCCAGTATAACTTCCAGGACCTTGTGTTACGATAATTTCATCAACTTCTTTAGGATCAATTTTAGTTTCTTTTAAAACTGCATCAATTGCAGGAATCATCATTTCGCTTTGTCTTTGCCAAGCTTCTTCTTGTCTAAAACTTAATATTTCACCATCTTCAGCAATGCCAACGACATAGTCTTGATATGATGAATCTAAACATAAACTAATCATGATAATTCTCCTTCAATTTTTCAAAAAGCCCTGCAAAGGCCTTGTTATTTGTTGAAATTGTCAACAACCTAACATCACCCTCAACTAAATGAATATCAATATTTAAAGCACCTTCTGGAATAAATTCTTCAATAAACATTGGCCACTCAATTAAACAAACTCCATCACCTTCAATAACTTCTTCAAGACCAATATTCTTTTGAGCAGGAGCAACGCCTTCAAGTCTATAAGCATCAATATGATATAAAGATAATGGCTTATGAAAATAGCATTTTAAAATATTAAATGTTGGTGAATTGATATCGTCATCAATTCCAAGACCAGCACCAACCCCTTTTGTAAATGTTGTTTTGCCAGCTCCTAAATCACCGGTTAATGTGATAATTGAGCCTTTAAATAAAAAGCCACTAATCAATTTTCCTAAAGCGATTGTTTCTTCTTTAGATTTTGTTTTTATTTGTACTTCCATTTTCCTTTATCTCCTTAAGAAATCTATCGTAGTATTCCTTAATTTGTTTGTCATCGAAGGGAAATTTCCCTTTTTTCATAGTTTCTTTAATTTCATTAACATTAAATTTTAATATTCGATCAATGTCCTCGCTATAACCAAATCTACGACGATTAAAAGTATATTCCTTTACATCAATTAATTTAATAGTCTTTTCAGGAAACATCTTAATATCTAGATCGTAATCAATATATTTTATGACTTTATTATCTAAAACATATGGACTTGCAAGGTTGACGTAATAAGTTAAACCAGTTTTCTTAAACATGGCCACAATATTCCGCCATTTATCTTTAAAATAAATACTAATTGCCGGTTCTCGTGTGTACCAAATCTTGCAATCGTGCTCGATAACCTTAACTTTAGAAGTCGCAACAACAATATATTCTGGTTTTTCATCGACAACGAAAACAGCATCCCAAATTCGATGCATCAAACCATTGTGCTTATAGGATTGCACTTCGATCCGTTTGCCGATTAATTCGCCCATATCCTAGCCTTGAAAGACTATTTGTAACCTTTAATATTATTTCCAATGATATCTAAAACATTTAAGACAATTTCTAAATCTTTTTGGCTAACTCTAACGCCATCAAATTTAAATTCGTGATCAACAGCAACATTCATAAATTCGTCACTATAATCGATACCAAGTGAGGTATATCCTTCTCTAATTGAAACAAGAACATCAATTAAAGTGTTATTAATTTTAAATCTCTTTAATTCATTTAAAACTTTGCTATTAAAAATACGTTTCCAGTCATCAATATTGGTATAAATACAATAATAATTATTACCTTCAACAAGCTTTAAATCATCAATGTTGTCGATTGGACGTGATAATTGTCCGCCTTTTAATTGGAAAACAATATATTTATCTTCACCTTTAAAATCATTTTGATAAACAAAATATCTACCTAAGAACATAGGTGATAATCTGTTTTTAACCATGATATTACCAGCTAAATCAGCACTAACTAATGTCTTGTCATTATAAGTACAACTAACAAAGTTTCTACTTCTAGTCGATTTAATATTGTTATAAAAATGTGCTCCAACAAAATAACGATCTTCCATTTGTGTTGATGGGAAATAATCTTGTTTAGAGAATCTCTCGTCTTCATAAATGTGTTTATCAATTAATGTGAAATAGTTATTAATGTAAGTATTAGCAGCTTTTTCTAACTTTTTCCTTTGAAAACGTGAGAAAGCAAATGATCCAATTAAACCAACTACAACCACTGATAAAGAAATCCACATAACATATGAATATTCTTCTTTTTGTCCTAAAGTAAGAATTAAAGCGAATGCCGCAATAATTAAAGCAATCAATATACCAGTGCAAATGTAGTTATAAATCTTTTGTTTCTTAGAATATTTGTAATAAACGTCTCTTTCAGCATTAACTTTCTTGACCAATTCATCTTCTGTTAAAGATAATTCAACCTTCTCTTCAGCTTTTTCAAGTTCGACATTAGTTGCGATTAATTCGTTAATATCACTTTGAGCATCACCACTTACTTCAATCTTTCCTTCTTCAATTTCTTTGTTTTCTACAGTTTCTTCTTTTGCCGAAGTTTCCTCGTTTTTAACTTCTTCAGCATTGAATTTTTTTAAACCCATAATAAAACCTCCTGTAATCCTTTTTAATTATATAGTAAATGGTAGTTTTTTGTTAGTAATAATACATATAAGTATTATTAAAGCTAAAAAATCCAAAATTAAAGAAAATAAGCAAAATAAAATGTTTATTTATAAAAATAATAATCACATTAAAAAGCAAATTATTTACTATCATAATTTACATTTTCATTGATAAATCTCATTTCTAAAAATCTATAATTTTCGTTAAAAATGTTAAAAATATGTAAATAATTTGCTGTTTTATATGCTATTTTTCGAAAATATTCGAATAAATGGAGCAAATTCAAAAATGTAAACGTTTTCATTTTTATTGAAAACGCTTTCATAAAAATATTTTTTAAATATCGTTTATATTATGGTTGTTCAAAGGAGGAAATGATTATATGACTAGAACAAAATTACATTTCAAAGAACTAGATCAGTATGAGAGAGAATATTGTGGTTTCAATGCTCATGACGAAGAAACAAAGCAAAAGAATGATAATCTCCTCTTTATTGAAAACGTTAGTTTGAATAAAAATAGATATTAATTTATCTATTAAAATAATAAAACCTGCAGAAATGCAGGTTTTTATTTGTTTTGCCAGTTGATTGGTTCAACATTATTATCTTTTAAAAATTGATTAGTTTTAAGAAAACATCCACTACCAAACCATCCGCCTTGATTTGCACTTAAGGGAGATGGGTGTGCTGTTTTAATAACTAAATGTTTTGGATTCGTTAATAAAGGAGCGTATTGCTTAGCATTTCCGCCCCAAAGAAGAAAAACTATCGGTTTATCCATATTATTTAGTTCGCTCATAATATCTAAAAACATCGAATTATAATCTTTGCATTTATGACTTAAGGGTTTATGTGCCTCTACCGTTAAAATGGGATTTAACAATAAAACACCTTGTGTAGCTAAATAAGTTAAATTTCCAGAAGTAAAATTCATCTTATATCCAAGTTCGCTTTCAATTTCTTTATAAATGTTTCTTAAACTTGGTGGTAAAGCGACTCCATCATGAACACTAAAAGAAAGACCCATGGCTTGACCTGGATTTGAATAAGGATCTTGGCCAAGAATAACAACTTTTAAATTTTCAGTACTTGTAAGTTTAAAAGCATTAAAAATATCGTGTCTTGGTGGATAGATTGTTTTGGTTTCATATTCTTCATCTAGAAACGAAGAAAGAGAAGCACAATATGGCTTCTTTTTCATGTCACTAAAGATTTCTTTCCAAGTTCTAATCATCAAAAACCCCTGTAAAGACCCCTTATTTTATCTTATTTGCTTTAATTAAAGATGAGAAAATTTCGTATAAAGTTTTTAATCCTAACCAGCTTGTAATGTTATTAACATCAAGAGATGGAGAGATCTCAACAAGATCCATTGCTGTAACATTTAATTCAGAAACGAGTTTTGTAACAAATTCCATTGTTTCAAAATTAGTCATTCCAAAAGCTTCTGGAGTTCCAGTTCCTGGAGCATAAGCTGGATCGTTAGCATCAATATCATATGAAAGATATAGTTCATATTTTTCATCGCTATATTTCTTTTTAAGAATATCAATCAGTGTGCTAACACCAAGTTGTTTTACATCATCAGCTTTAAAAACATCTAATTTAGTATGTTTTTTGAAAGTCTCAATTTCTTGAGCTTCAAAACCTCTGATTCCAACTAAAGTAATATTCTCATCTTTAAATCCATAATCTAAAGCTCTATGAATTGGGCAAGCATGAGAGAACTTTGAACCTAAATATTCATCACAAATATCTGGGTGTGCGTCAAGATGAATAATTACTGGTGTTTTACCAGTTAATTTACATTTATCAAAGAAGGCTCTTTCAGTAGCAATTGCTATAGAATGATCTCCTCCAAAGATTACATGGAAGCCATCATTTTGCAAAAACCCCTGTAAATCCCACGTTAATTTATCAAAATTGTCATCAACATAGTCTCCGTAATCAAAGATTTTTGTTTTTGTTAAATCGGCTCCAACTCGATCAAGTGGAGGTAAATCTGCACTTAATTCACGAAGTGTTTTAGGAGCAAAACGTGCACCTTTTCCAACACTTGCATTCTTATCTAAAGGAATACCACATATAAAAACATTGGCTTCTTTTGGAGTTTCCACCATTAAATCACGAAATTCGTTTTCCATAATTATTACTTCCTTTTTATTCTACTTTGCGCTGTTTTAATATCAGTCTCTCCAGCACTAGAGAATTTATCAACACACATTTTGTTTCTTACGCTATGTGTTAGATTACAAGGTCCACCAATACATCCACCTTCACACATCATACCTTCAAAGAAGTTATATTGACTTGTACCATTTTTGAGCTCATTAAGAGCCATCTTAATTTCTTTATTACCACTACAAACAATTCCGTTAACTTTAAAATCAATATTTTGTTCTTTTAAAGCTTGATTAACAGCATTTGTTAAACCACCACATTTTGCAAAACCCCTGCCAAAGCTGCTTCCTTTTCCACCAAAATCAGATTCTTCTAAAGATCCAATATCGATATCGCGGGCATCAATTAAAGCTTGGAGATCCTCAAACGTTAATACACTATCAACATATGGAGAAACGCTAGAATGTTTAATTTCTTGCTTTTTAGCAGTACATGGCCCAATAAAGACCACTTTAGCATCTGGTTCATTTTCTTTAATGACCTTTGCAATTGTTCCCATTGGAGAAAGTGAAGAAGAAACATACTCTTTTAAAGTTGGATAATTCTTCTTAATATAACTAATGAATGAAGGACAGCATGAACTGGTTAAAACACCTTTTTCAGCTAACTCTTTTGATTCATGAATTGAAACTAAATCGGCACCTAAAGCGGCTTCAACAACATCAGTAAAACCTAATTTTTTAATAGCTGTAATAACTTGACCTAATTTATATTCAGTAAAGTTACCAGCAATACTTGGAGCAGCTAAAGCATAAACTTTTTTATTCTCTTTAAGTATGTTAATGATATCCAAAATATAGGATTCATCGACAATTGCTCCGAATGGACACATATAAACACATGCACCACAGTGAATACATTTTTCATCATTAATTTTAGCAGCATTTGTAATTGGATCTGGAGAAATAGCATTATTTCTACAAGCTTTTTCGCAAGGTCTAATTCTATTTTCAATAGCTCCATATGGGCATGCTTTTGCGCAAAGTCCACAGTTAATACACTTTGTTTTATCGATTGAAGCATGTAAATCTTTTGTAAAAGAAATAGCTTTTTTAGGGCATGCTTCGCTACATCTATGAGCGATACATCCTCTACAAGCATCACTTACGGTATATCCACCTAGTGGACATTCATCACAAGCGATTGGTAAAACATTAATGACATTATTGTCACTTTTGCTCTTAGCTTTAATAATTAAAGCAATACGTTCATTAACGATTGCTCTCTCTTTATAAATGCAACAACGCATCGAAGGTTTTGGGCCTGGGACAATAACTTTTGGAATATCCAAAAGAGATTCTTGCAAATCCCCTTCATAAGCATGTTTTGCAATTTCTTTTAAGACTCTGTATCTGAGTTCTTGAACTCTTGTATCAAATTTTGGCATG
>CAYQCJ010000016.1:0-28839 GCA_964416025.1 uncultured Staphylococcaceae bacterium | reverse complement strand
TTTTTGCCTTCGAAAGACAAATCTTTAAAAATATATGAATAGTGAGGGCTGTATTCTTTATCAATAGTAAAGTCAGAATAAGTGTTACTATCAGCCATTTTTATAGTCGAATCTTTAACAATTGTGACAATTTTTGATGAAATTGCATCTGTATAGCTTTCACTGGTCACTTCATTCAATATCAATTCGCTTTCTAAAAGCTTCTTTTCACAATCTATCGAAGCAGTGGCAAACATGGAATTATCGTAATTACACGTTCCTTTTAATACAATTTGTTCGCCGAAATAATTTTTACGTGTAATGGTGCTAGAAAGGTCGTTATTATTAACTAAATCTAAATAATCGACAACATTTTTACCATTTGCCCATTCAGAATCCTTATTAGCCCAATATAATTCCCATTTAACGCCTGCATCGGCATAATAAGATGGTGTAATAGTCGCTGTAACTTTATATTGATCAGCTGTAATTCTTGCCATTTTAACAGACATTAACGACAAATTCCCATCATCTGAAATGTTTAAATTGTTATCTTCCGAATCAATAATGGTTAATTTAGCCTCGCATTTCTTGACAACATCATTGCATTTTAAATCAACGAAATAAGTGTATATTCCCGTTTTTACACATTCAGCAACAACTTCATTATTAGAATTTCTTATAATGTGAGTTTCGGATATATTATCAGGAACAACAATATCTAAATTATGTGGTGTGCCATCGTAAATTACTTCCTTATCTTTTAAAACAACATTTTTAAAATAATCGTTTGAAATGTTTTGACTTAAAGCATAACCAGCAAAAGAGGCGCCAACAGTTATGACTCCAAATGCAATTACCGATGAGGCAATAATAACGATCTTTTTAGTTTTTTTCTTCATTTAAATTCTCCTTTTAAATTTTGATAGACAATAATTGCTAGCAATAACAAAAAAAACAAATCTTCATATTTTCTTAGGAACTGATGGAGTGTTTTTCAATTATTAGCAACTTCGCATAATATCTATTATGTAAAGTAAAAGTTTAAAAACATTCGATTTTATCGATACTTTTTAAAACTGAATATGCTTTGACATAATATTATTAGGTCTTTGAAACCTTAGTTTTCCACATTTTTTGAGTATTTAATATCTACTAAATATCTACTAATTAGATACTAACAAACATTAACCACCGTACATTTAAATTTTGTATCCATGATTTTGTTTAATAATTTTATGTAGAAAGTCATGATATCAAAAACAACATTTTGAAAGACAAAAGCAACTTCATCTTTCTGAACTCCAGGAATTAAAAAGCGTTTTTTCTGAATAAAACGAATTTCTTGAATCGCTGCAATATATTCGGAATTTCCATAATTAGGAATTAAACCGATGTTTAAACCTTCTTTTAAACAAATGTCATTCTTAATCTTATATATTGGGCAAATAATCGCTAAAGGCTGCCATTTGTTGGAATTCTCGAGGATTATACATAATCCTTTTATAATCGATCCATCAACGTTAACAGCTTTAACATATTCATGAACGGAGCCTTGTTCTAAGTTTATGTCGTGAGATTTAGAAAAAGAGTTCGACAAATTCTCTCGAGCGTCTTCCATCCAAGTTAATTGGGATTGCAACGAACTATTTTTCTCAAAACTAATCGCATAAACCTTCTCTTTTGGCTTATTTTCATCTTTATCCATAATAAAATACCAAGAATAATCTCAAATTCTCTGTGCACTGAAAATTTCAATTATTCATCCCTTTACATACAAGATGTCTATAAAGGCCAAAAATTAAGAAGAAAATTTAAATTATTTTTCTTTTATGCGTTTTCTAATAAAAATAAGCAATAAATCAATGATTCCGTAGACAAAAATCACAATAATTACATATGAGTAAATATCTATAAAATTAAAAGTAACGCTTTGAGCTTCGTGCATTAAATATCCTAAACCCCTTACTGCATCATATCCAATGAGTATTTCTGACATGATTTCCACTTTCAATCCTAAACCAATTGACTGAATAAGGCCTAAATTGATGTATGGAAAGGCCATTGGAAGCAAAACCTTAAAAAATACCTTAGGACGATAAAAGCCCTCTAATTTACACGATTCTATGATGTTTTTATCGATATGAGTAAATCCGTTTAAGGTTGCTTCGTACATTATTGGAAAAACAACCAAAAATACAATAATCAAATAAGAAAATAGACCTTTTGAAAACAATATTAATAAAATAACTACACAAACAGTTGGAATTATCTTAAAAACACTTACAAAAGGAGATAAAAAATGTCTAATTGGTTCAATATAATATGCCAAAACTCCAAAAACAAAGCCAAATACCAACGAAATTATAATTGCTAATAAAGCAATGCCCAATGTGGTTAAAGTAGCTAAATAGGTGCCTCCTCTTCCTAAAAGCACAAATAAATTAGCAAAAGTATCAACTACAGTTGGAAAAACATTGTATGAGTTATAAATTCGACTAGAAATGTCCCATACAAGCAACAAAAAAGCAATTCCCAACAGTACAAAAAATACGTTAAATATCTTTTTATACTTTTGATAAAATTGCTTCATATGTCTTTAATTATATACGATTTGCAGATGCACTGCCAATTTCAGTCAAAAATTCGTTAATTTTTGTCGAAGTAATTGCATCTTTTTCGCCAATTAAACCATCAGGATTACTAATTCCGAATAAATTAGCATTATCTTTTTGTAAAGGATTGATTAAAGCTGATCCAAAACCGAATTTTTTAGTAAAATCATCGGAAGTTATACCATTTTTTGTAATATCTCCAACAACAGTTGCTGGACTTTCAATGGCATTTGTCATATCTTTTTTAACTTGGGTCATAAAATTAGTAACTTTTGTTAAACTACTCTCATAATAAGATGTTTTAACGAATAAACCACCTTGAGGAATAAAATCGTAGGCTCCTTCGGTCTTTTCTTTGACCCAAGTTGTACAATTTTTATAATCTTTTACCTTATCATTTTTAGATAAAACATTATGTAAGGCTGGTTCAGCAACAAGAGCCCAATAAGAAGTATAATCTCCATCAGCTCCAGCAATTAATTTTTGAGCAACAGCACTAACTCCGGCTTCTAAATAATTTATTGTCGATCCAGTTTCATAAGCTTCTGGAACTAAATATTTCATGACTTCATCGGTCATTAAACCTTTACCAAAAGAAACAAAATGGTCTCCAATGGCTGGTTTAGCATTTTCTTCTTGATTATAACCAACAAGATGATAGTTTCCGCTGGTTAAGAGACCAAGAAATGTATACTTGGCTTTATTAGCCTTAATTAACTTTAAAGCGTTTACAGCGTCAAATACGACGTAATTGTAATTAGAATTAGAATCTTGTAATTGAACAGGAATGTCAGAAGGAGTTGTTGTAGTGGCTGAACTAGTTGTCAAAACTTTGCTATAAACAGCTAAATTTGGTGCTCCAGCAGGAGATAACATCATCGAATCTTTATCAATATAATCAATTTCCTCATTTCCATCATCCTTATCGTTAACGGAAGAGGCGTTACAACTTGCTAAAGTCATAACAGACGCAGCAACAACCAAAAAACTTAATAATTTCACATTTTTCTTCATATTAATAAGCCCTTCTTAATTTACTTTAAAATCTCTTTAATTGGATCACCAATCATAGTTTTGTCTTTTGTAAGGCCAAAATTACTTAAAATTGTTGAACCTATTGCCCCAAATGATTGAACATCACCAAGGCATCTTCCATCATTAATTGATTTAGAATAAACCAACAATGGGACTTTCTCACGAGTATGATCGGTTCCGCCCCATGTTGGGTCGTTTCCATGATCAGCTGTGACCATAATTAAGTCATCATCATTAATCGAAGCCATCAATTCTTTTAAACGAGGATCAAATTCTTCGATGCACTTTGCATAACCTAATGTATTTCTTCTATGCCCAAATTCACTATCAAATTCAACAAGATTTACAAAGCATAAACCTTCTTTAAATTCTTTAGATTTGGCGATAGCAACGGTTTTATCCATGCCATCTTGATTAGAAACAGTATGTACAGTTTCAGTAACACCAACTCCATTAAATATATCGTTGATTTTACCAACACAACTAACTTCAAACTTATTATCTTTCAAAATATCCATTGCAGTAATTCCGCTTGGACTTACGGCATAATCATGTCTATTGCTTGTACGCTTGAATTCTCCAGGTTTTTCACCAAGGAATGGACGAGCAATAACTCTACCAACGAACCATTCTGGCTTCATACATAATTTACGAGCAATTTCGCAGCATCTATAAAGTTCTTCAAGACCCATATATTTTTCAGATCCACATAATTGAAGGACAGAATCGCTTGATGTATAAATAATTAAAGCATTTTCTTTAATTGATTGTTCTCCGAGTTCATCAAGAATTACAGTTCCACTAGAAGCATAATTTCCGATTAATTTATGACCAGTTTCTTTGCTTAATTCATCTAGTAAATCTTGAGGAAACCCTGTATCAGTGAAGGTTTTGAATGGTTTAGTAGTTAAAACACCCATCATTTCCCAGTGTCCAGTCATAGTATCTTTACCATTACTAGATTCATTTAATTTAATTGAATAACTATTTGGATGCTTAACTTCAGCAACATCTTTTAATTCATCAATATCAGCAATACCTAAAGATTCCAATGTAGGAATATTTAATTTTTTAGCTTCACTAATATGTTTAAATGTATTTGCTCCAAGATCGCTAATATCACCAGTTTGATGAAATAAATTTTGATCCTTGGCGTGTCCGATTCCTAAAGAATCCATAACAATTACAAATATTCTTTTATATTTCATATAAAATCTCCTCTTCTTAACTCCATCTATTATATTTTATTTCTTTTTCCAATACAAATCATAAGCGTTAATGATGCGCTGATTGCTCAAATGTGTATAAAGTTGCGTCGTTTCGACCTTTGTATGACCCAACATTTCTTGAACAGCCCTTAAATCAGCCCCATTTTCTAATAAATGAGTGGCAAAAGAATGTCGTAAAGTGTGCGGATGAATATCTTTTGTAATTCCACACTCTTTTGCGTATTTTTTAATGCAACCAAAGAAATATTGTCTCGACAATCTTTTGCCACTTCGATTTAAGAAAACATAGTTTTTATCGATAATATTTCCTTTATTTCTAACTTCTGTAATGTACATTCTTAAAAATTTAATCGATTCATCTCTGATTGGAATCGATCTTTCTTTTTTGCCTTTTCCAATAACGGTAATAATGTGTTCATCGACATTAATTTGTTTAAGTTGTAAATTAATTAACTCACTTACTCTTAAACCAGACGAATACATCGTTTCAATCATTGCTTTATCACGTAATTGATTTGGTTTGTTGATATTTGGTGCAGCCATCAATCTATCAACTTCCTCAACAGTTAGATAAACTGGAAGAACTTTTTCTCTTTTTGGCATAATTATAGGTTTTACAAGACCTTTTTTAATACCTTCAGTATCTAAAAATAAAAAGAAATTTTTAAGAACTGTAATTCGACGAGCAATTGAACTGGTTTTAAGGCCATTCAAAGATTGTTGATAAGTAAATTCCTCAATATCCGTATCTTTTAAGTCGTCAATTGTCTTTTTCTCAGGAAAATACTCTAAAAATAGATGAAAATCTTGTCGATAATCTTCGACAGTGACTTTCGTTAAATTTTTTTCAAACAAACAATATTGAAGAAATCTTGAAATAGCATCACTTAGATCCATTTTTAAATTCCTCCTCATCTTTTAATTTACTAGCTCTAAAAAACATTTTTCTATTCGCTTCTCGATTCAAACTTTCGATAATATCGTGTGTTTTATCGATAGATTCATCATTTTCGAGATCATCAAAAGTCATTTGAATCTTCGCGTCTTTAGCATCAGTTAAATTTTGAAAACAAACTCCGCTCATTCTAATTAATTGCCCATTATACGTTTCTTTGAATAAATTTTTCACTGCATCGAGTAAAGCATTGTCATCATTTGTTGGGTTCATTAGTGTTTTTGAATACTGTTTCACCTTAAACTGACAACTTTCTTCATCAAATTTAGCGTTTTTATAAGTTAATTGGATTGTTTTAGTCAATTTTTTCGCTTTATGTAATTCCTTAAGAATTGATTTTGTTTGCTCCATCATAAAAGGAAGAATAAACTCTGGATTATCTGAGTCTTCATGAAATGTTGAAGTTGTTCCAATACTTTTTGGATCGTTTGGCTCTGTATTTATTTTATAAGGACTGTTGCCTTCTAATTGAGAAATTATTGCAGGAGCAAAAGAACCAATTATATCCATTACGTCGGGTCTTTTTTCTTTTATTGCATAATATAAATCACCGATCGTTTTGATACCAATTTCTTCTAATACTGGATATGTTTTCTTACCGATTCCAAAAAATGCTTTTATTGGAAGAGGAAAAATTTTATTCGGAATATCTTTTTTGCGAATAATTGTTATTCCGTTTGGTTTTTTCATATCACTGCCCATTTTGGCTAAAAATTTAGTTGGAGCAACACCAATAGAACACTTTAATTTAGTCTTCTCAAACAATCCGATTTGAAAGTTTTTAAGAAATTCTTCGATATCATTCTTACCATATTGGTAATAAACGTTGGTAAAATCAGCAAAACATTCATCAATACTCATTTGCTCAACTAAACTAGTATAAGTTCTTACGTAATGAATGAACTCACGACTATATAGTTCGTAACTTTGAAAGTCACAAGGAATAACAATCAAATTTTTGCAAAGCATTTGAGCTTGAAACATAGGCATTCCAGAGTGAATTTTGTATTCTCTAGCTTTATAGGAACATGTAGAAACAATACCGCCTCTTCCGATTCCGCCAACCGCTACAGGTTTTCCTTCTAATAAAGGATTTTTGATTTCTTCGCATCTTACAAAGAAGGTATTTAGATCTATATGCAAAATTATACGACTCATATATTTACCTCCTTGTTTACTAGAAATATACTATTTAAATACTATTTATCAACTTTACTAGGATTTTCTACAACTTCTTTTGCTTTTTTAATTTTGTCTTCTAGATCTTTAATTAACTCTTGAGCTTCTTTAAATAATTCCAAAGAAGCCTCAATAGAAAGTTCGCCACTTTCCATTTTTTCAGAGATTTTCTCTAATCTAGCCATCTCTTCTTCAAATGTTTTCTTAGTTTTTTCAGCCATATTTTTATTCTCCCTTGTTTATAATTTCATCAACTGTTGCTTTAACTTGTCCATCTTGATATCTAATCATTAACTTATCATTTCCGTGTAATTGGCTAACATTAGTTATCACTCTTCCGTCACTATCAAAGGTTAAAGCATAACCTTTCTTTAATAAGTTTAATGGATTAGACATATTTATTTTAGTATCCAACACTTTCAATTCATTAGATTTACTAATTATTAAATTGTTAATGCAATTTACAATATTTGTCTTGAGATTAAGAATATTAGAAGCATATCCATCAAAAATTGAACCTATATTCGTAAAAGATTTATTTTTTGAAATATTTTTAAGTCTTAATTCGTAAGTATTTATCATCGCATTCAAATTTGTTTCAATAGAACATTTGTAATTTTCAATATCTTTAAATAAATCATCTATATCACTAACAGCAATTTCACAAGCTCCTGTAGGCGTACTAGCATGGGCATCTGAAGCTAAATCACACAATGACAAATTAATTTCGTGTCCAATAGCCGTAATGATAGGAATTTTGCAATTTGCCACTCTTCTAACTAAATTTTCATCATCAAAAGCATTTAAATCTTCAATTGATCCGCCGCCTCTACCTAAAATAATGATATCAGGCGCATCTTTTTCGCATTCGTTGATAGCTCTTATAAGATCAATAGGTGCATCATCGCCTTGAACTTTGGCTCCGTATACCTTAATTTTAACCATCGGATTTCTTCTACTAAGATTAAATACAAAATCTCGTTCAGCAGCACTGTTTTTACCAGTTATTACACCAATTAAATTAGGATAAAGAGGAATTTCTTTTTTGTTATTAACATCAAAAAGTCCCTCAGCAGCCAATTTCTTCTTTAGCATTTCTTTTTTAAGAAGTAAATTGCCTTCTCCATAAGGGATAATTCGTTTACAAATAATTTGATAAGTTCCAGCGACTGTGTATGTTGAAATTGAGCCAATAACAAGCACTTCATCGCCATCTTTCATCTCAAAATCTAATGACATTGTGTCATATTTAAACATTACAGCACTAATAGAAGCAGATTCGTCTTTAAGTGAAAAATAAATATGCCCGTTTCTATTGCGACCACGAAAATTAGAAATCTCACCGATTAAACCAATACCTTGAAGGGTTATTGTGTTATCGAAAAGAGATTTTATGTATTCATTAACTTCTTTTATTGAGTAATAATCTTTATTGTTTACATTTATCATTTAAACAATTGTCCAAAACGGCATTGACAAATTTGTAATCTTTATCGTCGTCACCGTATTTTTTAGCCAATTTAACGGCAACATCAATCGAAACGCCTTTGTCTTCATTTAAATATCCATAATTTGCAACAGCTAAAATCAAAATAGCTTGAATACAGCTGTTCAAACGAGAAAATTTCCAATTCTTTAAATATCCAGAAATGTGTTCGACAATTTTGTCTTGATTTTTTAAAGCAGTAATCAAAATTTCTTTAATAAAAATTGAAGAATCTTGATAAGGTTCATTGGTTAAATTTTCAATAGTCGCAACAACATCAATAGGTTGATTAATAGATTCGTCTATTAAAAAGCCATACATTGCTTGCATTGCTAGTTCTTGTTCTTTGTTTCTTGATGTTTGTTGCATAAAATCCCCATTCTAACGATATTATTTAATATCAAATACCAATTTAATTTCGACCGATCTTTCATCAGCATCGCATATTAATTTTAAATTTGAAAAAATAATACTTGTAACTTCTTTTTGTAATTCTTCTTTTTCGATGTCTTCAGTAGCTTTAACATGAATCTTATAAAAAACATGATTATCTTTAATTGAAACTTCAACATCGCCAAAATTATCTTTGTCTTTTTCAGTGTTAACATCTTTTTTTAAAGAATGTTCAGCAACTGCTTTGAAAACGTTTTTATTAATACCTAAATCACCGTTTGAGCAATAATTCTCTAAATAAACATAGTTCTTCATATAAAGCCTCCTTTTAACTTATTTTAATAAACTTGTAATCTTTTTAACAATTGAATCTAATCCAAAACCAATATGTTCAACAACAACTTCGGCAGGTGCACTTGCACCAAATTGATCAATTCCAATATTGTTTGGAGCATATTTACCCCAACCAAATGTCGATGCCATCTCAAGACTAACTCGTTTAGTATAATCTTTTCCGATGACAGAATCTTGATATTTTTTAGTTTGTTGATTGAATAATTCCATACAAGGCATAGAAACAACTCTAATTCCTTTACCTTTTTCTTTTAAAGCCTTTTTAGCTTCAATTGCTAAACTAACTTCACTTCCGGTAGCAATAATAACTAATTTACAGACCTTAAGAGTCTCTTTATCAACGATGTAAGCGCCATTTTTAACGCCTTCATAGTTACTACTATTCTTTAATAAAGGTAAATCTTGTCTACTTAAAATTAAAGCACTAGGAGTATGAACTTGCTCAAGGGCAATTCGATATGCAGCGTAAGTTTCACGTGAATCACAAGGTCTAAAAGTAAGTAAATTTGGAATACTTCTTAAAGCAGCGAGGTGTTCGATTGGTTGATGTGTTGGTCCATCTTCTCCAACCATCACTGAATCGTGTGATAATAAATAAAGATTTGGACACTTCATTAAAGCAGCCATTCTAATTGCTGATTTAGCATAATCACTAAATACGAAGAATGAACCAGTATAAGTTCTTAATCCACCATGAAGTAACATTCCGTTTGATGCTGCTTGCATTAAGAATTCTCTAATACCCCAATTGATATTAGTTCCTTCACGATGTTCTGGTGAATAAGTAACTCCGTTTTTGAGTGCAGTTTTAACTGAACCAGCAACGTCAGCACTTCCACCAACTAAATTTGGTAATAAATCGTGATAGAAATTTAATACACGATGAGAAGCATTTCTGGTTGATTCAACTTTTAAATCATCCATTTTTAAATGTTCTTTATTTAAATATTTTGTAACATCATTTGTGGCGAAAGTCACAACTTGATCGTATGTTTTTTCATCATTTTTCTTTAATTCTTCCATTGCTTGAGCGTGTTGAGCAAAGGCTTGTTCACCTCTAGCACAGAAAGAATCTTCGAAATTTTTATAGACTTCTTGTGGCATTTCAAATTCTTTATGCCCTTCATATCCATAAAATTCTTTAGCTTTGGCACCATCTTCAGCACCAAGAGGAGCACCATGAACTTTGTGAGTTCCTTGATTTGCACTTCCAAAACCAATAATTGTCTTATAAATAATTAAAGTTGGATTTAAAAGGCTCTTTCTTGCCTTTTTAATAGATTTTTTAATATCATTAATATTATTTCCGTCTTTAACGTAAATTACATCCCAACCAGCACTTAAAAATCTTTCAATAGCATTTTCTTTATCGCTTTGAGCTAATGGACCATCTAAAGTAACATCATTAGCATCATATAAAAGGATTAACTTATTTAAGTGTTCTAAACCGGCATAAGTAATTGCTTCTTGAGAAATTCCTTCCTCTAAACAACCATCTCCACACATACAATATGTGTAATGATCGTAAATTTTGCTTCCATATTTTGCTCTTAGCATTGTTTCAGCCATGGCTAAACCAACAGCTTCAGCAATTCCTTGACCTAATGGTCCGCTACCAGCATCAATTCCATCAGTAACACCAACTTCTGGATGTCCTGGAGTAATTGAACCGTATTGACGGAATTGTTTTAAATCATCTACTGAAATATTAAATTTGCATAAATGCAAAACAGTATACAAAAGACTTGAGGCATGTCCGCAGCTTAATACAAAACGATCTCTATTAATCCAATTTGGATTTTTTGGATCGGCATTCATAAAGTCCTTATAAAGGACATAAAGCATTGGTGCGCAACTCAAAGCAGCGCCTGGGTGGCCACTTTTAGCTTTATTGATCATATCGATACAAGTAGCTCTAATTGCGGCAACGCTCAACTCATCAACTGTCTTAATCTTTTGTTTTTTCATTTTTATTTCTCCTTGATTATGTCTATTCCTAATGTCTTCAATTGATCTTCATCAACTGGATATGGGGCATTTGTAACAGGGCATACACCAGCAAGATTTTTAGGGAAAGCGATAACATCACGAATATTATCAGTTCCACTTAAAATCATTGTTAATCTATCAAGACCAAAAGCCAAACCACCATGTGGAGGTGTTCCAAACTTTAAGGCATCAACAAACCATCCAAATTTCTTTTGAATTCTTTCAGGAGTTAAACCTAAAATTTCAAAAATTTCTTCTTGGACATTTTGATCGTAAATTCTTAAAGATCCGCCACCAGCTTCATAGCCATTAATAACAATATCATATGCATAAGCATAACAATTAAATGGATCAGTTCTTAATTTAGATAAATCTTCATCACATGGACGAGTAAATGGATGGTGAACAGCAACAATTTCGCCAGTTTCTTCACTCTTTTCAAATAATGGGAAATGAACGACCCATAATAAATCATAAGTATTTGACTTAATTAAATTTAATTTTTTAGCCATCATACTTCTTAAAGCACCAACTCCAAAGCAAACATTATGTTTGTCGTTTCCGCTACCAACAAAGATTACATCTCCGTTTTTTGCTTCCATAACTTTCATAACTTCAGCAATTTGTTCAGGATTCATGAATTTAACTAATGAACCCTCTAATGTGCCATTTTCAACTTTAAAACAAGCATAGAACTTCATACCAAACTTATTTGCAAGTAAGTTGTATTCGTCTTGTTTCTTTCTGCTGGTTTCTTCAGCAATACCATCAACTTTAATTGCTTTTACAAACTTAGAATCTTTCCAAGCACCAAATTCTGTTTTGCCTAAAATATCTTTTAAATCAACTAATTTCATTCCAAAACGAGTATCTGGTTTATCACTACCATAAAAATTAACAGCGTCGTCATATTCCATATGTCTTAAAGGAAGTTGAACATCAAAATCAACAACTTCTTTAAATACTTTTTTAAGAAATCCTTCGGCCATAGCGAGAATTTCATCTTCATTCATGAAAGACATTTCAACGTCGATTTGAGTAAAATCTGGTTGTCTATCAGCACGTAAATCTTCATCTCTAAAGCATCTAGCGACTTGATAATATCTATCAAAACCAGCAACCATCAACATTTGTTTAAATAATTGAGGAGATTGAGGTAAAGCATAAAAAGAACCTTTTTTAAGTCTTGATGGAACAAGATAATCTCTAGCTCCTTCTGGAGTAGATGGACTTAAATAAGGGGTCTCAACATTTACAAAATCATTGCTTGAGAAATAATCGTGAGCACATTTTGTAATTTTGGCTCTAGTTAAAAATCTATTAACCATTGATTGTCTTCTTAAGTCTAAATAACGATATTTTAAACGAATATCTTCACTAGCATCGGTATCATCGCTAATAACAATTGGAGGTTGCTCACTAGTGTTGATTAACACTACTTTTTCAGCAACAATTTCGATATCTCCAGTCGCTAAATTCTTGTTAGCAACATCTTTTTTACCAACTTTTCCATAAACTTGGATGATATATTCGTTACGAATATCAGGTAATTCAACATCTTCAGGTTTAACAACAACTTGAACAATTCCCCATCTATCACGTAAATCAATAAAAACAAGAGATCCTAAATTTCTTCTTTTTTGAACCCAGCCAATAACAACAACTGATTTTCCAACATCAGCAAGTCTAAGTTCGCCGCAATGATTAGTTCTTTCAAATTTTTCTTTCATATTTTTCTTCTTTCTAATCTTTATCTTTGCACTCACATCCACATCCACAATGACATTCGTGTTCGTGCTCGTGTTCTTCTTCAACACCAAGTAATTCGTCTAATTTATCGATTAAATCTTCGATTTTAACCGTAATTTGTTTTTGTTCAGCTAAATCTTTAATAACTACTTGTTTATTTTGAACTTCATCTGAACCAATAATGATACCAAATGTTGCATTTCTTCTTGTTGCCTTTTTAAACATTTGACTCATTGATTTGTTTTCTAAACATATATCAGCATTAAATCCATTATCTCTAATAAAATTAGTAACATTGAATGCATAATTAACATTTTCTTCGCCAAGTGGCATAACATATGCGTCAAGGAATAAATCATTTCTATCGACATCATCGAATAAATGATCGTCATTCATAACAGCAACAAGTCTTTCAATACCCATTGCATATCCAACACCTTCAACGCTTGGTCCACCAATCTCAGCAACTAAGTTCGAATAGTGTCCACCGGCACCGATGGCACCATAATTTTTGCCTTCTTTAGAGGTATAATAGAATTCAAAGACAACACCACTATAATAATCAAGTCCTCTAACTAAGCCATCGTCGATTGAATACTTAACTTCATTATCATCTAATATTTTGAGTAAAGTATTGAAGTCTTTTTTAGCATTTTCTGTTAAATAATCACCCATTTTTGGGGCAGTTTTAACAATTTCTTGATCTTCAGGAACTTTGCAGTCAAGAATACGCAAGACATTCAATTTAAATCTTTCTTGGCAATCCGAACACATGGTAGAGATTTTTGAAGCAAAGAATTCCTTTAAAGCATTCTTATAATTTTCACGGCTTTCATTATCACCTAAAGAATTAATTTTTAATTCAAGATTCTTAAAACCGAGCATTTGAAGTTGAGAATAAGCCATAACAATTGTTTCTGCATCTCTATAAGGCGAAGAAACACCGGCACATTCGACTCCGAATTGATTAAATTGTCTGTATCTTCCTTGTTGTGGTCTTTCATAACGGAAACATGGACCAACATAATAAGCTTTTACAGGGAAATCTTGATTAACGAAGAGTTTTTCGCAAACCATAGATCTGATTGTTCCGGCAGTAATTTCAGGTCTAAGAGTAATACTTCTATCACCCTTATCTTGAAAAGTATACATTTCTTTTCTTACAATATCGCTAGAATCGCCAACTGAACGAAGAAATAACTCCGTATATTCGATAATTGGTGTTCTAAATTCATGATATCCATATTGTTCTGCAACCTTGCTTAATAATTGCTCAACATAAGTAAATTTACTTGCTTCATCTAATATAACATCGTGTGTTCCTTTAACTAAACTATACATTTTTATACCTCAAAAATTACAAAGATATTATATCTAATATATAGATATAATACAAAGATATTCGCCCTTTTGTGCCTATTAATGGCAAGTTCTTCTAATAGAATTGATAGAACTAATATTTTTTAAAGTTGAGAAAACATCATCTAATTGATACTTATTTTCAACAAAAATTTGTGCCGAAACGGTAGTTGATAAATTTTCTGGATGGAAGCGAGCACTAATTTCAGAGCACTTTACTTTTATACTATTTAAAATACTTAAAATATCAGCGACAAGATTGTCTCTATCACTGCATTCAATAAGAATATCCACTGGATATGATCCGGTTTTTAAATCTTCTTTCCAACTGACAGGTATGAGTCTCTTTGTTTGATTAGCAACATTTGGGCAATCAACTCTATGAACCGTAACTCCCAAACCTTTGGTGACATAACCAACAATTTCATCTCCTGGAATTGGAGTACAACAATTACCTAAAGTAATTTTTAATCCACTCTCATTATTAACGGTAACTGGGCAATTATCATCGTCAAGATTTTGCTTCTTAACTAGCTTCAAAGTGTTTTGATCTTTACGCTTAAAACCAATGTAATCAGCTACTGCAGAAGGTTGAATTGTCTTGTTATAAATTAGTACATATAAATCATCAATTGTCTTACAATGGTAGTTATTTAGTACATTATTAGTTGATATTTGGTCTATAACATCTTTTTCTTCTCCGCCTCTATCTCTAAAGAAATCAAGTAAAGATTGTTTACCTTTTTGGCACTTATCGTCGCTCATAAATTGAGCATTCTTTTTAATCAAAAATTTCTTAATATTATTACGGGCATTTGAAGTTTTAACGATATTTAACCATGATTCATTAGGTCCTGAAGAGTTGTTTGCGGTCTTAATTTCACAAACATCACCAGTCTTTAAATTATAAGCAATTGGTACTAAATTACCATTAACCACCGCTCCAACAATTGAATCACCTATCTTAGTATGAATTCTATATGCAAGGTCAATAGGTGTTGATCCACTAGGTAAATCTATAACTTTTCCTTTTGGAGTAAAAACATAAACATTAGCTTCAAAAATATCTTTTGTTAAATTATCAACATATTCTTTAGCATCATTTGTTTCGTTTTGCTGACTCATAGAAACAAAATCTCTGAACCAATGAAGCTTTTCTTCGATTTCTTTTTGTTCTTGTTTGGCGTTATAATTGTTGCCTTCTTTATATCTCCAGTGAGCAGCAACACCGCTTTCGGCAACGTCATCCATTTCTTTAGTTCTTATTTGGACTTCGAATATGTTTCCGTCTCCAGCCATAATTGTTGTATGTAAAGATTGATACATATTTGGTTTTGGCATAGCAATATAATCTTTAAATCTACCAGGAAGAGGTTTAAAGTTAGCATGAATTAAACCTAAAATTTCATAACAGTTAATTTCAGTATTACAAATTACTCTTAAAGCTAAAACATCATAAATTTCATCGAATTGATGGTGTTTAAAATACATTTTCTTATAAATTGAATAAATAGATTTGATACGTGATTCAATTTCAAACTTAATTCCAGATTGAATTAAAACATCAGCAATCTTCTTTTTAAGAACGTTTAAAGCCTTAGTTCTATTATTTATGCTGTTATTCAATTTACTTAAAATATCAGCATAAATCTCTGGTTCTTGAACCTTTAAAGATAAATCTTCTAATTCAGATTCAATACGATAAATACCTAAACGATGAGCAATTGGAGCAAAAACTTCTAAAGTTTCTTTAGCTAAAGCGTGTTGTCTTTCTGGCTTTAAAGCTTCAATTGTACGCATATTATGCAATCTATCGGCTAATTTAATGATAATTACACGAACATCATTTGCCATTCCGAGGAAAATCTTTCTATGATCTTCTGCTTCGAAATCAGCTTCGGTTCTTCTACTTAATTTAAGTCTTTGGATTTTAGTTAAAGAATCGACGATTCTTCCGGTTTCTTCGCCAAATTCACGATTTATATCTTCAATTGTAACTTCAGTATCTTCCACAACATCATGAAGAAAAGCAGCACAAATTGTAACAGGACCACTTTGTAAAGTCGCACAAATATAAGCAACCTCGATTAAATGTTGAACGTAAGGTTCTCCAGATTTTCTAAATATACCAGCATGATGAAAATTAGCAAAATCATAAGCCTTCTTAATCATCGCACGATCTTTTTCATCATGAATATATGTGCAGGTTAATTCCCTGACATCCTCAAAAGTGTGCATTGGGTAGCCACCATTTTGTTTTAATACCACTGTTTTTGTTTCGTTAATTTCATCCATATATTAATTTTACTTCCATCTCAAAATTAATCAACTTTTGTTACCTTAAATTGATAATCAATATGATTTCTATAAGAGTGTTGATCGAAATTCCCATAAAAATTTACAAATTTTTTATCAAGCAACGATTTATCATAACTAAAATAGATTAATGATGAATTCATAGATAATTTAGTAAGGATATGTTTACGATCTTTACTAAAATTAAGCTGATTTGTAGCAAAATTACTAATTTTAAAGAGAATTCTTTTATTTCCTTGACCAAATGGACCAAAAGTTCTATAAATTTCGTAATTTTTACTATTAATATCCATTGAGGATATCTCAACTGGATTTGGCTTATTAGTTTCAAAAGGATATTCAGCAGCCAATTTATTAAATCTTTCTTTAAATGCATCAAAATTTTCTTCTTTAATTGAAAGGCCGCCGGCTAAAGCGTGTCCACCATTAGTAAGTAAAAGGTCATCTAAAGATTCATAACATTTAATAATATTAAATCCAGGTTTGCTTCGAGCACTGCCTTTTAGTGTTCCATCATTTGTTTTGGTAAAAATGACAGTAGGTTTATCAAAAGCATTCATCAATCTATTGGCGATTAATCCGATTAAACCTTCGCCTACATCGACAATTTCAACAATAGCGTTGCCTTTGCTATTATATTTTTCAATATCGGTATCCGTTAAAAAGTCAGAAATAGTATCTTTCCTTTTATTATTTATAGATTCAATCCATTCAGCTCTTTTTTGATACATATCTTGTGTATCGGTTGTAAAGTATCTAACAACATTAAAAATAGAGTTGTCATCGCACATACGGCCTACAGCATTTATTTTTGGAGCAATAATTCCGCCAATTATATCTTCAGTATATTGATCTTCAGTTTTAGCCAATAAAGAAATATTAGGATACTTATTTTCATTTAAAAACTTTAAACCAAGACGCACCAATTCGCGGTTATAATCTTTTAGTTCCATCATATCGCTAACAGTCGAAATTGCACCCAAAACGCATAAATATGGGTCATCTTCGCCTAAGAATGCTCTAGAAAAGAAGAACGAAACTCCTCCAGCACTTAGGAAAATTTTTCCAAAATTACTCACTGTAGGATGAAGAATGTATTTTGCATTAGGTAAAGTATCCAAAGGAGTATGGTGATCAATAATAATGCATTCCATGCCAATTGAATTTAAATAATCGACCTCTTCAATCAATGTAATTCCATTATCGACACAAATTATTAAGGAATAATCTAAAGATTTGAAATAATCGATCTTTTCTTTAGTTAATCCGTATCCATCATGAACACGATTTGGAATATAATAGCCAACTTTATAACCTTTTTTCATAAAAGAATTGAAAACTATTGATGTCGACATTACACCATCACAATCATAATCTCCATAAATCAAAATCTTTGTGTTTTCTTCCATTTTTTCATTTATGAATTTAACCACTAAATCCATATCTTTAAACTTATATGGGCTTGGCAAAAGATCAAAGGATGGTTCCTTTGTTAATTCGGAATATTCATCGTAAGTAAGATGATAGTAATTTAATAATTTGTCTAAAAAGTTTTCCATATATTTTTTAATAAAAAGAAAGGGACAAGTAAAATGTCCCTTAAATTAATCGTTTATACCTGTGAAAATAGCTTCTTCAGGACCTTCAGATTCGGCCTTTGAACCTTGCTTTTTCTTGTTTGGTTTAATTCTTGTGAAGGATAAACCAATTCTCTTCATACCTTTTTCAGCACCAGTTTCTAATGGAATTGATACATATCTCGAGACTAAGACATTGATTATCATTCCAACAATAATTAACATTAATAAGTATTTATCGACACTTAATGCGAATAAGAGAGTAATAATTGTAAAGCTTGAAATAAACGAAGTTGTCTTAACAAAATTGTAAGAAAGGTTATCACTTAAAACGTAAGCTTCATCACGTTTTGCAAGATCAGTCTTAAATAAAGTAACATTTTCTTTGAATTTTTCTTTCTTATTAAGGAAGTAAACTTCAAATACTAAAGCAACAAAGACAGCTAATAATAATGCACCAATAGCTGTAACAGCTCCGAATGGGCCACGAATTAAGCAGAACACACCAAGAGTAATTAAGATTCCACCAAACGATACAAATAATCCAACCAACCCTTTTGTTATGCCAAATCTAATAGAAACGTAAACACAAACGATAGCTAAACCAATTCCTAAACAAATAAATACATAATTAACATAGGAATTAACATCATTTTGGTAAACTTCTTTAATAGAAATATCATCAACTTGAATAATTGGGATTACTCCGATACCAGCGGTAAAGTATTGCTCAAAAGCAGTAGATAAAGTAACTTTTGTCCAGTTGGCTGAAGTAGCACTTCCAGAATTGTAATAGATTTCACTATTTTCTGATAAAGTTGTTCCTAAATCGAAAACATAGAATAATTCTTTTTGAGTTGTACCATTGTTTTGGTAAGTCTTGTAATAATAATCAAGAGTAATATTTTTTGATAATGGAGATTTTCCATCAGAACTCTTACTAAAATATGTATTGAAATTATCTGAAATGTCAGTTGCATAGTTAGTAATTTCGTTGTCAGATTCAGTTGTAAGAACTTGTCTAATATAAACTTCTGAGCTTTGTTGGCTAGATGTTGAATTGAAAATGTTACCATTCATCGATCCGAAGACACTAATACCAATTACACTTGCAAGTAATAAAACAGCTGTTCCAATCGAATAAATATTAATTGTTTTCTTCTTTGGAGCTTGTTTGAATGCTTCAAAGTAAGTTGGTTTTTCATCTTTTGTTAAATCTGGAATTAACTTTTTATCTAAAGCTAATAATTGAGGGTTGTTAGAAATATAATTTGAATTATATACAAACCAAGAAACAGCTTTAACAATAACTGCATTAATTAAAAGAAGGAATGGACTACCAATTGCTAATAAGACACCAAATGAAGAAATTGCACCATTTGGAATTAAATAAGCAGTAAATCCAAGAATTAAACCAATAATTGTAGTATCAAGAGTAAACCAGAAGGCTTTTTTAGAACCATCTTGATAAGACTTTTTATATGTTTTTCCGTTATAAATTTCCTTTTTAATTTTATTAAAGAAGGACATTGTTTGGAATAAACCCATAATAACTAAGGTTGCAACAGCAATAATTGCACCAATATTAAACTCAACACCTAATGAGTTGAAAATAGCTAAAGCACATAATGGGGTGCCAAAAGCACTTAATGATCCAAGAATTCCGTTGACACCGAAGTTCAATAAATAAACCAATAAAATCATGACTGCACCAATAAGAGCAGCAATCAATAAAGTGGAAAGTTGAACTTTATCCATATAAACAAGATATTCATATAAAGGTAAAACAGTATTACTTTGTGAATCAGTGTTTACATAAGCAGAATTAATATTTGTGATTGTGTAATCGTAAGATGAAGAATTAAAAATATTAGTCCAAATATTAGCAATTTGATAAGCAGTTTTTTGATCAGTAACTTGTTTTCCGTAATATTTAGCACCAGTCGAATCGGAATTTACATCGTATCCGCCAAAATAAATTTGTTTAAAGTTATCGGCATCTTCAGGTTTTGTAGTATCGTAATTCCAATAAAAACTTTCTGGTTTTGTGGCATCAAAATCGAATAAAAGATAATTTTTAACATCATCTTCGCCAATATAGTTCGTTCCTTTATTCTCAACAAAATCTTTCAAAACAAGGCCACTAAGCCAATTGTTCATAACATAAATTCTGTTTTTAGCTGCGGTTGTTGTTTCTTCGGTTGATTCATCACCATCAGCTCTTAAAGGATCGTCTAACTTAATTTTACCGCTAGCATTTTCATCAGTATCTGAAGCAGTTTTTTTAGCTTCTTCATAAACTGTTTTAAAATCATCACCATTGTTAGCAAGAGTTATAACAACGTAAGGATAATTGTCTTTATATTGAATTTCGGCACTTCCAGGAGTAAAAAATGTACTTTTACTTGTATCAGTAACTGTAGCAAAAGTTTCGCCAACAGTCTTTGTTTCATCATATGTCGAAGCGTAGAATGACCAGTTGAAAGTTAAATATTTAACGATTTGATCATATAAATTCTCTTCAGCTCTAAAAGTTAAATTAATTGTATCATATCCGACTTTTTCAATTTGATAACTACTCAAGTTAATTGAACTAAGTCTAGATTCAAAAGTATCAATAACATCATCGATTGCATCTTTATTAGCTAAAACTTCATCGTTTTTACTAGTTCCAACATTTTCGCCATCTTCAGTGAACTTATCGCTAATCTTGAAAACGTACTTTTTTGAGGTTGTGAAATCAGCACTTCCATTCATTCCTTTGACAACTGGAATAAATCCAACTCCAACGGTTAAAGCGGCTGCTGCACATAAGGTTATAAATCCAATAAATCTTTTCATCTAACATCTCCTGCTTTATAAATATAATTTATAAAATAATTTTTATACGTTTAATACTATACATTAAATAGCCCAAATTAACAACTAAATAAACTTTACGCCATCGTTGAAAAACCTTATTTTTCTTGAGGGAAAAGTAATTTATATTTTTCAACACCTTTTTTGGTTAATATTCGTCCTCTTTTTGTCCTTTCAATATACCCAGAACTAACTAAAAAAGGTTCGTTGATTTCTCGTATATTTAAAGGATTTTCATTAATCAAATTTGCGATTGATTCAAGGGATACTGGGGTGGTTTTGTAATTCGTGTACATCACTTTAATTATTTCGACATCATCGTCATTTAATCCGTCACAATCAATATGTAAAAAATTGAATGCTTCATTAAGTTTTTTCACATTTAAATCTTCGATTTTCTTAAATATTGCATAATCAAAAACACGTTTCAAAATATTGTTTGCAACACGGGGAGTTTGACGACTCCTTTTTGCAATCTCAAAACACTCATCATTTGACACATTAATTCCTAAAATTTTCGAATTATTTAAGACTATTTCTGTGATTTCTTCTACCGAATAATAACTAAACTTAAAAACGATACCAAAACGTTCTCTTAGCGGCACACTTAATAAGCCTGCCATCGTTGTTGCTCCAATCAGTGTAAAAGGCGAAATATTAATCGATAACGCTTTAACATTTTCCTCAGTTTTATACGTAATATTCAACTTAAAATCCTCTAAAACCGAATACAAAGTTTCTTCAATTGCCTTATCTAATCGATGAATTTCATCAATAAATAAAACATCTCCTGCATTTAGTGTAGACAAGATTGAAGCAAGATCTCCAGGTTTAGCTAATGTTGGGGCACTAATTGCCACAATATGCGATTTTAATTCGTTGGCAACGATATTTGCTAATGTTGTCTTACCCAATCCAGGCGGACCATAAAATAGCATGTGATCTATTGCACAATTTCTCTTTTTGGCACTATAAAGATAGGCTCTTAACCTTTTAACAATATCTTTTTGTCCAAAAAATTTGCTTAATTTTATAGGTCTTAAAGCATTTTCATTTTTAGCCATTCTGAATAATCCTTAAACATTGTTTTACTGCTTCATCACAAGTTAAACCACTGCTTATTCTACATACCGCATTATTAATTTGCTGGTTACTAAAACCTAGATTTTTTAACGCACTATAAACAGGTTCATATTCAAAAATTCCAACGTCAAATTCTTTCATTTTATTGTTCAATTCATAGACAATACTTTGGCCTTTATTACAGGCTCCAGTAATCTTATTTATTGATTCAATCATACGATTTTTTATGTAATAAATTAATGCGTTGGTGTCGACATTTTTCATAATATTTATTGCCGTTTTTGGTCCAATACCATTAACTGTTATTAGTTTAGAAAATAGCAAAGATTCTTCATGCTTTAAGAAGCCATAAAGATTTAACCCTTCTTCTTCCCTAAAAAGATCGACAACAAAAACCTTATAAAGTTCATTAACTTTAAAATTATTCTTATTTAATATAAAAATTTTGAAACCAAAACTATCATCAACAAATAATTGAATATAATTTTGTTTTATATCAGCTATACGTCCTACTAAAAAACTGAACATAGTTTTTTAATGAGAAATTATTCAAAATATTCGAATTCAAAGTCCTCTAATTTGATAGTATCGCCATTTTTGGCACCCATCTTATGAAGTTTAGCATCAACACCTATCTTCTCTAAGTATTGAATTAATCTAAGCATACCTTCTTCTTCGGAAATATTAATTAAATGGTAAGTTCTAAGAACTCTTTCGCCAGTAATTTCATAAGTATGATCATCAACTTTCTTAACATCGAAGATATCGCCGGTTTTAGTTAAATCGTAAGTTTCTTCTTCGTCAGCTTCATCATAAACTGGATAAGTTTGAGCTGTTTTTAATAAATCAGCAGCTTTATAAAGCACTAAATCAAGGTTCTTTTCTTCTAATGAACTTATTGAATAAACCTCGACACCATGTCTTTTCATGGTCTTTTTAAACTTATTAAATTTTTCTTCAGCTTCTGGACTATCAACTTTACTACCGACAACTATTTCTGGTCTATCGATAAGATGCATTCCATAATCCTTTAACTCATCACGAATAGCTTTATAATCCTTATAAGGATCTCTATCACTATCCATATCAATTAAATGTATTAAAACTCTAGTTCTTTCAATATGTTTTAAGAAAGATAAACCTAAACCTTTACCTAAATGTGCACCTTTAATTAAACCTGGCATATCAGCTAAAACGAAGCTTCTACCATCTTTTAAATAAGTCACACCAAGATTTGGGACTAAAGTTGTGAAATCGTAGTCACCGATTTCGGCTTTAGAGTTTGTTACACATGAGATGAAAGTTGATTTACCAACACTTGGGAAACCAATAATTCCAACATCAGCTAACAATTTTAATTCAACAACAATCTTCTTTTTGTCGCCTGGAAGACCATTTTCAGCAATTTTTGGCGCTTTATTTCTTGGAGTCTTAAAACAAGCATTGCCACGTCCTCCACGACCACCTTTACAGAGCAAAAATATTTTACCTGGTTCATCTAAATCACAAATAAATTTCTTTGTATCGCTCGAAAATACAACTGATCCTACAGGTAAATCTATATAAAGATCTTCACCCTTACGACCATATAAATTTTTAATATCACCATTTTCGCCATCTGGGGCATAAAATGTTTTAGCATGACGATAGTTAACAAGTGTTGAGGTTGTCTTACTGGCTCTTAAATAAATTGAACCACCACGACCACCGTTTCCTCCATCTGGACCACCATTTGGACGATTTTTTTCGTGAAGAAAAGACAAACGTCCATTTCCTCCGTTTCCACTTCTACAATCTAATATAGCTCTATCCACAAATAACATATTTTTACTCTCTAAATAAAAACCACCTACAGAAAACTGCAGATGGTTTTAGAATTATTTGGCTAATTCGTAAACGCTAACACGTTTCTTATCTTTACCAACTCTTTCGAATTTGACAACACCAGCTTTTGTAGCGAAGATTGTATCATCTCCACCCTTAGCAGTATTGATCCCTGGGTAAATTTTAGTTCCGCGTTGTCTATAAATAATAGCACCTGCTTTGCAAACTTCTCCATCACCGAGTTTTGATCCTAATCTACGACCAGCAGAATCACGGCCGTTCTTAGTACTTCCAACACCTTTATGTGATGCGAATAATTGTAAATCTAGTACAAATCTTAATTCCATAGTATTATTCCATCCTTTCATCAATAATTGATAATTCTTTTTGATGATCTTTTCGAATAGACTCAAGTTGGATTCTTATTGTTTCGATTACGGTATTATCGTGGTTACTTGGTAATTTTTGAGAAATACACTCAACATCACCAGATTCGATTGATATTTTAAAGTTTTCAATATTCTTTAAAGCGTTCAATCCACCTATTACTATAGCGCTTATCGCACTACAGACAATATCTTTACCGAATTCATCAAATCCAGCATGACCTTTAACGGAAAACCCGTAAAAATCATCATCTCTTTTGTAAAAAACTGCTTTGACCATTATGCATTAATACTTTTTACAGTTAAGCAAGTATATGGTTGTCTGTGACCAATTGTCTTATGATAATTAGCCTTAGCTTTATACTTATAGACTTTAATCTTCTTGCCTAAACCTTGTTTCTCAACAGTAGCAACGACAGTTGCACCTTTAATTGTTGGGTTACCAGTTGTAATGGTTTTATCACCAATTAAAAGAACATCCTTAAATGTGTAGTCTTTGCCAGTCTCAGCATCAAGTTTTTCAACATAGATCTTTTGACCAACTTCTACTTTAAGTTGCTTTCCGCCAGATAAAATTATAGCGTACATTATGCTTCCTCCTTATTTCGTAAATTACTCGCTTTTAAGGTAAATCTAAATTAGAATGTTTGCGACCTTTTTAATGCGGTTGTAGCTAATAGTGAGTTACAACGTTATTGAATATATCATAATTCAATGTAGTTTGTCAATTATTTAGATAATATATAATATAAATTATTGTAATATTTTATTCTCATAGAAACTAAAATATGAAAATTGACTAATTATAATGTGATCTATTAATTTTATTCCCGTCTTATCGAGATTTTTGTTTAGTTCGTAAGTTGAATATACATCATTATTTGAAGGTGAAATGTCATCTCCAAGATGGTTATGGATTAATATGATTTTGTTTGTACCGATTTTAACTAATTTTTCTATCAATTCCTTATATGAAAAATATATGTTATTTTCGTTGTTGCTTACAAAGGAGAATTCTTGGATTCTTTTTTCGTTTTTGTAAGCTAAAATTGTTAGTTTTTCTTCTCTAGTTTTTAAATATTTAAAAGAAAATTCTATACTTATTTTCACTGGGCAATATTCCTTTGTTTTAAAATTTTTACAGATGTCTGAAATTATTCTTTTTGATATTTCAAACGAAGCTAAAAGGGTTAATACCTTGGCCGTAGATAAGCCTTTTTCCTCATTTAAATTATCATAACTACTTTTGCTTAAATCAACGATATTATCGTTCTTTTTTAGCAAATTATTAGCAATATCGAGCGATGAATTACCACGAATACCACTCGATATTATAAGAGCAACCAATTCACTGTCACTTAAAGAAAATATGCCATTCTTAATAGCTTTTTCTCTTGGTCTACTATCTTCAACTAGATCTTGAATTCGACTCATTATTTCCAGGTAAAAGACCAACCGCCTGGAATTTTTACTGCTCCATTTTTACTTTTAAATAATTGGTAAACAACAACCGCAACAACTGCAATAGCCATTACAGCCAAAATAGTCGTCAAAGTGATTGCTTCACCAGGTGCAGTTTTTAGTTCTGCATCATTTAATGGAATTTTTCTCATTTAATTACCTCCTCACATACAAGATGCCAAAAGGAGGCAATTTTTCTACCCTAAATTTTTAATTTTATTTAAAATTTCTTCTAATTGTTTTTTATAATTCTCGTATTTTGCGGTCTCAACGTCGATTTTGGACTTTGGAGCCTTCGCAACAAAGTTTTGATTATTTAATAAACCTTCACTTCTCTTAATTTCACCTTCAAGACTAATTTGTTGTTTCTTGAGTGTATTTAAAAGTTCGGTTTTATCGACATTATCGATAATATATAATGTAAAATTATCTAAAATAAAAGCTGTTGAATTCTTAACTTCTTCTTTAACAATTTGAGCATCTTTAGCAAAACTAAAACGAGCTAAATATGGAAGTAAATCTTTAGAGAAATCACCTAAAACGCTTAATGAAACAGATGCATTTGGAGCTAATTTATTATTAACTTTATAAGATCTAATTGTTTCGATAGCTTGATTTAATTTGTTGACTTTACGAATATCTCTAGTAAAGACCAACTCTTTTTCATAAACAGGATAATCTTCAAGCATGATCGAATCTTTATGAACTGGGAAATTTAAGTAAATTTCTTCACTAATAAATGGTGAGAAAGGATAAATCATCATTACAACTGCCTTTAAAACCTTCAATAATGTCCAATAAGTGCCTTCATTATAGTTATTTTCGTTATTTAAACTAACTTTTGTGTATTCAAGGTATGTTGAACAAAAATCGTCATAAACGAAGTTATAAAGCACGCTAGAAGCGATTCCGTATTCATATTTATCCATAGATTTTGTAACTTTTTTAACAGTTTCTTCTAATTTAGTTAAAATATATTTATCAATGGAATTAAGTTTCTTTAAATCGATATTTTCATCTTTATAATTCTCTGGAATGGTCATTAAAATATAACGAGCACTATTCCAAATTTTATTTAAATAATTATTAGCTGCTTGAACTTTTTCTTCTTCATAGCGCATATCAAGACCTGGAGTCGCAGTCGTTGCTAAGAAGTAACGTAAACTATCAACACCATACTTATTTATAACATCAATTGGATCGACACCATTGCCTAAAGATTTAGACATTTTTCTGCCTTTTGAATCACGAACAAGTCCATGAATTAAGACATTTTTAAATGGGGATTTTCCTGTAAAAGAAAGTCCTTGGAAGTACATTCTTGCAACCCAGAAAAAGATAATATCGTAACCGGTTACCATTAAATCTAATGGGTAATAACGCTTAAAATCACTGGTTTCTTTTGGCCATCCTAAAGTGGCAAAAGTCCATAAAGCACTGCTAAACCAGGTATCAAAAACGTCTTCATCTTGAATCCAATTTTCGATATCTTCAGGTGCTTTTCTACTAACTAGTAGTTTATTAGTGGTTTTTGAGTAAAATACTGGTATTCTGTGTCCCCACCAGAGTTGACGGCTAATACACCAGTCATCACATTGACCCATCCAACGAAGTAAGACTTTTTCAAAACGTTTTGGAATAAAGTTTACCTTGTCATCAGTCTTTTGATTTTCAATAACATCAGCGCTGAGTTTATCCATTTTAACAAACCATTGTTTGGATAATAATGGTTCAACAACAGCATCACTTCTTTCGCTATGTCCAACTTGGTGTTTAATCTTTTCTATCTTAATTAAATTGTCATCTTTTTTAATATTTTCAACTAATAATTTACGGCATGCAAAACGGTCCATGCCTTTATAAATCCCTGTATTATCTGCCATAGTTCCATCAACATTCATGATGATTGGATGAGGCATATTATATTTCTTTCCAATAATAAAATCGTTAGGATCATGCGCTGGAGTACACTTCATTGCACCGGTTCCAAATTCGATATCAACATACTCATCAGCAATAACTGGAATTATTTCATTATTAGCTGGATTGATAACTTTTCTACCAACAACATCTTTATAACGCTTATCTTTTGGGTTTACAACGATGCAGGTATCACCAAACATAGTTTCTGGTCTTGTAGTAGCAATCGTTAAAAATTTCTCTTTATCGTCGCTAAAACGATATTTAAAGTAGAAAAATTCACCTTCGTCTTCTTTATAAATTACTTCAATACTACTTAAAGCAGTTCTCATGACTGGATCGTAATTAATAATCTTTTCTCCACGATAAACAAGTCCTTTATCGCACATAGTTTTAAAGACCTCAAAAACAGCGTCTTGAAAACCTTCATCCATAGTAAATCTTTCACGAGAATAATCGAGCATTAAGCCCATTTTTGCCCATTGATCGTGAATAATTGATGAATATTTATCTTTCCAAGCGAAAGCTTCTTTCATAAAAGCTTCACGTCCAATAGTAAATCTATCTGTGCCTTCTTCTTTTAATTTTGCATCAACTTTAGCTTGAGTAGCAATTCCAGCGTGATCACATCCAGGTAAATATAAAACATCAAAGCCTTTAGCTTTTTTATATCTACAAGAAATATCTTGAATAGTTGTGTCACAAGAGTGACCAATATGTAACTTTCCAGTAACATTTGGAGGAGGAATAACCATTGAAAATTTTTGTTTACTGACGTCTCCAGCAGTAAAATAGCCTTTTTTCTTCCAATTTTCGTACTTTCCAGCTTCAACAGCCTTAAAGTCGTATCTTTTATCTAAAGCCATACATTTATCTCCTTAATGCACTATCTATTCTTTGTTTTAAAAAGTTTAAAGATTCTTTATTCTTGCTCGAAGTAAGAATAACTTTATCTTTAGCAATCTTTTCGTTTAATCCTAAATCAAGATTTTTATATATTTTCGCTTTATCACTTTGATTTAATTTATCGCATTTAGTCATCGCTATAATATAAGGATAAGAAAAATGCTTCAAATATATATAAAAATCTT
>CAYQCJ010000015.1:0-31694 GCA_964416025.1 uncultured Staphylococcaceae bacterium | reverse complement strand
AGGGGATTGGCGGTGGATTTAGAAAAAATCGACTATAATGATGAAGCAATTTATAAGTTAATTTTAAACAATTCAACAATGGGAATTTTCCAGTTGGATACAAGCGCTGCTTTACAAGCAATAAATTCAATTAAACCAACTTGTTTTGCTGATATTGTTGCCACAATTTCTTTAGATAGACCTGGTCCACAAAAACAAATTCCAGTTTATTCTCAAAGAAAAAATCAACATCAAAGAATTATTTATCCTGATAAATCATTAACTAATATATTGAAAGAAACTTACGGAATAATCATTTATCAAGAACAAATAATGCAAATTGCACGTGTTTTTAGCGGTTTTTCTTTTGCACAAGCTGATTTATTTAGACGTGCTATCAGTAAAAAACACAAAGACGAAATGCTTAAAATGAAGGATGATTTTATTAAAGGTGCAATCAAAAATCAACATGATGTAAAAACAGCAAATAGTATTTTTAATTTAATTGAGAATTTTGCAAATTACGGTTTTAATAAATCGCATGCTGTTTGCTATGCTAAAATCGCTATTCAAGAAGCATATTTAAAAGCTTTTTATGCTCCTGAATTCTATACAGCAATATTAGATCAAAAATACGGAAGCGACGACGCTAGATTTACAAAATATATCGCTGAAATGAAACGAAACAATATTTCTATTTTATTACCAAACGTCAATGAATCTACCACTTCATTTAGGTTAGTTGATGGTAAATTATTGATGCCTTTAACAGGTATTAATCGTTTTCCACGACAAATAATTGAAAACATTATTTTGGAAAGAGATACAAACGGAAAATTTACATCGGTCAAAAATTTTGTGGTTAGAATGCATACAAGCGGAACTGTTTTAAGCGATAAATCTTATGCTTCTTTAATTGATGCAGGAATATTTGATTCGATTTATTCGAACAGAAAAACTCTTAAAAATAACATCAATAGATTCCGTGAATGGGAAAATACACTAGACAGTAATTCATTATTTAGTGATTATGGTTTAGATGATAGTTTCATTAATCCAGTTCCTGATGATCCACTTGAAAGAATCCAAAACGAATACCAGGCTCTTGGAACAATGATAAGTGATTCACCACTCAAACATATAAATCCTAAATTTTTAGAACATAAAAACATTATTCAAATTAGTGATTTGGAACAAAAAAAGCCTTCTTATATCTTGGGCATTGTTCAATCAATTAAAAATATTACTATAAAGAGCGGAAAAGATGCTGGAAAACCAATGGGATTCATCCTTGTTCATGATGATGAATCGGAAATAGACTGTGTTTTGTTCAGTGCTCAATATGCTCAATATGGAGCAAACCTTAAAATAAACAATATACTTTTGATTTCCGGTTTTAAAGATTCATCAAGAGGAAAAGATAGTTTTATAATAGATACAATAGAAAGAGTAGAAAATTAGTATGGCAAAAATTTTAATTATAGATGGAAATAGTTTGTTGTTTAGAGCATTTTATGCGACATATAATCCTCAAAATCCCGATTTTGTAATGAAAAACCAAGACGGGATTCCAACTAACGCTATTTTTGCTTTTTCAAATATGATTCTTTCTTTAATTTCCTCATTAAACAAAGAGGATGGTTTTTTTGTCGCTTTTGATAAAGACAAAAAAACATTTAGACATAAAAAATTTGCTGAATATAAAGCTAATAGAGCTCCTGCTCCAGAAGCTTTAAAACCACAATTTGCTATTTCTCGAGAATTGATGGATGCTTTAAATATTCGCTATTACGAAGATTCAAACTTAGAAGCTGACGATATCGCCGCTATTATGGCAAAAAAATGTGAAAAAGATGGCTACAAAGTATATTTATACACAAGTGATAAAGATTATTTGCAATTAATTAATGACAACACCACTGTTGAATTAATTAAAAAAGGATTAAAAGATATTCACGAAATGACACCTTCTTCATTTAAGGAAGAATGGGGTTTTGATCCTAAACAAATTATTGAATATAAAGGATTGATGGGTGATCCAAGCGATAATTTAAAAGGTATTCCTGGTGTTGGAGACAAAACAGCCAAGACTCTAATTATGAAATATGGCGATTTAGATAACATAATTGAACATGCTAATGAACTGACACCTAGTCTAAAAACAAAAATTATTGAGAATCAAGAAATGGGTCAATTATGCCGTGAACTTGCTACAATGGATACTACCGATGATGTCCCTTTTACTTCACAAGATGTAGTATATCAAGGTTATGACTTCAATAAAGTCAGCGCTTTCGCTAATAAATACAATTTTAAAAATATGATAAACAAACTCCCTAAAAAATTAAGGGCCGAAAGCGCCGATAACGATAAAGTTGAATTCACTAAGATTTCTAAACTTGATGAAAAAATAAAACCAACAAAAATTGGTATTAGCGTTGACTTCACCAATGAGAATTATCATATTGCAACATTGCTTGGATTAGCACTTTCTATTGATGGAAAAAACTATTATATTTCTGAAGAAGATTTAAAATCCGATGGGTATTTGCAGGGGATATTGAAAAATAAGAGCATTTCTAAATATGCTTTTGATTACAAAAAAGTAAGATTTGTCCTCGAACATAATGGTTATAAAATCGATGGTCTGTTCTTTGATTTATTGATTGCAAGTTATCTAATTGAACCAGGTATTTCTAACGATTTAAATAGCATATTATCCTATTATTCAATTAACATAAATTATGCATATAATAACATGGATTTATTTAGCGAAGGCAATGCACTACTTTGCGCTTGCGAAGCTCATTATTCTTTATCACTATCTAATAGATTATTAGATAAATTAAACGAATTAACACAAATTGAATTATATCGTGACATTGAAATCCCTTTAGTTGATGTTTTAGCTGATATGGAAATTGAAGGTTTTCCTCTCGACAAAAAAACTCTTGAAGATTTTGGGGATGAATATAAGAAAATTATTGAAGCAAAAAAAGAAAATATTTATCGATATGCAGGAAAACAATTTAACATTAATTCCACTAAAGAATTAGCCGATATTTTATACAATCAACTTCAATTAAAAGACAATAAAAAGCACTCCACATCAATAGATTATTTGATTGAACTTAGTGAAGATCATCCAATAATTAATGAAATAATTGAATATCGAAAATACAATAAACTTCTCTCTACATACATCAATGGATTTATTCCATATATTGATGAAGATGGAAAAATTCATGCCACATTTAACCAAGCAATTACTTCGACAGGAAGACTTTCTAGTAGCGAACCAAATTTACAAAATATCAGTGTTCGTGATGAAGACGGAAAACAAATAAGAAAAGCTTTCTTTTATAAAGAAGATAATTTAAATATTTTGTCTCTTGATTATTCGCAAATCGAATTAAGGATTCTTGCTAGTTTAAGCGATAATAAGGAGATGATTTCTATGTTTAATAACGACGAAGATATTCACTCTTCTACCGCAAAACTCATTTTTCATTTAACTGAAGAACCAACATCATTAGAAAGAAGAAAAGCAAAAGCCGTTAATTTCGGAATTGTTTATGGTATAAGCGATTGGGGACTTGCAGAGCAAATTAATTGTTCAATTCCTGAAGCTCGTCAAATAATGACTTCTTTCAATAAAGAATTTCCTCAAATAAATATTTATTTAAATTCTCTTGTTAAAACAGCTACTGAAAAAGGTTTTGCTGAAACGATGTTTAATCGAAGAAGATATCTTCCAGAACTTAATAGTGATAATTATTCCGTTCGTGAGTTTGCGAAAAGAGCTGCTAAAAACGCACCAATTCAAGGAAGCGCAGCAGATTTAATAAAAATCGCTATGATAAAAGTTTATAAAGCTCTCAAAGAAAATAATTATGAAGCAAAAATAGTAAGCCAAATTCACGATGAACTTATTATTAAAGTTAATGATCAAGAAAAAGTTGAAGTTATGGCTTTAGTTAAAAACATAATGGAACATTGTGTTAAATTAAAAGTAAAATTAAAAGTAGATGGAGGTTATGCAAAGACTTGGTTCGATGCTAAATAAAATATGCCAGAATTACCTGAAGTAGAAACTGTTAAAAATATCTTAGAGCCTTTAGTTAAAGGCAAAAAAATTGCTGAAATTGATGTTTATTTTCCTCGTTTAGTTTTGACTCCACTCAGCGAATTTAAATCAAAATTGATTGGTGCTACCATTACCGGTTTATCACGATATGGTAAATTTCTTTTTATTCATTTTGACAATTCTTTTGTAATAATTTCTCACCTAAGAATGGAAGGAAAATATCGATTTACAAAAGAATATAATCCAATTAGAGCTAGTAGCGCTTGCTTTAAATTTAACGATGATACCTATCTTTTTTATGATGATACAAGAAAATTCGGAATTATGTATTTAACTGATGAGGAGCATTATTTGCAAGAAAAAATGATTGCAAAATTAGGTCCTGAAGCTAACAAAATTCAAGATTCCGATTTGCCACTTTTATACAAAAAATTTAATAAAAAGAAACCTATGAAGGCGTTGCTTCTAGACCAAGAAATTTTATGTGGAATTGGCAATATTTATGCTGATGAAATTTTATATGCAACCAAAATTAATCCTTTAACTTTAGGAAATGAACTTTCTCATAGTCAAATTGATGAAATTGCTAAAAATGCCAAAATTATTCTTTCAAGAGCTATCGAATTGGGTGGTTCTACAATTCACTCATTTCATCCTAGCGAAGGTGTTGACGGAAAATTTCAAGCAGTATTAATGTGTTATGGTAAAGAAGGTGAAATTTGTCCAAATTGCGGAACTACATTTCATAAAATATATGTCGGAGGAAGAGGCACTACTTTTTGCCCAAACTGCCAAATAAATAAACATTATGAAAAAGCCATAGGAATTACCGGACCAATTGGTTCTGGAAAATCTCAAGTTTTAAATCACCTTAAAGATAAAGGATATTTAACAATTTCATGTGATGAAGAAATACATGAACTTTACAAAGATCCAATACATAAAAATAAAATTTCAAGAATATTAAAAACTGATTTTGATATTGATGACGAAAGAAAAAGAAAAATTGCTCTCTTAATTATGATCGAAAAACCAGATAAAAAGAAAGAAGTTGAAAAATATATCTATCCTGTTCTGGAAGAAAAACTTATTAAATATATTACCGATAATGAATTAGTAGCAATCGAAGTTCCTTTACTATTTAAAGCGCATTTTGAATTTCTTTTTAAAAAGATTTTTGTCCTATCATTAAACAAAGAAAAACAAGTTCAAAATTTAGAAAATAGAGGGGATTCACTGGAGATTTCACTAAAACTAAACTCAGACTACCACTACGATAAATCAAATAAAAAAGTCATTTTGATTGAAAATAATCGCTCATTAAATGACTTATTTGAACAAATAGATAAAAACTTAAACTAATACAATCCAGGCACTGAACTAATCAATAATTCAGCATCGATTTTCGATCTTAAAATATTTTTAAGTTGTTTGGATTTAATTTCACCAACCTGTTTATTAATAGAGTATAAGGTACAAACATCATCGATTGAAAACTCGCTTGTAAAGATGGTTAACTTATTTTTGCTCACTCTGTTTTTAATTAAAGGGATGACGACATTGTCTCTAATTCCTTCATTTTTATACTCGTTTCCAAAATCATCAATAACCAACAAATCACAATTACAATATAAATCAAATTCTTTGAAAAATTCTTCTTTATCATCTTTATTGTAAGATGAATAAAGGTCCATTAATTCTTTAAATCTAGTCGTTGCATTAATGAAAGCAACTTTTTTATGGTTTTTAGAAATAAAATTATTAAGTAAAGCAATAGCAATGTAACTTTTTCCACATCTAGTTGCACCACTCAAGTAAATCCATTTATTATTTTTAATCAGGGAAGATATATTTTTTTTAATATTTGCATTTTTTATATCAGACCATTTTAAATTATCAAATTCATCATCAAAATCCTTAGTTATAAAACAAGAATTATAATCAATTTTCTCTTTTACGGGAGCGAATGGTTCAAATGTCCTCACAATATCTTTATTTTCATCTTTTTTTAAAAACATTGCATTAAAGCAATTTAATCTAACGCAGTCAGCATATGTTTTAATTTGTTTTTTAATTAAATAATTATTGTAATAATCGTTAAAAGTAGAAAGATGAGATAAAATTTCAGCATCACAAAATCCATCACGAATTAATGAAGCATAAAACTCTTTATCCGAAGAGATTTTATTGTAAATCTCATTTTTATAATCTTCTAAATCTTTATCGTAGTTTTCTTTTTTTACTCTAATTTTTTCCATATTTAATTACCAAATGGATCCTCCCCATCATCATTCCCATCATATATAGTTGCATCAATTACACCCTTTTTTAAAACTTCATTATTATTAGTTGAAGTTAAAGTTTTATTAGATTTATAAAGATAATTTATACAATCCAAAGCACAAGACACTTTTGCTCTAATTAAAGATGCGCCAATTTTTTTAACGTAAGCGCCATTTAATTGACCATTATTTTTTTCGTTACAGTAATCAATAAGAACATTGATAATTCCGTTTGAGAGCCCTAAATTTTGACTAAGATCTTCAAGTAAATTTAGATCTGACCTAACTGGTTCAACATTTCCTTGTAATTTTTTTAAGAAAATTCTTGGAGAAGTACTTTCATACATATTTATTTTATTTGCTAATTCGGTGTCGCTATCGATCTTTTGTGCTTTGTTATCTGCTTTTTTGAATGGTTTATACAAAGATATCTCATGTTTTGCACGATTTGCAAAATATTCAAAATTAATTTTATGACCAAATTCTTGCTTAAAATCAAATGAATCAATTGTAATTTCAGCCATTACTTTTTCACCAAAGCCATAAAGCCCAGTATATTCAATAATCTTTTTGAGTTCTTCAGACGAAATTGCAGATTCAGAAATTTGCGAATTTTTCTTTATATAATCAAAAAACATTTTCTTATTAAATTTAATTTTTATTTCGGAATTATTCTTTGTTACTAATTTTTCTTCACCTTTTATGACACTGCCATATTCAAAAGAAACACTAAAAGAGTCATTTATAGAAGCAGAGATTTCCTTATAATTTTTGAGGTCATAATTTAAAGAATATTTATTTACAATCTCTTGTGCTTTTTCTTTTCCAACTGTTGAAACGAATAAACCATTTAAAACAATTGAGTTAAAAAATTCAGAAGGATAAAGAGGCTCATTTATCAAAATAACAAGGTCTTCGAAGGGGTTTTTGAAAGTATTGATCAAACCAATTGATTCCAATGTTCTTCTTGAAAGCAAAAATTCTTGAGAATTTATATCAGCTTTTTTAAGAACATCGCCAATAGTTAATTCGTTATCATTCCCACAATAATTTAAAATATTTATATAAAATAGTATGGCTGTTTTTCCAATTATTGGTGAATACAAATCAAACAAAAAACCAAGACACTTAGAACTGTCATAACCTCTAAAATAAAATTTAATTTTTTTGCTTAAGTCTTCCATCATTTTCTTATTATATTACATTTAGAACATTTTTTTGTCTTAAATTAAATAAAGTTTTAGAATATTTTCTATTGTTTACAATACATAATTTATTTCATTTATAATATAATATGTAAGATTTTAAAAAAGAGGATTTATTATGATTAAGAAAATTGGAATTTTAACTAGCGGCGGCGATGCACCAGGCATGAACGCTACCATTGTATCTGCTATTAGAACAGGTATTAATTTAGGAAAAGAAATGTATGTTGTTTATGATGGATATAAAGGTTTGATTACTCAACATTTTACAAAAGTTGATAAAGATTTTGCTGTCGACAAAATTAATGTTGGTGGCACAGTTATTAAAACTGCTAGATTACCAGAATTTAAAGAACTCTCATGTAGAGAAAAAGCTGTTGCTAATTTAAAACAAGAAGGAATCGATGCTTTAATTGTTATTGGTGGCGACGGCTCTTATATGGGTGCAAAAAAATTAACTGAAATGGGAATCAATTGTGTTGGACTTCCTGGAACTATTGATAACGATATTGCTAGTAGTGACACCACTATCGGTTTCGATACTGCTTTAAATACAATTGTCAATGCTATCGATAATATTGCTGAAACAATGAGTAGTCATACAAGATGTGGCGTTATCGAAATCATGGGAAATCATTGCCCAGATTTAACTTTATATTCGGGAATTGCCTGTAATGCTGATGTTATTATTACCAAAGATTCTGAGTATGATGAAAATAAAGTCCTTGCTCAATTAAAGGAATTAAAAGATAAAAATGCTGATCATGCTATTGTTTGTGTCGCCGAAAAAACAATTGATACAAATAAACTTCTTGAGGATATAGTTGCAAAAACCGGTTGGGATGCTCGTTTAACTGTTTTAGGTCATATTCAAAGAGGAGGCAAACCAACTGCAATGGAAAGAGTTAATTCTATTAGAATGGCTAACTACGCTATTAATTTACTCGATCAAGGAGTTGGAGGAATTTGTGTCGGAATGAAAGATAACGAACCAAAAGCTTATCCAATTCTTGAAGCTTTAGATTTACCAAGAAATAAACATTTAGAATTATACAAGTTACACGACGAACTCAAATAGTTAGGAGGGCTTTATGATAAAAGAAAACCACACTAAAAAAACTAAAATTGTTTGCACTATTGGTCCAGCCAGTAGCGATCCAGCAGTTTTAAAAACGTTAATTGAAAACGGAATGAACATCATGCGTTTAAATTTTTCTCATGGCTCATATGATGAGCATTTAGAAAAGCTTAAAACAATTAGAGAATTTGAAAAAGATGGTATTTATATTCCTGCAATGCTTGATACAAAAGGTCCTGAAATTCGTTGCCACATGATGAAAAATGGTCAAATAAACATTAAAAAAGGTCAAATTACTCGAATTTCAATGACTGAAGTTTTGGGCACTCCTGAAAAAATTAGTGTCACTTTCGATAAACTTTTTGACGATATTCAAATTGGTAACCATATTAAAATTGATGATGGAAAATTAGATTATTTAGTTAAAGATAAAGATGAAAAAGCTCATGAAATCATTTGTGAAGCACAAAATAATCATGTGTTAGTTGATAGAAAAGGGGTTAACTGTTTAGGTTGCCATCTTTCTATGCAATTTATTAGCGATAGAGATGCCAAAGATTTAGCTTGGGGATGTGAAAATGGTGTCGATATGATTTCCGCTTCTTTCGTAAGAAATGCGCAAGATGTTAGAGATTTAAAAACCTTTGTTGCAGCTCACGGACATCCAGAAATACTTATTATTTCTAAAATTGAAAACTCTCAAGCCATGGATAGTTTGAACGAAATTATTGATGCTAGTGATGGCATCATGGTTGCTAGAGGTGATTTAGGATTAGAGATTCCTGAAGAGCAAGTTCCTATTGTACAAAATTATTTAATTAAAACTTGCCGTGCAAAAGGCAAACCAGTTATTACCGCTACTCAAATGTTAGATAGTATGTGTCACTCACCAATTCCTACTAGAGCTGAGGTTAGTGATGTTGCTACCTCAATTACTGAATCAACAGATTGTGTTATGCTAAGTGGCGAATCAGCAAGTGGAGAATATCCTGCAGAAGCTGTTTTAATGCAAACTAAAATTTCTAGAGCTATGGAACCAACTTTAGATTATGAAGAAATGGCTAGAGAAGCTTATGATACTTCACTTAAGGATAATAACGATTCCATTGCAAACGCAATTTGTAATACTGCAAAATTAATCGGTGCAAAATTGATTATTTCTTTCACTGAAACCGGAAGATCTAGTAGAAGAATCAGTAAAGCTAGACCTTGCGTTCCAATTCTATCAATCTCTAAAAATGTTACAACTATTAGACAAAATGCTTTATATTGGGGAGTTTATTCTTCTTATATGCCAGGAAACAAAATGCCTGATTTAATCGAAGAAATGGAAGTCATTTCAATTGTTAAAGCTCGTCAATTTGGTCTTCTTCCTGGTGATACAATTGTTATCGGCGGAGGAACTCCTACCGGAGCCGGAAAAACTAATTTCTTAAGAATTGTCACTCTTCCTAAAGATTGCGATTTCTAAATTTCTTGCTTTTCTATTTACTATTTCAAAAATAGATATTAAAATATTCTTGCGTTGATGAAGATACGTTAATTTATTGAAACTTTATAGAGAGCAAGCTACTTGGTGTAAAGCTTGTAAGGTCAAAAATTAATACCACTTCTAAGCATTCGTAGTAATACGACTTATAACTAAAGTTAAGTTAAAATCAAGGCGATGAGAACTTTTATTCTCATAACTAAGGTGGTACCGCGTAATTAATAGCGTCCTTAGAATTTCTAAGGACGCTTTTTTATTTCTATAGGAGGAAAATATTATGGAAGTTAAATTATTAGACGGAAAGAAAATAGTTGTTGTTGACGGCGAAAACGGTCATGATATCGCTTTAAAAATAAGCGAATCACTTGCTAAAGCTAGTCTTGCATATAAATTAAATGGGGTGCTTAAAGACTTATATTCGTCAATTAAAGAAGATGGTGATTTTGAATTGATCACAAGCAAATCTGAAGAAGCTTTTGCTTTATTAAATCACTCTTGTGCTCACTTGATGGCTGAAGCTATTCAAAGCATTTATCCAGATGCTTTGTTCGATATTGGACCTTCAATTGTAGATGGTTTTTACTATGATATCGATTTCAAAAATATCGTTGTTAAAGAAGAAGATTTAACTAAAATTGAAGCTAAAATGAAAGAATTTAGCAAAAAGAACGAATATATTGTTAGAAAAGATCTCTCTAAAAAAGAAGCTTTAGAAATCTTTAAAGATAATCCTTATAAGATGGATTTAATTAATAATCTTCCTGGAGATGAAATTATTTCAACATATAAACAAGGTAATTACATCGATTTATGTCGTGGACCTCACCTTCCTTCAACTGGTTTTATCAAATTCTTTAAATTGGATACAATCGCTGGAGCTTATTGGAAAGGTGATTCTAAAAATAAACAATTGACTAGAATTTATGGTGTCGCTACCTTCACTAAAGAAGAACTTGATCATATCGAACTTGTAAAAGCTGAAGCTAAAAAGAGAGATCATCGTAAACTTGGTAAAGAACTCGGTTTATTTATGCTTAGTGAATTCGGTCCTGGTATGCCATTCTGGCTTCCAAAAGGATATGCATTAAGAAGAGCTCTTGAAGATTGGTGGCTTAATATGCACCGTAATAATAACTATTTAGTTATTGAAACACCTGTTTTATTATCTAGAAAATTATGGGAAACTTCTGGTCACTGGGAACACTATCGCGACGATATGTTTACAACCGAAATTGAAAAAGAAGATTACGCTATTAAACCAATGAATTGTCCAGGTGCAATTCTTGTTTATAAAAATGATTTACATTCTTATAAAGAATTACCACTTCGTTACGCTGAATTAGGACACGTTCATAGAAAAGAAGCTTCAGGCGCTTTAAATGGTTTATTTAGAGTTAGAACTTTCACTCAAGATGATGCTCATATTTTACTTGCTGAAGACCAAATTGGTGATGAAATTAATCGTATTTTAAAATTATATGACCAAATTTATTCCGTATTTGGACTCGATTACTCAATTGAGTTATCAACTCGCCCAGAATCAAATTATATCGGCGACATAAAGGTTTGGGATAAAGCTGAAAAAGATCTTCAAGAAGCTTGTTTAGCAACTGGACACAAATTTAAAATAAATCCAGGGGACGGCGCTTTTTATGGCCCAAAACTTGATTTCAAACTTAAGGATTGCATGGGAAGAGTTTGGCAATGCGGCACCATCCAACTTGATATGCAATTACCAGGTAGATTTGATTGTACTTATGTTGACAAAGATGGACAAAAAGTATGCCCAGTTATGATTCATAGAGCTTGCTTTGGATCGTTAGAAAGATTTATAGGTATTATTACTGAAAATTTTGCCGGCGCTTTCCCAACTTGGTTAGCTCCAATTCAAGTAAAAGTTTTACCAGTTAATAATGATGCTCATGGAGATTATGCAAAATTAATTGCTGATAAATTTACTCAAAAAGGTTTAAGAGTTGAAATTGATGATTCCAACGAAAAACTTGGCTATCGTATGAGAAACGCTTTAGTTATGAAGGTTCCTTACACCATCGTATTAGGTGATAAGGAAAAAGAAGGTAACTTAGTTACATATAGAAAATACGGAACTGAAAAACAAATTACAGTTTCAATTGATGAATTTCTTACTTTAATTGGTAGCGAAATTGAATCAAAAGCGTTATTAGTTGATCACGATCAATTACTTAAATAACAATTACTTTTTTAAAAAATAAAGGGCTTTTGCGGGGCATATTGAGCAAAAGCCTTTTATTTTAAAATAATTTATTTGTTTGAAACATTTATTTTTTGAAGATAAATTATAATTAATTGAGTATTTTATTTAAGTTTTTTATTATTGCTATATAATTGATAATTATGAGGAGAAAACATGATAAAAATTCCTAAAAACTACCAAGCAAAATTATCACTAATTCAAACTGAAGAAGCTATAAAATTCATTAAAGATAATTTTGAATCAAAATTGGCGCAAAATTTAAAATTAATCCGTGTTTCGGCTCCAGTCTTTTTAGATCCTGATTTAACTTTAAACGATGAACTTAATGGTTTAGAAAACCCAGTCTCTTTTAAAGTAACAAACAACAATAAAAAACTTGAAATCATACAATCTTTAGCAAAACGGAAAAGAAATGCCTTAAAAAAATATAACTGTAACGAACATGAAGGAATTTACGCTGATATGAATGCTATAAGAAAAAACGAGACTTTAGACAATATACATTCTATTTATGTCGATCAACGGGATTGGGAAAAAATAGTTTTAAAAGATGATCGTAATTTAGAATATTTATTCAAAATCGTTAAAATTATTTATCAAACAATTCAAGAAATCGAACATGCTGTAAATACAAAATATAGTGTTTTTACCGAAAAATTGCCACAAAACATCACGTTTATTTCCACTTCTGAACTTGAAAAAAGATATCCAAATAAATCAAGAAAAGAAAGAGAAAATCTAATTACAAAAGAATTTAAAGCAGTCTTTTTGTATCAAATTGGCTGGCCTTTAAAAGACGGCTTACCACACGATGGAAGAGCTGCTGATTATGACGATTGGAATTATAACGGAGATATTTTAGTTTATAATCCAATTTTAAAAGAAGTTTTAGAAATATCTTCAATGGGAATCAGAGTTGACGAGAATAGTATTATTAAACAACTAGAATTCAAAAATGAAACTAAAAAAATCTACACTCCATATTGTCAAAATATTATTAATAAGTCTTTACCTTACACTATCGGAGGCGGAATTGGACAATCAAGATTATGTTTGTTCTTTTTAGAGAAAGCACACATTGGTGAAGTTCAAGCTTCATATTGGGATAAAGAAGATATCGAAAACGCAAAAGAAAATAATATTAATTTATTATAAAAATTTCAAAATCCCCTGTAAATCCCCATTATTTTTAAAAAAACCACATCGATTAGGATGTGGTTTTTATTTTGTATTATTGGTTAATTACTTAGCTTTTCCTTGGTTAGCAACAGCGTTCATTGCAGCAGCAATTTTTGCTTGGTCACCAAGATAGTTTTTGCTTACGACATTGAATCTTTCATCAAATTCATAGACAAGTGGGACACCTGTTGGAATGTTAACACCGACGATATCATCATCACCAATTCCATCAAGATATTTAACTAAAGATCTTAAACTGTTTCCGTGAGCAACAATGATAACTTGCTTACCACTAACGATTTGTGGTTTTATAACGCAATCCCAATAAGGAAGAACTCTAGCGACTGTATCTTTTAAACATTCAGTTAATGGTAAATCACTGACTGAAATATTCTTATAAGCTTCTTGATTGGCTGGATTTCTTGGATCAGTAACTTCTAAGGCTGGAGGTTGAACATCATAACTTCTTCTCCAAATCTTAACTTGTTCATCACCATATTTGGCTGCTGTATCAGCTTTATTTAATCCTTGAAGAGCACCATAATGTCTCTCATTAAGTCTCCAATTCTTTTCGACTGGAATATATTCTTCATCTAATTCGCCAAGAATATAATTTAAAGTGTGAATAGCTCTTTTTAATGTTGAAACATAAGCACAATCAAAATGGAATCCTGCTTCTTTAAGTAATTTTCCACCATTTTTGGCTTCTTCAACGCCTTTTTCTGATAATTCAACATCAGTCCATCCTGTAAATAAATTTAATTTATTCCATTCAGATTCGCCGTGTCTAACTAAAACTAAACGATATTTTGCTTTCATATAAATACTCCTTTTTTAACCTTATTAATTTTATACCAAAACTTGATACAATTCTATACAAAGCTCAACATCAAATGATAAAGCAAATCGCTTATCATCTTCAAAAAATGATATATAATAAAAGTAATCTAAAAAGGAGATTAAAACATGAAAGAATTAAAATTATTATTTTGTAAACATTGCGGAAAGATTGTTGAATTATTACCAGAATCCCATTGCTGCCCAACTATTTGCTGTGGCGAACCAATGATTGAATTAAAGGCTAACTCAACAGAAGCTGCTACTGAAAAACACATACCAGTAGTTACTGTTAATGGAAACGATGTTAAAGTTGTTGTTGGATCAGTTTTACATCCAATGTTACCAGAACATTACATTATGTACATTTATTTATTAACAAATAAACATACATATAGAGCTGATTTAAAACCTGGAGATGCTCCAGCCGCTGAATTTAGATTATTAGATGGTGAAAAAGTTGAAAAAGCCTATGCATACTGCAATATTCATGGACTTTGGACAACTAAATAGTCTTTAAATAACAAGCAATTTATACAAAAACCCATTTCCTGTTGAAATGGGTTTTTTATAAGAATAAAATACAAGTTGTTATAGGGGGTAATTATATTTATGAAATATATATTATATGTAACATTTGATAACAAAGAAGATGTTAAATCAATATTACACGATGTCTTCGAATCAGGACATAACGGCACTGTTTTGCAATCCACTTCTGTCCGTCATTTACTTGATGATGATGAAATTAGTAGCGATGATCCAATGTTTATCGGTTTAAGACACTTAAATGAAGGTGAATTAGTTAATTCTTGTTTTGCTTACTTTATTCTTGATGAAAAAGGTTTAAATGATGTACGTGATTTAATTAGAAGCGAAACTAAAAACTTTACCACAGTCAAAGGTGGAATGTACTACTTTGAAATTAATAATTATGAGGGTTCTATATAGTTTATGTCTACAATCAATTATCAGATATGGGTTTATTTAGCCCTTGCATTTTTAATCGGTCTTTTTTCAACAAGAGTAATGAAATTAATAAAGATGCCAAATGTTACTGGCTATCTTTTAACTGGCGTCATAATTGGTCCTTATGTTTTGGGAGCAATATTTAATGCTATCAACGGAGGAAGTTACACTTCTACCGATTTACAGAACACCACACTTAATCCAATTTATGGATTAGTCGATAACTTAAGTTGGATTCCAACTTTAGCTTTAGGTTTTATTGCCTTTACAATCGGTACTTCTTTTAAGTTATCGACTGTTAAAAAATTAGGAAAGAGGATTGCTATTATCACTCTTTTAGAATCTTTATGCGCTGCAGTCATTGTTTTTGTTTCTTTATTAGTTGTTTACTTCATTAATAACGAAGTTGATTTATCTATAGTTCTATCTTTAGCAGCTATTTCTTGTGCTACTGCTCCTGCTGCCACTTTACTTGTTATTAAACAATATAAAGCCAAAGGTCCATTAGTGAATACACTTCTTCCTGTAGTCGCTTTAGACGACGCAGTCGCTCTTACATGTTTTGCTATTTTATTTGCGATTGCAACCGGTTTAAAGAGTGGTTCTATCGATGTTTATTCAATGTTAGGTAAACCAGTCATTGAAATCGTTTTATCGCTTGCAATCGGCCTTGTTCTTGGTTTTGCTCTCACATTTATTTGTAAATTATTCAAATCACGTGCTAATAGATCGATGTTTATCATCTTCTGTATTTTAGCTTGTATTGGACTTCAATATTTATTTGAAGAAAGTTATATGGGTTCTTTTGAATTATCAAGTTTACTTATGTGTATGATGGTTGGTGCGGTATTTGTGAACTTTAGAAACGATGCTGATGCTACCATTAACGTAATCGACAGAATGACTCCACCAATATTCATGCTCTTCTTTATTACAAGCGGTGCTGAATTAAAATTGACAGTATTCTTCGAAGGAAGTTATTCAATCGTTTTAATTGTCGCAGCTGTTTATATTATTGCTCGTGTTATTGGTAAGTGGATTGGTGCATTTACTGGATCAATCATTACAAAAGCCGAACCACAAGTTAAAAAATATCTTGGATTCTGCTTAATACCTCAAGCAGGTGTCGCTATCGGTTTAGCTACTACTGCAGGTAGAGTATTAACTTCATTAGGTGATCCTAACGGCGACTTAATTGTTGCAATAATTCTTACATCGACTATTATTTATGAATTTGTTGGACCAGCACTTGCTAAATTTGCTTTAACTAAAGCTGGCGAGATTCAATTAGAAAGTCGAACGATAGCTACTGAAATAAAATAAATTATAATCAAAAAGGAACACTAAGTTCCTTTTTTTATCTAGCAATTACCACCACTAGATCCATAAATTATTGCTTTTTGCATTGCACGATAATTTCCGTCGCCAATAACACTATCAGGTCCACCAGAGCAAATATAATCAAAAATTAGTCGATAAGCAAAGATGTATCCTTCATTTTTTGGATCGCTAGGCTTTTCCATTAATTCATCAAGATTTTTAGCAACCATAATTGCTAAATCTTTTTGTTCTTCAACACTCATTTCCCTAAAATAATTATCGACATTATCCATATATTTTTCTTCTACATCTTCATCTGTTAAAATGATTTCTTCATCTTTTTTTATCATATTTATCCCACCTTTTCTCTTTTTAATCTTATCATAAATTTAGTATGTTTTTTGAAATACAAAATATTATGTACCCAATTTATTGGACTAAATCGAAAATCATGCTTTTAACATTTGGGAAAGGTAAATGTTTTTTCCTTAAATCGACATATCTCATCTTAAATTCTTGGTTATATTTCGCCATAGAAAAACCCCTTTCCTAGTTGAAGGAAAGGGGTACATTACATGATGGAGCACCTGACGGGAATCGGACCCGCGTAACCAGCTTGGGAAGCTGGTGTTCTGCCACTGAACTACAGATGCGTCTTTAAATAATATAACAAAATAAATAAACCTGCTACTTATATTTATACCTCTATTATTCATAATCAAAACTTGTTATAATAACCACATGAGATGGCAAACATTGCTAGCGATAATCACGCTTGTAGTCTACTTTATTTTATTAATATTGATTTCTTTAGCGGCTTTTAAACATAAAGAAAAACGGAGAAGAATACTTAAGCCTTTTTTCTTATCTTTAATTTCAATATTGTTTATTATTGTTAAGCCAACAGAACCACTAGTTTATATTGCTTTTATATTTGCTTTAATTGGCGATATTTTAATATTATTTGAAGCTATTTTTAAAAAGCCAATATTTTTCCCAGTTGGAGCAATTGCTTTCTTTGTATCTCACATTTTAAACCTTGTAATCATGATTCTTTATACAAATACGAATTATCCTGGCGTCTTCAATCTTTATTACTATATTGGCATTGCCGCCATTGTTGTCGTCGTATCTACGGTCGTAATTTTGCTTGCTAAAAAGTATCTTGATAAATTAATGACAGCAGCTAGTGCTTTATATTATTCTCCACTTTTTGTTAACTTAATTATTACTCTTGTTTTATCAATTCAAACACAACAAATTTTTTATCTTATGTTTGCCATAGGAATGGTATTTTTCATTGTTAGTGACTTCACTATTTTTAAAGAACATTACTATAAAGAGCAAAAATATGATGAAGGAATAATTTTATCAACATACTTTGTCGCTGAATTCTTTATAGCTATTAGTTTCTTACTGATGCTTGGTATATTCTAAGAAAAAGAAAAAAGGCACAATGTGCCTTTTTAATTTATTACACTGGTGGGTACTACAGGGATCGAACCTATGACCTTCTGTACGTCAAACAGATGCTCTCCCAGCTGAGCTAAGTACCCAGTGCTTAATAAATATACCGATTATAAAGACAAAAATCAAGTTTTAATTTTATTTTTTACTAAACTTTCTTACTATAATTCAAAATGGAATTATTTCTCTTTTTATAATCTTCTTCTTTAAGATATAATGAAGACAAAGAAGACGAATAAATATGCAAAAAGAAATTTTATTTGTTGACGATTGTCAAGAGCACATCAAAGTTTTGGAAGAATCACTTAAAGGTGATTTTTATGTTTTTGTTGCTCGAAATACTGTTGAAGCCATAAACCTTTTAAACTCGCATAAAAACGAGTTTCAATTAATCCTTATTAGCTTTGCTAGTAACTTAATTCATGGCGTAGATTTATTATCTTTAATTAGAAACAATTCTCTTCATTCCACAGTTCCAATAGTCGCTGTTGTTGATTCCAACTATAAAGATGTCGATACTTTAATTAAATATAGTGTCGATGAAATGATGCGTTTACCATTTGGCGGTCGATTTGTAAGAAATAGAATTTATAACATTCTTGAAGCTAAGAAATATCGTGAATTGATGCAAAACAGCAACAATTTGTTTTCTAACAAGAAAAGTAAAATTGATTCTGGTGAATTGCTATTTCCTTTAAAAACAATGCCAAAGAAACAATTTGAATCGATTAATATGCACTCCTTCTTTGATTTCTATCGACTCATTGATAAAAGCACTAACTTAATAAATTATTTTGATGAAAATGGTGAATTATGCGAAAGTACCCATCACTGCTATGAAACATGGAACAGAAACTGTCCATGTATCGCTTGTATTTCCGATCAATGTCTTTTTAACAAAAAAGAATATTTCAAAATAGACCGTTTCCAAGAAAAAACATTTATGATTTCATCCATCCCTTTTGAAATTAACAATAAAACATATGCACTAGAATTAATCAAAGATGTTTCTTATCAATTAATTCTTTCAGACACATCAAATAACACAAACTTTTCTGTTAATGAATATCTGAATCAATTCAATAATTTATCAAATCGTGATGTCTTTACCGGCTTATATAACAAAATTTTCTTATTCAATAAAATTCAGAAAAAGCTCGATAAGAAGACTCCGTTTCAAGTAGCAATGATCGACTTAAATGACTTCAAAAAAGTTAATGACTACTATGGTCACGTTTCTGGCGATCAAATGATTCTTTTTCTTACTTCACTCTTATTTCAATTAGAAAAAGAAACTGGATGCATTGCTGGTAGACTTAGCGGAGATGAATTTTTAATTATTGCTGACAATGATTTTCAATTAAGAAAAGAAATCATCAAGCTTAATTCTGCTTTTGAAGCTAATGTTTTTAATAATGGAAAATCTACTTTTAAGACCAATTTTGCTTTTGGAATTGTTGAAAGTAAAAACTATGAATCGGTTACAAAGTTATATGAAGACGTTGATAGAAAAATGTATATTTGTAAACGTGAACAAAAACATATTATTAAATAATTAATAATTAATTTTTCAATAACCCCTGCAAAGACCCCTTATTTTATAAAATTAGGGGTCTTTATTTATTTTTAGAAAACAGATAAAAATTAGTTTTAAAATTTAAAATTGCATAAAAAATGGTGCCTTTTGACGGAATCGGACCGTCGACCTACTCTTTACGAAAGAGTTGCTCTACCAACTGAGCTAAAAAGGCACTTCATTTATTATATATATTAATCAAATAGTTAAAAAGCAATATTTACTTTTTAAGTGAATTTAATCGAGCTTCTCTTTCTTTTTGTCCGGCTTTCTTTATTTTTAGACCTTTAAAAATATGTCCATTAAAGATTTCAACTAAACCCAATAATTCTTTATATGAAGTTTCTTTAGGTGAAAATCTAGAAATTAATTTAATTGGCGAAGGCATTAAGAAATAATTAATCGAATTATAAGTGGCTAAATCCCCACTATTTTTTGCTTTATTAGCTTGTTTATTAAATTTCTTATATAAACCTCTGCCAATAAAACCTTTAGCTAAACGTAGATCATACAATGTAGTTGTTGGAGTAACTTCAATTCTCTTTTTCGATATAAAATGAAGGTGAGTCGAAATATATGGATGACCTAATAATTTATAGAATTCGGTATCGCTCATGTGGCGTACTCTTCCTGAATTATATAGAGGTAAAGCATCTTCTTCGTAAGGAATAACATCGGTAGTCCCGACTTTTTTAACAACACCCATCAATGGTAAATCACGAGAGGAACCACCAACAAATATTTGATAATCTCCACCCTCAATTTCCCATTTATTTGTTTTAACATTGAAGTATCTGAAGGAATATTTATCAAAAGCGAGTTTAACTTCTTTAGTTTCTCCAGCTTTCAATAAAATCTTTTTAAACCCTTTAAGTTCTTTAATGGCTCTAAAGAAACGAGAAGCTACTTTTCCAATATATAATTGAACAACTTCTTTTCCATCAATTTTACTAGTATTGGCAACTTTGAAAGATACGTCTTTATCGGTAATTTTTAAATCTGAATACTCAAAAGTTGAATAACTTAAACCAAAACCAAATGGATATTTTACCTCAATCTTATGAGTATCAAAATAACGATAGCCAACATAAATCGATTCTTTATATAAAGCGATTGTTTCTTCGCCTGGATAATAATGATATGTAGCTTCATCTTTATAAGCGTATGGAATAGTCTCACTCATTTTACCGCTTGGATTAACTTTACCAGTTAACACATTAAGCATTGCACTTGCTCCAGCTTGACCACCTAAACAACCATAAATAATAGCATCACAAACATTATCAAAACCAATTTCAACAATAGCTCCACAAGTTAAAATAACAACAACTTTTTTACCAGTTTTAAATAATTGACTAAGTAACATTAATTGATTATTGTTGATTTTTAAATTAATTCTATCGAAGCCTTCTGACTCAATATCATCGGCCAATCCCATGTAAAATAATATAACATCAGCTTTTGAAGCTAATGCGATAGCCTTACCCGATAACTCAGAATTTTCGTGATCGACAGTTTCGTATCCTTGTTCATAGCCAACACATTTAAGGTCATATTTTTTAATTTCTTCAACAGTATTTTCCACCATTGTTGGATTAACATGAGCGGATCCGCCACCTTCATATCGAGGAGTTTTTGCAAAGCCACCAATTAAAGCAACTTTAGCACCACTCTTTAAAGGCAATACATTGTTGTTTTTGAGCATTACAATACTTTCTTCTGCGGCTAAACGAGCAATATCATTATCTTTATTAACATCAAATTTATCATCGTGTCCATCATGATGATATTTTGTGATTGCATCCAACATTAAATTAACATTTTGATCTAATATTTTTTCGTCAAATTGATGATTTTTAACAGCTTCAACAATATCACGATTTGTATCACCAAGATTGCCTGGCATTTCTAAAGAGGAAAAACATTCCAATCCCTTAGTTCTAATATTGTTTCCACCCCAATCAGAGACAACAACCCCATCATATCCCCACTCTTTTCTTAAAATATCGACAAGAGTATGTTTATTTTCGTTTGCATAAGTTCCGTTAACTAAATTGTAGGAAGACATAACAAAACCTGGTTTTCCATCTTCGATAGCAATTTCAAAATTTGTTAAATATATTTCTCTTAATGCTCTTTCATCAACCACACTATCCATAGTCATACGTCTTGTTTCTTGGCTATTAGCACAGAAGTGTTTTACACAACCAGAAATTCCGTTGCTTTGAATACCTTTAATTAAAGCTCCACCCATTTTACCAGCAAGATATGGGTCTTCACTATAATATTCAAAATTACGTCCACATCTTGGATTTCTCTTGATATTAATTCCAGGGCCTAATAAAACATCAACACCTAAAGCCTTAGCTTCAGAGCCTATTACTTTGCCAACTTTTTCTTCAAGATCTAAATCCCAACTGTTTGCCATTGTAGCGGCAGGAGGGAAGCATGTAGCCTTATGAGTTTCTTTGTTTAAGTTTAACGATTGTTCACCATCAACCTCTTTTCTAACTCCATGAGGACCATCACTAAGCCATAATGAAGGAATTTTGTGTTGAGGTAAATCTTGAGTTTCCCAACCGTTTTTTCCCGACATTAAAGAGGCCTTCTCTTCTAAAGACATTTTTTTGATTAACGAATCGTATTTCATAAATACCTCCCTGTATTATTTAGTAGACGTCTTGTCAGACATATATTCGTAATGAAAATATTCAAATTGTTTATGAGAATCAGATATCTCCTGCATTTGCTTAAAACATTCATCATGTAAATAGACTTTATTTTCGCTTGGAGTAAGCTCTGGTTTTGGATATATTGGTTTTCCAATTATTATTTTAATCCATGGTTTGAACTTTTTACATATTCTTTTTTTATAAACTGTAACTATAGGTACAATTGGAGCATTAAATTTTGCTGGATAATGAAAAGAAGCGGCAGGAAATGGCCTAATATGAGTGTAATATGGCCAAACATGAGCTTCTGGATAAATTACGATTACTTGTTTTTTATCTAAATAAAATTTCATTGCATCCATTAAATCGCGTTGATTTCTAATACTATTTCCCAAAGGAAGATAACCTAAAGCTCTCGCTAGATGCTTAACAAAAGGGATCGTTGTAGTGTCACTATAACCAACAATATTTACTCGTCTACTCCAGCAAATGTAACAAGCATAAACAATTTCGTCCCATTCAGTCGTATGATTTCCATAAACGTAATAGCCTTTGCCTTTTAATTCTTTGAGATTTTTCTTGCCTGAAAAAGAAATTCCTCGAGCAATACAAAACAAAGAAAGAATTGGATGAGCTAAACAATAGTATAAAATTCCTGAAAAGAAATTATTGATTGGATTAGTTCTTTTATATTTATATCCATCAACAACATCAGGTCGCTTTAAATGAGTTTTTGCAAAATCATCATTAGCGACATCGCTATAATAAATTGTGCTACCTGCTTTTCTTCTTTTCATTTATTTTTTTAATTGCTTCATTATTAGCAATATCTCCACTATGTTCAATTTTATCCCATGATCTACGTTTTTTAGGATGATTAAGTCCATCAAAGAAAGCCAATAAGAAATCCATAAAGAAGAATAAATAACTGAATACACAAACAATTATCTTTCCGCCAGAGAATTTAAGTCTTTTATTATCGATTAAAAAAGTTAAAGAACTTGCTAAAATAAATAAGAAATACAAATAGAAGAACGATAACAAGAACCAGCAAAATACAGTTTGTGGATTGGCACTTGCATCAGCCCAAATACCAGGTTCAATTGTTGAAGCAATAATTAAATCTGAAATAAACAAAGCAAAACCTAATAAACAAGCTAATAATTCAACAATACATAAAGCGACAAATGGATAAATAGAAAAATTATATTCCATCATCGCCAAACTCTTTTTAGCACCCTTATTACAGCCGTAATCGAACGTTTTTTGTTTAAACCTCTTCTTACTAGCGAAGAAGCCCCAAACCCATCTAATGTGTTGTTTGTGTAAAACATGATATTGAGTTGCTTGCTCATCATAATAAACAGCTGTCGGATTATATGTCATTGAAATATTGTGATAATAAGAATAACAAGTTAATTCAACGTCTTCTGTCATTCCGTTCCAAATCCAACCACCTTCATTTTTTACGATGTTGTAATCGATATAATAACCAGTTCCAGTAAGAGTACATTTTTTAAACAATCTTGAACGTCCGTTACTTGTAAAATTGTTCATGAACGAAAAAAGAATTGCGGAACAACTAGAAACCCAATTCACTGTTGCATTTGTAAAGTTTCTATAGCCAGTTGCAATTTGGAATCCAGCATTTTTTGTGTCATTCATTATAGAAATATAATTTGACGAAACAACGTTATCGGCATCAAAAATCATTAGCGAATCATACACCAATTTATTTTCTTCTAAATATTGGAAGGCTTCATCAAGAGCAAATCCTTTTGTTCTTCTATTGGTTAAATGCTTACGAACAATAACATGAAAATTTGATCCATAACTCATCGTAATTCGGTAAGTTGGATCGCTTTTAGATTCAATAATTACGTAAACGTCATATTTATCTTTTGGATAATTTTGCTTTTTAAGAGAATCTAAACAATTTCTTATAACTTTATCTTCGTTTCTGGCTGGTACTAAAACTGCAAATTTATATTTAGTTTCACCAGTTGGATAAACTACTGGTTTTTTAAAAGCACAAATTAAGAACAATAAGTAATACCAAGCAAGAAAAATAAAGACAATAATTGCTCCAATAATGAAGAAATTTAAATATTGACAAAAATCACGAAATAGATTCGTCATTTTTTCGACTAATTCTTCCGATTCAATTAAAAAACTAACAAAAGTTTGCATACCTAGATTATACATTGTAAATATACGTTAGTAAATATACTAAAATGCTGTAATAGTTTTAAATACTAGATAAGATAATATAGTAAATTGTTACGTTATTGTCGACTTTTTTTAAGTTTTAAATGGTTTTTTATTCTAGGCAAGTATTCGTTGATTGTTACAAAAATAATTCCCAAAACATTAAGCCCTGCAGCTATATAGAAAGTAAAATATGGAACTGTATGGAAAATGAATAAAGAATACACAGACCCAATAAATGGAGCAAGTCCAAAATAACATGAAGTGACTGAAGCACCAAGGTGTCTTTGACAAATAAGCATTACACAAACTGCTAAACCATAAGTAATAAATCCTAAGAAAAGAATTTTTAATCCGTTAGGAACATTACTAACACTTAATGATTCGCCCATCAAAGAAGCAAAACATATATCAATTATTGCAGCACCAGTAGTCTTAATTAAACATACTTTTACAGGATCTTGACCAGAAATTTTCTTAATCATATCGGTTTGAATACCCCAAAGGATGCATGGAATAAGAATAAAAATAGCGTTAACATCAACTGAAAGTCCGTTTTCGTTTAATGATAATGAAATTCCGCCAGCCACAATCAAACCAAGACCGATCCAGCCAAACATACTAAGTCTTTCTTTTAAGAAAATAACAGCAACGACCGCAACAACTACTATTTGAAAAGATAATAATAATGAGGAAGTTTCGGCACTAACAAGGGTTAATCCATGAACTAAGAATAAACTAGACAAAGCATCGGCCAAAATAATAAATAACATCAATGGCCTTTCTTTTTTCTCAAATGGTTTATTTTTAAAAGTTTTTGTAAATAACTTTTTATAAATATACATAATAAAAATGGCGATAGTAGCACCAAAATACATGAATGCAATACTCATGTAAGATGGTAAAGAAGATCCCCATAAACTTAGTAATGGGACGCTAAACCCATAAGCAAAAGCGCAAACTAAAAGTATTAAAATAAATTTAGTTCTTTCTTTAGTGTTGTTCATTTAATATCAATTTTCCTATCTTTGTAATAATATTCTTTGTCGTGAGGTCCAATATTACGAATTACACGACATGGATTTCCGTAAGCCACTACATTTGCTGGAATATCCTTTGTAACTACACTACCTGCTCCAATAACGGTATTATCACCAATATTTACGCCAGGTAAAATAGTCGCGTTTGCTCCAATCCGAACATTATTTCCAATATGCACATCAATATTAAATTGATAACCCTTTTTTCTTAATTCAATTTCGATTGGATGTCCAGGAGTAGCAACTATTACACCAGGACCAAACATAACATTATCTCCAATATAAATGTTGCCGTCATCAACTAAAGTTAAGTTGAAATTACCATAAACATCATTACCACAAAAAACATGTTTACAACCAAAATTCGCGTGTATTGGTGGCTCAAAATAACAATTCTCACCAATTTTACCAAACATTTTTTTGAGTAATATATTACGTTTTTCAGCTTCAAAAGGACGAGTTAAATTGTAATCATAAAGAACTTCCATTCTTTCCATTTGCTCGTGAGCAATATCAGAATCTCCTGGTTCGTAAACTTTTCCTTCAATCATTCTTTTTCTGTTTTCGCTTAAATCCATATATATCCTAAATAATTACTTGATTATATATAAATAAAAGCCATATTTCCATAAGATAAAAAGAAAATGCTAATTAACTATTAAACTAACATTTAATCGCAAATAATATATAATGTTTGCATGGAATCTTTAAAAGAACTGTTTAAAATTGGTCCAGGTCCAAGTTCGTCTCACACAATGGGTCCACAAAAGGCTTGTATTTATGTTTTAAATAATTTTAAAGAAGCTAATAATTTTCTAGTTACACTATTTGGTTCTTTAGCATTGACTGGTAAAGGCCATTTAACCGACAAAATAATTGAAAATACTCTTGGAAAATCAAGAACTAAGGTAATTTTTGATATCAAAAGAAAGAAACTTCCTCACCCAAATTATTTCGTCATTCAAACATATAAAGATAAAAAATTAATCTCAAAAACTAATTTTATTTCTATTGGTGGTGGCAATATCATAATCAATGGTAAAGAACCAGAAAATAACAATGTTTATCCATTTAAAAATTTTAACGAAATTAAAGAATATTCAATTAAAAATAACATGACTTTGCCTCAAATTGTTTATAAATTTGATACTGAAGATATCAAAGAATATCTCAACAAAATTTATGATGTTATGATCGAATCAATTGACCGTGGACTAAAAAATACGGGGGTTTTACCGGGGATTTTGCATTTACAACGTAAGGCAAGCTTCTTGAATAAACCAAACAAAGAGAATGAAGACGATGAAAATAAGCACATTAGAGTAGTCTCTAGTTACGCTTATGCTGTAAGCGAAGAAAATGCTGCTGGAGGAACCATTGTCACTGCTCCAACTTGTGGATCATGTGGTGTTTTGCCTGCAACTCTTTATTATTTACAAAATAGATACAACATAAAAAGAGAAGATATAATTGACGCTTTAGCCGTTGCTGGATTAATTGGCGTAATCGTAAAAGAAAACGCTTCTATTTCAGGAGCGTTTGCTGGATGTCAATCCGAAATCGGTACAGCTTGCTCAATGGCAAGCGGAGCCGCTAACTATTTAAAAGATAACTCAAATGTTGAAACTATCGAATGCGCCGCCGAAATCGGAATGGAACACTTCTTAGGATTGACATGTGATCCTATTAAAGGATTAGTACAAATTCCATGTATCGAAAGAAACGCCGTCGCTGCTTTAAGAAGTATTGAAAACGCTTCTTTAGCAATATTTTTAGAATCAACAAGAAAGATAAGTTTAGATACTGTAATCAATACCATGTATGAAACTGGTAAAGATTTGAATAAAAAATATAAAGAAACTTCTAAAGGCGGATTGGCCAAAAATTACAAAAAGAGATAGGCTTTGCAGAGGATTTTACTTTAAATCCTCTTTTTTATTTTTCTTTTTATATGATTTAATGGCACGTCTAATCTTCTTTTGATTGCCCATTGGACACGAAGAACATTCACCAGTTGGTTTATGTTGTATTCTTGGTAAAATCGACTTAAAGAAGATTATTGAACCAAGTAGTAAAATTACAACTATTAAAATTATTATATCTGCAGTCGTCATATTAAAGTCACCACCCATCCTATACAACCAATAACTGTTCCGATAACCCAAGCAACACCAATTTGGAAAATAACAGCAAAGACCGTATTTTTAACACTACCTAATTCTTGTCTCATTGCACCAATTGCACCAATGCAAGGAGCACTAAACATATTGAACGCCATGAAAGCGTAAGCACTCCAACCGTTAAAGAAACTAAAAGCACTACTTTCAAAAATACTTGTTGTTCCACTGACATTAGCAATAACTCCCATCGAAGAAATTACTTGTTCTTTGGCAACTAATCCTTGAATCGAAGAAACAGTTGCTGCCCAAGACCAGTGTCCACCAAGCATTGGGTAGAAGAACCAAGCAAAAGCATTTCCAATACCTGCTAACATCGATTTATCGATAGTAACGGTTTCGTTATCAACATATTGCCAAGTCCATGTAAATGAAGATAAAGTCCAAACAATTACAGAACAAATAAGAATGATTGTTCCGGCTCTTTTAATAAAAGCGATTGTTTTGTCCCATACATCACGAGCAACATATTTTGGAGAAGGTAATTTATATTCAGGTAATTCACTAACAAAATTAGTATGTTCGTTTTTAAATACCCATTTTTTAAATAAATAACCAAATAATAAGATTAAGAAAATAGCTAAGAAATAAAAACTTAAAGAAACTACCCAAGCCCAACTTCCAAAGAAAACACTCGCAAAGATCGATAATATAGGCAATTTTGCACTACATGGCATAAATGGAGTAAGAATAATTGTCGATTTCCTTTCATTAGGATCTTCAACAGTTCTTGCAGTCATAATTCCAGGAACTGAGCAACCTGTACCAACAATAAATGGAATTAAGGATTTACCACTCAAACCAAATTTATGAAATACTCTATCAAGGAAGAAAGCAATACGAGACATATATCCAGAAGTCTCAAGAATTGCTAAACACATAAATAACACCATTAATTGCGGAATAAAATTACATACCGCTCCAACACCAGCAACAATTCCGTTTTGAACTAAAGATACACTCCACTCTGACGCCCCAAGTCCAGTCAGCCATCGAGCTAACAAAGGACCAAGCCCTTCGATTTGAAAATTTGCAACCCAACTCAAACCAAAGAAGTTGAATTCTAATTCTTCAGCACCATTGAATAAAGCGTCGACAAAACTAACTGTTAATCCACCGACTAATCCGACAGAAAGCATATAAACAAGTGCCATAATAAAGATAAAAATTGGTATAGCAGCCCATTTATTTAGTAAAATTCTATCTAATTTATCAGTTATTGTTTCTTTATTAGATGTTTCTCGAGCGTCATTTACACATTCATCTTTAACATCAACAATAAAGTCGTAACGGAGAGAAGCAATCAATTGCTCTCCATCCATTTGATATTTCTTTTCAATTTTTTCGTGATCTACTTTAGTTTTATCAGTCATTAAGACTTTAAAATCACGATCCTCTTCGATTACTTTTACAGCACAAAATCTAGAATTTGGTTTTTTATCAATTTCTTCAATTTCACTTATCAAAGATTCGACATCGTCAGGATAAATTTTAATTTGTTCGTTTTTCTTATATTCATTATTTTTAATAACATTGATTAAGTTATCAATTCCATATCCGGATTTAGCACTTATCTTAACGAATGTGCATCCAAATCTTTCACTTAATTTAGCTTCATCAATATAAATTTTCTCTTTTTCTAATAAATCAAACATGTTTAAGGCGACGACAACATCACAATCAAGTTCCAACAATTGAGTCGTTAAATATAAACTTCTTTCAATTGAAGTCGCATCAACGATATTAATAATTAAATCTGGTTTATCATCCAAAACATATCTTCTGCTCACTTCTTCTTCACTGGTATATGGCGAAAGAGAATAAATTCCAGGAAGATCAACAACTGTGATGTTGGTTCCTTTAATTGTTCCTTCTTTTCTTTCAATAGTAACTCCAGGCCAATTACCAACTTTTTGATTGCTTCCAGTTAAGGCATTAAAAAAAGTTGTTTTACCAGAATTTTGATTTCCTACTAATGCAACTTTCATACTAAATAACCTTTATATCTATACCTTTCATATCTTTTTTTCTAATACACAACTCATAACCACGAAGTTTAATATCAATTGGATCTCCTAATGGTGCAATTTTTCTAACTTCAATTTCCACACCTTTAGTTATTCCCATATCTAATAAACGTCTACGTAAAGCAGCATTGTCGTTATGAAGACCAGTAACAACACACTTTTGTCCACGCCTAAGGTTGTAAAGATGACCTTCTTCGCCACTCTTTAACTTCTTGTCTTCCTCTTTCATTAAATTCTCCTATAGTTAACTTGAGTTAACTTTTACATTTGATAATTTAGTCTAAAAAGAGTCTTATGTCAAGAAAAAAAGTTAACTCAAGTTAATTTTTGTATTATAATAAAAACATGAAAATTTTATCGAAGTCTATTGAAGACTATTTAGAGGCGATTTTTATTATAGAATCTAAAGGTCAAAAAATTCATTCAGTTGAAATTGCTGAACTTTTAAACATCTCAAAACCTGCAGTTACGAAAGCAATGAACGAACTTATTTCTTTAGGTTACATTCAAAAGAAGCCTTATGAAGATGTAACACTTACTGATTCAGGAAGAAAAATTGCTAAAGAAATTTATCACAAACATACCACAATTAAAAAGTTTCTTATCTCATTAGGAGTGAGCGAAGAAACTGCAGAACACGATTGTTGTTTGATAGAACATGTAGTGTCAAAAGAAACTTTCAATAAAATTGAACAAAATTTGAATAAAAATGGCAAATAATCGTTGATTTGTCATTTTTAAATATAGTATTTTAGTTTAAAATAATCATAGTGAGGATATAAATATGGATCAAGACATGCTCGAACCCTTAAAGCTATATAATAAGGAATTAAAACAAAAGTACAAAGATACGGCTAACAAGATTTTTGATGGACTTGTTGCTGAAGCTCAAACCGATGTACCATTAAATAGAAAAACAGTAAATTCTTATAATTTGGCTTGCTCTAATCTTGGTAAAGCTAAAAAGAAACTTACTGGAAAAAAAGCACTTAAAGTTTTATTAATTATTTTCACCTGTATTGCTTTTGTTGTTGGAATTATTTTAATTATTGCTGGTTGTTTAAATACAAATATTACACTTCCTGCAATTATTGTTGGTGTTGTTTTAATTCTCTTAGGAGTTGGAGCAATTTTATTGATATGTTTAAGCATTAATAAATCTATTCAACAACTTAAAAAACTAACCGAAAACTTCGGTGAAGAAGTTGCTAAATTAAAATCAGAATGTGATGTTCAAATGGCAACATTAAACGCTTTATTTGATTGGAATATGCCTGCAAAAATTCTTAATGAGGCTTCTCCTTTAATTCATCTTGATCAATATTTTGATCCTTCTCAATTTGCTTATCTTCACGATCGTTATGGTTTTGAAGACAATAATAATGAAGATATGAGTTCCGATTTTATCCTTTCTGGCGATATTTACGGAAATCCTTTCTTAGTTCAAAGATTCTTTATTCATGAAACAGTTAAAATTACATATACTGGTTCAATTGTTATTACTTGGGTTGAAACCGAAACCGATTCTAAAGGCAATGTTAGAACTGTTACAAGATCACAAACTTTAACTGCTCAAGTTCAACACGATGGTCCTAGATATTATTACAGCACTCGTTTAGTTTATGGAAACGATTCTGCACCACATCTTCATTTCTCTCGTTCTCCAAGTGGAATGAGCGGAATGACTGAACGTCAAATAGATAGAAGAGTCAAAAAAGGTGAGAAAAAATTAACTAAAAAGGCTGAAAAAGAATTGATGGATAACGATAGTTCCACCAACTTTACCTTAATGGGTAACGAAGACTTTGATGTAATTTTTGGAGCCACTAATAGAGACAACGAAACCGAATTTAGATTATTATTCAC
>CAYQCJ010000014.1:2020-34344 GCA_964416025.1 uncultured Staphylococcaceae bacterium | reverse complement strand
GAAACTAAATTTTCAGCAACTTCAAAAGTCATTGGAGTAGTGGAATTGTATTTAAACGAACCAGAATCACCAATTAAAGCAATATATAAATAACGAGCAGCAACTTTTGATAATTGATATTGTGGTTCTAAATCGATCAAAATATCAGAAATTATTTCGCTAGTAGCGGCTCTATCAATATCAACTAAAGAATGAGTAGCAACTTCTTCTTTATTTGGGTGGTGGTCAAATTTGAAAATAAAACTTCCTCTTTTATAACGAGGATCAGCGATACGTTTGTCATCTCCGACATCGACAATCACTGCTAAAAATGGATCATTAAAATAAGAATCCTTTAATTCATCCATTTTTGGAAATAATCCACGTGGAGTAAACTCAACATGGTTATCACCAACAACCTTAATTTCCTTATTTGGGAAATTTTCTTTAAGCCAGGTTGCTAAACCCATTTGAGTACCTAAAGCATCAAAATCAGGTTTAATATGTCTAAAAACTACGATATGATCATACTTTTTAACATTTTCTAAAAATATTTTAATATCTTTTTTATGTTCTTTACAAAAATTTGATATATATGAAACTTTCTTCACTTCTATTCTCCTTTAACTTCTTTTGCGATTCTAAATGCATCGCGAGCAATCATAATTTCTTCATCAGTTGGAATGATGGCGACTTTAATAGTAGACTTTGGAGTCGAAATAAGGGCTTCAGCACCTCCAAAAATCTTATTATTTAAATCCCAATCAATATCAATATGTAATGCTTCTTTAATATTATTTAAAACCATTTCACGATATTCAGGGGCGTTTTCACCAATACCAGCACTAAAGATGATTAATTCACATCCGCCCAATCTAACATAGTATTGTCCGATATAATCAGCAATACGGCGTGCCCATAATTGCATAGCTAATATAGAATCTTTATCACCTTCGTGTGCTTTAGTAGAAACATCACGAGAATCATTTGAGACGCCGCTCACGCCATATAAACCGCTTTCTTTATTAAATTCTTGGAAAATTGTTTCGTTATCTTTTCCGGACATTTTTTGAACTTGATAATAAACACTTGGATCCATATCTCCAGTACGAGAATTCATAGCGATTCCCCCACATGGAGTTAAACCCATGCTTGTAGCAACACATTTACCATCTTCAACAGCAGTAATACTAGCGCCACTTCCAAGGTGACAAATTATCATTTTTTTATGTGTACTATCTTTTAAATATTTTTCTCCTCCGACTTCACTTAAGTATTTGTGGCTTGTTCCGTGAGCTCCATATCTTCTAATCATATATTTTTCAGTATATTCTTTTGGAATAGCAAAAGTGTAATCTTCTGGTTTCATAGTTTGATGGAAAGCAGTATCAAATACAGCAATTGCTGGAGTATTTGGTAAAACCTTTTTGAAAGCATTGTAGCCAACTAAATGCGCTTTATTATGCAATGGTGCAAGTGGTATCAAACTTTCAATTTTGTCATATGTATCATTGTTAAATAAGACTGATTGATTAAAATATGGTCCACCTTGAACAATACGATGACCAGTAGCTTTAATCTCTTCAAAGCTAGAAATAATGTGTTCATCAAGTAAGGCGTTCATAACTAAACTTGCTGCAACTCCATGGTCTTTAACAGGAATAATCTTCTTTTCCTTGTTTCCTTTATATTTTAATTGAAAAATACCATCGTCGTGTCCTATACGTTCAACTATACCAGAACAAATAACTTCTTCTTGTGGCATTTCATAGAGTTTAAATTTCAAACTACTAGATCCACAATTAACTGCCATAACTTTCGACATATTAAAAATCTCCTAATATTAATTCTTTAAAGTATAAACAATTACAAAGCTTTTTTAAACGGAAATGAAAAATTAATTTTTTAAATTTTTATCATTTATTTCAGTATTTTTTACTTTTTTATATGACATATAATAGTTCACGCCAAAAATTTAACAATTTACGTTAAAAATTAATTGCAAATGAAGTCTAAAAAAATTAAAATGTAAGCACTTACAAATTTAAAATTTATTTTAGTAATTTTAGGTTTGTCTCGTTTTATTCATAAATTATAGGAGGAATATTTTTAAATTATGAAAAAAATTAAATTTTTGACTGCAATAGCCGTTGGTGCGTTAGCAGTCGGTGCAACCGCTACTTTAACATCTTGTGGTGGGTTTGAAGGTGTTATGATTTGGGGTCCAATTGAACACCAAGAATTATACTTAGCTGCTGTCGATGCTTTTAAAAAAGCAAATCCAGAATTTACTGCCGAAGTTAGATATGCTGGAAGTGGCGATGCTGGTGCATATGCCGCTATGGCTATTGATCCACAAAATGGTGGTTCAATCGTTACATTTCCAAATGATCAATTAATTAACTTAAAGAGAATCGGAGCTTTAGCACCATTAAGTACAGAAAATACTGCATGGATTAAAGAAAATAATGATTCAACCGCTTGTGAAGCTGGTAAAATTTCTGAAAAATATTATGCATATCCAATTAGTGCTGATAATGGTTATGTTTTAACTTATAATTCTGATGCTTTTAAAGACACTGCTGTTTGGGATTCGACCACACAAGACTTAAAAGCTGGTTATACATTTAGAGATTTATATGCTGCTCTCGATGAAAGAGGTGCACAAACTGGGCACGAAAAATGGGTTAATGGATTAGCTATTTGGCCAGAAGGATCTGCTTGGTATGAATCAGGAATGTTCTTTGGTACAGGTGGAGATTATAGTGTTACTTATGATGATAAAGGTGTTCAAACATCTGCTTCATGTAATTTTAATGGCGATATCGGAACAAAAGCTACACGTTGTATGGTTAACTCATTTACAAATACAGATGGTTCTATAAATAAACACTTTATGTATACAGACGATTCAAATCCTGCCTATAACGATACTGTCACTAAATATATTAATGAAAGCGATACTGAAGCTATGAAAACTCCTTTAGCTGCTATTGTTACATGGAATAATGGCGCTTTAAAGAAAGGCTGGGGCGAAAATTATCGTGCTACTGTTTTACCAACTCTTGAAGATAAAGCTGAATTTTATGGTGCTGCAAATCAAGGTGATGGAATCAAATATACTTGGAAAACATTTGCTGGATTTAAATTGATGGGTGTTAATCCATTCTCTACTTTTGCTTCTAAGAGTGAAGAAAATTTAAGTATGCTTCATAAATTAGCTAAATATTTATCTGATAGCGAAGTTTCTTTAGCAAGATTTAAAGCCACATCTTTAGGTCCTTCAAACAAGACTGCCCAAAAAGATGCTGACGTTCAAGCTGATAAATTCTTAAAAGCTTTATCCACTCAATATAATTTAAATGATGGACAAGGCTGCCGTGTTCAAGATCCAACTCCAAGTGCTTACTGGACACCAATTGCTACTTATGGTAAAGGATTATTTGATGCTGTTCAAAATGGTACAAAGGGTACATATGATACAATTGCTAACGTTAAGAGAGCATTAAATCAATTACAAGCTGATATTCAATCAACAACTAAATAGTTTATAAATTATTATTTGTCTTGGTCACTCATTTTTTGTGAGTGACCAAGAACAAGAAAGAAGGTAAAAATGGCAGACTTAGAATATTTAAGTCTTAGTAAACCTCGTAGAGTTTTATATAAGACAAGACATTTTTTCTCCGAATTTGGCAAAAATTTTTCTAAATTTTTTAAGAGCATCCCTGGCAAATTTGTTAACTTAGGCAAGAAATTTAAAGAAATTTTCGAAAATTTGTCTGATGCTATGCTTTATGGTTCATGGAGTACAAAAGTTTCTTTTTTAATTTTTGGATTTGGGAACATAATGCATAAACAATTTTTTCGTGGTTTTCTATATTTACTTTTTGAAATAGTTTTTGTACTTTATATGGTCTTTTTTGGCGGAGGATATATTGGTAAATTCGGAACTTTAGGTACAGTATTGACACAAGAAAGTGACAGCGGATTTAAAATAGCTGGTGATAATTCTTTCAATATTTTGCTTTTCGGTGTTGCAACAATATTGATTATTCTATGTACCGTTTATGTTTGGTATTCTTCGATTAAACAATCTTATAGTTGCGATGAAATGACAGCTATTAATAAAAAATTAGCTTCTGGTAGAGATGATATTAAACAACTCGGAAATAAATATTATAGTTCGACTTTATTAGCCTTACCTGTTTTGGGTTTGGTGATATTTACCATTATTCCATTAATATTTATGATTTTTGTTGCTTTTACAAATTATAACGCAATTCATATGCCTCCAGAAAAATTGTTTACTTGGGTAGGATTCGATAATTTTTCTACAGTTTTAACTGGAAACGGTATTGCTGGTGGGGATGGCGTTAAATTCAATTATACGTTTAGAACTGTTCTTTTATGGACTATTGTTTGGGCAATTTTAGCTACTTTCACTAACTTCTTCTTAGGAATGTTGGTCGCTTTAGTTATTAATAGAAAAGGCATTAAACTTAAGAAAATGTGGAGAACAATATTGATTACTACTATTGCAATTCCTCAATTTATTTCTTTATTAATTATGAGCAAAATGCTTCAACCAGATGGAATCTATAACATTATTTTGAAATCAATTGGATTACCAACAATTAGTTTTTTAACTGATCCTTGGATCGCCAAAATTACTGTTGTTGTTGTTAATTTATGGGTTGGTATTCCTTATACAGTATTAAGCTGCACAGGTATTTTAATGAATATACCTGACGATTTATATGAAGCTGCTAGAATTGATGGCGCTAATCCACATAAGATGTTTGCAAATATCACTCTTCCTTATATGATGTTTGTTATGACTCCGTCGCTGATTACGACATTTATCGGTAATTTAAATAACTTTAATATTATCTTCTTATTAACCGGAGGAGGACCAAATTTGGATCCAGGAATGGTTTCAACTGCTGGTCAAACAGATTTACTTATAACGTGGTTATATAAATTAACGGTTAATGATCAACAATATGATATTGCATCTGTTATAGGTATATTAGTATTTATAATTTGTGCTGTTTTATCTTTAATCTTCTATTCAAGAAGTAATAGTTTCAAAAATGAGGAGGATTTCCAATAATGAAAAAAGTATCAAACGGAATGAAAACTCGTCGAATAATTACTAATGCTTTTATTTATTTGATTTTAGCAATTGTTAGTGTTCTATGGTTATTTCCTTTCTTTTATATAATAATTCAATCGGTAAGAGGTGATAGTACAGGTATATCATTATCGATGTTTCCTTCATTAGATAATCCAAATGCATATACATTTCAAAATTATGTTTTGCTTCTAACAGATACAAGCAACAACGCTAACTTTTTAAGATGGTATTTTAATACATTAATAATTGCAATTGTTACTGCTGCTGCTCAAACTATACTTGTTTTAATGACTTCGTATACATTATCAAGATTGAGATTTAAAGGAAGAAAAGCCTTGATGAAATTAATTCTTATTATCGGTATGTTCCCAGGATTTTTATCAATGATTGCCATTTATAAAATTCTTCAAGCTATCGGACTTCAAACTAGTGTATTTGGTTTGATCCTTGTTTATATTAGTGGTTCAGCTTCCGGATATTATATTTCAAAAGGATTTTTCGATACTATTTCCAAATCGCTTGATGAAGCGGCGATGATTGATGGTGCTAGTAAAAATACAATTTTTTGGAAAATTATTATTCCTTTAGCTAAACCAATAGTTGTTTATACAATTCTTACATCATTCATAGGTCCCTGGGGAGATTTCATGTTAGCTAACTATATTGTTGGAGGATCGGCTAGTGAATATTATACAGTCGCTGTCGGTTTACAAAAGTGGTTAACTCCTTCAAATAGCGCCCTATTTTTCACAAGATTCTGTGCTGGAGCGGTATTTGTGTCTATTCCAATTGTTATATTATTCTTTATATTACAAAGATACTATGTTGAAGGTGTGACAGGTGGAGCAGTTAAAGGTTAATTATGCGTAAAATTACATCAAAAGTTTTAATATTAGTTTTAAGCTTACCATTTGTTTTACTTTCTTCATGCTCTAAAGGTGCTTCTGAAAGTAATTATTCGGTAGTTAAAGTACCTGATAATAATGGAAATACGTATGAAATTTTTCCTATCGCATTTGCAGACAGTAATAAAGATGGTAAGGGTGATTTAAAGGGAATTATAGATAAATTCGATTATATTAAATCATTAAATTATAATGGAATTTGGTTAACGCCTGTTCATAAATCATCTTCGTATCATAAATATGATGTTGATGATTATAAGTCAATTGATTCAGCATTTGGAACGTTAGATGATTATGATGCTTTAGTAAAAAAATGTCACGATAATGATATGAAAATTTATTTAGATTTAGTTTTAAATCATACAAGCACCAGTCATATTTGGTTCGAAAAATGTATGGCTGCTCATATTAGAAATCAAACTTCAGATCAGTATTATAATTATTATAATGTAAAAAGTTATAACGGAAATGTTCCATCTGGATGGGCAAAATACGGAAGCTACAATTTAATTTATGAGTGCCAATTTTATTCAGGTATGCCTGATTTAAATTTACAATCTGTTCTTGATGAAGGCGATGGTGCATTAGCAAGAGATTTAAAAGATATATTTACTTTTTGGCTTAAAACCCATAATATCGATGGATTTAGACTTGATGCCGTAACAAGTTATTTTTCTGGCGATCCTGATAAAAATCTCCAATTTTTAACTTGGCTAAACACTAATGTTAAACGAATAAAACCAAGTGCTTATGTTGTTGGAGAAGCTTCTTGGGGTAGTAATGGCGAAAATAATAGATATTTGACCAGTGGAATTGAATCATGTTTTAATTTTGAAGATTCTCAAGGCGGTGGTTTTATTGCTAATTGTGTTAATTTACAAGATGCTACCATGGTGCCTTACACAATAAATAAAAATATAAGTGGCCTTCCTGAAAACGGAATAGCTGCACCCTTCTTAAATAATCATGATTTAGGTAGAGTTACCGGTTATGTCGCTGGAAGAGGAAATTCTGGCAATGTGAAATTTGCTAACGGAGTTATGTCAATTTTGAATGGTATGACATTTTCTTATTATGGTGACGAAATTGGAATGGCATTAAAAGCTGATTTAGGTGGGACTACAACTAAGGTTAAGGATGAAGATAAGAGACAACCAATTTTATGGGGTGATAATTATACTTGTAAACCTGTTAGCGGTTCAACTACAGCAACAGATAGTGAAAAATATCCATTTGGAAGCGTATCTGATCAAGATAAAGATGAATCTTCGATATTAAATTATGTTCGAAAAGCTAACAAAATTAGAAATTCGTTTTTACCAATCGCTCGCGGAACCGTAAAAACTATCTATACAGATGATTATGAAGAGATGTGTGCGATTAGCAAGACTTATAATAAAGAAGTTGTTGGAATTGTGATTAATGCTAGTAAAACTAAGACTAAAAAATATAATTTTACAGATACTGATTTTTCTTCAATTGCTGCAACATTGACGACAACTGGTTACATCGAACAACCTGATAAAAATATAAAAGAAATAACTGTACCACCACAAGGTATAGCGATAATTAAATAGGAGGAATTGTTATGGCTGATTTAAGTTTAAGACACATTTATAAGGTATATCCAAACGGCGCAAAAGCTGTTAGTGATTTTAATATGGATATCAAAGATAAAGAATTTATTGTTTTTGTTGGTCCTTCCGGTTGTGGTAAATCTACAACATTAAGAATGATAGCTGGTCTTGAGGATATTACTGCCGGTGAATTATATATTGGCGATCAATTAGTTAATGATGTTGAACCAAAAGACAGAGATATAGCTATGGTTTTCCAAAATTACGCATTATATCCACATATGACTGTTTATGATAATATGGCTTTCGGGTTAAAATTAAGACATGTTCCAAAGGAAGAAATACATAAAAAAGTCCTTTGGGCCGCTGATGTTCTTCAATTGACCGATTATTTAGATAGAAAACCAAGAGCGATGAGTGGTGGTCAAAGACAAAGAGTTGCTTTAGGTCGTGCTATTTTAAGAAATCCAAAAGTGTTTCTTCTTGACGAACCATTAAGTAATCTTGATGCAAAATTAAGAACCGAGATGAGAGCTGAAATCGCTAAATTACATGCGGAATTAGGTACTACATTTATTTATGTTACTCATGACCAAGTTGAAGCTATGACTTTAGGTACTCGTGTTGTTGTAATGAAGTTAGGAGTTGTTCAACAAATTGATTCTCCTCAAAATTTATATGCATATCCTGAAAATAAGTTTGTTGCAGGATTTATGGGAACTCCACAAATGAACTTTTTTGAGGCTGTTTTAAAAAGAAACGGAACCGATGTCGATGTAAAATTTGATTATTGTGATGATTCGCTTGTTGTTCCGTTTAATGAATTATTGAAAGTAAGGCCTAAATATTTAAATGGTAAAAAACATGTTTGGGTTGGATTACGTTGCGAAAATATTACTCTCGATCCAGAAATCGTTAAAAAGAGTAAAAATAAAATTAAAATTAAAGTTTCGCACTTTGAAGAATTAGGAAATGAAACATTAGTTTATGGCGATTTAAATATGAATGGTGATGGTTTTAGTGAGTCTTCAACAAGAGTAATTGTTAAGACCTTTCATAATTCTATTTCATTAAAACGTGGCGATATTGTTGATGCTGCTTTTGATATGAGTAAAGCTCATTTCTTTGATAAAGATACAGAGTTATCAATTGTACCTCGTTTACCAAGAGAAAATGTTTTTGATGTTAAAATCAAAAATGGTGTTATGGAGTTATTAGGCAACAAGATTAAATTGCCATCAGCAATTAATGTAAAAGATTGCGACGAAGCAGAGTTGTTCGTTCCAACAAATTCCATGAATTTTGTTGGGGATATTAAAGCTACGGTTACCAATATTGAAAGAGTTAAAGAGAAACAACTTATTTATTTAATTTCTGATTCTCGTACATTTTTCATTGTTGATGAAACTAAATTAAAAATTGGCGATGAAGTGAAAATAGGGTTTGATTTTAAAAATATTTCAATTGTTGCTAATGATGTAAAAGTTGTTGAACCTTTATCTGTTTTTGATGAGTTCCCCGGCTCTTTTACCAATTTAGCAAATTCGAAAAAATCTTTGAAATCTTTGAAAATTTATGCAAATACTAAAGTTAAAGAATACAAGGATAAAGTTAAGAAAACAGAAGCAACTGAACTTGGAAATCTTGGATTTGGCGATGCATTAAAAATCGAATACAAGAATGAATATAAAGAAAAGATTCTAAATATTGAAGCCGATAGAGCTTATAAAGCGGGTAGAGGCGGACTCGATAAAGAAGGAAAAAAAGCTTTGAAAGAGGAATTCTTTAAGAATAAAAAAGCTGCAAAAGATGAATTCGAGAATAAAATTGCAAAATTAAATGAGAAAAAGCCAGAAGAGATTAAAGAACTTGATATTAAAAAAGCTTATGACTTAAAGAAAGTCTATCAAGAAAAATATGAATTCATTGATAACTTCCATAATCTTTTTGATACAAATCTTGATGCTGGATTTAAAAATTTTATTTTAAATAATAAGCATGAAAAGCAAGAAAAAGATCATATAGATAATTTTTATATTGATATTGCTGGTATGTATGTAAAATCAACTGATGAGATTTCTAAAAAAATTGTTCAAGCACTTGGAGTTGAATTATTTAGATCGAATTTTAGATTTTATTTGTCTCATTATTCATACACTTTTTCTAAAGATAATGGTATAGATACTGAAATTACTAATATTTTAGATTATGGCAAAGAAAAGTTTGCGGTATGTATGATTTATAACAAACCTGTTTATGTTTCAATTAAAAATAACGAGGTTAAAATAGGTGAAAAAGTTAAGTTAGAATATAACTTAAACGATATTCAAATTTACGAAGATAAATTTGATATCAGATTATATTAGGTTTATTGAGTTTTTACAAAACTCTAAAAATATATAAAACGATAGGAGGAATTAAATTATCATGAAAAAAAATCGTTTATTATTTGTCGCTTTAGCAGCCCTTACAGTCGGTGCTTTAGCAAGCTGTCAACCAAAGATAGAGGATGTGCCACCAGTAAATACTGATGTCCCAACTGAAGAAGGTAAAGTAACTTTTTATTTTACGGATGCTGAAGGATCGGTCGCTCTCGATACCTATGCTTCATATTGGTTAACAGGCGGATTTAATGGCTTTGCCACAGGAACCACTGCTCTTGAAATGACAAAAATGGAAGGTGATTCTAGAGTTTATTACGTTATTACCGATGCTCCTGACACTACCAAAACACAAGGTTTTGAGTATCAAATCGTTAAAGGTTATAATGCTTCATCAAATATGCCTGCCGATAAGCAAGGTCTTGCTTGGAACGACAAGTATAAGAGCGATGAAGAATTAGCATTAGAAGCTTTAAAGAATCCAGTATTTGAATTTACTGCCGGTGATACAAAAATTGATTTAGGTACACATACCTTCTCAACTGCTGTTCTTGCTCCAGCATCACCATTAACAAATTACACACTTAAATTCACATTTACAGAAAGTGTTCCAACATGGTCAGTCCCAATTATCATGGGAAGTATGAATGGTTGGAAAACTCCATCAGAGGACAGAACTGAAGAAGAAAATAAAGCCATAGTTAAAGCTGGAACTTTAAAAACTACCGACGAAGCAAGAAAAGTTTGGACCATTACATATGCTTCGATTTATGCTGGTTCATATGAATACAAACTTCTTGTCGAGTACACAACTTCTGTTTCTTCGGTTACATGGAATGTCGTTGACCAAACTAAAGAAAATACTCCATTAAATATTATGCAAGCTGATGGTGACAACTATGAGCTTGATTTAGGCGAAGTAAGTATGGATTTTGGAGTGAAAATGCCAGATCCATCAAAAGCTTATGATTATGTATTTATTTTTGAAAATGCAACTGATGGCGGTGCTTTAGTTGAAGGTGTTGAACCTGGAATTTGCGGTGATTTCACTTCTTGGAAATACACAGCTATGACTAAAGTTGGTGAACATTATGAATTAGCCATTAGAACCGTTTATGGTACTAAAGGATTTGGTATCATCAATATGAAAGAAGGCGGAACAAAATGGGTTGGTTGTATTGTAGATTCAGCCACTGATAACAATATTTCTGCAGTATTAGAAGAAAAGAATCAAACTATTACTGTTGTTGCTAAATATTCTGAACTTGGTCAAGGTACCACAAAACATCATTCTACAAGTGTCAAAATAACTGATACTCCTGCCGCTTAGTTTATTTATTTGATTTTCTTAAATGGTGGTAGGCTTTCTACCACCATTTAGTCTAAAATTATTATTTTTAAAGATGATTTTAGAGTGAGTTTTTAAGGAGAAAATAAATGAAATTTAGAAAAATATTCCCAGTATTATTATTAGGACTTGCCGTTGGAACATTAGTTGGTTGTGGACCAACTGAAGAAGTTAGTGGAGATTTGGTTACTCCTCCTACATATGATGAAAACTCCATTCAATTACATTATTATCGAAAAGATAGAAAATTTGATGGTTGGGCTTTATGGCTTTGGAGCGCAAATGCTGAAGGAAAGGAATTTGATTTTAATGGTGTTGATGAATACGGCGCTGTTGCAAGTTATCCATTAAGTTCTTTTGGCGCTTCAGTAAAAACCGATGGATTAGGCTTTATTGTTAAAAGTAAAGGGAGTTGGTCAGCAAAAGATCCTGATGGCGATAGATTTGTTGATTTTTCAAATATAGAAAAAGACGAAAAAAACATTTATCATATTTACTTAAAAACTGGTGATGAAAACATCTATACAACAGCAGATTGGGTGATTGCTGATGCTTTTGTTAGTGCAAAATTTACTTCAAATCGTCAAATTATTTGTGAAACAAACAACAAAATTTCTTCTTATAAAATTTATGAAGATGAAGAAGTGTTAAGTAGTGTAAATTTAACTCCTTCTACTAATGCATTTAGATATTCTTTCCCAACAGGAAAAAATGCTTCCTTTGATAAAAAATATACTGTTGAAGCCACTTTTGAAGATAGTAAAAAATCTATAAAGGCTAATATTAGTGTTCGTACATTATATTCAACAAGTGATTTTAATAATCAATATACATATAACGGAAAGTTGGGTGTTGAATATTCAAATTCTGAATCAACATTTAGAGTTTGGTCCCCTATTTCGTCAAAAATTGTTTTAAAAATTTATAATAACGGAACTCCTACAAGCATATCATCTTCTTTAGGTAGTGATGCTGTTTATCTTTCTGTAGATATGGTAAAAGGTGAAAAAGGTGTTTTCTCTACAACTATTCATGAAGATTTGGCAGGAAAATACTACACATATGTTGTTTCGAATTCTCAATTTACAAATAAAGAGATTGTTGATCCATATGCTAAATCATGTGGTGTTAACGGCTTAAGAGGTATGATTGTTGATTTTAGTCAAACAAATCCTGATAATTGGAACGAAGTTGAACCTTTACAAATTGATAAAAAAGCTTTAACTGTTTACGAGACTCATGTTTCAGATATTTCAAGTAGTTCAACATGGGATGGGACTGAAGCTAATAGAAAGAAGTTTGCTGGAGCTTATGAAGGTAATACTACGTATACAAGCGGCGATGTAACTGTCAAAACTGGTTTTGATCATGTCAAAGAACTTGGTGTTAATGCTGTACAATTGATTCCTATTTTTGATCAAGCTAATGATGAAACAAATATGTCGTTTAATTGGGGATATAATCCTTTAAATTATAATTGTGTAGAAGGTGGATATTCATCAAATCCTTACGATGGATACACAAGAATTAGTGAATTTAAATCACTTATTCAAGCTTATAATAAAGCTGGAATAAACATTATTATGGATGTAGTTTATAACCATGTTAATGGTGCCACTGGATCTAATTTTGATGTTTTGATGCCTGGTTACTATTATCGATATGATTCTAAAGGAAATTTAAGCAATGGAAGTGGTTGTGGAAACGAGACTGCTAGTGACATGCCAATGTTTAGTAAATTTATGGTTGATAGTACTCAATTTTGGGCCGAGGAATATAAATTAGGTGGTTTTAGATTTGATCTTATGGGATTACATGATTTAGAAACCATGAATAATGTTACCTCAAATTTAAAATTAGTTAATCCTTCTGTTGCTGTCTATGGCGAACCTTGGACTGGAGGCACATCTACTTTAAGCGATTCTAAAAGCGCCAAACAAATTAATGGTAATAAATATGTTGGTTATGGTCAATTTAACGATCAAACAAGAGATGCTTTAATTAAAGGTGGGTTAAATTCTAGTTCTGCAAAAGGATGGGTTACAAATGATACGTCAAAAATATCTAGTGATGACAGTGCACGAATTCAAGCTGGAATAAAAGGTCAAACTTATATTAGCGGTGGAAATATTACTGATCCAAATAAGACCGTTAATTATGTTACGTGTCACGATAATTACACATTAAGTGACAGAATCAAAGCTGCTGGTATTACGGATTCAACAAAAATAAAAAAGATGGCAATGCTCGCTAATTCGATGGTTTTTACTACTCAGGGTGTTAATTTTATGCTTGCTGGCGAAGAATTCTTAAGAACAAAAAAAGGAAATAGTAATTCTTACAATGCATCATATGAAGTTAATGAATTAGATTATTCATTAAAAGTTAAAAATATTGATATGTTTAATAATTATAAAAAACTCATTTCTTTTAAACAAAATATTGATGGAATGCATTTAGAAGAAGCTGAAGCAAAAAAATTAGATTATGAAGTTTCTTACGATGCTAACGAATTTATTATAAATATAAAAGACACATCTAATAATAAAATTTATAAAATCGTACATGCAAACGGTTATAATGCTTCTAGTTTAGATAATGTTGATTTAGCTGGTTATACTTTATATTTAGATACACTTGATAGTAATAAAATACTTTCGAATTCTACAAAAATTAATGCTTTTGAGACGATTATTGCATATAAATAATTTATTTATTTAAGAATTGAAGTATAATTAAAAAATGTTTAAAAAATTATTTTCTATTGGTGTTACAATCTTAACTTGTTGCATATTATCAGGTTGTTCTGCTGATTTACCTGAAAATTTAAAAGCCTTTTTATCTCCAATTAATTATCAAGATGCAATAAAAAATACAAATAAAGGCTCTATCTTTTCTCTTTTTCAAGAATTTGATTCTAACAATAACCTTATTGGGTCCAATTCAATAGAATTTAATTTTAAAAAAGAGTATGGCAAACAAGATAGTTTTGATTTTTCTGCTTCATATATTTTTGAAGGAAATAAAATTGTTTCTGATGTAAATAAAAAATACATATCACTAAAATTTGATAGCGAAAAGGACTCTTATATTGAATCTACTTCAATAAATGAAGGAGAGATTGTTGATGAAACGATTTCTGATGATGCAGCTTATCAGCGAATGTTGTTAATTTTTTACTCATCAGATGAGTTATATAAAACTGGTGGATTATATTATGGAGATTATTTTTCTGCTAATGTTCGAAAATATTCAGAAAACTATGTTTTAAATAATGATAATACACTTTCTTTTATCGCTGAAGATGATGTTTATTATGAAGGTGCTCATTCAGAACAAAATTTAAAGATAAATTCCAATGGCATGTTACTTTATTGTAAACAAAAACTAACCATTTCATCAAACAATGCCTATGCAACATTATTAATAAATGCAACTTATTAATTTATTTAGATATGTCGCTAAATTGCATTGTAAATTCATAAATTAATATAAAAAATACATTTACAAAAAATATTAAACCAAGAAAAATAAAGAACTCGTTGTCACTTGTGGTGAATGATGAGAATGAAAAACTATTTATTTTCGCTAAAACTAAAGCAAACCATACAATAGTAAATAAAGATAATATTGATAAAATGGTGCAGACAGTAATTGTAATTTTGTTCTTAGTTTTTCTTTCAGTGAAACAAATCATATTAAAAATTTGTGTTCCGTAAGTGAATGACTTAATAACTGTTATGATCTCAAAAGATAGAAAGCAAACTCCGATCAAGAAAACACCAACGTTAATAAAATAATTGATATTGTTTCCTTCAGTGTTTTTCATTGCTTCAATTATTGTTGTAATAGAGAAAAATAATCCGATTACAGCAACTAAAATCAGTGTTATTAAGTAGAAAATTCTATATAACTTTATACGCATATGTTTATTATATATTTTTATAAAAATAAAAGAAATAATTTGATAAAATATAAATATTAAAAGAGGTTAATTATGGATAAAAGATCAATAGAACATATCAGTGATTCTAATTATAGCTTTCCTATATCGAATAATGAGATTAAAGTAAGAATTCGAATTAAAAAAGGTGATGACGTTAAAAAGATTGAGTGTTTACGGAATGATTCGTCATATTTTTACAAAGAAAGAAAAATTACAGAAATGAGTTATATATTTGATGATGATTTATTCTCTTATTATGAAGCGATTCTGTCCGATTCTAGCAATAGATATTCATATATTTTTTACATCACTTTAAATAATGGTAAAAAATTATATTACAGCGAAAGTGGTATTTCGGAAACTTACGATTATTTTCTTTCTTATTTTAATAGGTTTAGAATTTCTTATGCAAATCATAATGATATTGTTTTCGATAACAAGAAATTTCAAGGTAATGTTTTCTATCAAATTTTTCCTGAAAGATTTTGTAGGGGTAATTTTACTAAAGATAGCTCTTATATCAATGCCGAATGGGATACAACTAACCTTAAAGGCTCGAACAATAATAGACATCAAGATGTTTATATTGGAGGTGATTTAAAAGGCGTTACTAATAAATTGGATTATTTAAAAGAATTAGGTGTTGATGTTATATATTTAACTCCGATTTGTAAAGGCGGATCAAACCATAAATATGATGTAATCGATTATTTTAAAATTGATGAAATGTTCGGTGATAACGCAGAGTTTTTAGAACTGTGTAATTCTGCTCATTCAAAAGGAATGAAAATAATATTAGATCTTGTCTTTAATCATAGTTCTAATTTAAATAAAATGTTTTTGGATGTAAAAGAAAAAGGAAAAGAAAGTAAATATTATGATTTTTATGTTATACATGGCGATAAACCTGACGAAACAAGATTAAATTATGATACCTTCGGAAATGTTCCTGAAATGCCTAAACTTAATAGTAATAATTATGACGAGCAAGATTATTTTGTGTCAGTTGGTAAATATTTTGTTGAAAAATTTGGTGTTGATGGATATAGACTTGATGTTGCTGATGAGGTTTCTCATGATTTTTGGCTTAATTTTAAGATGCAATTACGCAGGATTAAGCCTGATATAGTTTTAATAGGTGAATGTCGGGGAAATGCAAGAAGTTATCTCTCTAGCGATCAATTTGAGAGTGTTATGAATTATCCTTTCTTTTATGCCTGTAAAGATTTTTATGTAAATAAAACTCTATCAAATAATGATTTTGCAGAAAAACTAAATAGTTTGCTTATAAGATATACCGATAATAATGCGAGAATGATGTTAAATTTGCTCGATTCTCATGATACTGAAAGATTTTACAACTTCATAAAACCAAATAAAGATTTATATTTATTGGCAGTTTTGACGTTAATAATGTATGTTGGTTGGCCAATGATTTATTATGGAAACGAAATTTTTATGGAAGGAGGAACTGATCCTGCCAATAGAAAAGGTATGGAATGGGACTCTAAAGAATTTGGTAACAAATATAATAAATTATTTAATGAAATTATATTGCTAAGGAAAAATGCTTGTTTGAAAGAAGGAAAGATAAGGATAAGTACTTTTAACGATTTATTATATATTGAAAGATATAATAAAAGTGAAAAAATTATTTCTATAATAAATAATTCTAATTCCTTAAAACAAGTTAATCTTGAAGGCGATTTAATTCTTTCTAACAATTATTCAGACAAAACATTATCTTCATTTGGCTTCGTTGTATCAAAAATGAAAATTATTTAGTTTGAAATGATTATTATTTTCATAAATCGTGAAAATATTTTCATATTTTGTGAATTCGTTTAAATATTTATATAAATAGTGCAACTATTTTGATAAAATTAAAGTAATAAAAAAAGAGGTATATATATGGCTTATGGTATCCTTTATGATTTCTTGATGGGCCAAACAATTGAGGCTTTCAAGTATTTTGGTGCGCACTTCGTTAAACAAGAGGTAATGCAAGATATTCTTGTGCCTCTTAAAAAAGATCCAACAAAATCTAAGAAATCTAAAGCTAAGGTGATGGTTGAAGGTGTTGTTTTTAGACTTTACGCTCCTGCTGCAGATGATGTTAGCGTTATAGGTGATTTTAATAATTGGAATACAAGCGTTCATAAAATGAATAAAGTTGATGAATGTGGTGTATGGGAAATATTTATTCCTGGTTTACATAATTATGCTTTTTATAAATATCATTTTAAAAATGCAAATGGTGATTATGTTGATAAAGCTGATCCATATGCTTTCTTCAGTGAATATCGTCCAGGAAGTTGCTCAAGATTGTTTAATGTTGAAGGATTTATTTGGCACGATCGTCCATTTTTAGATTCAAGAACAAGAAATTTTGATGCTCCAGTATCAATTTATGAAATGCATTTAGGCAGCTGGAAAGGCAAAATTGATGGCCGTAATTTAAGTTATGAAGAAATTGCAGATTACTTAATACCTTATGTTAAAGAATTAGGTTTTACACATATTGAAATAATGCCAATTTGCCAATATCCATTTGATGGAAGTTGGGGATATCAAGCTACTGGTTTTTATAGTGTTGATAGTCGTTATGGTAATCCAATGCAATTGATGTCATTTATTGATAGATTACATCAAGCTGGATTAGGTGTAATTCTTGATTTTGCTCCTGTCCATTTTGCTACGGATCCATGGGCTTTAGCTAAATATGATGGAACTTGTTTATATGAATACTCTAATGAACATATGTATAATTCATGGGGATCGCTCAACTTTGATTTAGGAAAAGATCCTGTCAGAAGTTTCTTGATGTCAGCCATGAATTTCTTTATTGAATATTTCCATTTTGATGGAATTAGATGCGATGCTATTTCTAATGTTGTTTATTGGGATGGCAATAAAGCAAATGGAGAAAATGTTGGTGCTACTGAATTTATTAAGAGATTGAATGGTAAAATTCATATCGTACATAATGACGTTATGATGATTGCTGAAGATTCTACTGATTTTAGTGGAGTTACTAAACCAACCGAACGGAATGGTTTAGGCTTCGATTATAAATGGGATTTAGGTTGGATGAATGATACGCTTGATTATTATGGACTTGATCCAGTTTATAAAAAATACGATCATAACAAAATTACATTCTCAATGGCTTATTTCTTTAGTGAGAACTTCATGCTTCCACTTAGTCACGATGAAGTGGTTCATGGTAAGGGAACAATTTTAAATAAAATGTGGGGAGATTATGATCAACATTTCTATTTGATTAGAAATTTATATGCTTATCAATTTGCTCATCCTGGAAAGAAACTAAACTTCATGGGTAATGAATTAGCAAGTTGGGATGAACGGAACGAAACAAAATCTATTTCTTGGGAGTTGAAAAAATTTCCAAAACACGATTCTGTTTCACGTTTAATTCGTGATTTAAATTTAATTTATAAAGCTTACGATGCTCTTAATGTTTAATAATATAATCCTGTTCACTTTGATTGGTTGATGGTTGATAATTCTAGCGACTCTGTTTTTGCTTTTGAACGTCGTGTTGGTAATTCTCATATTATTGCTGTCTTTAATATGACATCAAATTATTATGAAAATTACGATATTGGATTTACTAGAAAAGGTCTTTATGAAGAGATCTTAAACACTGATAAAGATGTTTATGGTGGGAGCAATGCTTATAACGGAGTTCCAATTCACACAACAGAACCTGGTTGTGATGGAAAACCTTATAAATTAACAATTAAATTAGCCGGATTTGCTGCTTGTTACTTTAAGTATATTGACGAATAATTTTAGAAAAGAGAGGAGATTTGCATATGTTATTCAATAATAAAAAAGAATTTGAGAAGATTTATCTTGACCGTCTTACTGCTAAATATGGTAAAGATCCTAAAGATGCTCATGTTTATGAAAAATATGATATTTTGGGGGAGTTGGTTAGAGATTATTCAGGTACTATATGGCGTAATACACGTCAATATGTTAATGATACTGAAGATAAACAATTGTTTTATTTTAGTATGGAGTTCTTAATCGGTAGATTACTTACCAATAATATGATGAATCTTGGAATTTTTAATATTTGTAAAGAAGGTTTAGCTGATTTAGGAATTGATATTGGTGAACTTGAAGATATGGAAGATGATGCCGGACTTGGTAATGGTGGTTTAGGCCGTCTAGCTGCTTGTTTTTTAGATTCTTTAGCAAGTCTTGGCTATCCAGGAAATGGAAATTGTATTCGTTACGAATATGGTTTCTTTAAACAAAAAATTATCAATGAAAATCAAATTGAACTTCCAGATCAATGGTTAAGTAATGGTTTCGTTTGGGAAGTCAGAAAACCAAAACATAGTTGTAATGTTAATTTCTATGGAAACGCCGAAACTTATTTAAAACCTGAAGGTGGATACGGAATTAGAACTGTTAACGCCACAACAGTAAGAGCCTGTCCGTATGATGTTTATATCGATGGATATCAAAACGGCACAGCTAACACTTTAAGATTATGGAGTGCTCAACCTAGTGAAGACAATTTAATGAGCGGACAAACTTTTGATGAATATTTGGAGACATTAAATGAATTAAGTCATGGTTTATATCCTGATGACACTACTGAACATGGTAAATTACTTAGATTACGTCAACAATATTTCTTTGTTAGTGCTGGTTTACAAAGTGCCATTAGAGGTCATTTAAGAAGATATAAAACTCTAGATAATTTCTATAAGAAGTGTGTTTTTCAACTCAATGATACTCACCCAATTTTAGCTATTCCTGAATTAATGAGATTACTTATGGATGAATATGGTTACGGTTGGGATGATGCTTGGTATCAAGTTACACATTGTATCGCTTACACGAATCATACTGTTATGCCAGAAGCTCTTGAAAAATGGCCAGTAGATTATATAAAACAACTTATTCCACGTTGTTATATGATTATTGAAGAAATTAATCGTCGTTTTATCGATTGGATGAATAAAAACGAAGTAAACGAACTTGAATTTGATAATATGCAAATTATTAAAGATGGTTTTGTAAGAATGACTAATTTAGCGATTGTTGCTTGTTATTCTGTAAATGGTGTTGCAGCAATTCATACTGGCATTCTTGAAACTGTGACTTTCAAATATTTCTATAAATATTTCCCAGAAAAGTTCAACAATAAAACAAATGGTGTTACTCATAGAAGGTGGTTGATGTATGCAAATCCTGATTTAGCTTCTTTAATTACTCATAAGATTGGTGATACTTGGATTAGACAACCTTTGGAGATGGTTAAATTTAAAAATTATCAAGATGATAAAGCAGTTTATAATGAACTTAGAGCAATTAAACATCAAAATAAGATTAAATTTGCTTCTTATGTTGAGAAACAATACGGAATCAAGATTGATACTCATTCAATTGTTGATACGCAAATAAAGAGACTTCATGCTTATAAACGTCAATTAATGAACGTTTTTAGAATTATGCATTATTATTTCGAACTTAAGAATAATCCTGATTTCAAGATGTTCCCACATACTTACGTTTTTGGTGCTAAAGCTGCTCCAAGTTATGTATTTGCCAAAGAAATCATTACTCTAATTAATGCCGTTGCTAAGGTTGTTAATAATGATCCTGAAGTCAGTAAATATATGAAAATTGTATTTATGGAAAATTATGGTGTTAGTTTAGCCGAATTAATTATTCCAGCAACTGATGTCAGCGAACAAATCTCCTTAGCTGGCAAAGAAGCAAGTGGTACAAGCAACATGAAATTTATGATGAATGGTGCTTTAACGCTTGGAACTCTCGATGGTGCTAATGTTGAAATTAATGAACGTGTTGGTGATGAAAATTCCTTTATCTTTGGCTTAAAAGTTAAAGATGTAGAGAAAATTAACCACAATGGTTCATACGATCCTTGGAAAGTTTATAACACTGATAAGAAGATTAGAAGAGTCTTAGATTCATTGTTTAATGGTCCATGGTGCGAAGGTATTAGCGATAGATTTAGAGGAATCTTTAACGAAGTTATGAATCATAATGATGAATATATGATCTTAAAAGATTTCGATAGTTATCTTGATGCATCAAGCAAGATTGAAGCTTATTATTTAGACCGTGAAGCATGGTGTAAGTCAGTTATTATTAACATTGCTGAATCTGGTTATTTCTCTAGTGATAGAACAATTGAAGAATATAATCACGATATCTGGCATCTTAGAAAAGTCGAATTTGATAAGTAATTATTATAGTTATTAAAAAGCTCTTAGAAATAATTCTAAGAGCTTTTATTTTAAAAATAATGGGGATTTACAAGGGTTTTTGATTTGTAGTGGTTGTTTGTTGAGTATTTTTTATACTAAAATTAGGACGATAAGGGAGATGCAATTTATCAAACGAAATATAAAGAATGAGACCGAAAACTCCACCAAGCTCGCCTTGTAAAATATCGTATGGAGAAGAAACAAAAGCGTACTCTAAACCAAATAATAAATAGTAAGAAACAAAATATGTTAAAACCATAAATAATGGTGCAATAAATAATGAAGCGAATTTAACATATTTTGTCTTTTTAAGTAAATAAAATAGGAAATAACAAACAATTGCTTCTAAGCCTTTAGCGATGATTGTAAATGGAATAAATTGAACATAGCCGCTAGCTAAATCAGCAAGCGCACTTCCAAAAACCCCTGCAAAGACCCCTTCAATTGGTCCGAAGAAGACTGAAGCGAATATAATTATTGCATCTCCAATATTGAAATAACCGGCTCCGCTAGGATAGGCAATATGAACGAAAAAAGTGGTAACAAAAACTAATGCTGTTAAAACTGCACTATAACTTATATGAAAAATTAAACTTTTACTTTTGTTCATCTTTAGAATCGGACTTATTATCTAAATAGTCTTTTCTTGTAGAATAATCTCTTGATTTACCATAATCTCTACGTGGTCTATCTGAAGAATAGCCTCTATTTCTATCATCTGGTCGACGATACTCGCGACGTGTATTTTCGCCGTTAGAATCGCTTCTTTGATTGTCTCTATCGCCATAATTACGAGAACCATAACCGTTGTTATCACGACGGCCATAACCTTGTCTATCGTCATTTCTTGGGCCTCTATTATAGTTGCTTCTTGGAGCATAACTACGTCCATTAGAATCGCCACGATCATTATTACGATTATCTCTATCGCCATAATTTCTATTGTCACGATCGCCATAGCTACGATTGTTTCTATCTCCATAACCTCTGTCATCTCTATTTCCATAGCTTCTATTGTCTCTATCGCCATAATTACGAGGTCCGTTGTCGCGATTGTTATAATCTCTACGTGGGCGTGAATCGTCTCTAGAATAAGAGCGGCGATCTTGGTAGCCGTCTCTTCTATCGTTATAATTATTTCTATTTTGATCTTGATTATCTTCAATATTATCAGGATTATTTAATTTATTTTCTTCAAATTCTTTTTCTTCTTGAGCTTTCTTTTCCATCCATGCTTCTTTTTCTTGTTCGTAGACTTCTTTTTGAACTTCTTTATTCTTTTCTTGTTCGGCAACGTAAGCTAAAAACTCATCTAAAGTAAAGCATTGAACTCCAGCGTGTTTTAAATAAGTAGTGGTAATGCCTTCGCCTTTAACAATTTGTCCATTAAAGTAACCGTTATGAACTTCGTGAACTCCACAACTTGGACTTCTTTCGACAAGAACAGCCATTTTTATATGGAAGAAATGAATAGCGTTAAGAACTTTCATAGCGCCATCAACAAAATTATTTGTGACATCTTTGCCTTGGTTATTATAAACAAATGAATTTCTTATTTCGCTAGGAAGACGAGGGGTTTTAAAACCACCTAAAACCTCTGGACAAACTGAAATGATATCAAATTTTTGTTTGATTTCTTCAATCCTTTTGTCGTAGTTGTTTTTTCCATCGTATCTTGTGTTTTCGCCAAGAAGGCAAGCACTCATTAAAATTGTTTCCATAATTACCTTTTAAACCTTGATTATTATAATTAAATCAAATCTATTTTACTATAAAAATAAGATTAATTTATTATCTACCTTTTTGAATTTAAATCTTTTATACTTTTACTATGCTAAAAAGTAGTGAATCAGAAGTAATTATTGACGGACAAATTTATAGAGTAAAAGTTAACAAAAAAGCGTTTCAAAGGAACTCTTATATTCGTTTAAAAGATAACGTTTTTTATGTTTCTACAAATTTAACTGCATCCGATTCTTTTGTGTCTAGTTTTTTAAATAAATATGCCGCAACCTTGATTAAAAGAAATCAAAAATATAAAAAGGTTTTAATCAATGAAAAAGGCATGTATATTTTTGGAGAATTCGTCGAATTTAGCGATGGTTTCATCAAAGTTTTAAATCACAATATTTTGTATTCTAATCCTGAAGATTTTTATAAAAAAGTTAATAAAATTGTTAAGCCATTTTTCGAGGAAAGACTTAGATATTTTGAAGATAAAATGAATGTTACACCTCCATATAATTTAAAACTCAGAAAATCGACCACTCGATATGGATGTAATATCAAAAAAACACATACAATTACTTTTAATTTAGAGTTAATTCATTACGATCCTGAAATTATTGATAGTGTAATTATTCATGAATTATCACATCATTTTGAGTTTAATCATCAAAGAAATTTTTATAATATAGTATATAAGTATTGTCCAAATTATGATGAATTGGATCGAAAGTTAAAAAGAGGAATAGTAAAATGATTAAAGAAATAAGCTCATTAAAAAATGAAATAATTAAATATGCATATAAATTAAAAGATGCCTCTTTTAGCAAAAAAGAAAATAAACTCTTGATTGAATCTGAACATCTTATAGAAATGGCTAAAGATAATTTGATTGAAGTTTTTGTTCTTAAACCAATGAAACTCGATAACAAAATTATTCAATATGTTGTTTCAAAAGAGATTATGGAAAAACTTAGTAGCGGAAAATCCCCTGCAAAGGTTATCGGAATTATTAATTCGACTATAAAACCAATCAATAAAGACTCTAATGTTTTAGTGTTTTTAGATAATATTCAAGATCCAGGAAATGTTGGAACTATTTTAAGAAGTGCCTTAGCTTTTGGCTTTAAAGATATCATTTTAAGTGATGACACTGCTTCTATTTTTAACTCAAAAGTAATTCAAGCTTCACAAGGTTCAATCTTCAAATTGAATGTTTCGCTTGAGAATAAAAGTGTGATAAAAAACTTAAAAGAAGAGGGATTTACAGTGGTTTCTACTTCTTTGGGTGCAAATACAATTGATATTAATGATTTTAATCAATTACCACCAAAGATGGTTTTAATCTTTGGAAATGAAGGCAATGGAATTAGTAAAGATCTTTTAAATATTAGCGATTCAAGAATTTATATACCAATCGATAATATTGACTCCTTAAATGTTGGTGTTGCTTGTGGAATTGTTTTTTATAAAATTAAAAATATCGATCCAAGAATTAGATAATATTTTTACTATTTTTTTCTAAATAACATTTTAAACACATTAATAAAATATGATAAATTATTAGTAAATAATTCTGTTTTTATTTTTTTTGTTTTAGAAGGGGAAAATCATGATTGAAGTAAAGCATGTATCAAAATACTTTAGTAAGCCTTTACGTGAACCCGGTTTAAAGGGCGCCATAAAGACTATTTTTACGCATAAAAAAATCGTCAAAAAAGCAGTTGATGATATTTCTTTTACTATTAAAGATGGTGAAATTGTCGGTTATATCGGCTCAAATGGTGCAGGAAAATCTACAACCATCAAAATGATGACCGGAATTTTAACACCAACTGATGGTGATATTTTATTTGATGGAAAAAGACCATATAACAGCAAAGATAGAAAAAATTTACTTAAAGATATTGGTGTTGTTTTTGGTCAAAGAACGCAATTATGGTGGGATTTGCCATTGCGTGATTCTTTTGATCTTTATCGTGATATTTACGATATACCTAAAGATGAATACGAAAAAAGACTTAAATATTTATCAGATTTATTAAATCTTGAGCCAATAATGCTGTCTCAAGTTCGTAATTTATCACTAGGTCAAAGAATGAGAGCGGATTTAGCTGCCGCATTAATACATAATCCAAAAATTCTCTTTTTAGATGAACCAACAATTGGTCTTGATGTTTTAGTTAAAGACAAAATGACTGAAGCAATTTTAAAGATAAATAAAGAATTTAACACGACAATAATTCTAACTACTCACGATATGAAAGATATTCAAAAACTTTGTAATCGAGTAATTATTATTGATGAAGGACATCTGCTTTATGATGGCTCAATTAATGATATTAAGAAAAATATTGGGGATTTACGCCATATTTATATTTTAACTGATGCTAAAATTGATACCGAAAAAGTAATTAAGGATTTTGACAATAAGATAAGTGTTGAGTTTAAGGACACTGGTTATTATGAATTTACTTATGATGCGGATCATATAAGTGCTCAAAAAATATTTGGATATATTACTAAAAATTTCGAAATTAAAGATTTGAAAGTTGGAGGAACGTCTTTAGAGACAATCGTTAAAACTATTTATGCGAATAAATCAGTTTAAAAAATATAGAGGATTTGTGAAAGGCTCGATTTTAAATGTATTTGCGTTTAAATTTGAGATTTTTGGTTGGGTTTTTCAAAGCCTTCTTTCATTAGCTTTATTAGTATTTTTGTGGTTTGCAATTTATCAAGAAACTGGGGATATGAATACAGAAATTAATGGCTTCACTTATAGCGAGATGATCTCTTATCAAGCAATCGTTTTAATTTCTGGACTTTGGATTACACAATCATCTTCATTTGATATTTTAACCGATGACATTCGTGATGGTAATATTTCAATTTCTTTAACAAGACCTGTATCTTATAGGGGAAGATGCTTATCTTGTAGTATTGGAACATCTATCGCAAACTTTTGCTTATTTGCAGTTCCAATTTACATCATTGCAACGATAATTTTGACTTTAGTTTTGAATATGCCTCTACCACAATGGTATAACGTTATTTTCTATTTAATTGGCGGAATCATTGCTTTAGTTTTGTTCGATTCTTTCGACTTTTTACTAGGTCAACTTGGATTTTTAACTAATTCCTTATTTGGAATTTATGTGATAAAAATGACTATTTTTAGTTTTCTTTCTGGATCAATGATTCCGTTTGCATTTTTTCCTGATTGGATGCAAGTAGTTTTAGAATATCTGCCATTTAGCGGATTGTCTTCAACCCCTGTAAATATTTATTTAGGCAATTACACAATTTATGAAACTCTTATTAAATTGGCTCTTAGTTTAGGCTGGGGAGTGGTAATTTACACGATTTCCGTATTAGCAAATCACGCCATGATTAAACACACTGAGGCTGCTGGAGGATAAACTATGAAAAGATATTTTAAAATTTATCGTAGATATTTATCGATGGCCTTAAAATCAAAAATGATGTACCGTGGAGACTGGTTCATAGGTCTATTTTCTTTGATTGTTTCGAATGTTGCTTCGTTTTTTACTATTTATTTATCAATTTCTCCAGTTCAACAAATTGATAATTGGACCTTTTTACATATAGTATTTTTATATGGTTTCTTGTTGATTCCGATGGGTTTTGACCATATGTTGACTGATAAATTATGGAATTATGCTGGTGGATTAATTAATTCTGGCGAATTGGACAGAATTCTTATGAAACCACTAAATCCTTTATTTCAAATGTGCGCCGAATATTTTCAAGAAGGTGGACTTGGTGAAATTATATTAGGCATTGTTTTTATGTCTGTATCTGGTCCTTTCTTAAATATTAATTTTACTTTTAATACTGTTTTTCCAATAGTGATTGGAGCTATATTTAGTCCATTAATTTACTTTGCAATAAAATTGTTTGGAGCCACACTCTCATTTTATAAAAAGAGATCTATGAGTCTTACTAGTGGTATATATAACTTAAAATCTTTTGGACAATATCCCGGATCAGTTTATAGTAATAGCGGTGTGGTGGGCAAAATTGTTTATAATGTGTTGATTTTTATACTTCCATTTAGCTTAGTTGGTTATTTACCATTAGCCGCTCAAATTTTTCCTGACCAACCTATTCCAATTCTTTGGTTTACTATACCTGCCAACAATTATTTAATTATGGGAATTGTTATTTTGGTCAGCGTCAGTTTAGCCTGTTTATCGTATTTATTTTTTAAATATTCGTTGAAGCATTATAGTTCGAGTGGCTCTTAAAATTTTTTGTAATTATTCGCTAAATTTTACAATGAATAATACTTTAAAATATTGCTTATAAAATCTATAATTACACTGTAGGAGAATTAATTATGGCAAATTTAGAATATAAAGAGATTGAATTAAAAGACGAAAAAACTTCTAAAGAAGATGAGTGTATTGCTTTAAATAGCAAATTTGGATGGACACTTGCAAAAAAAGAAATCTATAAAACACCATCATTTAAATTAGTTAAATCTGATCATATGGATATTGATGAATTAAATAATGTTACCAATAATTATTTTGAACCATGCGAAATTGATAATTTTATTCTTCATTTCTCACGTGATAAAGATATGGAAAATTATGCTAGATTAGCAAAAGAAGAAAACATTTATTTATATTGCACAACTTTCAATGCTGATTATCAAAAATTGCTCAATGAAGAAAATAGACTTCAAAAGTTAATTGAGAGTGATGACAAGAATAAAGATAGAAGAAAATATAAAGAATTAGCTAATGATATGTTTGATTATCAAGAAATTCTTGAAGATGCTAAATCTTTAGTTGAAAACGATAAACTTGAAGATGCTATAACTCTCTTATCAAAAGCTGAAAAAATCTTAAGTGTTTGGATTCAAAGAGAACATAAATAGTCTCAAATAATTTAAAATAAAAGATGTGCTGCAAAGCACATCTTTTTTAATAACCCCTGTAAAGACCCCTTATTTTTTACTTAAACCGACTCTAGAGTAGATTTTTTCAATATCGAGAGAAGCAAAAGTGGAATTGAGATAATTATCAATATCTTCATTAGAAATTAGATTAGTTATCTCTTTATTTGCTTTAAGTAAATCAAAGAAATTTAAGTTTTCTTCATAAGCTTTTATTGCGAGTGGTTGAATCAAATCATAAGCGTTTTCTCTAGATAAACCTTTATTAATTAAAGTGGTCATAATTCTTTGCGAATAAATAACGTTATGTGTTAAAGCAATATTTTCTTTCATTCTTTCTGGATAAACATTGAGAGAGTTTATAATTCCTGTCATTCTTATAATCATATAATCTATAAGAGTAATTCCATCGACTAATGCGACTCTTTCAACTGATGAATGAGAAATATCTCTTTCGTGATATAAAGGAATATCTTCATAAAGTGAAAGCATATAACCTCTTAATAAACGGTTACAACCACAAATGTTTTCTGATCCGATTGGATTGTGTTTATGTGGCATGGCGCTACTACCTTTTTGGTTTTTACTAAAATATTCTTCAACTTCATGAATTTCTGTTCTTTGAAGATTTCTAATTTCAGTAGCAATTTTTTCAAGTAATGAACCAATTAAAACAAGAGAACTCATATAATAAGCATGACGATCACGTTGTAAAACTTGAGTCGACATTTTACTAGAATTAATTTTAAGTTCCTTACAAACAAAGTCTTGACACTCTGGAGGAAGATAAGCGAAAGTGCCGACAGCACCTGATATTTTTCCGGTTTCTAAATCGCTACTAGCTTCTAAAAAGCGTTTTTCATCTCTTGATAATTCATCAAAATAAAGCAACCATTTTAAACCAAAAGAAGTGATGTCAGCGTGAATTCCGTGTGTTCTTCCAATACATGGAGTAAATTCGTATTCTTTAGCTTTAGAAACAATTGCTTCTTTAAGTAATTTTAGATTCTTAAAAATTTCTTTATTAGCTTCTTTATAAACAACTGCCATAGCTGTATCGACAACATCAGTAGATGTTAATCCATAATGGATCCATTTCTTTTCTTCGCCTAAATAAGTGGAGACATTGCGAGTAAAAGCAATAACATCGTGTTTTGTTTCTTTTTCGATTTTAGCAATTCCTTTGAGATCAAATTTAGCGTTTTTAGCGATTAATTCATAATCTTTTTCAGGAATTGTTCCGTTAATCGATAAGTAATGAGCAACCTCTTTTTCAACTAATAAATATTTGGAAAATTTATTCTTATCAGAAAAAATTTTCTTCATTTTGCTTGGAGTATAACGTTCAATCATAATTAAAATATATCCTTTTTGATGATAGTTTTTTCTCTTTCAGGTCCAACTGAAACGAAAGCAATCTTTGTCTTTAAAAAATCTTCAATAAAATTTAAATAATTTTGACATTCGATTGGTAATTCACTAAATTTTGTGACATTTGTGATATCTTCTGTCCAACCAGCAAAATCTTTATAAATTGGCTTGCATCTAGTGACTTCACTAATAGTGGAAGGAACGTAATCGATTATTTTGCCATCAAGTTCGTAAGCAACACAAATTTTTAGTGGTTGAATATTGGTTAGAACATCTACAAGCATCATGGCTAAATAATCGATTCCGCCGAGTCTACAAGCTTGTTTTACAACAACTAAATCTAAATAACCGACTCGGCGTGGTCTATGAGTGACTACCCCATATTCGTGGCCTAATTCTCTTATTTTATCGCCCATTTTATCGTGAAGTTCGGTAACAAATGGACCTTCACCAACACGAGTAGTGTAAGCTTTGACAATGCCAACAACTTTATTGATGTCTTTAGGAGAAATTCCAGCATTTAAAGGAACGCTAGAAGCGATTGGGGAAGATGAAGTGACGAAAGGATAAGTCCCGTTATCGAGGCACAACATTGTACCTTGAGCCCCTTCAAATAATATTTGTTTTTTATCTTCAATTGCTTGATTTAAAAACATCGATGTATCGATAATATGTGATTTTAGTTTCTTACCAATTTCTAATAAATGTTCATATAAATCTTCAAATTTATAAGGTGGTTTATTGACCATCTCTAATTCTTTATTTTTAATAATTAAAGCGGTAGAAAGCCTCTTTTTTAAATATTCAGGTTCAAGTAAATCACCAAAGCGAAGGCCAATTCTACTGGCTTTATCCATGTAACATGGGCCGATTCCTTTTTTGGTTGTTCCGATCGATTCTTCACCTAATAACGTTTCGTATGCTCCATCAAGATCAATATGGTAAGGCATGATGATATGAGCTTTATTTGAGATAAAAAGATTGAATTGAGTAATTCCTTTTTCTTTTAAAGTGTTTATTTCTTTAATTAAAGCATCAGGATTTACCACACAACCATTAGCGATAACATTGGTAATTTTTGGTGAAATAATGCCACTAGGAAGACTGCTTAAAGCATATCTAACTCCGTCGACAACGATAGAATGTCCAGCATTGTTTCCACCTTGAAAACGACATACTATATCCATTTTTTGGGCAATATAATCAGTGATTTTCCCTTTGCCTTCATCGCCCCATTGAGTACCTTGAATTACAAAAACCATAGCCAATCCCCCTTATTTTTACTTATTATTTATTTTATCAACAATATTTCTAGCAATGTAAACGCCACATGCTCCAGCTTGAGCAAGCCCACGAGTTATGCCAGCGCCATCCCCACCAACGAAAAGATTTTTTATTTCTTTCACTTCAAGAGTTTTTTCAATTTCTGGATGTGCTGAATAATATTTTGCTTCAACTCCGTAAAGTAGTGTATGCTCAGTAGCAATTCCAGGAGTGATATTATCTAAAACTTTGATCATTTCAATGATTGAAGCCATTGTTTTATAAGGTAAACATAAACTTAAATCTCCTGGAACAGCTTCTTTTAAAGTTGGTTTAATAAAACCTTCTTGAATACGTTTAACAGTCGATCTTCTTCCTAATAAAATATCACCAAAACGTTGAACTAATACTGAACCACAAGCTAATTGATTAGCTAAACTAGACACTTTTAAAGCATATTCGTTTGGTTTATTGAATGGTTCTTCAAAATGGTGCGAAACAAGTAAAGCAAAATTAGTATTTTCACTTCCTAATTTTGAATCATTATAAGAGTGGCCATTAACATTGACGACGCCTTCGTAATTTTCCATAACAACATGTCCGCTAGGATTTGAACAAAATGTTCTTACAACAGTTCCGAATTTTGTACGATATAAGAATTTTCCTTCATATAAAGTTTTATTTATTTCTTCCATAACTAAGTTGCTGGTTTCGACTCTAACGCCGACATCAACTTGGTTTTGGGTCATTTTAATGTGACGAGAACTAAAGATTTGGTCTAACCATTTTGAGCCCTCTCTACCGACACCAAGCATGATATATTTTGCGAATATATCTTCAGAATCTTTAATTTTTATTCCTTTAATAGTGTTATCTTCAACAATAATATCGGTGACTTCTTTTTCAAAAATCATCGTTATTTTTGTCTTTAAATAATTATATATTTTTTCAAGAATTTTGAGGTTTTCTTCGGTACCTAAATGTCTTATTTTACTGCGTAATAACTTAACGCCATACGACATAGCACGATGTTCGATTTCTCGAACAGCGGGAGTGTTTGGATCAGTTAAAACTGGAGTAGCTCCGTATTTTAAATTGATAGAATCGACATAATTTATTAATTCTAACAATTCATTATCATCAATATAGTCTTGAAGCCAACCGCCAAATTCAGTTGTGATATTAAACTTTCCATCACTATATGCTCCAGCTCCACCAAATCCATTGGTTATAGAGCAAGCAGGATAACATTCTTTAACATTTGCGCTGGTATTGATAGGGCATTTGCTAATTTTATGCATCATGACTGGACATTTTCTACGAGTGATATCTAATCCGCGATCAACTAAAACAATTTTTAAATCTGGATTTTTTTGGATCAACTCATAAGCGCAGAAATAACCGCTTGGGCCTGCACCGACAATTGCAACATCAAAATTCATATTTTTATTCCTCTATGTTCTCAACGTTAATTTAATATATCA
>CAYQCJ010000014.1:0-2010 GCA_964416025.1 uncultured Staphylococcaceae bacterium | reverse complement strand
CTTAATATAAATATAATATTTATCTTTTTTTATGCCTTTTTATCGACTTTAAGTATATACTTAAATCAATTAACAATTTAGTTAAAATAATTAACAAAAGAGTTGATAGACAAGCCCATTTATTATATAATTAAGGTATAAATAAAGTGACTTGTTCACATATAAAAATAAGGAGGATTTTAATGAAATCTATTAAAAACCATTTGATTAATTTGTACTACATTCTTAAGTCTAGGAAATTTATGAAACCAATACTTGTTTGGTTTTATTGCTTTTTTGATGGCGATGATAAGAAGATTATTGATGCTCTTGATAAAGGGGAAATGCCTCCTATAAGGCAGTTTAAAGAAGACTTAGAAGAAGTAAATCTGAAAGATTACATAACAATTTATGATTTTGGTTTTGAAAAATTCTGCAAAAAACATAAAATTAATTTTCAAGATAAGGTTGTAATTTTTAAAAAAGATTATTCTTGTTAAAGAATTACAATTGTTAATGATATAAAATAGAAAAGGAGATAATAATATGAATAATATAAATGATAAAATTTTAGTAAAAGATGAAAGAACATTAGAACTTAAAGAAGATTGTCCAAAAGGATCAATTATTCAATTGGATAAATTGAATAATATTGATTTAAATTACATTACTGAATCGCTCAATGAATCTTATAATAAGAAATTAGAGATTGAATTGAAAAAAGAAAAGGAAAGAGTGGAAAAAATGGCTCTTTCAGAAAAAGAAATGGCTGTTAGTAAAGTTACTAACGAATTAAATACTCTTAAAAATACCAGCAATAAAGATATTCAAATAGCTATTGAAAAAACTAAAAGAGAGTTTGGTGAAAAGATTAATATTTTAGAAAGAGACAAAGCAGCTCTTGAATTTGAAAAAGATGCTATTATTGCAAATTTAAATAATGAAAACAAAAATATTGTTGAAAATAAAAACAAAGATATTGAAAATAGTGTTTTATTAAAAACTCAAGAATTAAACGAGATTAAAAGAAAAGAAATTGAAGCATTACAAGAAAAATATAATGATTTACAACATAAATTTGATCAATTAACTTTTGAAAAATCGAATTTAAATGTCAAGAATTTAGGTGAAAGTCTTGAAACATGGTGCAATAACGAAGTAAATAGTTATTTGCAAGTCGGTGGTTTCCCAAATTGCACTTGGATTAAAGATAATGATGCTGTCAAAGAAGAAGGCGATAGAAAAGGCAATAAAGGTGATTTTATCTTTAAGATTTATGCCTCTAGCGAATTTAATGAAGTAAATGAATTAACAAGCGTAATGATGGATATGAAAGATGAAGATCCAACTGCCGTAAACAAACAAGCGAATGAAATATATTACAAACAACTTGATAAAGATAGACGTTTAAAAAATTGCCAATATTCTGTTTTGGTATCTAACCTAAAATCAAAACAAAACAATGATTTACCAGTTTATAAAGTTAATGAATATGAAAATATGTATGTTGTTAGACCAGAATATTTAATTACTTTTATGAATATGTTGTTTAATTTACATGTTCGTTTCAGCAAAGAATTGGTCGATTACAATGAGCATTTAATTTCAGTCAAAAATCAAACAGATTTAATGCAAGAATTTGCTGATATTAAAAACACTTATTTAGATAAACCACTTGAAAATTTAAGCAAAAATATTGATGCATTAATTAAAAATAATAGTGCTATTTCCGAATTGTGCATCAAAAATCAAGCTACATTAGATACCATTAAGAATCGTTATATTAATGATATTGTCGATAAAATTAGTAGATTTGATATTAAAGTTACTACTGCTTATAAAAAATTTGATAAAGCCGAAAAAAACTAGTTTATTTTATTCGCTGACTTTCGATTATTACTCCTTTACTAAAAAGCATTTTCAAAACTGTCCTGCCCTTGCTTTCAGCGAATATAATATAAAAAAAACAACGCCTGTGATGTGTACCCAGTTTCCTGGACAAGTTAATTGGATTATATCATAAGCTCAACA
>CAYQCJ010000013.1:0-34741 GCA_964416025.1 uncultured Staphylococcaceae bacterium | reverse complement strand
CAAATCTTTTCAGGTCTAACGCAACAATATATTGCATTAGCTTTGTTATTTAACAGTCTAAAATATGCACTGAACTAGGAACATTATTTTGCTAAACTAAAAGGTGGTGATAAATATGAAAAAAATAATTCTTTTAGTTTCAGCTTTATTAGCAATCACAAGTTGCATTTGCACTAGCTGTAGTGAAAGTATTGGTTCTAGCAGTGGTTCTAACTCTAACAATGATTTAATTTTACCCGGAAAAGATAGACTTTGGTGGTTTGAAGGCTTTGATAATAATGATGAGGTTAATAAATTTATTATTGAGTTAAAAAATACTGGAAAAAATGGCACTTTTAGTTTTGGAGTTTCCAATTTTGAAGCTCCTGATATTTATAAGCATTTTAGTACAACTTTTTCTGGACATATTGATAAAAGTGCCTCAAAAAAAGAAGATATTTTTAATTCAATATATGATTATTTTTGGATAGAAAATATATTTAATGAAAATACTACTAATTTACCAATTTATAATAGATTTAGTATTCGCTTTTATCCATTTTATTTACAAGATAAAGATAATACTTTCGATAATAGTAAAATTGAATACGAATTCATCAATTATTATGATGGAGCATACGAAGCAACTTTCACTTATAATGAAAGCATTATTATGAAGGCTGAGTTATCTCAAGAAAGTGGTAATCAAATAGATAAAGAGTTAATGATTGATGAAATAATTAATAATTACAAATTGATAGTTTAATGGAGAAAAAGTTATGCATAAACTAGCTATTTTACTTGTTTCTTTTATAGGAGTATTAGGTTTATCTCTACCTCGAAATATTGATGGATCGATATTAAACGACACGAGTGACACGAGGATAAATCAAAAAAATTATGACATTGATAAGGAAACAATGGTAAAACCGAATGCACTAGCTCCAACTTACGAACTTCAAAATGCTAATAGTGATAATATTTTCAATATAGATTATTTTGCACCATATTATTTTAGTAATTTAAATGGGCGTTTTGGAAAGAATGTTAAAGGCTCATGTACCTATGTTGCAGTAGATATGTTGTTATCATATTATGATTCATTTTGGAACGATAATTTTTTGCCTGAAAAATATGATGGAGAAAATGTTTTTGTTAATGAAACGATCTTAAATGCTACTGAATCTCCTGGCTCTAAAAATGAGGCTGATGCTGGCATTTCTACAAGCGGTTTATCCGATGAAGAGTATTTAAATCTTGTTAATAATCATAAAGATGATATTGTTCATTTTGACTTACTCTCTAGAGGTATTGAAAAACTTAATTTATACGATGAAGAGAAAAAGGAACTATCTTTAGGAACATTTTTGCGTGATGTTCGTGAGGTTGTTTATGATTATTTAGACGAGTCACTTCTTTAAGTAAAGATGACATCAAAATAGGGTTTGAAAATTCAAATCCAACAAAAATGAGAGAAACTATAATTGAGAATGTTTCAAAAGGCATACCAGTTATAATTGATGCTAGGGACCGTGAAGATTCTTCAGCTAAAGATGTTTCTGCACATTCCTTCATTGCTTATGATTATGATGAAGTTAATGATGAGGTTTATTGCAACGCTGGTTGGTATAGTAGCTCCTTATGGCATATAAGCATGAGTGATTTAGGTTTCCCATATATACAAGAAATCATGTATTTTGAACCAACAATCGAACATGCTCATTCTTTCAATTATTCTCGTTATGATGAATATGGGGAAATAGCACAAATTTGTGCATGTTCTTCAATGATTCCTACTGAAATAGAGATTTCTGATAATTATTTAGATGTTAATCCAACTTTTAAATGGAATTCCTTAATAAAAGAAAAATGGTCTGAAAAGGATAATCTTTACCATACCTTTAGTATTTTAAGAAGTAATAGATACGAGGCATTTCAAATCGACAATATTTTTGATAATAAGTATACATTAACTACTCAAGAGTGGGGAAACGTAATAAATGATGTAGCTGACCCATCTTATTATGTGTATATAACAATTGGGTCTGATACTTATCCATATTGGGATGATTCATATTGTTCTATTTTATTTGATGAACCTAATAGATATGGTTTAAAATCATCATTTTTACCACAGGACTGGGGATTTGAAGGACGTTACTATTTCTCAAATGAACTTAACTCATCTAGTGTCGCTTCCGATCCAGACAGAATGTATACTACAGTTACACAAAATGGATTAACTATAAATACTGAAAGACTAAGATATGGTTATATTGAGGAATCATATATAGTACTATCACCTAGAAGACAAGATGCTGGCAGAGCATATTTTGAAATGAACTTTGATAAACCAGTTTACTCATTTATGTATCGTGCATGTATGTGGAGTGCATCAGAAAATCTTGATGGGACAGCTATAATCCAAGTAAAAAATGCACAAGGAGTATGGTCTACATTAAAAGACATTCCTATTAGTTCTTTAAAAACTAAAGAAAATGGTTTAACTCAATTCACTGAGTCTACGCTATCTGGCATTTATGGGTTACGTTTTGAAACAACAGCAACTGCTACTGGTGATAGAAATAAAGGTAGATTTTGTTTGGGCGATATAGCTTTTAGCACATCGTTAATAACTGGAATGATACCTTTTCTTAATTATGATTATGTGATTTAAGTAATATAATGTAACTTATAGTATTTAATATTTAAGAGCTCTGAAATATGGGCTCTTTTTTAATGTTTTAATCATACTTTTGCAGTGTTTTTTGCAAGTTCAATAGCAATTTCAACATTCTTTAAAATACTTAAAAATACCTCAAAAATGTAGTTGATATCGTGTGTTTTTAGAGTGATTACTATATGTGCGAAGGGTAAAGAAATACACCTTCAAGAAGGAGAAAACACGATGACAAAACAAGCGATTAAAAAGAAAATCTTAAAGGAAGCTCTTAACTATCTTAAGAACAAAAAAGCCTATGATGAGAACCCTTGTGAAACTAGTGAAGACGATATGAATCACATGCTTCAAGAGGACGCTTACCTCTCATCAATGGAAAGAATGGAAGAGTTATATGAAGGGCTTATAAAGGAGAGCAAGTAAGATGTTTAAAGAGAAATTTGGTATTGAAATTGAGTTTACAGGTATCACTAGAAATAAGGCTGCAAAACTAGTCGCTGAATACTTAAACGGAACAGTTAGCGATGCTTGTGATTATTACGACACGAAAGTTATAACTACACCTGATGGTAGAAAATGGAAAGTGATGTACGATGGTTCACTTAGATGATTGGTAGCGAAATTAATTTTAAAAAATTAAAAAAATCTGGTAGTCAAATTATAATCACTATGTTGTTTCAATCTTTAGGAACTTTTTTAGTTGTTAGTTTATTTTTTGTAGTTACCTTTATTATCGCTGATGTTCCTATTTATTTAGCCTTTATTTTTGGAGGGATTGCTCTAGCTACAGCTCCAGCCCCTGCTTTATCAATTGTAAATCAATATAAAACTGACGGACCAGTAACAAGAACTTTGATTCCTGTGGCAGCTTTAGATGATGTAGTCGGTGTTATTGTTTTCTTTACAGTAATTTCAATTGTCGGAGGATATTTAGGGACTTGATCGATGGAATGGTGGATGATAATTATCGTGGTTGTTTTACCATTTATCATAGGTATTATGTTTGGTTTAATTTATGGCTTAATCGCAAAATTTATAAAAAATAAGTGGGTTTCGCTAGGGATAATGATTTTATTTATGTTGTGTTGTGTTACAGTTGGTGTTGTTTGCGACTATTACATTTTTCATTCTTTTGCCTTGAATTATTTATTGATTGGTATGGCTTTTTCAGCCACTCTTACCAATATTATTAATGAAGAAAAATATGAAGAAATTAATAAATGTTTTGCTCCAATATTATCTCTTAGTTTATTACTTGTCATAGTGAATTTAGGAATGCCTTTAAATTATAAGGATATTGCGGGTGCCGGATTATTTACAGCAATTTATATAATTTCTCGAGCAATTGGAAAAATGGGTGGTGCTTTCTTGGGTTCTCACATAACAAAATGTGATAAGTCTGTTCAAAAATACTTGGGTTTAACATTGTTACCACATTCGGGCGTCTCTTTAGTCTTTACAGAAATTGCTGTTTTTACTATTCAATCAGCCGATCCTAAAAGTGCTCAAATAATTCAAGGAACTATTGTTGCTGCTGCGATAATTAACGAAATAATCGCTGTCATTCTTGCCAAAATTGCTTTTACAAAAAGTGGTGAAATTGGAAAAGCAAATGAAATTCTTGACGAAAATTCTGATACAAAAAGCCATTTAAAAACAATGTAATTTAGCTATTTTTATTTAAACACAGAAGTGTATTTAGGAATACTTTGTGTTATTATTATAGGATGATTTTACCTACATTTAATCTACATACACACACCACTAGATGTGGGCATGCTATTGGAACAGATGAAGAATATGTTTTAGAAGCGATAAAAGGTTCTTATCACCTCTTAGGTTTTAGTGATCACATAATGCTTCCTGGGATTGTACATGAAAAAATGCGCGCCTCATTCAGCGAAATTGATGAATATATTTCATCTATCAATTGTTTAAAAGAGAAATATAAAGGTGTAATTGATATAAAACTAGGTTTTGAAGCTGAATATTTGCCACAATTTGTTGAATATTATAAGACATTATATAGGGAAAAAGGTTTAGATTATCTTATACTTGGTCAACATCTCCAATATGATGAAAATGGCCTTCCTTTGTATTATTGGCGTGAAAAAACTGATGATATGGAAAAGATAATAAAGTATAAAAACGATTTAATTGAAGGTATGAAGAGTGGCCTATTTTTATATGTTGGTCATCCAGATATTTTCATGCACAATGTCACTACTATTACTGATGAAATAATAGGGATTTGCAGGGAAATTTGTAATGCTTCTATAAAGTATGACATTCCTTTGGAGCTCAATTTAGGTGGGATAGGCTATTCAAATTTAAAAGCGCAAATATATGGAACAAATCCTTACCCAAATCATTATTTTTGGGAAATCGCAAAAGAGATCGGTTGTAAATGTGTAGTTGGAGTGGACGCTCATAATCCAGGCAAACTAACAAGTTATAAATGTGAATTTGTTGTTTCTTTTTTGAAGCGTTTTGATTTAAAACCAATGACACTTGATGAAATTGATGTGTATCTTACTAAGAATAAGTTGAGAAATAGGTAGTTTTTATTAATAATTGTGAGCAATTCGAGGTTTTTAGTATTTTCTATAAACAAAGATATTCTTATGATAAAATAGAATAAGCTTATTTTATTTCAATAAGTCATTTATGAATTCTGAAAAACACATTTTAAAACACAAAAAGTTCCGTATTATTCATCCTTTGATGTATATTATCCTATCTTTTATTTTGGTCATTTTTATTGGCTCAATTTTACTAGTTTTGCCAATTTCTTCAAGTGATATGTCAAAATCATTAAGCTATATAGATTCGCTATTTTTATCTACTTCTGCCGTTTGTGTTACAGGTCTTTCTCCGATTGCTTCAATTGGAGAATCATTATCTATATTCGGAAAAATAGTTATATGTGTACTAATACAAATTGGTGGATTAAGTCTTGTTACAATTGTTGCTTTTATCATTGTTACTGCTAGAAAAAGATTAAATAGATCGACTGCTAATGTCGTTAAAGAGCAACTTAATCAATCTGGTTATGGCGAATTAAAGATTTTGCTAAAACACATAATAATAATCACCATCATATTTGAAGTTTTTGGTGCCTTAATTAATTTAATTGTTTTCTGTCAAGATTATCCATTTTTTGAGGCTTTAGGAATTTCCTTTTTTCATTCTGTTTCTTCATTTAATAACGCTGGGTTCGATATCTTAGGTTCCACCTCATTAGCTGCTTATAGTGATAATATTTTGTTGAATCTTAATACTTGTTTTTTAATTGTGGCTGGTGGTTTAGGCTTTTTAGTTTATGAAAATATTTTTGGAATTGGAAAATATAAAAGACTTACAATTCAAACTAAAGTTGTTTTAATAATGAATGCTATTTTGATAGTTTCATCTTTTTTAATAGTTAAATTTTTACAATGGGATTCAATTACTTGGTTACAAGCGTTCTTTTATTCGATTAATTTAAGAACGGCCGGTTTTTCTTCGTTTGACGTTGGATCGGTTATTACTGGATCGACAGCTATTTTTTCTGCAGCTATGATGTTTATTGGAGGTTCTCCTTTATCTACAGCAGGCGGTATTAAAGCCACTACTTTCTTTGTAATTATAATGGCAATTTTTGCTTTATTTACTGGCAAAAATCCTGTAATTTATAAACGTGAATTAACAAGAGAATCAATTAGAAAGGCTTTAATTTTATTTGTTTTAGCAATATTTGGAATTAGTTTAGCAATTTTCTTAATTTGTCTTATTGAAGGCGGTAAATTTACTTTTGTTCAAGTATTCTATGAGTGTTTTTCAGCTTTTGGAACTGTTGGTTTATCGATGGGTATCACAACTCAAATTTCAATTGGATCAAAAATTGTTTTATGTCTTTTGATGTTCTTTGGCCGACTTGGGCCAGTAACTATTCTTACGATGTTTTCACCTTTCTTTAAACATAAGAGTGATGATATAGCTTATTTAGAAACTGATATTTCTATTGGTTAAGGAGGATTTTGTATGAAAAAAATGATTGCAGTAATTGGTTTAGGAAGATTTGGTATAGGATTAGTCAACGCTTTTGCTGATAAGGATGTCGATGTAATCGCTATTGATCGTGATAAAAATAATGTAGCAAAAGTTGGCTATCTTATTGAGAATGCAATTTGTTGTGATTCAACAGATACAGAAGCATTAAAAGATGCTGGAATTGGTGATGTCGAAAATGCAATTATTGCTTTTGGACAAGATACTCAAGCTAATTTAGCGACTACAATTTTAACTGCTGTCGCTTTAAAAAAAGTTGGTGTTAAGACAATTACATGCCGCATTGACGATGTGATTTATGAAGATTTACTTAAAAGACTTGGAGTAGATGCAGTAATTTCTCCATTTGATTTGGCATCTGAATCATTAGCTATGAGAATGAGTGCTGATAATGTTATGGATTATTACGAAGTTGCTGATGGCTTCAACGTTTATGAATTAAATGTTCCTGAAGATGCTAAACCAATTTCCTTAATTGATTTAGCTGCTCCATCTAGATTTGGTATTAATATTATATTAGTAAAACGCGCTAACAAAACATTTTTGCCAAATAAGGACTATACTTTAATGCCAAATGATCATATTTTTGCATTTGGTAAAGAAAAAGGAGTATATGAATTAGAGGCTGCATTTACCGAAGATTAATTTTTGAAATGAAACCATATTTACGAACTTTGATAGGCAGTGTTTCTGCCGTTGCTGTTATTTGTTTAGGAGTATTATCCTATTCTTTGATATTTCAAAGAACGCAAAATCTATCCAGTTTAATTGAAAAGAGTGACGAAATGGATTCTTATACGATTAAATATCAAAATAACGAAACTTCTGTTGTTTCTCAATTATCTTATACAGTTGATAAATTAAACTTTATGAAGTTGTTTAATAATACAAATTTTAAAAATACTTTTGATACAAGTTCGTCTTCTATAAATGAAGAAATTTTAATAACTTACGATACACATTCTTTAGTTTTTTCAAAAAAATATTACTACTATATTGTTGATGGAAAAAATAAAGAGATAAGTCCAATAGTAATTGAAACTGCTGATTTTAATAACTTGACTTATTGTTTTAAATAAAATGAACAAAATATTTTTAGAAGTTTCAAAAAGAGTAGAAAGAGAGAAGTTTCTCATATTTTTATTTTGTTATTTATTGTTTGCAACTTTAGCAGGACTTTTAGTTGGTTTTGGAATAGCTAAGCCAAGTTCTTCTAACGACATTTTATTGTTTGTTATCATTTTCATTGGGGTTTCGCTAGGGATTTTGATTATTTTATCTTTCTGTGTTTTTGAATTTAATCTATTGATTGGAAAGAAAAATTTATATATTGCAGCTATAGATGATGATTATTTATATATTTATAAGCACAACGGAAAGATAAGAAAAAAATATTTGTTGGATAATGTTAAAACAGTTGAAGGGTACGCAAACAAGCACTTTTTTAAAATTGATAAAAACACTGAGAGAGAATTAGGGACAATCGAAATTCAAACTACAGATATTTCTTATACTTTCAGAAATGTGATTGATCCTTTGACATGTAAAAATAAAATTTTTGAAAAATTAGGTAATTCTATAAAAATATAATTATTTTTTTACTTATTTCGCATTTTTATGCCAAGAAATTGGTATAATAAAACGTATGAAAAAATTAAATATATTATTAACAAACGATGATGGCTATGGTTCGAAAGGAATCACACTTTTAGAACAATTATTAGCCAAATATGGGACAGTTTATGTTAGTGCCCCTAAAAATGTGATGAGTGGAAAATCTTGTGGTGCCAATTTTGGTCATTTCATTAATTACGAAGAATTGAGCAAGACTTCATTAAGAGTTGATGGGACTCCTGTCGATTGCGTTGAAGTCGCATATAATTACTACTCAGATGTAAGTTTTGATTTGGTAGTTAGTGGATGCAATGATGGATTAAATATGAGTTACGACACAATGTATAGTGGAACTGTAGGAGCAGCTTTGGAAGGGCTAAAGTTCGGAATTCCTAGTATTGCTGTATCTACTGATAGTAATTTTAATATTGTGAAAGATAATTTTAATTCAATAATTGAGCGCATTTTTGATAAGAACATATTGTCTAATAAGTACGTGCTAAATATTAACTTTCCAATGGGCAACGAAGTAAAAGGAGTGGTCTTTGCAAGTCTTTTTTATAGAAATGATCATCATTATTATAATAAAAAAGATAATAGTTTTTTAATTTTGCGCGATCCAATTAACGACGCAACTGAAGGAACTGATGTTTATTGTGCAACTCATTCTTTAGTTTCGATTGTTCCTTTAAATAGATCTTATTTTAATGAATCTTTATTTGATTCTTTAAAGTCTAAATTTTAACTCATTTTACTTTTAAATAATTTTAAACGATATAAAATAATCAAGGAGGAAATTATATGTTTAAACAAAATGCTTGGAATAATTATTCTGAAGAAACTAAAAAAGATGTATTTGCTTTAGCTGAAGATTATAAAGATTTTATTGCTGAAGCTAAAATTGAAAGGGAATTTACTAGTAATTCTATTCCTTTACTTGAAAAGGCTGGTTTTAAATTATTTAAGACTAGCGATAAATTAAAAGCTGGAGATAAAGTTTATTCAATTAACAAAAATAAAAACGTTTTAGCTTTTATTATTGGTAAGAAACCACTTGAAGAAGGTCTTAGAATTTTAGGAGCCCATATTGATTCGCCAAGAATCGATATTAAACAAAATCCACTTTATGAAAGCGGTGAATTTGCTTTATTTGATACTCATTATTATGGAGGAATTAAAAAATATCAATGGACAACTGTGCCACTTTGCTTAATGGGTGTAGTTGTTAAAAAGGATGGTACTTCCGTTAAAATTAATATTGGAAATAAAAAAGAAGATCCAATTTTTGGAATTAGTGATTTATTAGTTCATCTTGCCGCCGATCAAATGACTAAACCTGCTGGTAAAGTTGTTGAAGGAGAAAATCTTGATATAACAATTGGAAATATGCCATTAAAAGGTAGTGACAAAAATCCAGTTAAAGCTAATATTTTAAAAATTTTAAAAGATACTTACGGAATTGATGAAGAAGATTTCTTAAGCGCCGAAATTGAAGCTGTTCCAGCTTTAGAACCAAGAGATTACGGACTTGATAGAAGTATGATTGCAGCTTATGGTCATGATGATAAGTGCTGTGCATATACTTCATTAAGAGCAATTCTAGATATTAAGGGAATTCCTGAATATACTTCATGCTGTATTTTGGTTGATAAAGAAGAAATCGGAAGTGTTGGAGCAACTGGCGCACAATCTACTTTCTTTGAAGATACTGTTGCTGATGTTTTAGTTAGTTGTGGCAACTCAAATATTAATGCAATTAGACATTGTTTGACAAATTCCAAAATGTTAAGTAGCGATGTTAGTGCTGGATTTGATCCATTATATGCTGAGGTTTTTGAAGAAAAAAACAGCTGCTACTTATCAAAAGGCGTTGTTTTTAATAAGTATACTGGAGCAAGAGGAAAGAGTGGTTGTAACGATGCTAATCCTGAATATTTGGCTTGGTTAAGATCTATTCTTGATGATGCGAACATTGATTATCAAACTTCTGAACTTGGTAAAGTTGATGTTGGCGGAGGAGGAACAATTGCATATATTTTAGGTAACAAAAATATGAATGTTGTTGATGCTGGTATTGCAGTTTTGAATATGCACTCACCAATGGAGATTATTTCTAAGGCTGATTTATATGAAACCTATAGATGCTATGTTGCTTTCTTAGAAGCAAAATAAGGGGTCTTTACAGGGGATTTTGAAAGGAACGATTAAAATTTCGTTCCTTTTTATATGGTTATTTTTGTTATTTATTTTTTACTTTTTAAAATGTGAAAGTTATAAAAATTGGTTTTTTAGTTGGTATACTAATGAAAGAGGGTTTTATATGAAGAAAGATAATAATTATAGTTTGGACGACATTGCTGGTTATGAGACTGAAAAAGAAAGAATCAAAAGAATAATTTATAACATAAATAATTTTCAAGAATTACGTGAACACGGTATATTTTTGCCTAAAGGATTGATTATTTCCGGTCCATCAGGTGTTGGAAAAACTCAAATAGCAAAAATTATTGCTAATTTAAGTGTTGCTAATTTTTATGTTTGTAATCTTTTTTATAATAAGGACTCTGCTTCTGAACAATTAAATAAAGTCTTTAATAAAGCTTCAAAATCTTCTCCATCAATAATTTATATCGATGAACTTGATAAATATTTGCCAAGCAAATCTAGTGATAGTTATTCACCTTATCAAAGAGATACATTATCTACTTTATTGACAATATTGGATGGTTTTTCAGAAAATGAAGGGATTATGTTTTTAGCGACAACATCATCGAAAGATGACTTACCAGAAGAAGTTTTACGAGCCGGAAGAATCGATGAGCATATTTGTTTATCACTCCCAACAAGAGAAGAAAGAGCTGAAATCTTTTCTTTCTATTTAAATAAAATTAATTTAAATTCATCAAAACTTGATATGGATTCGTTATTAAGTAAAACAGGTTCTTTTTCTGGAGCTGACATTAAAGCTTTAATCAATAAAACTTGTTCTAGAGTGAATTATTCAGGAAGAAAAGAATTAAAAAACGAAGATTTCTTTGATGCAATTAATGAAATTAGATTTCAAGATATTAAAAAAAGAAAAATGAAAGGCAGTGAGAAAATAACTGCTTATCACGAATTAGGACATTATATCGTTGCTAAGGCACTTTTGGGCGTTTCATGCGATATCTCTATTGAAAATTATGATGATGATTTAGGTGCCACAATTATTCAAGATAAAGTTAAATTTTCTGAAGAAGATGAAGGAATTGATGCAAGAAAAAAGTCATCATTAATGAAATTAATTGTTATATCATTAGCTGGTAGAGCTGCCGAAGAAGAATATATTGGAGAACCATGTATTGGTTGTTCATCTGATTATCATCAGGCTGTTTTGATGATTAGCAATATGTTTGATGAAGGTATGTTTGGGGATCAATATGCTGATGTCGATTTCTTAGAAAACGGTCTAAAGAGTGGCGATAACAAAACAAAATATTTATATGAAATTTTAACAAATTGTCATAATGAAGCAAAAATTATTATTAAGGGTAATTGCCACGTTATTGAAGCTCTATATCCTCATTTGATTGATAAAGGATTTTTAGCAGGTGAGGAATGTGAAGAAATTTATAATGAAATAATTTTAAATAAGTAAGTAATTGAGAGATTTTGGTTTGTTTAAGCGGTGTTTAAGTTTAGTGCAGTTAAGATTTTTATAGTATTTATAAACTTTCTTGTAATTTAGGTCAATTATGATAAAATCATAAGCAGTAAAAAGTTGAGGTTTTTATATGAAAAAAGGTTTTATTGGTTATATTGTCGCTCTCGTTTGTATCGTTGCTGGTTTACTTCTTGGATTTGCTCCAATCGGTGCATTTGAAGATGGTTCAACTGTTTCAATGTTTGCATCAATTAATTATGGCGGATTAGGAAGAATTTGTTCAGCAAATTTAATTACACTTATATTTATTGGTGTTGCTTTCTTAATTGTTGTTTGTGCACCATTTATGAAACAAAGTGGCTTAAAAGTTTTCTTACTTGTTTTAGGTGGTTTACTTTTATTAACGGCTGGTTCGATGTATGGCTGTGCTTTAGTTTTATTTAGATATCATGGACCTGTTGGAATTGGTTCAATCACAACATTATTAACAGATTACACTCAATGGGGTGCAATCTTAGCTTGTATCATTGTTATTATCGGCGGATTTGTTGTTGCTGGTTTAGGCCTCGGTCAAATTCAAAGAAAAGCTGAATCTGCTTATTAATTAGATTATTACAATTTTAAAATTAAACGCCTAAATGGCGTTTTTTTGATACATAAATATCTAATATATGATTTTTATTAGATTATTTTACTTCTTGAATTTAACAAATTGATAGAAGAGTTATTTTAAAATACAATTTTAAAAAATGAAGGAGATAATAATGAAAAAAAGAATTCTTCCAACTTTATCTTTGATGGGTTGTCTTTTGGTTGGGGGAAATACAATTGTTGGTTGCAATAGCGAAACAAAACCTGAACCAATAGTTGAAACATATAAAATTACTATAGGTATTATTGGCGAAGGCGGTACATTATCTTTTGATAAAGAAAGTGCTAAAGAAGGCGATACTATAACAATTTCTGTTGCTCTTGGAACTAATAAAAAAATTGGTGAAATTACTGCAAAAGATTCAGATGGAGCAGTAAATATTGTAACTATTAACGAAGGTTAAAAATTATTTGACCAGTGATTCAGCGTTAATTTCTTTTGTTGGCACCTTTTTAGATAACCCATTTTATTACATTTTCGGAAGCGATTTCACGGGAATAAGTACTAATGAGTATGAATTAGATAACGAAAAAGTATCGCAGTTATTTTCTAAATTTTGCTACTTTATGTCGGTTGGTCTTAAAGGCGTTCCTAGTGTAAACACTTTTACAATGGACGACGATGGTAATTTTTCTAAATTTTATTTCGAACCTGAAGATCGCAAAGTCGGTGAAACTGACACCATATCTCAATCTTCTTTGTATTACATAATTCACCAATCAGTTACTTTTGATGTTTTAAAAATTGGAGATACTTTAATTGATCATTTAACACCAGTTAAAAAAGATGGTTCTAGTGCTAATTCTGCTTTAAAATCAGCTTTTTCAAAATTTAATGAGAAAAAGATTACTATCACAGTTAGAGATGATGCCACTTCAAATTCAACTACAACTTCTTCAACAAACAAGTTCTTCTTTGATGGAAAAAATGCTTATGTTAAGTATTTTAATGATTATAAAGGAAGTGAATCTGAATTCAATAGTGCTAATGATTATATGCTTAGAGTAGGAGAAGACGGAAAGCATTATGAAGCCTATGGATATGATGATCGATTCGGAAGTTGGGAACCATCAAACAGCACAAAATTTGGAAAATTAAATCAAGATTCCTGTGTTTATAACGATTTAATTCCAATAGTCAATACGGTTAGTTCGGAATTATTTACTTTTGATAAAACAACTAATTTGTATAAATTAGATAAAGATTATCTTAGTGTTGTTTTTGGCTATACGTTAACTCCTGTTTTCAAAGAAGTAAGGTCAAACAATATTTTAAATGCTTCAAGTTTATCTTTAAAATTAGATAATTCAGGTAATTTAAGTTCTGCCATTATTAAATATTCTTATTATGATTCAAGTTTTAATTCTTATAGTGGTACTGTTTATGTAAATTATTCCAATCAAGGCTCAACGGTTATTCCTTTTTCAGCCTTAGACAATTTAGGAGGCAACAAATAATGAAAAAAAGTATTTTCAAATTATCGGTTTTATTACTTTCTTCTTTTACAACTCTATCATTAACTAGTTGTAACGAGGTTAGCAAAGCTAGTGCAAACATAGAAATTTTTGATATGTTTGATTTTGCTGATATTTCTATTAAAAATGAAAAAGAAGCCTATTTCGCGGGGGATATTGTTGTATTAGATGTTACAATGGATGATAAATATGTCTTAAGTTACACCACTTTAAATGATGTAAAAATTGAAGATATCAATGCTATAACTTTGGTTGCTGGAGATAATGAAATTCATTGTTTTTTTTACCAAAGATGAAGAAATTTATGATCAATCTCACTTACGTGATTTTACTTTTGTATTTGATGAAGATAGCGATTCTTATTTTATAAAAAGTTATTCATTTACAGGGAAAGCACCAACTACAGTTGATATTCCATCTCAATATAGAAATAAAAATGTTTCAAAAATTTTAGGGAAATCATTTGTTTCGGCTAATGGAACGAAAACTATAAATGTTCCAAAAACAATTACAACAATTGAAGAATCTGCTTTTATTGGTTTATCAACATTAAATAATTTTAATGTGAGTGAAAATAATACAAATTATACAACGATTAATGGTGTTCTTTTTAGGAAAAATAAAGAACATTTATTAGCTTATCCTGACGGAAAAGGAACAAGTTATTCCGTTCCTACTACCACAAAATATATCGATAGTTACGCATTTAATAGTTCAAAAATGATTGATATTACTCTTAATGACGGTTTGTTAAGTATTGGAGACAATGCTTTTGCAGGTTGCACAGGATTAATTAATTTTGTAATGAGTGACATCGTAACCGATTTAGGAACTGCTGCTTTTAAAACGTGCAGTAATATGAAAACTATTAAATTATCAAATAGTCTCAAAGAACTTAAGGATTGAACTTTTCAACAATTCTTAACTTTAACAGAAATTGATATTCCTGGAAGCGTAAAATCAATTGGATCTTCTTGCTTTCTTAGTGATTCAAAGATGACAAAAATTACACTAAACGAAGGATTAGAAGAGATTAAGGTTAATGGTTTAAGTTATATTTCTGGTGTTTCAAGCATAGTTCTTCCTTCAACCGTAACCTCAATTGGAGAAGATGCTTTTGTGCTACTACTTCTTTAAAATCTATTACTGTCAGTGAAAATAATGGGGTCTTTGCAGGGGATAATGAAGTTTTATTTAATAAAGACAAGACAACTTTAATCTATTATCCATCATGCAAAGTAAACACTAATAACGCTTATACAGTGCCCGATGGTGTCACAAATTTAGGGTATAGAAGTTCTTCATATGTATCTCAAAATCCAAGCGAATCTTCTACGACTCTATATAGTTTAAAGACTCTTAATTTTTCAAATAAAATTACTGATATCAAAAACTCTTTTTATGGAGCAAACGCCATAACAATTGATTTTGCAGGAACTAAGGCTGAATTCCAAACATTAGCTGATAATAGTAAATTTACTGATTCTTCTAATAATGTAATTGAGTGGGATACCGGTAGTAATTCACCAAAAGTTGTTTGTTCGGACGGAAATTATGAAGGCTAAATCTTTTAAAAGAATCGTTTTAATTTCGTCTTTGATTGCTTTAAGTCTTCCTCTTTTTGGACGTTCTTCTGATTCGGAAATTGTGGTTGATAATGAAAATAAATCTACAATAGCATATGTTTTTGGCGAAAATGCTATTCAAGTTAGCTCGAATTTAAGCTAAGATGAAATGGTAAAAAATGCAGTTTGTAAACTCACAATCACTGTTTTAAAAAATTGCAAGATCAATAGCGTTAAAGCAAATGATACAGAATTACATTTTGCTTTTTGTACTTATTCTTTTAAGTTAAAAGCGGGAGAAAATAACGTTGTTATTACCTCAAGTTTAGATGGCGAATTAAAAGAATTATCGGCAACTCAATTAAATATTGCAAATACTTCAAATTATTATAAGTTATGGAAAAACAGAGGTTTTCCTCATTTTAATTCGCTTGGAAATCAAAAACTGCTGGTTATTCCAGTAACAATTAAAGGTTATAAAACAAGAGCAACAAACGAAAATAAAGCGATTATTGAAAAAGCATTTTTTGGTTCTTCAAGTGATACCAATTATGAATCTTTGGCTAGTTATTATGAAAAATCAAGTTATGGAAAGTTAAATTTAAGTGGCGAAGTAACTGATTGGTTTGATTTAAATATGACTCCAGAAGAAATCGGAAAAGCCTCTTATAAAAGCGATTCTGTTTCAACAGATTACGGGACTTATATGGTTCTTGAAAAAGCTTTAAATTGGGTCAAAGAGGCAACGACAATTGATCTTACTGATTATGATAATGATAAAGATGGTTTTGATGATGAAGTTTATTTAGTATATAGTGCTCCTGATTATACAGAAGATTATGCATTAGCTAAATTAGCTGCGGCAGGAACGGCATATTTTTGGAATTTTACATTTTATAATGTGAATAATAAAGATGGTGCTAATTTTACTTCGCCTACCGGAATGACCTATTCCTGGGGAAGTCTTTCTTTGATTTTTAAAGGGTATGGAATTACGGAATTGATTCCCATACTTTTATTCATGAATTTGGCCATCAATTAGGTTTAGTTGATTATTATAATACCAATAGTGGCAACGCTTATATTTCACCAATGGCTGCTATTGATATGATGGATTATAATATTGGCGATCATAGTGCTTTTTCAAAGTTTTCTTTAGGTTGGGTTAGTCCGATTTTAGTTACCGAAAATTCAGGCGAAGATATTACAATTAATTTAAAATCTTTCAATAATAAAGGGGATTTTATTATTTTAAAAGATAGCAGCACAACTGATTATGCTTTCAATAACACTCCTTTTGATGAATATATTACTTTATCTTTATTGACCGAAAATAAAGGAACCATTAATTATTTGGATAGTTTAAATGGGCATGTTGATCCAACAAAAACTGATGGTTCAGTTATTAAATATTATCAATCAGCCGGTATCAGAATGACTCATATCGATGCTCGTGGCGTTAAGTATGTATCTGGATCAACAAAATATATTGAATTTATTGAAGATATTGATTCAATGATTTCGACCAAGTTTACCAATAGTCCATCGGTAGCAAATGGTTACTGTGATAAGTCTACAAATAATTCATATTTATTAACTACTTTATTGCCTAAGAATTTTTCACATAATCCAGTAGGAGCAATTTATGTAAGCGATGATGCTGATTTATTTAAAAAAGACGATGAAATCGCATTTTCTGCCAATAATGGCTTAAATTATTCGATTGGTTTACCATCTCAAACCAACACTTTAAATGATGGAAGTCCTATGAATTATAAAATCACAATTCAAGATTTATCGGACACTGGAGCGACAGTTAAAATAAGTATTAAATAATGTGATATTAAGATAGTATTAATTTACTTAGTTTAGTATTTAATATATATTATAATAACGTAAAATTGTTAAGCATTTTGAGGAGGATTTATGATGAGAAAAAAATCAATTATTAGTTTAATTGGTGCGCTTAGTTTTTCAGCTCTTATTGTTAGCACATTAGGTGTAGCAACAAGCTGTTCTTCTTTTACAGACAACGCATTAGTGGTTGATAGTGCACCAATTAAGACAACTTATAAAGTTGGTGAAGCTTTAGAATTAGAAGGACTTAGTGTCGTTAGCAAAAAAGTTGTTAACGGCTATTTAAGTGCCGATTCTACTGAGGTTATTACCGATTACAAAATTTCTTTTGAAGAAGGATATGTTTTCGAAAAAGAAGGCACATTTACAATTAATATTACCAAAGGTGGCTATAAAGATGCTAGTTTTGATGTTGTTGTTGGTGATGAAATTGTAACCAAAAAGCTAGCTATTACTTCTTACCCAAGTAAAGTTGCTTATAAAGTTGGCAACTCATTTTCGACCACTGGTTTAAATGTTCGTGAAATTATCATGAAAGGCGAAGAAGAATTTTCTTCTACTGTTTCAACAAAATACACAACTAATCCAGAAAAAGGAACTAAATTAACTGAAGAAGGAAGTTTTTTAGTTGAAGTTTCGAAAGAAGGTTTTGCTTCAGCTTTCTTTACAATTAGTGTCACTGTTTCAAATCAAAATGTTTATAATCTCTTCTCAACCTTACGTTCAAGCAAAAATTATACAATGGAAATTTATAACACTGTCGGAACAACTGTGAATACATATGGATTCCATTACAAAGAGATTTTTGCTGAGAATTATTTTGAAAAAATTACTTATAATAAAACCGCTGCTGAAGAAGCTGTTGGCGATAGAGGAAGAAAAATTGATAGCGATATTGGTTATGTAAATTTTGATGGTTACAACGATACAGTTAATAATCGTAATTATGCTCAAGGAGTTTATCAAGTTAATTTAGCTACTGATAGTGGTGAAATTGAAGCTAGTAAACCAATGAGTAGTCAAGCAAATTGGTGGAATGCTAATTTGACTGATACTTTTGCTAATTTTTCTTTATCTGATGTTCCAACCAATACTATTAATGGAAAATTTAGTTATGAAGTTATCCTTGATCCAACCGAAAAGAAAAATAATGCTGGTGCTGAAGATGATGATTGGTCAAAATCAATTGCCAACAACCCATTTGCAATTTCTTTCTTGAATATGTGTGGATGGTCTTCAAGTTTAATTGAAATCATGAGTCGTATTGATATCGAATTAAATAAAGTTGTTACCGATAATAGCGGTAGTGTTGTTGGCCGTTATGATCTTTATATGAAAGCTTATTTAGGCAGTCATGGTTACACAACTTTAACTGTCAATAATATTGGCACAACTAGTTCTGATTCATTAGATACTTACATGGAAAAAGCTGATAGATGTTACGATACTTCGATCGATAAAGTTATTAGTGATGGATTTCTTCAATCTGCAGTAAACGCAAATAACTACACTCTTGATTTATTAAGCTTATCTATGAAAGATGGCACAAATATTAATGTCGGTAAAACATTCTTTACTGATGACGGATTATTTGTTGAATATGATGATTCTATGAGAGATTGGATTTATGCTAACTCTGAAGAAGGCAAGAAATTCTATATTCCAAATATTGGATACATTGCTACAGATAAATCAAAAACAATAAATACATTTGATGATGATGGAAACGTAATTGTTGATGGAGATAAAAATCCTGTAACTACTACTATTTCTGGTGGCGTTGGCTATGTTGCTCCAGCAAATAAAGGTGATAAAGGCTATGAATACGCTCTCAACGATATGTATGTTTCGCAAATTAAAGTTAAAGATACTGCTGGAACTGAAACTAATGTTACAAGAGATAATTTCTTTGATTTAAGTTACACCGATGATATGCAAAATCAAATTTTTGGCACATCGATTTCTTACACTTATTTAAGTTCAATTTTCTCATCATTACTTTCTACAGATTACGATAATGGTGGAAAAGGCTTCACTTGGTATAAAGACGCTAATTATTCAACGACTATATCTCCATTTATTATTAGTAGAGATAACACAGTAAAGAATACTATTACTGATATGTTTAATAATTATTTCAGTTCTTTCTTATCTACTGCAATTTCAGCTTCAGCATTCGATATGATTGCTGTAGTGCCAGTTTTAGCAAACTCCGGTGATACTTCAGTAGTTAAGAGTATGACAGTTTGGTTATTAAGAAATGATTTAAGCGGATATAATATGTCGTTCTATAATTTTGGATCAACACTTACTCCAAGTTATGTTACTGATTATTTAAAAACGTTTACGGCTTAATTTGGGGGTATATTAAATGAAAAATTATAAAAAATTTACAATATTAGCGGCAACATTTGGCGCTTTAGCATTTGCGACTAACTTTGCTACTCCTGCAAGTAGCGGCGTTATTAGTGAAGAAAGAGTTTTAAAATCTTACATTGTTGAATTTGATAATTCACTCGTCGGAAACGAAGATAAAGTTATTGAAAATCAAGAATTTATGTTAAGTAGATTAAGAAGTCGTTATGGTTCTAGTTTTATTTTAAAAGAAACCTTTACAAAATCTGTCAATGCAATTGTTATTGAAACTAATAGTACATTAGCTGATTCAATGAGTAATTTTAGTGGAATTAGTCGTGTTAATGAAGATAAAACATATAGATTTTCAAACGATGAAGCTTCTAGTACTGAAAGTATTTCAACTTTAGCGCATATGGATGGTAATGATGATTCAGATTACACACTTCAAGATGCGCAAAAAACAAATTATAGTGCTGAAACTATGAAGATTCCTACAACTTCAACACAAGGTTCAAACACTATTATTGCTATTCTTGATGCTTCTTTTGCTGTCGATCCAACTCAAAGAGCTGTTGTTGATGGTGTTGCTCAATATAAAGCCTCCAATGATTTCGCTCACTCTTGGTTTAAAGACCTTGATAATAGTGTTGTTAGATATTCAAAAGATGAGATGCTTAATTTAGTTAATCAAGTTGGTTTTAATGGAAAACCTGCAGGCGGAGTCGCTCAAGGTGAATACACATCAACTTATTTAAATAATAAAATTCCCTTCTATTATGATTATGGTGGCGATTCCAATTTAGGTCATAAAAATGATTATGATGTTTATAGTCAATATGATGAACACGGAACTCACGTCGCTTCCATTGCGGCTGCAAATGGTGATGTCTATAAAGGTATTGCTCCAAATGCTCAATTAGCATTAATGAAAGTTTTTAGAGAAAATTATCAAGAAACTGATGGAAAAATTACTGCTTCTACTGGAGCTGCTGATAGTGATATTATTGAAGCTTTAGAAGATTGTGTTGCTTTAGGTGTTGATTGTGTCAATATGTCATTAGGAAGTGATCTTGATGATTTTAGCAGCAAATCAACATCAATTACTGCTTTTAAAAATCTTAAAAAGTTAGGATGTAGCGTTAATATTTCTGCTGGTAACGGCGGAAAAGGATTATATTCTTCAATGGGTCCTTACGCCAATTGGTCGACTGATTCGATTGAAACTGGTGTTTTAGGAAGTTACGCAAACGATTCTAATAGTATGATTATTGCTTCAACTAATCTTGAAAAAAATTATTATGAAGATGCTTTAATCGTTTCTTATCAAGCAAGAGATGATGAAGGTAATATATCAACTAAAGAACAACCTGTTTCATATAAAGATGAAGCTAAGAGTAAAGCTACTCAAACAACTACTCCTGATGAATTAAAATTAAATTCATTAATTACAACTTTAGGAAAAACTGAATTTGATTATTGTGTTATTCCTGAATATGGAAGAACAAGCGACTACAATACATTTAAGAGTTCACAAGCTGAAGGTTTCTCCTTTAAAGATAAGATTGCTGTCGTTGATAGAGGTGATATTTCTTTCTCAAATAAGGCAACTTATGCTGCTGATCAAGGATGTGCTGCTCTTGTTGTTGTCAATAACGATCCAACTGCTACCGATTTTACTTTCGGTATGGCTTGGGGAGACTCAACTGGTTACACATTCCCAACAATTCCTGTTGTTTTCGCTCTTTATAGAGATAGAACTTATTTTCAAAACGCCAATAATGGACTTGGAAAATTAACCATTGCGCAAAAGATGATTGCTGATAATCCAAATGCTGATGAAATGAGCGATTATTCTAGTGATGGTGCAACCTACGATTTAAGAATAAATCCAGAAATATCTGCTCCAGGAGCTAGTGTTTTAGGCGCTGTCCCTGGAAAAGCTGATTCTAATGGTAAATATGAACCAAACACAAACGCTTGGGCTTATTTAAGTGGAACTAGTATGTCTGCTCCTAACTATACTGGCGCTGTTGCTTTAATGGTTGGTGAAAAAACTAAAGACATGACTGAAGAAAAGCGTCTTGCATATAAAAAGACTATCTCAATGAGAACAATGACTACTGCTGATCAATATACTGAAAACAATACACATCCTATAACTGGAAAGACAGTTGAAAAGGACGTCATGTATTCTCCTAGAAGACAAGGTGCTGGTGAAGTTAATGTCACTGATGCTATTAGTTCAGATATTTATTTTGAAGGATTAGAATCCAAAACCAATGGAAAATTTGGTGAAACCGGAACTACAAAAGCTAAAGTTGAATTAAAATACAACGATTTAGTTCGTGATGGAAAAATTTCTCTTTCGTTCTTAGCTCATAACGAAGGCACAACAAGTAGAAATTATAAAGCTACTTTGTATGTTATGAAACCTGAAACAAAATCTTATTTTAATTATGAAAACCATAAATCAGATACTATCAATTACGAAACTGGTGAAGTTACTGAAAGCAGTGAATCTACACATGGTTCTGATTATGAATTTGAAGGATCGACCTTCCAAACTAATCACGATACAGTTATTGCAACAAAGGAATTTGATAAAACAATTCCTGTTGGAACATCGACTATTTCAGGAATTGAGTATGAATTAACTACCGAAGAAAAAGCTAGGATTGATGCTGATTTCAAAAATGGTACTTATCTTGAAGGTTATGTTGTCTTTACTCCAACTGACACCGTCGACACTATTAAACTTTCAATCCCTTATTTAGGATTTTATGGTTCTAGTAAATCTGACGATAAGACAGTAAGTAAATACGAAACTGCTAGTGCTATCGAAGAATTTGATTTTGAAAAAGCTAATAGTGATCAAAAATATTATCCAAGTGATTTAGTTAATTACGTTGGAACTGGAACAAGTTTAAATCTTCCAAATATGGATATTAGTTCAACAATTGTTTCTATGAGCAAAGAACAATATCTTTCGATGGCTGGTACTGATTCTATTCTATATAACAAAGGTAACATTAAAAATGTTGGCAACCAAGTTACTTATGATTCAAAAACAAATACTATTTATGCTGGTGGAGATACAAGTGATGTTCTTTATGTTCAAACATTTGTATTACGTAGTATTTCTGATAACTCAATTGTTTTGAAGGATTCTAACGGTAAAACAGTTTATACAACTGGAGATACAAATTTAGTCGACTCAATCAATGGAACAACTTATTTATATAAGTCACATGTTGGTTCAAGTTACGTCAATAGCAATATTATTGCTCATAGAGGTAGAGCTGTTCTTCCTTTATATCAACAAAGCAATCGTAATGCTAAACTTCCAGATGGAAATTATACTTTGACTTTCAATATGACAGTTTTAGGTAGTAACACCTTACAAACTAAGAGTTATAATCTTGTTCTTGATAGCAAACTTCCTGTTTCACAAACTAAAGAAACAGTTAAGAAGAATGGCGAAGATTACCTTAGACTTAAATATAGTGAAACGTATTTAACTTTAACGAATACTCAAGGATTAACTGCTGTTGCTATTAATGGTGGTGTCATTCCATTTGATTTATCTAGATATAATGGCGGATATTACCTCGATATTAAATTAAGTGATATTTATGCTAATAACGAAAGTGGTAAAGTAACTGTCAATATTGAAGATGGTGCTGGAAATAAAATTTTCGATATCTTCTATCTTGGCGATTCACTTGCTGGTAGAGTAACGGTCGAATCAACTGAATTAGCAGCTGGAGCCGAAGTTAATAGAACAGTTACTGATAATAAAGCTGAGACTAAATTTGATTTCGATTCATCATATGTATTAACTTATAAAGATGGATCTGGATTAACTTACAAAATGAAATCCAGTTATTATGTCTTTGTTAGTTTAAAAGGTATGGATTTAAGTACAGCTAAAGTATTTGAAGGCACTAGCACTGAAGATACAATTGAGTATGAAGTTGTTGGTGACTCAATAAAGTTTAAAACTTCAACTGGTAAATTTAGAATTCAAGCGACTGCTTCAAGTGATAAAGGAGCTTCTTATCCTTCGCTTCCTGCAGGCGCTGCTTACTTCTTAGCAATTGGCTTACCAATAATTGTTGTTGCTGGTCTTGGAGTCGCTTTATATTTCTTCGTCTTTAAAAAGAAATTTATTAAAGCTACCAAAAACGGTGCAGGCGACAAAGAAGACAAAAAATAAAATATAAACAAAGGGCACACTCGTGCTCTTTGTTTTAATAAAAAATATGAGCAAAAAAATTATTTATTACGGTGTTAGATCGATAGTTTACGCAGTACTTGGGACTGGAATTTTTTTGCTCGTTTATTTTCTTTTTAATGGAGGACCTAACTTAAAAAGTGCTTGTGATGGGTGTTTTATTGGTGGAGGTTGTCTTGCTGTATGTAGTTTAATGACTTTTTTGTATCTTGCTGGTTATTTAGATTTCTTCTTCTACGGAATCATGATGTTACCGGCAATTTTTACAGAAAACAAACGTCGTTATAACGATTTAAACGAATATAAAGATAGCAAAAAAATAAAGAGAAAATTCAAAAATTTCGACTTTTTAGTTCCATTAATTATTGCTACAATATTCATTGTTGTTGCTATTGCACTAAACATTGTTATTAAGCAAAGTATTTAGTGTTAATTTTATATTAAGTTTTGTTAGACTGAACTTACAAATATATATACTAAGTATATATTATCAAGGCACAATTTTGCCTAAGGAGATATTATGAAGAAAAAGAAATTGATATTTACATTATGCGCAGCTACTCTTATGAGTTTGCCACTTGCTTTACTCGCTGGTTGTGGAACTAATAATGTTGTAACTGACGATAAGGTTACATGTTTTAATGTTACATTTGAAGGAAATAAAGGTACTTCATTTGATGGTTACGTTAATGAATCAGGAAAACTTTCTCCAACCATTAGTGCTCCAGCTGGAACTACTACTACTTGGACCTTTGATTCAAGCGATACCGATATTCTTGATGTAGATAATGGTGGAACTGTTTATTTTAAGGCAGAAGGAACAGCTACAGTTACTGTTACTGCCAATAATAGCGATGACGGAAACGGAAATAAAGTTAAGAAAGTTCTTAATTTTACAGTTTTAACTTCACGTCTTAAGAGTGGTGTTGCAAATTATGCAGCTAGTTCTTACACAAATAAACTTGATATTACTGCAGCCTTAGAAAAGTATGCTATTGATAACCAATTAACTGGTTTAACATTGTTTGAAAATGGTGGAAAAATCGTTTATTCAAAACGTATTAATTTCCCAACTACTTCATATATTACTGGTTATGGATACGGTGTTTTAAGCGACGGAACATTAACTGGAAATCTTAAAAATAATGATGGCACTGACGGAGTAAATGCTTCAACTTATCCAGGACATGCTGATTGGGCAAATTATTACCATTCAGGAGCTGCTACTGGTATTAAAAATATTTGTTATATGGATGATCAAGGTTCAGTCACTGCTGACTTATATGGTAATATTTCTTCTAGTCTTTATGGAACTGAATTAAATGCTGATAAAAACGGATATCAATGGAAGGGAATTTTAGCAAAAAGCGATCCAATTCCTTGTGAGGTTGATGCTAATAATAATTTAACTAAAGTTTTAACTGATGATGAAATTAATAATTCGACTGGATTATTCTCTTCATTTAAAATTTACGTTAAAACTGGTAATAATGGTGTTAAATATTCAACTTTATCTTCTAATTTAACTGTTGCTGGCTATAACAACCGTTTATTAAAACTCGAAGATTATGTTACTGGTTATAGAAATTTAATCACTAAGAGAAATTCCTATTATAGAGGTGCTGAGCAAGTTTCTTTAACTAGCAGTGGTTCTTTAAAAGGTTCATTATCTTATTATAATTCAACTGGAAAAGGCACTGATAAAACCAATGATAAGACTTTATTTAATAATAATGTTGGATTAAAAACAGGGAGTGATGACGGTGGTGAATATCTTGTTTATACATTAAATAGCCCTCTTTCTATTTTTTATGCAAAATATAATTTAGGTTCTAATTTATCAGCTCCTGTTCCACAAGAATTTTTGGATTTTGTAGGCCCAACATATTATGGAAAAGGTAATGAAAATAACGGTTTAGCAGTCAAAGATTCTGTTCTTTCTGTTGGACCGTATATTATTGAAGAATTTGATACAACAAATGGTGAATACGTTTTCAAAAAAAATGAAAATTATCAATCAATCGAACCTGGAAAGTACGTTGGAATTCCTGGAATTCATATGAGAGCTTATGAGACAGGTACTGATTCGGCTATTATGGTCAAAAACTTTAAAAATGGTTTGCTTGATGCTGCTTCTTTAACAAAAGAAACAATTAATGAATCTTTTGCTCAAGGAATTGTTAAAAAAACTGAAGGTGACTCAACATTTAAATTAAATATAAATAGTTGTACTCAAGAAGAATGGGTTAAATTATTCGGTGTAAACGGAACAATTTCACAACAATCAACAACTGATTATTGGAAAATTAAACCATTCATGTCAAACAAAAACTTCTTAAATGGTATTTCATTTGCTATCAATAGAGAAGAATATGCTACTGCAAGAGGCGTTAATCCAAGTCAAGATTATTTTGCTCCTTCTTATATGTGGGATCCTGAAGGAAATGAAGCAACAGCAGCTGGCATTAGTGCTTCTTATTCCAACACTAAACAACACAAAGACAATTTAGCAAATTATTATCCAGACACTTATGGATATAATCTTGAAGCTAGTAAAACCTGTTTTAGAAATGCTATCAACGAAATGGTTTCTAATGGTGATGTTACTCTTCCATATAAAGGCGAAATGAAAATTATTTGGATGAATACAGGAGATACAAAAGAATATGGTGCAGATCTTGAAAAATATATTGAAGATTCTGTAAATAGTGTTAATTCTCAATTCAAAGTTGATGTTGTTAATGTCGATGGTAGTAGTGAATATTCACTTGTTTATGAAAAAATGAGAAAAGGTCAATTTGATTTAGGTTTCGGATCTATTTCTGGAAGCAGCCTTGATCCTCTTGGATTTATGGAAGTTTTAAAGAGTGATAACTCAAGTGGATTTACACTTAACTTTGGAACTGATACTAGCAAACCTGATGGTTCATTAGTTTATAAAGATAAAGTTTGGTCTTATGATTCGCTTTGGACAGCCGCTAACAAAGGTGCCATCATCAATGATGAAGGATATGTCGAGACTTCACCCGTTAAGGCTGATACAACAAAGATTACCAAGAAAGTCGATGGTAACTATACTGTTTATACACTCCTTGTTGAACAAATTTCTGCAGCTGGAGCTGAAATTAACTTAAGTAGTACAGGAAACATTGCTGTTATTTCTTATGAAGACAAATCGATCGCTTCAAGCATAACAACACAAACTTATGCTATTGGTTTCGATGATATTGCTAGTGGATTTGAAATTAAAGACGCTGTTGGAACTGATGCAACAAAAACTTATAAAAATATTGTGTTTAAGATTCCAACGAAAATTGATGTTATTTTAACTGCTGATGAAGAAAGTGGAGATAAAACCTCGATCAATAGTAAGGATTACACAAAGATTGAATTAACCTGTAATTACAACCTTACAATCGATACTGATCAAGGTAAAATTCCAACTAATTCAAGTTATTCAATTAAGTTATAGACGTTAGTTTTTATCAAAAAAGAATTGACGATAAGTCGGTTCTTTTTTGTTAAATATTTTGTGTTTTATATAGTATAAAATTATTATATAATAAGAATGTTTTCTAGGAGAAAAAATGCGGAAATATGTACTCAAAAGATTAGCTTTGGCACTATTAACACTCTTTGTAATATTGTCACTAACTTTTATTTTAATGAAGTTGTTACCATTCCAAAAACCTGCGGGATTTCCAGCAAGTCAATGGGCTTTTTATCAAGATCAAATTGATTTAGGTTATGTTATTCAAGTAAGTGAAGAAAATGCTGCTCTTGGCACCCTTTTATGGCATGTTCCAGTTTCAGTTTGTGGATCAGATAATGTTTATTTATATCAAGCAAGTATTATGGACCAATATTTTAATTGGATCGGTAATATTTTTACAAAATGGGATTGGGGAACATCGACAAGTGTTTTACCAAATTACAGTGCAATGTATATTATTGCTCAAAAACTTCCTGTCAGTATTTCTATCAACATTATTTCTGTTATTATTGCTGTTCCGTTCGGTATTTTATTGGGTATTTGGGCTGCTTTAAAGAAAAACAAATTAACTGACCATATTATTTCCACTCTTGTCATGGTTTTTATTTCGGTCCCTTCATTTGTTATTATTTCTTTATTAATGTTATGGCTTTGCTACGAAAATCAATGGCTTCCATCACAATGGCCACTTGCTAGCATGTCTAGTGGACAAAAAGCTTTAGGTTATATAATTCCTGTCGTATCATTGTCGTTTGGTTCGATTTGTGGATATTGCCGTTTTACTCGTGCTGAGCTTTGTGAAGTTATGTCAAGCGATTATCTTTTACTTGCTAGAACTAAAGGTTTAACAAGAAGACAATCGATTGTTAGACATGCTTTAAGAAACGCCATGGTTCCAATTGTTCCTTCAATTATTGCTGAATTTATTGGAATTTTAGGTGGTTCCATGATTCTTGAAAGTCTTTATGGAATTCCTGGAATCGGTGGATTATTTATTGAATGTATTAATAAAAAAGATTACAACGTTTTGATGGTTGATATGGCTGTTTTTACAATGATTAGTTTAGCAGCTGGTGTTTTACTTGATATATCGTATGGATTTATTGATCCACGTATTAGAATGGGGGCAAAGAAATAATTATGGATAAAGAAAAAAATTCAACCTATTCATATAGAGATTCTGGTAATGTTCCTCATACTGTAGATTTATCTAAAGCTGATTTTGAACTTACTCAAGCTAACGCCTCTATTCATGATGTTAAATTTAAAACAAAACCTACTACTTTCTTTAAAGATGCATTAAAGAGATTTTCGAAAAATAAGAGTAGTGTTGCTGGCGCAATTATTTTAGGTATTTTGCTTGTTTTCTCTTTTGCTTTGCCATTAGCAATCCAAAATGATACAACAACCAATCATCCAGAAGCACAATTCTTAGAGCCTAAATTATTTAATGCCGGAACTGGCTGGTGGGACGGAACAAAACGCTATAATAACGTTGTTTGTTCAAATAATGAAGTTACAGCTGAAACAAATGCTGATTCAAATTATAAAAATACCGAAGGCTATAAATATCCAAGCGGATACGGATTTAGATCTATTATGAACTTAACCGAACCAGTAAAAAGTTTGGTTAATTCACCTGATGAAAACGTAACCGGTGGACAACTTAAGATTGTTAATTCAAACGAATATCATGCCGAAGAAGTGGATCAATCTGCATTTTATGGTGTCTATACTTCTGGCGCCATCAGTTTAGATTCCTCTTTTACATATAATATTTCAGCAACTTTTTCTCCTAGTGATGACACTGAAAGTGTTGATGGAGAATTTGCCTTTGTTATTGTTCATGACAATGGCGAAGACATATTGACTGATTTCCAAACAATAAATGAAGAAAAAACCATTAGTTTTGACTTAGGAACTGTTGTTAGTGAAAAAGGCTATGATTTTACAAATTATGCTAATAATGCAAAATTTGGTTTTTTACTTAAAAATAATACAACTCAAAATTCTTCCTTATTTATTAATAGTTTTACTATTTCGAGTACTGATGCAACTGAGAATATCAAGAACATATTAAAGAATGTTTCTTTTAAAGATGGTAACGAAGTTTTATTAAGAAAAGCCACCATTCAACAATTAAATAGCGAAACCGGAAAATATGAAGATATAGCAAATCCTGGATTCTTTCAAAATTCAAAATGTTTTACAAGTTTATATAAAGGTGAAGCTTATACATGTTCATTTACTTTAGATTCTTATGAAAATGCTCTTGGTGTTAAAGATAATATTTCTGTTGGTTTAAGTGAATTTGCTGGCTATGCTGGCTATACTGTTAACGAATTAACAGGTGAAGTTGAATTAGATGAAAATAGTGATGTTTATAAAAATAGAAGCTGTAATCTTGATTTAAGTGATTCGATGCTTCAAGAAGGTAAAGAAGCTAAATTGATGGCTTCTTTCCAAACAAAAAAAGATGACGATTCAATCAAGAAAGATAATTGCCCTGTTATAAATATTGTTTCTGTATCAATTGATAATAACCCTGTTGTTGGTTCTAAAGTTGTTACTTTTAAATGTAAAGTTTATTACTATCGTTATAAAGGCTATGGCGACAACATGCCTACATTTATTTTAGGAACAGATAAATATGGTAAAGATATGCTTAAAATCACATTTAGTGGTCTTAGAACATCTCTTTTACTTGGTTTCTTAACATTTGCTGTATGCTTCACATTTGGTCTTATTCTAGGATCAATTGAAGGTTACTATGGTGGTCGGATCGATATCGTTCTTCAAAGATTGACTGAAATTTTAAGTGGAGTCCCATGGATCGTTGTTATGACTCTTGTTGTTTTATTCTTAGGAAGCAACTTCTGGAGTTTCGCTCTTGCTCTTTGCTTAACTGGTTGGATTGGAACATCTAGTTTAACTAGAACTCAATTCTATCGTTTCAAAGGTAGAGAATATATTTTAGCTAGTAGAACCCTTGGTGCTAGAGATAGTAGATTAATCTTTAAACATATTTTACCTAATGCTATGGGAACAATTATTACCTCAAGTGTCTTAATGATTCCAAGTGTTATTTTTAGTGAAGCCACAATATCTTACTTAGGCTTAGGTTTAAAAAATACTGATTCTTTAGGTGTTATTTTAAGTGATAATCAACCTAACTTATCAACACATCCATACAGTTTGATTTTACCAGCGGTTGTTATCGCATTAATCATGATAAGCTTTAACTTATTCGGCAACGGTTTACGTGATGCGTTCAACCCATCTTTAAAAGGGAGTGATGAATAATTATGAGTGAAAATATTGAAAATAAATTAGTAAGTTCAATCGATTACTCAAAAACTCCAAAAGTTTTACAAGTAAAAGATTTACGTGTTGATTTTAAATCTGATTCTGGAATGGTTCATGCTGTTCGTGGTGTTTCTTTCGATTTATATAAAGGTGAGACTCTTTGTATCGTCGGTGAATCCGGTAGTGGAAAGTCCGTTACTAGCAAAACAGTCATGGGTATTTTACCTGGAAATGCTGTTATTAGTAGTGGTCAAATTTTATATAATGGTGAAGATTTAATTAGAGTTTCTGAAGAAGAATTTCATAGAATTAGAGGACATAAGATTGGAATGATCTTCCAAGATCCTTTATCATCTTTAAATCCTATTATGAAAGTCGGAAAACAAATCATTGAAGCTACAATGATTAACAAGAACGTTTTAAAGAGCAGATTTAATGAATTAATTGCTCCTGAATTAGTTGTTCTTCGTAATGAAAAAGCTAACCTTGAATTTGAATCAAAAAAGACTAAAAACGAAGTTGAAATTTTAAATGGTTTAAAGAAAGAATTATCATCATTTATTAAAAAAGAAGGCACTTTGGCCGGTAAGAATGATAAAAATAAGATTGAAGAGAATAGTGCTAATCTTAAAAAATGTTACGAAAAAGTTAATAGCTATTTTGTCAATTATTCGGCTGGAATTGAGTTTGAAATTGACTCATTAAATGCTCAAATTGAATCTATTAATAAAGCAAAAATTAATGAACAAATTAAAGTAAATACTAATATTAAAGATATTAGAATTAAAAACATTAATGATCATATTGCTGCTCTTCATAAATTAGAAAATCATAAATTTGCAAATGAGCAAGCGCTCGAAACCATCGATCAACAAATCGTTAGTTTAAAGGCATTATTAAAGAATGCAAAACTTTGTTATGCTCACTTAAAACCTTTACTTTCTCGCGCCTTGAAGCAATCGAAGAAACTTGCTGCTGAAGATACAAAAGCTTATGAAATATCTCTTAAAAAAGATAGAGATGCAAAATTAGAAGTCTTAAATAAAAAGATGGAAGATGTTAAAGTTAGACTTAATGCTTTAATTCCTTCATTAAATGAAGAAGAATTAAAGAAATATAAAATTTTATCTGAAAAAGAAGCTGAAAAAGAAAATAATTTTTCATATAGAATTAAGCATATTTTCAAGAAAGAAAGTAATGAAGAAGTTACAACTGGTATTGCTAGAGCCTCTATTAAAAAAGAAGTTATTACCAAAACTGGCAATGCTGAATTTGATAAAGTTTTTAAAGAATACGTGGGATTGGCAAGGGATATTGAAAAAGTTAAGGATGATTTTATTAACAAAACCAAGATTACTAAAGCCGAAGCAAAACGTATTGCTCTTGAAGTTATGACTGAAGTTGGTATTCCACTTCCAAAACAAAGATTTAAACAATATCCATTTGAATTTAGTGGTGGTATGAGACAAAGAATTGTTATCGCTATCGCTTTAACTGCAAATCCAGATATTTTAATTTGTGATGAGCCAACAACTGCTCTTGATGTTACTATTCAAGCCCAAATTCTTGAATTAATTAATAAATTAAAGAGAGAAAGAGGCTTAAGCTGTATTTTCATTACTCACGATTTAGGTGTCGTTGCTAATATGGCTGATAGAGTCGCTGTTATGTATGCTGGAAAGATTGTAGAATATGGAACAAGTCTTGAAATATTCTTCCAACCAAAACATCCGTATACATGGGCTTTATTATCCTCAATTCCTGATATTGATAGTAAAGAAAGACTTGAATCTATAGCTGGAACACCTCCAGATATGAGATTCCCACCAGAAGGTGATGCTTTCGCTTTAAGAAGTAAATATGCTTTGGCTGTCGATTTTAAGTATGAGCCACCATATTTTAAGATTTCTGATACACATTATGCTGCAACTTGGCTTCTCTATCCAGGAGCTCCAAAAGTTGAAATGCCTAAGATTGTTAAAACGCGTATTGATAACGCCTTGAAAGGAGTTAAATAGTTATGGCTAAGAAAGAAAAAGTAGATAAGAATTTTTCTAAACCTTCTGAAACTGTTTTTGTTCCTGATCAAAGAAACGGCGGAATGAAACCTGTCGAGGTTGTTGAAGAAAAGAAAATTAGCGAGAAAGAAATCGCTATTAATAGTCAACCAGCTGTTGATGAACTTAAAGGTTCTTTAAATCAAGAACTAGCTTTAGAGAACATTAAATCTAGATGTAAATTTAAACAAGATTTAGTCGACCAAAACATCATTTTAAGTGTCAATCATTTAAAACAATATTTTGTTTTCGGAAAAGGTCCTAATAAAATCAAAATTAAAGCTGTTCACGATGTTAATTTCCAAGTTAAGAGTGGAGAGTGTTTTGGTCTTGTTGGTGAATCAGGATGTGGTAAAACTACCACTGGTCGTTCGATTATTAGACTTTACGACATCACAAGTGGCTCAATCTATTATAAAGGCTATAGAATCGGCGCTGGACCACGTTGGAATGAAAAAGAGATTAAATATACCAATATTAGATATCATGCAAAAATGAAGGCTCTTGAGGCCGATAAAAAAGAAATTTTATCGATGTTTACTGCTCAAACTGCTACTGATAAAATTCACGAAAAATTTGCTAGTTATCCTTTATTCAATAATGTTGAAGAAGTTAACAAATTTTTCGATGAGAAAAAAGTTGAATCTAAGAAATATCGCGACAATGTTGTTAAGGTTCAAAAAGCTAAGATTTCGCAAATCAAATATGATGAAACTCATGTTGATAAAAAATTAATGAGTGAAATTCAAATGATCTTTCAAGATCCTATTGATTCACTTGATCCTCGTATGACTGTTGAAGATATTATTAAAGAAGGTTTACTTATTACACATACTGCTGGTAATAAAGAAGAAGCTCATAAAAAAGTCTGTGAAGCTCTTGAAAAAGTCGGTTTAATCGCTGATTATGCTAATAGATATCCACATGAATTTAGTGGAGGCCAAAGACAAAGAATTGGTATCGCTAGAGCTTTAGTTATGAATCCAAGATTCTTAATTTGTGATGAACCTATCAGTGCTCTTGATGTTTCAATTAGAGCTCAAATCATCAATCTTTTAAATCAATTAAAAGAAGAAATGAATTTAACTATTATGTTTATTGCTCACGATTTAAGTGTTGTTAAGTATTTCTGTGATCGTATTGCTGTTATGTACTTTGGAGAGTTAGTTGAAGTTGCTACAAGTGATGAATTATTTAAACATCCTCTTCATCCATATACAAAATCATTGCTTAGCGCAATTCCAAAACCAAACCCTTTAACTGAAAAGAACAGAGTTAGAATAGTTTATGATCCACGTAAGGAACATGATTATTCAGTTGAAAGACCAAAAATGGTCGAAATCGAACCAGGACATTTCATTCTTGCAAATACTCCTGAAATCGAAAAGTATAAAAAAGAAATTGCTGCTTTAGATAGCAAAAAATAAATTATGATTAGATATTTTAGGGCTAACCCTTCTTACATCGGATGGAAAATGTTTGGTGTTATTTTGGTTAGTCTTGGTTTAACTATTGCGACATGGTATTGCACTTTGTTAGCTTTTTCTGATCGCAATCTTTATGTAAAAGAGACCACAATTACGAATGATTTTGGTAGTTTAACAACTTATGCTGGTAGTGATGGTGAATTCAATATGTTGCTTCTTAGCGATTTTCATAATCATTCTTTAGATTATAAAAACACTAATTTAATTACTGAAATTAATCAAATTAAAGATCAAAATAAAGTTGATTTAATTTCAATCAATGGTGATTTTATTGATGATGCAACTAGAGAT